>JAZQQO010000012.1:0-89137 GCA_045629085.1 Bacteroidaceae bacterium
CCGGCGTTGTTGATGAGGATGTCGATGTGTCCGAAGTCTTCAAGAACGTGAGCCACCATCTGTTGGGCTTGCTCGAGGTTGGAAGCGTCGGCGGCGTAGCCTTTTGCCTGTACGCCAGTTTGGAGCAGTTGCTGTTCAACGTCGATCATATTGTCGTTGCGGGAGCGTCCGCTGAAAGCGATGTTGCAGCCTTCCTGAGCGAAACGAAGCGCGATGGCCTTTCCGATGCCGCGTGTGGCACCCGTGATGATTGCGACTTTATCTTTGAGAAGTTCCATGGAATAACAGATTAGGAGATTTTAAGGGTTGAAGGTTCTCTTTATTAATAACGTATTTTCGGGTTTTGTAGTATGTAAAAGTGATGTAAAAACAAACGAAAAGATGCCTTTGGGGGTCAGATATCAAGAATAAAGCAAAAAATACGGGGCGCTCTTTAGAGCGCACCGTATTCAATATTCTAAACCACTCAAGGATTAGAGCAGTTTTGCGAGTTTTGCGGCGAGGTCGCCAACGCGGGTGCTGTAACCCTTCTCGTTGTCGTACCAAGAAACAACCTTTACGAAGTTGCCGTCCATAACCTGGGTGAGCAAGCTGTCGAAAATGGAGCTGTGAGTGTTGTCGATGATATCGATGCTGACGATAGGATCTTCAACATACTGTAGAACGCCCTTCATGGAACCTTCGGCGGCTTCCTTGATGGCAGCGTTGATTTCTTCCTTGGTAACGTTGCAGTTCATCTCGGCGGTGAGGTCAACAACAGAACCATCGGGAGTAGGAACGCGCATTGCGAAACCATCGAGTTTGCCTTTGAGTTCGGGAATAACCAAACCTACAGCCTTGGCTGCGCCAGAGGAAGTGGGGATGATTGATACGGCGGCAGCGCGAGCACGACGGAGGTCGCTATGGGGCTGGTCGAGGATTTTCTGGTCGTTGGTGTAGCTGTGGATGGTGTTCATCAAACCACGGTTGGTACCGAATTTGTCGTTGAGAACTTTGGCAACGGGAGCCAAGCAGTTGGTGGTGCAGCTTGCGTTGGAAACGAGTTGCATCTCTTTGGTGAGCACGTTGTCGTTTACGCCCATTACGATGGTGGCGTCAACGTCGTCAGCCTTGCCTGCGGGAACGGTGAGGATGACTTTCTTTGCGCCAGCGTTGATGTGCTTCATCATCTGCTCGCGTTTTTTGAAGAGACCTGTGGATTCAACAACGATGTCGATGCCGAGTTCTTTCCAAGGAAGCTGTTCGGGGTCGCGTTCTGCATAGATGCGAACTTTTTTGCCATTGACAACGAGGTATTCGCCTTCAGCGTGAACTTCACCTTCAAAATTGTCGTGTACTGAGTCGTACTTGAAAAGATATGCGAGAGTGTCTGCGCTTGTCAAGTCATTGACTGCTACGATGTCAAGTTCGGGATGAGCCATCATAGCGCGGAAGGACATACGTCCGATACGGCCAAAACCGTTAATAGCTACTTTTGTCATTTTGCTTTAAATGAATTAAAATGGTTAATTAATATAGTTTCTTAAACTCGTTCTCTTATCAATTTTTACGTAATGCAGCATTAACCGCAATTACAGTAATGTGCGGACTTGCAAGCTGCAAAAAGAAGGACAAAAATGGTCAATATCATGCAATATGCAGTCGTTTTCATCACTTTTTTTTTATTTTCAGCGCAAATTTACGAAATAATTTTTAAATTCGCATTGTCAAACATAGAAATTTTTAAAAATTAATCAAAATTATTATGAAATTCGTAGAAGAATTTAAAGCATTTGCGCTTAAGGGCAATGTAATCGACATGGCAGTCGGTGTTATCATCGGCGGTGCGTTTGGTAAAATCGTAAGTTCTGTAGTAGCCAACGTCATCATGCCTCCCATCGGTGTTTTGGTAGGTGGTGTTGATTTCACCAAGCTGAGCATCACCATCAAGGATGCTGTACCCGCAGTGGTAAACGAGGCCGGTGAGGAGATCGAGGCTGCTAAGGAGGCCGTCATGCTCAACTACGGCCAGTTCCTGCAGGATGTTTTCGACTTCATCATCATCGCATTCTGCATCTTTATGATGGTCAAGTTCATCACCAAGCTCACCACCAAGAAGAAGGCAGAGCCCGAAGCACCCGCACCCGCTCCTGAACCCTCAGCTGAGGAGAAGTTGCTGACCGAGATCCGCGACCTCTTGAAGGAGAAGAAGTAAGCAAAACGCATTCCCCATACCCCTCCTCCATAACATCAGGAGGAGGGTATTTTCTTATATACATTATTTATAATTATTAGGTAAAACATTAGATTATGAAGAAGTATCTTGCAGAAGCTATCGGCACCTTCGTGCTGACATTCCTCGGTTGCGGTGCAGCCGTAAGTCTGAGTTGCGGTGTGGACGCCGCATCAGTAGTAGGTACTGCCATTGCCTTCGGTTTGGCCGTTGTAGCCATGGCATACACCATCGGTGGCATCTCAGGTTGCCACATCAACCCCGCCATCACGCTCGGTTGCTTGCTCACTGGCCGCATCAATGGCAAGGATGCTGCTGGCTATATGTGTGGACAGGTCATTGGTGCCATCATCGCTGGCGTAGCACTGGCTGCCATCTATGGCGCTGAGACTGGCATTGGTAGCAACGGCATCGCAGGTTGCGACGGCAGCATAGGTAAGGCCATCGCCGTTGAGGCCATCCTCACCTTCCTCTTCGTACTCGTCGTACTGGGTGCAACCCACAAGACTAACGGCGCTACTGGCAACTTCGCAGGTCTGGCCATCGGCCTCAGCCTTATCCTCATCCACCTGGTAGGTATCCACTTCACTGGTACCAGTGTAAACCCCGCACGTTCTATCGGCCCCGCCATCTTTGCTGGTGGTGAAGCACTTAGCAACGTATGGGTATTCATCGTAGGTCCCTTCATCGGTGCTATCTGCAGCGCCCTTGTTTGGAAGTGCATCGAAGAAAAGTAAACACAACCATAAACACAACGAAAAAAAAGAAGAATTATGAAAAAGTTTTTAATCGCAGCAGTTGCACTCGTAATGAGTGGCAGCGCATTCGCTATTGACAATGAGCCCGAAGAGGGCGTAACCGCACAGTTCAACCTGGGTTTGACCGTCAGCAACATTAAAGACATGCCAACTAACGCTAAACCAGGCGGTACTATGGGCTTCAAGCTGGAATACATGTTGCCCAAGGCTCACGGCACCTACATCAATGCTGGTGTAGATTGGATCATGAGAGGTGCAAAGAAAGACGGTATTATTTCTGTTGGTCTAGACCCGACGCAATATGAATATACCGTGAAAACCAATGCACATTACCTGGAAATACCTATTCACGTAGGTTTCAAGTACAACATCATCCCTGAGTTGGGCGTTTTCGGTGAATTAGGTCCCTATTTTGCTATTGGAGTAGGCGGTAAAGTTAAGACTGAATTTAACCAAGACGGACTTCGCGACTTAGAATCGAGCTACAAGACCTTCAAGAAGAGCCAAAGCGGCTTCCAGCGTTGGGATGCAGGTTTAGGTTTCCGCGTAGGTGCCGAGTACAACCAGCACTACAGCCTGGCTCTCGGTTGCGACTGGGGTTTCACCGACATGTATACCAATGACTTCCGCGAGGCCTGGGCAAAAGACCCAGACCGTATGCCAGGTGAACGACTGGGAACTCCCAAGAACTTCTCATTCGTAATGACATTTGGCTATCGTTTCTAAAAAGAAACTTTATAGGGTATAGCATACCATAACGAGAGTACCCCCTCCCCGATTGACGATTGCTCGTTGCTCGGAGAGGGGGTACACATTTTCCTTAACAAACACATGCGCAAGCACCACTATGGGGTAAGCACAACCGCATGGCGTGCCGCACCTGTATGGCATCGAGCATTTCATTCACGCCATAGCAGCCTCACGCCATTACATTGTTGCGGCTAACGACTAACAGCCGCTGCGGCTTTCATTTTTCCGCCATTGGCGGAATAAAAAATGGCGCAACGGCATTTTATTTTCCGCCATATGGCGGAAAAAACTATCCGAGCATCAATAACTCGCCAGAACATGCGCGTGCGCAAACATTATTAAGCGTTGATTATTATGAGATACATAAAAGCAAAAAGAACCTCTGAGGGCATGCCTCCGAAGGAGTTTTGCTCCTTGACATCAACCTCTAAAGTTTGAGTTGGGGTCAGCAATGTCATTATTTCAGATAGTCGGCCCAGATGAAGCGTTCGAGGCCGGGGCAGTCGATGAAGGGGTTGCGGTTACCTTGCAGTTTGTAGACGGCATCGTTGCGGTCACGCTCCTTCTGGCTGACGGGGTCGTCATGGCTCCATTTGATGAACATCTTGATGGCCCAGTCGGCCATGCCGGGGTAACCGGGGTATTCGGGATTGAAGGTATCGGGGGCTACGGCGTTGCCAAAGACCTGACCCGTCCAATCGGCAAGTTTGTCCTGGTAGCACACCACCATATAGAAATAGGTACGGGCAAGATCGCCCTTGTATTCGTCGGCAGGCTCGAAGACCCTCGTCACGCCAGCAGGAGCACCAAGTGTAGAGGCCGGAGTGCCCAGCTTTGAATAGTTGTTGGCACTGGTCTTGCTGACACTGCCCACCTCACCGTAAGGGTAGTCGCTGCGCATGCCGTTCACCCATCCGTCTACGGGATAGACTTGGAAGAGGTCAGCCTTCATGGGGCTGTATAATACAGTTATACAGTTATACAGTTAAAAATTTTGAGGGGTAGGTATTCTGCGTTGGTAGCACTTTATTATATATAATATATTGATATATAGATATATATAAGTATATATAGTATATAAGATAAGAAATAGGGTACCTCAAAAAAGTAACTGTATAACTGTATAACTGTATGAGTTCCCGAAACCCGTTCCTCAAAGCAGCGTACAAAAGGTGGGAAACTTGAATGTAAGAAGGGAATATAGCGGTTGGGGTATGCAACAAATTGCACAAAGCATGCAACAATCTATTCATAATTATATAAAAATCAAAATACATGCATATCATATGTACGTGTATATAAAAAATTGCATATCTTTGCACCACGAATGCGGCATGGCACCATTACCCCACATGCCTCGCCCCATTCCACCAATGAAAAAATCTAATTATTCAATTCAATATTAATACTAACAATTATGAAAAAACTATTTGGTTTTATCGCTGCAGTGATGCTCTCTTTGGGTGTCAATGCAGAAGAGCACTTCCTCGTGGGTGGTTGTACCGCCAGCGGATGGAATTCTGGCTTGTGGCAACGCAGCCAGGTGCAGATGGTGAAGGTTAATGGCACCTCTGAGTGGATCTGCTGTTTGAAATTAACGGTTGGTGATGGCGATAATGGTCGCTTCAAGATTCCCAATTCAGCAGATGGTTGGGATGGCTACTGGGCTCCTGTTCAGGGCACAGTACTCACTCCCGAGTGGTCAGACATGACTACCAACGGTGGTGGTGACAACAAATGGTGCGTTGCTGAGGAAGGTATCTACATTGTAACTATCAACACTGCAACCCAGAAGATCAAGGCAGAGAAGCTCACAGCTCCCTCGAAGGATGGTGATTTCTATCTCGTAGGTTCTGAGAATGACTACTACTATGCAGTTGGTGCCATCACTTCTGGTGAAACCACAAGCAAGATTCGTCTTACCTCCGATCTCGACTTCACTGGTAAGGGTTTCTTCCCTCTTGCTTCCGACAAGCAGAAGTTTAAGAGCGAGATCGACGGTGCAGGTCATACCATCGACAATGCTGTGTTAGCTGATGAGGGTAATAATATTGGTCTCATCCGTTATGCTTCTGATGGTGCAAACATCCACGACCTCGTACTTGGCGACGGCTGTTCGTTCACTGGAAATGCCAAGGTGGGTGGTCTCGTAGGTTTTGCTCGCGATGGCGGTACTATCACTCTCTCAAACATCATCTCGGCTGGTACTGTTCGCTCTACAGGTACGACAGATGCCAATGCTGCTGGTCTTATCGGTTGCTGCACGGATGGTACAAAGGTGACTGCCAAGAACTGTGCCGTTACAGGTCATGTAAGCGGTCAGGGCGGTCAGTGTGGTGCCTTCACTGGTTGGAGCCAGGGTGGTTCAACATACACCAACTGCTGGGTCATCGCAGATGGCATGGAGAGTCTTGATGGCAACAGAATCCTCTACCGTGGCGATGCTGCTGCTAACAATTGCTACTATATTTCAGAGAATGACTACGGTCAGGGCACCAAGGTCGCAGCAAGCAAAGTTGCTACTGGTGAGTTCTGCTACATGCTGAATGGTGACCAGAGTGCTCTTGGATGGTATCAGAACCTGTCAACTGATGTAGACGCTACCCCCGTTCCTTTCTCTTCACATTCTCAGGTATACGCTAATGGTACACTTAAGTGTGATGGTACTTCTGCTGGTGGTGAACTCACCTACAGCAACTCTAACGAATCTGTAATTCCTCCTCATACCAACAAGAATGGTTGGTGTACCGTATGTGGTACTTTCCATAAGGAATATCTTACTCCTGTTGGTGGCTACTATCAGATTGGCACTGCAAATGACCTCCGTTGGTTTGCCAGCTACGTAATGGACATTGATGCAACCGTTAAGGCTCAGCTGACAGCAGATATCGACTACACTGCTTACAATAATGGCTTCATTGGAGTTCCTGGTTTGCCTTTCAAGGGTGAGTTTGATGGTCAGGAGCATACTATTACTATTGCCATTGCAAATCGCGCAGGTGTCAACCGTACAGGTCTCTTCGCAGCTATTGATGGCGCAACTATCAGGAACCTCGTTGTAGAGGGTACTGCTACATCAAACGACCAGAACTGCGTCGGTGGTCTTGGTGGTCGCTCAGATGGCAGCTCTACTATTGAGAATGTTATCGTAAAGACTGCTGTCAGCTACACTGGCGGTAACGGTGACGCTACCTGTGGTGGCTTCTTCGCCAACATGGAGGGTACTGCAGTACTTAAGAACTGTGCATTCCTCGGCTCTATCGACTGTGGTAGCAAGGATGGTTGTGGTGGCCTCGTTGGTTGGGCAGGTTCTGGTTCAAACAACAAGTACACCAACTGCTACGTAGCTCCTTCTGCTTACACCAAGAACGGCAACAGTGCAGACTTCGCTCGTAACACTCCTGCCCTGACAAACTGCTACACGATTGCCCCTGCAGATGCTACTCTTGCTTCGGGTGAGTTCTGCTTCCTCTTGAATGATAACGTGAGCGGTGGTGAGAACTGGTATCAGGCTATCGGTACCGATGCTACTCCTGTTCCCTTTGCTTCTCACGGCAAGGTTTACCAGAATGGTGACTACTATTGCGACCATGTAACCGCTAAGGGTAGCTCATCTTACTCTAACACTGAGGGTGCTACTTACGATGATCACGTATTCGGTTCTAACGACCTCTGCGAGAACTGTAAGGCAGAAGGTAAGGAGCCCGCTAAGGATGTTGATGTTTATCAGATTGCCAACATCGGCCAGCTCGTATGGTTCGCTACTTCTGTAAACGGTGGTAACACCACGGCTAAGGCTGAATTGACAGCTGACATCGAGCAGGGTGATGCTAAGCTTGCTCCTATCGGTACACAGGCTAACCCCTATCACGCTAAGTTCATCGGTAACTTCCACACTGTAACCCTGGCTATGGAAAGCGACAATGACTATCAGGGTCTCTTCGGCGTGCTGACCAATGGTGCTGAGATCTATAACCTTACCACTGCAGGTTCTGTAAAGGGTAAGTCATTCGTAGGTGGTATCGCTGGTGGTACCAACGGCGGTGGTGAAGTGAAGTTCATCAACGTGGGTAACGAGGCTACTGTAACTGCCACAAATGCTAACGCTGGTGGTATCCTCGGTGTGGATATGAATTCTGGTGCCAAGATCTACATGATCAACTGCTACAACGCTGGTGCAATCAGCGGTGCCTCTGACAATGGTGGTCTCTCTGGTTGGGCTGGTGATAATCCAGAATATATCAATTGCTACACTATTGGCACTGTAACGGGGGGTAACTCTAATCAATTCAGCCGTCAAAACGGTGCCACATTCAATAATGTATGGCACGATGGTAACATCGAGGATGGTATGCTTGCCTCTGGTGCGCTCTGCGCTAAGCTGGGCGACAGCAACTTCCGTCAGGAGGTGGGTACCGGTCACCCCGTATTTGATCAGACACTGCCCAATGTGGTTTCTGCTACCGTTTCTGCTGCTCGCTATGCTACTTATGTAGCTGGTGAGGATGTCAAGTTCAACGCTGAGGGTCTTGAGGCTTATGTTGTAAGCTCTACCGAGAAGGGTTATATTAAGCTCGAAAGTGTAACCGAGATTCCCGCATACGAGGCAGTCATCCTGGAGGCTAACGAGGGTACTTATTACTTCAACACCACAACCGATGCTGCGGCTCCTGAGGCTAACCAGTTGGTTGCTGATCTCTTTGACGTTACCGCTGATGGTACTCAGTATATCTTGGCTAAGGTTGACGATGAAGTTGGTTTCAAGAAGGCTACGACAGGTACCACTATCGCAGCTGGCAAGGGTTACCTCGTAGTTACAGGTAGTGACGTAAAGGCATTCTACGGCTTCAACGATAACAACGAGACTGCTATCAGCGAGATTGCCAACAACAGCGAGAAGGCAGCTATCTACAACTTGCAGGGTGTGAAGCTGATGAACGCTCAGAAGGGCATCAACATTATTGGTGGCAAAAAGGTTGTGATCAAGTAAGATAAGATTTTGTAAACGTAAAACAAAGACATTTATGAAAAAGATATATTCTGCACCTAGCGTTCAACGCTACGCCCTCTATCAGAAAGATGGTGTTCTGGCCACAACTAGCCTTCCCATGGATACCGATGGATCCACCGTCGATGGCGAAAATGCTCTGGTCAAGGAGGAGGGTATCACTTCTGGTTCTATCTGGGACAAGGAATGGTAATCTGACATATCACATATTCTATACAGGACGAGGGCAGCAAACTGCCCTCGTTCTTTTTTGTATCGTCGTCTGTCATTTGATTTCCTTCCTTTCTGCGCAGAATGGCTATCTGCTACTTTGTGCAGTTTTTTATGACATAGTCATATGCGTTTTGGTGCTATCTTCTTCACACGCCAAGTACGGACAAGATCTGGCAGTATCATAATTGGGGATGTCAACAGTAGTACCCATCCCCACTCATTACCGTTCATGGGATCAGTTGAGAACATCTCTCCTCCATATTGCACAATAAAATACTGCCCCGACAGAATTACGACGAGCACAAACACGAAACCCCAACTGAACGAGTCGCGCCACTTACCATCACGGCGCAACATGCTACAGATGTCCAAGAGCAAGCTTCGCTTTGTCCTGTAATACTTTGCATTAAAGATATTCCAGAACTGCAACATCACGAAGAAAGTGAAGAAGATGCTGCCTTCCTCAAGCGATGGGGTTATTTTGTTCGACAAGTCCCAAACGTGCCCAAAATGCTGCACAATGATTCTCGGCAGTTGCGATACATCTTTAATATTATTATGCCACATAACCTGCCAAAGCACCAACATGAAACAGAAGAATGCACCTCCTATGCCTAACATTCGTAACAGCATCCCACGATCGATGATGTTGGACTTAGGATTGCGAGGTTTGGCATTCATCACACCCTTGTCTGCCGGAAGTGAAGAAAGTGCCATGGCCGCCAACGTGTCCATTATCAGGTTTACCCACAGCATCTGCGTCACCGTCAGCGGAGATTCCAATCCTACGAAGGCACCAAAGAGAACCAAGAGACAAGCACACACATTGATGGTCATTTGGAACAGGATGAATCGCTTGATATTCAAATACAAAGAGCGCCCCCACATGATGGCATTGTTGATACTCGAGAAGGAATTGTCGATGATGGTGATGTCGCTTGCCTCCTTGGCACGAGCCGTACCATCACCCATTGACAGACCTACCTGTGCCTTACTCAAAGCAGGAGCATCGTTGGTGCCATCGCCCGTAACGGCGACCACCTCACCCAGTTCTTGCAGTAAAATGACAAGGCGAGCTTTATCTTCAGGTCGCGCACGCGAAATAATCTTGAAATCAGGATTGCTAAGCAACGTCTTAGCCTCCTCATCAGTCATGCGGGCAAACTCCGTACCCGTCACACTAATCGCTTGTCCACCTACATCCACCAAGCCAACCTGTCGGCCTATCTCCAATGCTGTACCTGGTGTGTCCCCAGTCACAATGATTACCCTCAATCCTGCATGATTTCTGCATATACTGATAGCTTCAGCCACATCATCTCGTATGGGATCGGCGATGCCAACGATTCCGGCAAAAGTCAAGGGGCCGTCATCCTTTTGACAAGCAAAGGCCAAGGTGCGCATAGCTTTGCGTTGCATCTCGTCCAGCCTTTTCTCAACAGCATCCCGACTCGTATTCGCTGCAATAACATCACACATTTCCAGCAACACCTCGGGAGCCCCTTTTACGTATCGCCATCTAGTTTTCCCATCGCCATCTTGCAAGATTGTCTCCATACGTTTTGTCTCAGTCGAGAAGGGCATGACGCTCAGCACCTTAGCCTCATCACGTATTTGAGTATAGTCTATACCCTGCTCATTGAGCCACAACAACAGAGCGCCCTCTGTTGGGTTACCTATAGGGCATAGCTTGTTCGTCTGCGTGTCGTAAGTAAGTTCTGCCGACGAATTTATCGCCACAAACTTAGCTATCAATGCCTGATCCACGCCTTCGTAGAATTCCGAGTCCATTACCTTCATGCGGTTCTGCGTTAACGTACCAGTCTTGTCGGTGCAGATTACCGTCGCAGCACCCATCGTCTCGCAGGCATGCAGTTTCCTCACTAAGTTCTTCTGCATCAGCATACGCCTCATACTCAGTGCCAAACTGAGCGTCACGCTCATGGGTAGTCCTTCAGGCACAGCCACTACTATCAGCGTAATGGCTATCATCACACTATTGAGCAGCACCTCTACGAATTCTATCCAATCCACATCGCCACCCGTCGGAGCACTGAAGTACACAATCAAACGGCCCACCACGATCAATGCGGCTATGACAAAGCTTGCAATAGAAATATAGCGTCCCAATCTGTCAAGTTGCTGATTCAGGGGAGTCTTCACGTCGCTGCCTTCTGCGCTACGCATCACGCCCTTACCCTCTTCGGTGTCCACGCCTATGCGTTCAATCCGCATCACGCCAGTACCTTCTATCACGATGCTGCTCCTTAACAATTTGTTGGCGGGATAAGCTGCCACACCTTGCACATTCTCAGGCACAACATCCTTATTGGCATACAATTCGCCCGTGAAGTTCGACTCATCCACTCTTAGCGAGTTACTCTCAAGCAACACGCCATCGGCAGGAATCTCGTCACCACTATCCAAACGAACGATATCCCCCACCACGACATCATGCTTGGGCACCTCCATCATCTGCACCTTACCACGAAAACGTCTGAACACCTTCACCTTACGATGATCCTTCACCTTATTCAGCACGTCAAACTCCTTGTTGGCTCTTACCTCAAAAACGAATCCCACACCCGTCGCCAACAGTAAAGCCACGAAGATACCAATAGGCTCTATCAGCGTCGTCCATGCTTTACCAACAGCACATATCTCATATAAGGATACTGCCACAGAGAACCCGAACACCACCAGCAAGATTACGATAATCGGATCCTTGAACTTCTCCAGGAAAGCCTTCCACAATGGTTCCTTCTCAGGTGGAGGAATGATGTTCTTCCCTTTCCCCTGAAACACAGCCTCGCTACCTTCCACGAGGCAATCCTTCATATATTCACGATTTCTCATGAGTCACACGCATCAAAAACTACCATTTACTCAGGTCAGCTACACTCTCCACTTGCTTTTCCACATCATCTGGCAGCAGATAGAAGAAGTCCAGTCCCGTCTTCTTCTCCACTTCATCCACGGTCATCACATAGTGACTCATCTTGTGGCGCTCACCATCATTTGGGCAAATAAAGCCTAACGCCTTTGGCTTCTTCGACATGCACAGAACCACCTTGAAGAAAGCATCTGGCACACCTACCCTATTCTTTCCCATCGTTCTGTACTTCTTTCCATAAAATATGGGGCCAGCCACAATATACACACTACCATAATGCCTTGCCCATCCACGGCACCTACTCTCCAACTGTTCCCAATCGCCTCGATTCAATTCTCGATTCTGTGGACACATGTTCGTCAGGAGAAACGTCTGCTCCATAGCCTCTCTGTCCCACTTACAATCTCCCGCGGGGCAAAGATGCCCATGATCGATCGGCAAACCATGTCCATACCAATCCTCCAGTTCCTGCTTTGCACCCTTCACGTCCTCATCTACCATGTAGGGAATCCCATCCCTTTTCCATGGTCCCTCCGTATGTTCTTTTGTCAGATGCCATGCCACCCAGTTCGCATTCCTCGTCTTGTTATTATACGAAACGGTATAGCCCAATCGCTCCAACACCTGTTCTGGCATGGCCCGTGTAGCCCTTGGCACCTCCAAATCTTGCGCCAAAGATTCCAACATTGCACCAATCAGGCACATTACTAATACCGACAGTCTCTTCATATTCATGTTGCAACACAGATATTGAGTTTTCTCGTTGCAAAATTACCACTTTTACCTGAACTTCCAAAAAAATAGTTTGAAAAAAGCGGTTTCAGTTTCAGGATAAAAATAAACTAACAAACTAATCTCACACAATGCTTCCAACAGAAATGGTGGACACTCACATCTATTATGCATCTATGCCCCTATATTTATATTTTTTTCTCATTAGCAATGCGCCTCAAATACTTCATTACGAGTCCATCTCCATATTGGTAACTATCAAAATTTGAATCAACTATGATATATGTGTTCCACCTTGCTCTACTAGTAGCCACATTAAACAATCTTTTCTCAAAGCAATATACCATACTATCCGTGTTTGGAACTAGAAAAATAACAATATCCTTTGTAATTCCTTGCACTCTTGCTACGGTTTCTACAAGAATTGAGGAAAATTTCTCGATTTTGGCAACAGCCTCTCTTTGTATTGATTGCACTGTTTCAATGCGATGTGACAATATTGCGACTTCCGCTTTAGAATATTTTATGGCATTATTTGCTAATTCCAGCGCCTTATGAATAGCATTCAGGGGGCATGAATTTCCTTGTTCCATCTCTAAAGTCACAAGTATCGGTCCATCTTGCAATGGGTCGTCTTTAAATAATATTTGTCGAGCACTTTTTAATGTATTGTTATAAAACATTCCTGTAAAATCTGCGCCCCTTGGCCCTAGTCGATGTGTATATGTTAACTGAAACGTTTTATACTGCGCAGAATTGACCACAGTCGACAATCCATCTATAAGTGGACCGTACCCCTCTCTATTTTTTCTATTTTCACTAAGTAAGGAGATGGGAGGCATTTGATTTACATCTCCAACCCATACATTTTTCCGACCAAGTTTGAATGCAGCGGACAATGTTGCTAAATAAGCTTGACTTGCTTCATCAACAATTACATAATCAAATGATTTATTGTATGTTTTCAATATTGCAGATGAGCTCATCTTGTAAAATGTGCCAAGCACAATAGATCCAGAGATAGGAATGACGTCATCAACAGGTTCAATATAAGGACATGCATGGCTTTCATTAGCAGTAAGCGCTGTTTTACACAAACCTACACCTTGCTTCTGACATGCATTTTTTAGTTGTTCTGCTACACTCATTAATGCTTGGTTCGTAAGTGCAGTGACTAGTACTTTCCGCCCTCTTTTGCACAGAAATTCACACATTTTTGCTATATGGTATGTTTTTCCTGTTCCAGGCGGCCCTTGCAGAATAATTATATCAGAACTCTCTGATTCACAAAGAAGAACATTGCTAATATTATCGCTTTTATCCAGTAATATGGGAGCCCATTCTTTCTGTTGATATTCAGAATATAGTATACAATCTTTCGTATCACTTTCTAAGACAAGTTCTCTTAGATTCTGCAAATATTCGTAAGGTGGGACTTTGGGGCCAATGACAAGCGTAACACGTTTCCCATTTTTTTGTAAGGACTGCATAAACTCTCGTGCAATTTGGGTAAATCCAACAAGAGCAAACTGTTCATTATCAGATTTTCCATGCCAAACACATTTTATATCTGTTGCACACAATTCTTGCTTTATGAGTTCACCATAAGAAAGATCTCCCCAAAAATTATGTTTTCTAAGACCATCTGGCAAAAGAAAGCAATAAAACTGGTCGTTTTTTCGAGGTAGTCCACGTTTCCATGGCATCATCAGGATCATTTCGCCCTCTATATTAAATTTGATAAACAACCCTAAAAACAACTTTCTTTCTTCCAACAATCCTATAGCAGGACTTCTCAAGAGCAACTTGAAATCTTCTACCTGCGCATTTAGTTCATCTTCCAAAAAGGACGAATGTATATGTCTACCAAAAATCATAAATCTTGCAAGTTATCTTCTGTTGTAGAAAAATTTTCGCTATAATCGTACAATCCTATATCATCCAATGAATTCGAGGCTCTAAATCTTGTATTGCTTCTTAGTTCTTTAAATACGATATGTGTACGTTGAAAATATTGTAGGCAATTGCTTATTTGATTGAGTTTTTCTTTCAACGATTCATTTGGTTCAAAATTTTCAACAGAGATACGCAAGAACATAAAGTCCCTTGATTTCAAAAGTTGCTCACGGTTTATCACAGCAATTTCACCATGTCGTAGATAAAGTATTAAACGTGAATTTTGCCTCATTAGTTGAAACCATTCTGTTGGATTAACAAACAAATCATCTGTAAGGCTTTTTATAACGATTGGATACGTCTTTCCTTTGCTATCTTTTGTCTCAAAACACGTATATGACTCTAGATTGTCAGGAATAGTATACCCATGTTCCATTAACCATTTTTTTACTTCTGATTTTGCAAGACTACTTCTCGCAATTCTTCTCTTTTCATCTAAATCATTATCAATGCCTCCTTCTAATTGGGCTGTATATTCTGGATCTTTAGGTGCCTGAACATATGCGAAATAGTCATCAGCTGTCAATTTTCCTAAGGTTGTCAACTCCTTGAGAGCTTCATCAACACTAATACAATTGCCATTAACATAGATACTATCTTCTATTTTCCAAACATTTCCTTCCTGATAATCATGGAAAATATATCCGCTATTCTTTGTCAATTTTGCACAAAAAGGGATACTCTCTTTACAATCATATATTACATAGTTCTTAAATCTGAACAGAATGTTCTCAACAGACTTATAGCATTCCAACTGTTGCTGGTTTACTTCAACTAAGAAATAATCATTCGAGAGAATACTTGTAATATTCAAATACTGGTACGTATCAAGACTTACTCTCTTTTGAGCCATCCAATCACACAACTGCCCTTGCATGATTTCTGTAAGATTATTTTCTTTATCCCATAAACATTTCCCATTTAGGTATTTTCTAATTCTAATTAAAGGACATGAATCATTAGGAATCTTTAGAATGGAATTGGCAAATTCACAACGTCTTTTCGTATTCTTTTGAGAAAGCCAAAATTGCACGTGTGCCGGTATAACCTCATTGGGCAATAAATACTCATTTTCTGCACCTATCATACATTCTTTTAAAGATAGCGCATGCTTAATGATTTGCAGATTACCTGCATCAATAGGCAAATGTGATTCCTTCCACTTGGCATAGACATACGACATTAACTCTTTCTGTTCACCTTCTGTCAGGGCATCTTTAAGATGATTAAAATCAGAAAAATCTTTCGTTATTATTATGTCAGAACTTTGAAAAGGTAGCTTTAAATACAATTCCAATTCATCATATTGAGCAGGCAAAACGTGATTTTTTTTTACAAATGAAGGTAGTTTGTAGTACCAAACATTTTGGATTGGATGATTTTCTCCAATGTTGCCTGTACCTGTCTCTATCTTGCATTGCAATCTTGGTATTTTTTTAGAATTTGCATACATTATGACAAAGGCCAACTGGCAACTTGATTTTACAACAAAATCCTTTGAATCAAGTTGGTTGAAAATCTGATCTACATACTTTGCATTATATTCTAATTTAAAGATATTGTTGATTAATTTTTGAGAAATACCTCTGGTTCTTAATTTCTCGACTATCGTACCAACAGAAGCTGCCTGTTTATCATTATCAGGCAAAAGTCTACTAATCGGGAATTCGACCCCGTCTACGCGTATAGTTCTTTGTGCTTCAACACTTGTTAATAGAACTTCTCCCTCTTCTGTCAAGATGGAGATTTTTCTCCTTAGTTCATCTAAGAATCCCTGAGAGGATTTGTCTAGTCTATCAACAATAGAAAGTATCCTGTATGCACAATCGCCATCATTACGAATAGTGGCAGGAGACAGACAAAGCGAAGACAGTTTTTCAACAAATAATTTTTTAACATCACTTGAAGAGTGCTCAATATAGTCTATAAGGAAATCCACATGGCCATCTAGATCATGGTCAGTTTCAATGATTCTTTGTAGTAGATTGTTGTCAGTGTTTACGCCATCCAAGTCTATATATGATTCAAATTCTGATGGTATAAGCTTTATGTCAGGATACCATGAACATATTGCCTTTACAAGCCCCATGTCATCAGTATATCCTAAACATTCATTTTTCGATAGTGGCTCCAAGACATATTTGTCTTCATCTCTTCTTATCCAGTTCTTATTTAAAATAGAATCACTTGTTTGAATACATAAATTAAATAGAGTTATCACCTGCTCTTTTGATAATTCTACAGGATTCTTTAACATCAAACATGCAAAAGTGTCTTCTTTACAAGAAAAAGGCTTCTGTTTAACATATCCTATAACATTACTAGTTGGCACCCAACGATTAGATAACAAATTAACAAGGTTTCTTGCTTCATCTTGCATTGATACCGACAGATTAATGAAACAACTCTCTGAATCGCGCATTGTTCCATTTGCAAATATTATTTTCTTATATTTGAAATCACATTGTTCAATCTCTTCGGCCTTTCGTTGGCAAGCCTCATTGTAGCGATCAATTACAAATTTATAGAGTGAAAGTACTTTCCGTTCATCATCACCAGCGACCGCAGTTAATTCATCCCATTTGTCAAAAGCAACTGTTTGGAAAATATCTTGAGGAGCAATCAAATAACTATCAAGTTCTTCTCTATATTCCTTCTCATCTATTGAGAAAAAGTCTATAACATTGTTATACTGGGCACTATCAATATTTGTAAGGTTGGCTAATGGGCACAAATCTCCGTGTCTATTTGAAAACAAGACCCATTTTGCCATCTTTCTATCATCAATTCCAGACAATGGATGTTTGTACTGCTTGAATAATCTATGTTTTTCTTCTACAGTCAAAGCACCAGCCTTCTTGGCACAAGCATTTACAATTTTCTTAAAGAGTAGGCTGTCGTATTGCTTAGGTTCTGCATACAAGAGTACGCTCAAAGGATGACTTGATATATTGTAATCGCTACATTGAAGTCCTATCTTTTCGAGAATATCCTTTACAGCCTGAGTTGTTGTATTTAACACACACAAATGATTCTTTTTTTCGATTTCACTATATGAATACCATTTTCCATGTATGTTAAAAGCTGGTATTCGAGATAAAGACGATGCTAGTTTTTCATCAGTTTGCGCATGCACGGATAGCCATCTAAATACACTATTCTTTGTTTCGCATCTTGCATTGTTCCAATAAGTAAGTATTCTTTTAAGGTTCTTTTTCGACAAAATGGAATCACGCACTAAATCAAAAGAATATTTTTCTACGTGCTCAAAGATTTCATGGTTGTCAAGATACACACTATTAATGGAGGGATGCGGGGGGCGTTTTTCTGTTTCTAACAACATGCAAAATGCATCATTGCCAACAACCCCAGAGAGCCCAGATTTATCAATAATGATGTCACATTGCCTTACCACCTCACACTTGTCATTAAGAACAAATGGTACCGTCATAAGGGATTCCTTGAATCCTCTATTAAAATCTTTTGCTAAGAAATCTTCCTTTTCATCATCAAGTATTTCAGAAAACCAATGTGATGGAATAAGTGATAAGTATTCTGTATTTTCCTCTGTTGCAACTTCGCCTACCCACTCGCAAAGTTTTCTTCCTATATTATAGAATATGAACTGATTCCATTTCGCATTACGCTTTGCCTCCTGTCTGTTTGACGACAATTCAAAGTCTGCATTAACAAAAAAGGGCAATACATAACGGCGATCTTCCATCGGAAGATACGCATACAATGACAGGGCATTCTGTGGAATACTGACAACCCCCTTACCCTCTTCATATTTGAATGCATACGAGATGGTTGTCGAGTTTTCCTCTATAATTCGCTCTGGTACAGATGTGATTTGTATTTCACCAATGTTCGTGATCTCATATAGAGACCATTTTTCCCGATCACCAACTTGCTGACATGTTTTCTTGATTGGGATATTACAGTTGATGAAGTTCTTATTTGTTGTATCTATTTCACATCCTTTTTTATTAAGATAGTACAAGTTCGATTGGTAAACCTTATCAAGAGAATTCTTTAACTCTACAATATTTCCATCTCGCCTTTCAACTGCCAAACTAATCAACTTTCCTTCATGCTCCAATTGAATACGATTCGTATTTCTCAAGAAAAGCATGAATTTCGAGCTTATAATTATTTTGTAGATCTTATCTTCATATAATTTTGCTCTATCACCGATTTTTAAAGCGATTGAAACATTGTGGTATTGTTCAATCAATGTATTTTGAAGTTCATTTGGCAAATTGTCTACCCAAAATGGAAGCATTTGCCAAGGCAAATCATCTACTTTATGAAAATCGCTTCTATATTCTTTGAATTTCTCGTTAAAGATGGCAAAATCGCCATCATATACAGATGAATAAAACTTCTCGAAATTTTCAAAAAGTTCCGACCCTCTGTCATATTTGAAACTAAATCCACCAGTTCGAATATAAACTTCTTGTGCATCAGTAAATACCGATTTGAAGCCAATACCTTTGTATCCGGTTTTTTTACTGTCTCTTGGCTTTGTGCTATTTGCAGCAGAATTGATTGACTTAAAATCCGCCAATGAAAAAGGTAAACCGTTATGAGTAAAAATCAAGTATTTGCCTTTTACTTGAATTTTTATTTGCACACCTTTCATCGGTGCTGCATCATCAGCGTTTTGAAGGAGTTCGTAGAACATGCGGTCTCTATCTGCATACATATCAGCTCCAATCTCTTTGAGTAAACGGGCAGTCTCCCTATTCGATTTTGGATTATCGTTCAAGCGGAAATTCCTTTCAACCTCTTTTTTGTAAGGGTTTTCTAATGGTATTGCTGCAGATTCTTGATAGATGTCAAAAGAAAAAGGTTGTTGGCGATTTCGACGTTCTTCCTCGCTTGATACCGTCAAACTAAATGCATAGTAATCTTGAGGAGTAAGCTCGTATCGTTCAGGAACTTCAACCGTAAGGTTCTTCCCTGTAAAAGGATCTACTAAAAGCTTTCCATAATCATCCTCGCTTATAGCCATCACGCTCACAGCAAGTGTTTTGTCCTTGAATGGGATAATCTTACCAACAAATTCGTTTTTTGTGATTCCTAACACATTTAACAACGTATCGGTATTTGCGGTGTAATATTCATCTACATACAACTTTACGTCTTGCCATTTCAGACTAAAATATAGCTTTCCGTTCTTCTCCTCATCAAAAAGCACCTCAATAGTTTCTCCTAAGAACACCTCATCAGCAGGATTTTTCACCCACTCCCACGACAAATCTTCTTTCTCAATGTATCCTAGATGTCCATCTACGCTAATCTCCACATACCCTTTGTTGATTCCCGTTACTATAGCTCGATGGATGCTGATTCCTGGCTGTAAATTCTCTATGAAGAGTTTGTAATCTTTCTCCTGTTGTGACCGTTTTTTTGTCCTTTCTAACTTGTTTTTATAATATTCATAATCTAATTTCAGTAGTAAAGACTTTGTATTATCATCAACAATAAGATGTAGCTGTTCTTTCTTTTTTAGCGTGATTCCAAGATCTGCTATTTCTGCTAAGGTCGATTCTGATGTACTTATCCAACCCGTAGTACCTGCCTCAACAAAAATAATGATTCCATTATTTCTGACAGCGATAATAGAACCCACAACACTTGCTCCGATGGGATAGTTCTTTATTTTATCTCTTTTTATGCTGATTGCAAGTTTACTTGATACCCAAATCCGATTCCCCTCTTCCGTTTCCTGTATCTTTGTTATTACTACTTCTATTGTGCTCCCTTTTTCTGTTTTTTCGTATAAGCTAGTGGGGACATAGCTTTTATGAAGATAAGCAGACCATCCCAAAAATCTTACAATCAAACCATCCTTTACAACGTTTGCCACAACACTTTTAAGTATTTTTTTCTCTGCATGGTACTTCTTGATCTCTTCCCATTTTGCCTTTTTGGCATAATGGGATGCGTTCTTACCATATGTGTGATGTATATTCGTGTTTTTTTGTGAGTGAACTGAAGAACTCATTGCCGGTTCTCTCCCCTTTTCGTGCTTATCTTCCATGGTATGATTGTTTTTATTTTATTGGTTCATTGGCTATTGTAAGCATATCTCTCCAAACAGAGCCCATCTGTTCCTGCTCACAAAGCATTTCCTTATCTACGAGCTGAATATCCATGTTTTCTGCAATTCTCATCAGTACATCCTTGTCGTCATCTTTCAGTGTAAATATATACGAATGACTATTTGCACCTAACAAGGATTCACGTAACGCACATGCTTTATAAACAATAACATTGAATAATGCCTCTGTCTGAATACCTGTCTTACACTCTATGACAAACAATTTGTTGTTCTTGATAAACGTCACATCGAGTTCATTATGACGTTTCACGCCTTCTTCCCACAATTTTATCCCGAGGCAAATATCGTCTGGTTGGATAGCTTCCTTCACGAGATAGTATATGTATTCTTCAAACCAGCCACCTGTCAGCCACTCTAGTTCGCTTCGAGTTAATGTATCTTTTTGTTTTGTTTCAAAATGGATGTAACCAAGGAAATCCATTATATATGGAACCCTTACTGCAATATGCTTGCTCTTTGGGGAGGGATGGAGCAACTCACTAATTCGAACGAACTTTTTGCTTCTATAGTTCTCACGAAGCAATTCCATCGTTTGGTAGTCTTTTGACCTTAGTTCATGTTGCGAAAACTTTTCAAACATTATCTTTGATGACTCAAAAGGCAATATTGGAGAATGTGCATGCTTCCCAATGTTATGCTCCATATTGTGGATATCCAGATACTCCGCAATGTTCATTCGATGCTTAATATCAAAGGAGTAATCGTCATCATCGTAAATGCTGTCATCAAACTTCGAACTGATAATCTGATTGTCCTCGATGTTCACATAATAGAATCGTGTACGATAACGCTCAAAAGCCTGTTGTACAGCAAGTGCCAGATATCGTGTTCCTCCTGCCAGGTTTACACAGTAAGTGCCTTCACCAGTAATATGCCCTTTTAGCGTACGACATATGAGTTCGTATCGGAATTCATCAATATCGTTTTTCAGTACAATTTCTTCGATGAAATTCTCAGGAACACCAATAACCTCGGACAATTGTTCGAGGTCATCTTCTGTGTCCTTTGCAGATATCAACATCAATTTGTCACCCACCTCATACATCTCTTTAACAAAGAGATAGGCGGGTGTAGGATTATCCTCTGTTACGATATTTACCAGTGTTTTGCTCATGGTCTTTTATTTTTCTATCAATCAACTGCGGTGAGTTGCCCGTATCCAACATTTGTCTTAGCACCAATACCGAAGGTTGTGAGAATATCTCGAAAAATCTTAATTTTATCTTCTGCAGTCAATGGTTTTCCATTAATATTTGAATCCGCCAGTCTAAATCGAAATTCCAAAGTGCAACCCGGTGCAATCTTCACAAAAGTAAGAGGTATGGGATTCTTGAGAGCATCTTTATGTGGCGTGATGGAGTCTGGAGCAAGTATTTTCCCACTTTGGTTGGGTTTAATTATAACGGCATCAAAGAAAACGTCTCTTTCATAAGACGATAGCTCCTCCCCTTCGAAAATCGCATTCTCTATGTCTTTGACATTTATTCCATAAGTATTGTTGTCAATCACCTCCTTAAAATAGCATCTCAACACGCCTTTTACGGATGACCCGTATATAACAGGCATTCCATACGTGTGATCAAAGTGCATGCCTAGTTTGAATTCCCCTTCTACGCTCGCTTCATGTCCAATACCTACACCTGTAACCAGGCCGGGATACTCTACCTTTAGCTTGATTTTTTTGTTGACAGGTTGGGGGCATGGGATATGTACCAAGAGTTGCTCGCATAACTTCTTGTTATTTTTTTTAATAGTATCGACGTTAACCTTGTCAGACTTATATGAGTCATTTTCAAAGCAAACATCCTTAAAATAATCCTTATAATAAAACTTCTTCAGATTCATGTCATACAAGATTATAGGTTCTTATCACTTGCTTCAATGCAATCGAGCAATCTATTACTTCTTTTTGCAGTTGTTTGAACTCTGATTCTTCCTTTTTTGCAGCAATTGCCGTTGTCCACAATGTCCTTGCATCACAAATCTCTTTCATGATAGAAAAGTCCTCGTCCTCATGAATCATCTTTCCAATCACGTCAAGGATATTCTTCCGATCAACGCCTCTACTTTCAGAACCTTCCTGGATATATATCGCCAATGCAGGAAGCAGTCCGCTCATGGCAATCGTTACACCCAATGCAGCCGTTTGTCCGTTGTACCCGTCTTTAATGCACCCATCCCTCAGGATGTTGTTTTCCTCATATAAAGCTTTGTCAGCAATGGCTATCAAATAGTCATTTCTCTTTTTGTTCATCATGACTTCTAATGATTAAAGGTGAGTGAATAGACAGTATCCATAACCGATAGAGCCATTGGCTCCTACCTGAACAACATTATTATTCAGAACCGCAGACAGACTCTTCTCACTGTCTTTATCATCGTCTATGATGGTGAAAAATATCGTCTTTGCTGGCAGTACTTGCTCATACCATAGGTTCTTGCTAAGTCCTTTCTCAAGTACATTGCGTGCGATGATAGGCAAGTTGTCATCGTCGCAATACTCCTTGAAGTTGTCGTGGCTTACAACATTAACGTTTCCAATAATTTTCTTCAAATCATCTTTGCTTAAGGTAATACCAAAAACTCCTGCTTTTTCCACACACATCTGCAAGACTTCCTCACTGGTAATCATTTGGTATGGCAGCTTGCCATCAGAAGGAATGGGGAGTGCCAGTATCTGTGCGTCAAAGAATGTGTAATCACCCTTTTGGGTATTGCCACCTTTTTTGTCCGAGCCAAAAATGTCCTTCATTCTGTTGGCGACCTCTACTTTGCCGTCAGCATATTCCTTGATTGCACCCTTTAGTGAACTTGAGTTGATGTTTGGAAGTCCTGTTACGGCATCGCGCTGAATAGCCAGATCAATGAGCCCGTAGCTTGATGCGTTTTCATTGCCGACATGCAAATTTGTCTGTGGAGTGATAATCCAAATATTATTCTTATTCATAACCTTATGTTTCTTTTATTCGTTAATGATATAATGGTTGTATCCAATCTCTCTGAAATCAGTATGGCTCTCTATGCTAGCAACAAAGTTTCTCATATCTTGTGACTTTTCAAAGTAGAATACTGCCCCCGTGTCATAGAGATGGTATTTGTCACTGTGCTTAATCTCATTTTTCAATCGATTATAGTTTTTCGTCTCAACGGTGGTTGACATGAACTTGAAAGGAATAACCTTCGTGATCGCGTATTTTAAGCCTTTTATATCGTCTTTTGTAAGGTAAGCTGGCGATTCGAGTACAATGGCGGGGCCTTTGATATTGCCAATGAATTTTCTTTCTCTTACCTGTTGTTCTTGAATGCCAATCATAAAAATTGAACTATCTGCACCAAGACTGACTTGCTGACCGTCGTAGCTGGTTAGAGCTATGCTTTCATCAACTTCTGCGTAAAAGGCAAATTGTGTATTCTCTTTGCTAAACCTATAATTTATTTGCTTGAACAATGCATCCTTATCGCTCTCCTTTCTGTCCTTGATGATACCTACCCGGACATCCTCTACGAAATACTCCTTCATAGGATCCTCCAAACTGCATTTTGCATCATACTCTTTCTCGGGAAAATCCATCTTCATCATGGGAAGGCTAATTTCCATCCCGTTAATGGTTCCCCTTCTCTGCTTTTCAAAATCAATTTGGTATTCGCCACCTAAAACATGGAGGTCAACCGGTAAACCTTCACAGATAAGGAAACATGGAGAGATGCTTTTTATCATACCATAGCCATCCTGCTTGCCCACACAGAAACTGTGTTCTCCTATCAACTTCCTTGCAGCATCGTGGTTTTGGATTTTATTGTTAGCAAACACCTCTTCGCCGCTGTTTCTCAGTAGGAGAAATCTTAGCATGCCCAGCAATGACGTCTGCTGAGGAAACTTGTTGGATGAAATGATGTAGCTAGAGAACTGCTCGTTGAACTTTTCCCCTTCAGAGGCAACTTTGAACGTCATATCACCACCGAAGAAAAACTTTCCCGTTGGCTGTAGGGTGATTAAATAAGTCTTAGTCATTGCTTTCTCCTTTCTCTCCGCTAATGAATTTGGCAATGCGGAGTATGCCATACAAGCTCTTTATAATATCTTCCACTTCAGCTTTTCTGTCGCGTTTTTTTGAACACTTAATAGTATTCAATAGGTTCAGGGCAGCCTTCTTGTAGAGTTGCTCGTTATCTGGTTTGTCGGTGGCATCGTTATACTCCACGTATTTCTTGAAGAAATTCAGGTTTCTTTCTTCCTGTCCCTCCTTGCCCAACCAGAGTTCCAGAAGCCCCTCATTGTTTCTTACCTTATGTGATACGGAAGAAACCACCGAACCCTCAACGCCACTTGCTTCTATCACGTTCTCAACGGCTTCATACAGGGGACTGTCAGACTTTGATAACTTCATGGCAAATGCGCCACCACTATGCTTTCTAAGGTCTATGGCCAATGCGTTCTTGCCATCAATGTTCTTCGCAACCTCGAATAACTGCTTGCGGGCAGAACTCAATGCTTCATACAAAGGATACTTGTGGTAACAGATGGCTATTCCATACGACATGGAGGTACTAAGTCCATCGGGCTGGTCTGCCACCGCTTTTACTTTCTCATACAATCCGTCAATTTCCTTTATCAAGTCAAATATGTTGCCCTTGTCACCAGCTACGGGCACTATGAAGAGCAGATCATCTCCACCAGCATAGATGGGCAGATTACACTGTGAGTAGTCTTCTATAGCGTTAACGGCTTCTCCTCCAAATGTGGCAAGCGCACAAGAGATTGCCTTGATCTTGTCAGCATTGGTAGTTTTGGAAGTAATAATTTCACCCATATTGTCACCATCTGCTTGTACAACACATACGTAGTTGTTGTATGACTCTTTAGCAGCATCTCTGCCATTCCTTGCAATCTCTTCTATGGTGTCTACTCCTTTTTTCTTGCTATTAAGCGCTTCAAAAAACAGCGGTGAGCCTTCCTTCATTCTTATGAGCTCACCCACCTCCTTCTCTGAGTGGGTATCAGCAGCTCGGTTGAACAGCTCAATGTAGTTTAAACAAGAGTTGAGTTCCTTGATTGCCTCTGCGTCAGTTTCTTGATCCGTTGTTGTAGTCATGATGTTGAAATACTCCCTTACCGTTTCCTCGGAGAGTCTGGTGATTGCTGTGAAAGAGTTGATTGCAGCATCAATCTCCTCTTTCTCCACCTCTCTCTTTACATATACACGGTCAGGGTAGAGGCCCACGTCCTTCCTGATGTCGCTTGGAAGTATCGGTGAAATGATGCCCCCCTTCTTTTGCAGTTCAGCCACGATACATTTCATGAGCAATGAGAACAGGTAGCTTGCCGCCCACAACTCACGTGGTTTTCTGGCCATATTGATGGTCGCTATTATAGGGCCAATGTTTATTGCAGTATATTTTGCCATAATTAGTCAACTTCTATGGATTTCCAATCTATTCTACCATTAAGATCACGCACTCTTTTCAAGCAATTCTCAATGCTTTCAACATCTAAACGCTTTTTTATTACTTTTGAGAGACTATCTTTCGATATGCCTGTATCACGCAACACTTCATTATCGCTATAAACATAAATGTAGATCTCATACAGATCATCTTCGCTACAGTAAAATAGATACGGTTTAAAGTATATAATTGATGGTGTTCTATCCGCATCACTAGTAATGGAAAATCCCAATAAAGGTTTATTTAGCTTTATTCCATATCTGGCCTTATCCCACAAATCACTAACCACTTTGAACACATCCTTGGCAATAGAATAATGGTCAAGATCTGCACCCTTTGAAAACATCTCAAAATATATTTTATAGATATGTTCATTCTCCTCAACGTTGACCTTCTTGCCATTAATTTTAACGGCTTCGAAGCTTCCAAATCCCTTGCTTTTCCGGTTTCCAAAGTTGAATGTATTAAAGAACCTTGACTGAATCATTCGCAATTCAGTAGCCAATTCTACATTGTTAACCAGATAGATAATGTCCACTGATTCAAAGAAAACAAGGTTTAGTAATTCCGACTCAAGCCTTCCTTCTATATTTCCCACAACTAGTGTGCCCATTTTTTTAGGATAGTTTAGGGTCTTATACAAAACTTCGCCTGTTATGTCATCTCTTTGGATTGAACCTTTCTTTTTATGCTCTTTAATGGGTATTGCATAATCCACAGGTTCACGAGCTACAATCCTCATCTTGTAGTTGAGTGCTTTGCATTCATTTGCCCCGTCCCCAATAAGCCAACCTTTCTCCTTGGCAATTTCCACCCCCTTGTCATAATTGTACCCTCCAAGTCTTGCGAGTAAAAACTTGTCGAGTTTTGGCTTTACCTCCGAAGCCCTCAACGTGGCACCTTCCTGCATGGGTTGGAAATGCAGTAACGGAGTATGCTGCTTGAGCGTAACTGTGATTTTATTCATGTTATGTTAGATTTATTGTTGTTTCTTTTCTTTAGTGAGGTTGTCTTCAATCTTCTTGACTTTACTCATCAGATCTTCTATATTTGACACCACTTCTTCTGCTGTCATCCTTTTGTTGTCCACTTTCGAAAGAATAGCTGCTGGATATGTTATTTCCGTGAACTCCTTGATTCTTAGTTCTAAATCCTCCTTCTTGCGGTCTGTGAGTATATCATCAAGATGCTTTTCCCATTCTATTTTTGCCCCACGTTCTTCCCTTTTGAGTTCTCTTTCATCTTCTGCCATCTTGAGTTTTGTCTCTAAGTACTTAGAATAAGCCTTATAGCCAACAATGGCGATGAGTAGAAGAATTGCTGCTATGGCAGTCATGTAGATTAAGCCCAAACAGTCATTACAAGAGCTTTCGCTACAATTGCAACTGCATTTTCCTACAAGTTCCAAATCCATAACTTTCTATTTCTTGATTTTTGTTCTTATTATAATTACCATAATTATTGGAGCTATGAGACACAGAATCCACTGAAATGTAAAAGAGGAAATCAAAGCGTCACTTGCGCCTGCTTGGTTTGTCTCACTGTTCATTCCAAAGAATCCTGTTATGATAGATATAGGCAAGGCCACACCTGCAAGTATTGACATAAAGTCCATTACTTCAGCCTTTTTCCCGTCCTCATAGTGATCGATGTAAGTTTTCAGCTCACTCATTTCCTCATCAAGCATCTTGACCTGATGCTCTATATTCATCTGTTCATATAGCATCTTGTAAAATTCTATGGCCTGATCCTGAGCAGAAACCTCACGGAAGTGAATCTGATTCACAAATCGGATGTACTCTTTGTATAGAGAGTCTGCCTTCTTTGACAGGTTCTTGCGGTTATCAAGAGAGCTTAAGTTGGTTATTTCCCTAGAGAATTTTAAGAACGATGCCTTCTGTACAAGAACCAATTCTGCCATTCGCACATATTCTGTCTCAAAATACGTGTAGAGATACTTATCTGCTTCTCCTGCGTTTGACAGCATGACAAACGAGTATCTTGAAATGCCATACAGCGTGTTCCATTCTTGCCACCTCTTATACGTTGCCTTGTCAAGCAGTTGGCGAAACATTCCGGCATTGTGGCACGTGGGGTCTTCTCCTGCATCCACAAAAACATACCTATACCAATCCTTGAATGCTTCCTTGTATGCTTTATCGTTCAGGGCGTTTTCGTGTATAGAACCATACGATTTGCAGATACCCTCTGCCATGTCCTTGTCACAAACCCATGACATCACATACATGCGGTCGTCTATTACCGTTTCTATATCGATGTTGGTTGCCACCTCTTTGATCATCTTGGCAACTAAGGCGCAGGGCTTGTTCGTGTCAGATGGTTTGTAGTTGTCAAAGTCGCTTTGGTATGTTCCTGCCAATCCTGTGATGCGCAGTTCCTTTGCACTTTCAAAATGAAGCTGCTTGTCTGCCCAAAAGGGAGGATATACTCTGCGACCATATTGGTTGATGGCTAAGACATCATTGAAGTCGTTGTATCTGCTATTGCTGAGAAAGAATGTCAGGGTTCCTACACCGGTTGAATAAATGTTCAGGAATATGTTTTCTACCTTCAGGACATACTCCTTACTCGAGGTTTGAATGTGGTAACCTACGTCACTAGCATTTGGTTCTATGCGCTCATAATGGCGAAGCAGGTTTTCGCGCCCCGGCTTCCCATTGTCATAGAGCGCATCTTGCACAAAACGGTAGAAATAGTTGTGCTCGTTATACAGGTTCTCGCTTCTGCGAGCATCCAGCGTGTCATTTTGTGAGACGCGCTTCCATAATAGAGATTCGCCAAAACTTATGCTGTCCAAGCTTATTTGCTCGGAAAAGGGCTTGTCCTCAAATCCTTGTATAGTCCATTGGAATGGGAAGGTGAATATATGGTAACTATGTGTTGTCATTGCATCAGTTTTATTATTTCGTCTTTTATATTTTGAATTTCCTCACCTGTGAAGCAACCTTTTGCCAAACCAAAATAGCAGGAATTGCCCTGACCTCCAAAATAGGCTTTGTGCTCATCCACATAGGCAGAGAAACGCTTTGCTATTTTCACAGAATTTGTGCCATAATATGTCAGTTCCAAATTGGAGAGTATTATCAGTTTCTTAATAGGATACAGGCTGTCCACTATGGGGGAAAAGTGTTGTATTTGCGTTTCAATCACCGTTAATTCGCCATATTGACATTGGCGCGCGATGTCGCGAAGCGCCTGTTCCTCTTCTTCTTCCGTCACACCCTGACACTTTCTATCAAACCTCCGAATCGATTCGATTTCTGTTGATGAAGCTCCCATCTTGACAAGGCCCTCTATGTATTCCCTGTCATTGGCCGCCACCATCATCTGGTATTTGGTAAGTTCTATGTCCAGCCGTTCTGCCACTTGCTCGATAGATGATTTCTCGTGGCACCTATCATTGTGATGGTCTATCAACACATAGTTGTTGGGAGTCTCAATGTCTGTTCTCAATTCTACACCTATGATTTCATCATCCTGGTGGATGCGAATCTTGTCCGCGTATGCACTTAAATAGGCATTCTCCCACGAGAGGCCATTATCGTAGAAGGTGCATCCATGCTCCTGCAAGATGTCTCTGATGGTCTGCATCTCCAAGTCCATTCCGCCTAAAAGGAACACCTGGCTCATCTCTCTCTCTCCTTTCTCCTCGTCACCACCCCGTAGCCTATGCTGGCGTTCTTGCCCAGCCCGGTGAAGTTGGGCAGGGAGAAGTTGCTCTTGAACTCCAGGTCGAAGGCCATGAGGCGGGTGCCTTTGTTCTTCTGTAGATATGGAGTGGAAAGAGTGGTTATCGTGACGGTTATCTCATGTTCCACGGTAATGCCGAGGCCTTTGGCCATGGAGAGGATGTTACCCTTGAGGATGCTTTCCAGCAGGGCAATGCGATCGGCAAGTCCCTCGGCCGCTTGGTAGCGGCGATAGTTGTCGCTGTTCAGAGGCAGCCAGCGGCGTAGGCTGTAATGGAACTCGTCTTGCCACGTCTGCATCACCAGTTGAGTGAGGCGTAGCGACTCAGGCGACATCGTCACCGTATGGTCACCTATCTGGTATTCCCTCACACCCTCCGACAGGAACTGTCCGATAATGTCGGCTCCCTCGTTCAGGCATACTATGGCTGCCTTCTTATGGATACGCTTGTATTGTATCAGGGGATAGGCATAGCGGTAGCCCTCCTCGTCCCGATGGTTGTGGTAGAGTGGGTTGGCCTTTCCACCCATCGAGGCTATTACGGCACCGCGAAAAAGCGGAACCTCATGACGCGCAATCTCTCCATCGAAGGTCAGAATCAAGGTCTTTATCTTAGGTATTTCCATGGCATCAGATGTCTTATAGGAATCGTGGCCGTCTTATGCTTATGTAGCGGTGTTGCCATTCCATTCGCAAATATACACATTGTTATCCTATTTCCGTGCATTTCGTCCGCAAAAAAATATTATTAATGCAAAAAAAACTTGTTTTCGGATATTTTTGTGTCAAAATAATGCAGAATAGTTGCTTTATACAGACAAAATTGGTATTTTTGCAACGAGTTCTTTGACTTGCTTCCATCCTCCATCACACTGACCATTAAACACATTTTAACTCCTTTTATTTCTTAAGAGGTGTTAAATTGTAAATATTACAGAATAGTCAACACCATTTAATCATCTTATATAATGCACATTACGCCAATGCACTCTATTTACCTCTCCGAGTGCATCTTCCATTAAAACAAGGATTAAGACATAATAGGGCAATTAAAATCCATCCGTTCATATATATCTCCGAGTGCATCTTCCATTAAAACAAGGATTAAGACGTGTTCTACTATTAATGCGAAGTATCCTTTAGATTCGTCTCCGAGTGCATCTTCCATTAAAACAAGGATTAAGACTGATAACTCTGGCTTGGCTCCTTAATGTGCCCACTACTCCGAGTGCATCTTCCATTAAAACAAGGATTAAGACTATTCTAACATTATATCACTCATAGCATTTTTAAATACTCCGAGTGCATCTTCCATTAAAACAAGGATTAACCCGATGATGGTAATAATACTTCAGAAAATGTACCTAATCTCCGAGTGCATCTTCCATTAAAACAAGGATTAAGACTCTTAGTTGAGGGGTTTGTGATTCTTCGTCTTTTGTCTCCGAGTGCATCTTCCATTAAAACAAGGATTAAGACAGAAAATCTCAAGAAGGATAATAACCTTCATGCCTTCTCCGAGTGCATCTTCCATTAAAACAAGGATTAAGACTTTATGTAGTTCCAAGAGGTCTGCAAAAGTATGTGTCTCCGAGTGCATCTTCCATTAAAACAAGGATTAAGACTAAATATTCTAATATTATATCATCCATAGTTGTTTTAACTCCGAGTGCATCTTCCATTAAAACAAGGATTAAGACGCCTATGATGTATCGCAATAATATAACGATGTACCCTCCGAGTGCATCTTCCATTAAAACAAGGATTAAGACTGTGTGAATCTGCATGGAAATTCGTTCTTGAGAACTCCGAGTGCATCTTCCATTAAAACAAGGATTAAGACTTTGCTCGTTTTGCACGATATAGTACATCACGATAACTCCGAGTGCATCTTCCATTAAAACAAGGATTAAGACTGTACAAAAGTGCCAAAATCATAGCGTTGGGACGCTCTCCGAGTGCATCTTCCATTAAAACAAGGATTAAGACAAGCATCATCCTCATCATTATCTTTTTCGATATAACTCCGAGTGCATCTTCCATTAAAACAAGGATTAAGACTTGATAATGTGCCAATGACCTTGGGAACGGGAGAGGGAGCTCCGAGTGCATCTTCCATTAAAACAAGGATTAAGACCAATGGCATTCGCATTCTTTACAATTGCTTCCATTCTCCGAGTGCATCTTCCATTAAAACAAGGATTAAGACATAAAATTGCACCAATAACAAGTGCAGTAAATGATAACTCCGAGTGCATCTTCCATTAAAACAAGGATTAAGACCTCGGATAACGGTTGAGTTCCTGAAGACCTGCCTCCTCCGAGTGCATCTTCCATTAAAACAAGGATTAAGACCATATTGGAAGGTGACAAGAACGGACGCTCATGACTGCTCCGAGTGCATCTTCCATTAAAACAAGGATTAAGACCATGCAGCGAGCTCTTTGGCAACTTGCTCGCGATGGCTCCGAGTGCATCTTCCATTAAAACAAGGATTAAGACGTCCCACAACTCGTAGCCGTGCAAAGCACGCTTTACTCCGAGTGCATCTTCCATTAAAACAAGGATTAAGACTTTTGAAAATAATCAATGCCCTCCTTTGTTCTGACTCCGAGTGCATCTTCCATTAAAACAAGGATTAAGACCCCTCTTCTTCATCAAGAAGAAGAGTGTAGTGACCCTCCGAGTGCATCTTCCATTAAAACAAGGATTAAGACACTGCGTTCTCACACAATACGTGCAGTATAATGCACCTCCGAGTGCATCTTCCATTAAAACAAGGATTAAGACTGCGGCTTCGTGGAGTGTTTGTTGGTACACTCGCTGCTCCGAGTGCATCTTCCATTAAAACAAGGATTAAGACTCTGCACATCAATATTGAGTGCAACCTCAACGTCTTCCTCCGAGTGCATCTTCCATTAAAACAAGGATTAAGACAGTTTTGAACTGGAATGACCAGCTTTGTTGAGAGCCCTCCGAGTGCATCTTCCCTTAAAACAAGGATTAAGACGGTTTGGTTTGCATCAGTTGCATTGCAAAACCTAACACTCCGAGTGCATCTTCCATTAAAACAAGGATTAAGACTCAACTGAGGAGCTGCATTAACTGTTGAAGACTTCTCCTCCGAGTGCATCTTCCATTAAAACAAGGATTAAGACTCATAGCAATCTCCACAGAGACCATCAAAGCCACTCCGAGTGCATCTTCCATTAAAACAAGGATTAAGACGCTGAATACTGTGCTACACTCTCTTCCACTTTGTTACTCCGAGTGCATCTTCCATTAAAACAAGGATTAAGACAAGTCTACAGCCTGCTGATCGTATTCTTGATCAGCAAGGCCTCCGAGTGCATCTTCCATTAAAACAAGGATTAAGACAACTCCATCTTGTAGTAACGAAGACAGCTACCCTTCTCCGAGTGCATCTTCCATTAAAACAAGGATTAAGACCTCGTCTCTTTCATGCAGTAGTCAATCATACTCTGCTCCGAGTGCATCTTCCATTAAAACAAGGATTAAGACCTGAGCCGGAAAATACTGTCATGATGGATGCTCTATCTCCGAGTGCATCTTCCATTAAAACAAGGATCCCAAATCATAAACTGGAAACGACATGGAACTAATACTGAACACATTTGGCGTGTGCCTCAATCGCGACAATGAGGCATTCGTCGTCACCCACAAGGATGGGCGGCAGAGAATCCCAGTCGAAAGCATCGACAGCATACAGATAGCCAAGGGTATACAGGTGACGAGTGATGCCATCCTTTTGGCATTGGAGCACGAAATAGAAATACTGTTCACCGAGAAGAGCGGCCACCCTGTCGGCCGGGTGTGGAGCCCTCGCTACGGATCCATCTCCACCATCCGCAAGGGGCAGCTCAACTTCACCTTCTCTCACGATGCACTGCTCTGGATAAAAGAGGTGCTGCGCAACAAGATGGAGAACCAGCAAGCCATGATACTGATGATGCATACTGATGATGCGGAACTGCAGCGGCAGTGCAACAAGGCCATCTCGCGCATCGAGGACTACCGCACCAAAGTGCAAAGCATAGGGGGAGAGATAGTAGCCGACGTAGCACCTCAGTTACGCGGGTGGGAGGGTATGGCCTCGCGCATCTATTTCGAGACGCTCAACCTCTTCATTCCCGAACATTACCGTTTCAACGTACGCACCCAGCACCCGGCCCTTGATGTGGTGAATGCCTTTCTGAACTATGGCTATGGTGTGCTTTATGGCAAGATAGAGGGTGCGCTCATCAAGGCGGGCATCGATCCTTACGTGGGCGTCATGCATCGCGACGACTACAACCGCCCGGTGCTCGTCTACGATGTCATCGAACTCTATCGTGTATGGGTCGATTATGTGGTTTATGGCATCATCTCGCAAGATGTCATTACTGAGGAGTTCTACTCTGTCCACGAGGATGGTAGCTATTGGCTCGAGAATCTTGGGCGCCGGGTGCTCATCCAGTCGCTCAACGACTATATGGACGAGGTTATCAAGGTGGGCAGCGTGGAGCGTAGCCGTCAAAACCAACTCAATCTCTATTGTCAGGATCTGGCACAACAATTCAAGACATTCTTATGATACAGGCAGGTAGTAACATACAATCGGCCAACGATGTGCTGACAAAGGTCAAGGTGGAGTACCTCTACCATAGTCTTCGTAACCCCAAACCGCGGGTTGAAGCACACGTTCGAAGATTACGCATCATACAGTCGCTCGACCGCAAGCAGTATTCGCTCCTCAAGCGACAGCTGCCCTACGTAGTTTGCGGCATCTTCAATCCGCCACTGCGTCGCACTGAGAACTTCGCCTACACGGAATACTTCATAGTGGACATCGACCATGTGGGCGAAAAGGATATGGACATCAGCGAACTACGCAAGAGGCTTGAGGCCGATTCACGTGTGGTTCTGTCTTTTCTCTCTCCCGGACAGGACGGTCTGAAGCTGCTGTTCCGCCTCAGCGAGCGTTGCTATGACGCTGGGCTCTATACCCTATTCTATAAGTCGTTCGTCAAGGCTTTCTCTACTCAGTACCAATTGGACCAGGTCATCGACGGCAAGACGTGCGATGTGGCTCGAGCCTGCTTCGTCAGTGTGGATGCCAATGCTTACTACAATCCTAATGCAGACATGGTTGACTTGAATGCATTTGTCAACACCAGCGACCCCATGCAGATGTTCGAGCAAAAGCATGAGCTGGACAAGGATACACAATACGTACCAACCGAGCTGGAGGAAATGCACGAAAAGGAACCAGACGATGAGGCGATGAGCCGCATCAAGCAACTATTGGGGGTACGCCAGAAGGCAGTAGAGAAGGCAAAAGGCGAAGTTCCCGACGTGCCACAGATTGATGCCATCATGGATGGGCTCATAGAATATGTGCAAGGGCAAGGCATTAGATTCATTTCGGCAACGAAGATACAATACGGAAAGAAATTGCAATTTGTGCTCGGGCTGAAGAAAGCCGAGATAAACCTCTTCTTTGGCAAGCGAGGGTTCAGCGTGGTCAAATCGCCTAAATGCGGAACCTCGAACGAGCTCAATGAGGTAGTAGCAGGCTTGATACAATTGTATATCCTTGAACACTAAGAAAACATGCCAAGAAGAGATTATCCACCTATCAGCTTGTCTGCCATGCTCCACAAGCAGCTAAAAGCAGGCATCAGCGACAATAACCAGATGATTGGCAAAGTTCCCGACCCCAAAAGGGATGAAGAAGCTGCTGATGCCGATGCTTGTTTGCCCTCGCTAGCTGAACGCGTGAAGGAGATACTGGGCATCGCCAATAATCCAAATCGAAACAAGACGAATATGCTATTCTTCGTGATGTATGACATAGAGAGCAACAAGGTGCGTCAGCACGTGGCCAAATATCTGTTCAAGATGGGGTGCCACCGCATACAAAACTCCATCTTCCTGGCCGACCTCTCGCACGAGCGGTACGACAAGATTCGCAGCGACCTCACTGATGTGCAGGCTCTGTACGACAACAACGACAGTATTCTCGTCATTCCTATCTCCACCGACTATCTACGTTCCATGAAGATTATCGGCAAACAAGTGGATGTGGATATCATCATGAAGAACAAGACGACGCTGTTCTTTTAACAGATTTGCATAGTACCATAATGATGTATAATTCCTCTGTTCTGTTACACTTTTGCATCATCTGCCTATATTCTGCTGTTTTTGCTTGCATATTTCGTCAGAAAGTACTACTTTTGCACCGGTTCTTTGACTTGTTTCCATCCTCCATCTTGTTTACCATTAAACACTTTTTAACCTCTTTTGTTTCTTAAAGAATCTTATAATGTAAATATTTCAAAAACGGCAAATATAGCTAATTATCTTTTATAATGCACGTTACGCAAATGCACTCATTTTACCTCTACGAGTGCATCTTCCATTAAAACAAGGATTAAGACAAGGCAATATAGTTTCTAGAAAAATAGTTTGAAAAAAGTGGTTTCAGCTTTCAGTTTCCAAGGTGGAATAGCGAACAAACAGAGATGAGCGCAATGCTATTATCCAATTGATGTTTCTTTGACATTAGGCACAAATGTAAATTGTCGTTGTCTTTTTTGACAAATATTCCTCAGATATCAACATTTTACATTTTATTTGATTGCTTTTACATTTTTTATTGTTAATTTTGTGTTCAAACTATGACAATTCCAAACGAGAAAAGTCTATCATTCTAACCTTTTTGAAACCAATGGCAAAAACAGAAAAAAACATCTTACACCTAACATGGAACTGACAACTCAACAAGATAAAGTCTTTGAACAGATAAAAGCATTCATGGAAAGCGATGCATCTGTTTTTATCCTTCGTGGTTATGCTGGTACTGGTAAAACCACGATGGTAAAAGTCGTTGCCGACTATATCGCACAAAGTCATCAGGTGGCGCTTATGGCTCCTACAGGAAGAGCTGCAAGAGTGCTTAAACAAAAGACCGGGCATAATGCTGTGACCATTCATAAAGCCATTTATGAGAAAGTGTGTATAGTGTCAAAGAAGGTAAATGATGTCGCAGAGTCTGAGTTTAAGTTAGTCTTTCCTATTCTTGAGTCTGACAAAGGGGGCAATATCGTAGCAATTGTTGATGAAGCCTCAATGGTTTGTTCAAGAAAGATGGAACATGAGTTGTTTGTGTTTGGCACAGACAATCTTATGAATGATCTTCTAACTTACGTACGTCCAAACTTCGGAGGAAAAGTAATATTTGTGGGTGATCCTGCACAGTTACCACCAGTAGGTGAATCTATTTCAAACGCACTAAGAACTGAATACTTCCAAGAGAAAGGGCTTAAAGTTGTTGAAGCTGAACTTACTGAGGTTTTACGCCAGAAAGGTGACAGTATCATCTTGAAAAATGCCATGATGATACGCGATCTGCTGAAAAAAGAAAAGCGCAATAACCTTGTATTTGAAGAACAAAAGGATGACGTTGAGACTGTTCCGTCAGAAAAATTCCTTGACAAATACCTTGATTACAGAAAAGTATCTGGCAAACACGATAGTGTCGTAATCTGTTACTCTAACAGAGCTGCAAGCAGATACAACAGAGATATACGTTCTGCATTATATGGAGCTGACGTTCCCTTACAAGTTGATGACATTCTGCTAATTACTCAAAATAACTACAGGCTTAACCGTATGAACGGAGAGTTTGTGCCTGTACTTGCTATAGGTGCAAGGACACATCTATCAGCCCCTGTTTACGCTCAGGTTGGTGGTGTAAGACAACGCATAACCATAACATTGAACTTTGTTCAAGTTACTGTTCCTGATGGCGATGGAAATCCAATGTTATGTATGTTGCTTGAAGATTTACTCACAAGTGACAAAGCAACCATTTCTATTGATGAGACCAGGGCTCTGTACATTAACTTCTGCATGAGGCATCCTGAATTAAAACAAGGCACAGAAGAATTTGCAGAAGCCCTTCTTTCTGACGAATACTACAACGCGATTCGAGCAAAATATGGATATGCAGTAACAGGGCATAAGTGCCAAGGTGGTGAATGGGGCAAAGTGTTCGTTGACTATACAGGCAGAACTGGCCTTGATGACGATAGTCTTAGATGGGCATACACGGCAACGACACGCGCTCAGAAGACGCTCTACGTTGCAAACTTACCCCACATTACACCTTTCTCAAAATTCAGAATCGACCCAATCCAGAAGTGTAAAAATATGGATCCAGAATACAGAATACTCAACGAGGTTCCCCCTACTCCATTCCATGACATCAACGTTGATAATGGCATAAGGGCAAAGTTCCACTGTATATTAAAAAACATGGAATACACACCTTACAGTATTCTCAGCGTAAAGAGCCGACCTTATTTGGAGATATATAACATCCAGACTCCCGATGGCGTGGACAGGTACGACCTTCACTATAAGGCAGGTGCTATATTCCAAGCCGCAAAGACAGCCTCGCCAAATCAACACACACCACTTATTGGCATAATGTTGAATGATGAGAGAGGCATGTCGTATGAACTCGATTATACTCCCTCCGATGAATCTCACAGTAAGTTGTTTGATCTCATAAGATCTGCATGCGATACGATTAGTGTTCAGATTACAAATGTAGTTGAACACCCAGAAGATTATAGTACTGTATATTACATGCATACCACAGGAACATTCTCATATATTAAGGTTTACATAAATGCCGATGGTTTTATAACCTACGCAAAACCGATGTCACTGAAGGGAACAGATGACGGCGAACTTAGTGCAATCATAGAAATTATTAACTCTCATTTCATTTGACATGGCAGAAGTAAGAGAAATAACAGCAATGTGCCGGGAAGGTCGTATGCAGGAAGCTTATGACCTCGCCAAGACGGATTTATATGCAAATCCCGACTATCCTTGGTTACAAAGGGCATTGGGATGGGCTCTATATTACATTATAAGAAGTGATGCAGAGAAAGGCGACTATGTCAAGTTGCTTGAGCATATAGACGAACTAAAGTCATTGAATCAACTAACCTTAGACAATGACAGTATGATTTTTGATAACGTCCAGCTACAGATAGCAACCTTCGTGAAAAACAGCGTGTTTTTGACTGACATAGAAGCTCCTACAAAATTATCAGCTTTCTATCTCAGATTGAAAGACTATGACTTCAAACCATCAGTGGGTCACTCCGTCCTACTTCAGTCCTATATAAGATTTGAAAATTGGTCAGAAATGGCAGATTTCATCGACTGGTGGAACTTAGACAACCTAACAAAAGAAGATTATACTCCATTCGTTAAGCCTAATGGTCAGAAGCTCATGACATTGGCTGAACGTGCGTTTATTGCAAATTCAAAGGCTTTACTGAAATTGAATGATGCAGGACGTATCGAAGAATTTTTGCCAAAGATGGACGCTCTCATGAATGAGCATGAGGAAATGATGTACCCCGGTTATTTCTATGGCAAACTTCTATTAGCATTAGGAAGTGACGCCGATGAAGCCTTGAAGGTAATTATACCATTTGCTCGTAAGAAAGCAACAGAGTTCTGGGTATGGCAGTTGCTTAGTGATGTATTCACGAATGATGAGGAGAAACAACTGGCTTGTTTGCTCCGTGCCGTACATTGCCGTACACAAGAAACATTCCTCGGAAAGGTTCGTATTAAATTGGCAACCTTGTATATTAAGCGAATGCAACTAAACTCTGCTCGCTATCACATCGATGCCGTAACACGATGCTATGCTTCACAGGGATGGAGATTGCCATACGAAATTGACTATTGGACACACCAGTCTTGGCTAAGCACGACAACTCCCAACGCTAATGATCCTATTGATTACATGTCAATCACGGATGCCATCCTTTGTGATGGTGCAGAAGAATGTATCGCAGTTGTAACATACGTTGATCAGAATAGCCATAGGGCTTCAATGATTTATGGTTTCGAGAAACGCACAGCTCAGAAACTACGTTTCAAGGTACAGGCTGGGAATATATTGAAGTTACACTATATAACTGACAAGGAAGGTCATATCAAGATTCTTAGTGCAGGAAAAGTACAGTTACCTAACGACCTTAATTATGCAAAAATCGTTGAAGGCGCCATCAACAAGCATAAAGATAAAGATTTCGCTTTCCTGAAGGCAGATAATTTCAGCTGCTTTGTCTCTCCGGCATTAGTAAATAAGTTTAAAATCAAGAATGGTGACAATGTTAAGAGCCTTATTGTCTATGATTATGCCAGAAAGAAAGAATCATGGAACTGGGTTTGTGTAAATGTGAAGAAATGAAGGTAGTTATGAAGGAACTTGAACATAATGCTAAAATAGCAGTACTTAAAATACTAAATGACATCATTAACGCTGATAATATTGTTAAAGATGTTGAAGTAAACTACATAAATGAAGTTGCTCGTTCGTTTGAACTTGCAGATGACTATATGAACGAGGTTAATAACCTTGTTACTCTTCAAGCCTTATCAATAGTCAGAGCATTGACATCTGACGTTAAAGAGAAAATCGCTCAGTTAATGGGAAAGATGATTGTTATTGACAAAGACATCAATTATAATGAGGTGAAACTCTACAATGCTGTCTGCGATTCATGCAACATAGAGAAAGATTTTAATGTAGAAGACTATCCCGAATATACTTTGAGCGGTCCCTTCGTTAATCCAGAAGATTTAATGTGTACGACTCCATGGGAATGCTAGAAACGAGAACAATGCCTTTTTTCCGGAATTTGTTTTGTCGTCTTGATTTCTTTGTATATCTTTGCAACCGAAAAGTGACATGCTCTTTGACAACTTTCCATCCCCCTCTCCCGAACATCAGATCTCATTATTGGCCCCTTTTATTTCTTAAAGGACGTTAAAATGTAAATATTTCAAAAACAGCAAATATAGCTAATCATCTATTATAATGCACGTTACGCAAATGCACTCATTTTACCTCTCCGAGTGCATCTTCCATTAAAACAAGGATTAAGACGGTGCACTGTTAAATCAATCATTGATGGAATATAGCACTCCGAGTGCATCTTCCATTAAAACAAGGATTAAGACCATACCACAGGTAAGATTATTAGAACCAAAGTTTGCAACTCCGAGTGCATCTTCCATTAAAACAAGGATTAAGACGAAATGCCTATGATGTATCGCAATAATAATACAACGCTCCGAGTGCATCTTCCATTAAAACAAGGATTAAGACACATCTGCTTGGATTGTTTTGCAGAGTTGTTTCATTTCGCCGAGTGCATCTACCATTAAAACAAGGATTAAGACTAACCATTTGGAACTGGTTTGTGCGACATTGACGCTCCGAGTGCATCTTCCATTAAAACAAGGATTAAGACTACCGTCTTCGTTTGCTTTGGTCTCGCAGTTGTCCTCCGAGTGCATCTTCCATTAAAACAAGGATTAAGACTCAGTTCGCCGTTTGCGTCTACGCAACCAACGATACGCTCCGAGTGCATCTTCCATTAAAACAAGGATTAAGACACAGCATTTTATCAGCGTTCAGTTTGGGGTATGGAACTCCGAGTGCATCTTCCATTAAAACAAGGATTAAGACTGTTGTACAGGTTGTGCGTTGCCAGGGAATGTACCGCTCCGAGTGCATCTTCCATTAAAACAAGGATTAAGACTAGTAATGAAAAACATTCGTTACGAAACATATGCCTCCGAGTGCATCTTCCATTAAAACAAGGATTAAGACCGTGGATGATTCGCTCGCTGCCTTGGTCTCCTACGACTCCGAGTGCATCTTCCATTAAAACAAGGATTAAGACTCTTACCAATAGTGCCATCAATGTAGTAGAATGTGATAGCTCCGAGTGCATCTTCCATTAAAACAAGGATTAAGACTAATCGTAGATACGATAGTTGCGGATCTTAGTAAGGCTCCGAGTGCATCTTCCATTAAAACAAGGATTAAGACGCAAAACGTTACGACGTCAAGATTGTGACCAACGGCGCTCCGAGTGCATCTTCCATTAAAACAAGGATTAAGACGCCCTCTTCATCATCGAGAACGAGATTATAGTGACCCTCCGAGTGCATCTTCCATTAAAACAAGGATTAAGACTTTTTCATAAGTCCTCCTTATTTTATTGTTAATACTCCGAGTGCATCTTCCATTAAAACAAGGATTAAGACACCCAATGTGATCAGGTAATCACCATAGGTGTCAAACTCCGAGTGCATCTTCCATTAAAACAAGGATTAAGACAGAATTAGAAGTTAAACAATATATTTATCTATGTAAGCTCCGAGTGCATCTTCCATTAAAACAAGGATTAAGACGGCACGTTGGGCTCTGCGATGAATGATGAGCCATCGCTCCGAGTGCATCTTCCATTAAAACAAGGATTAAGACCTTTGGACCTCTAAACTAAAAGGTGTGCACCTATATCTCCGAGTGCATCTTCCATTAAAACAAGGATTAAGACATAGCCTTAATAACTTGCTCGGTAATCATTTCGTAACTCCGAGTGCATCTTCCATTAAAACAAGGATTAAGAATCACTCAGAATGAATCTAAGCTCATAAAAATAGAGTCATAGATTCAATTCAAACTTGAAACACAAAAAAATAGTTTGAAAAATGTGGTTTCAGTTTCAGCCATCCCGAAAACACAACCACACTAGAAGACTACAGCCACATAACCCTAATGGAATTATGTGGCTGTAGCAAAAACAAGAACAGTGCATCTTACGCCCTATTCTATACTACGGATCTCCTCTTCACTGAGTCCCGTGGCACATACGACTTGGTCAATGGGGAGTTTCAAATTCAAAAGGTTCCTTGCAATAACATAACGTTCTTCAGCACGCCCTTGTTCAAGACCCTGTTCAAGACCCTGTTCAAGACCCAGAGCAAGACCTTTCTCCAAGCCCCTAAGCTCTCCCTTTGCCTCCGCAGTAGTAGTAATGGCATACATATCCCACATTTCCTTCTGGCTCTCGCGATAATCACACATCTCGTTAGGAGTGAAGTTGGCTATCTCGGCAGCTTCAAAGAAACGTTTAAAAACGGCTTCGTGAGGAGTCAGTGATTCCATATTCATAGGTTTATACGTGAATATACTTTTTCACTGCAAAATTACTACTTTTATTCAAACCTTCAAAAAAATAGTTTGAAAAAAGTGGTTTCAGTTTCAGTTTTTTCTAAACGAACACGGAACACGCAAAAGAAACGAAAGCGGCTGGCACATAAATGATTTTCGTTAGTTTCGCGTGTTCCGTGTTCAAAGATAAGCGACCTCACTTACACCACCTTCACTCGATAGAGGTTGCCCTTGTCCGTGTGATGACGCTCCACTCCGAGCTGGAGGAGGGTGTGGCCAAAGGAATTGGCATTACAGCCACGGAGGGCAACGGGGTTGCGACGCTGCAAGTGGGTGAAGATGTCGGCAGCAGTGAGTTCCTGGTAGGAATCGTCGGCACGGGGCACGGCAAAGTACTTGAGGAAGAGGTCGGCCTCAGGATTGAGATGGTAGTAGTTCTGGTTGTTTTCCTCAATCTCACGCTCCTCATCACGGGTCAGGTAGCAACGCTCACCACGCAGGAGCTCAGCCTTGAGCTGGGCATAGAGCTGAGGGTGCTGGATGGGGCTGTTGTCGATGGCACTCTCTACCGTGACGCAGAGGAAGCGACGGCTCCCAGAGGGGTCGTAGAGCAGCTGATTGGAGTTGCTGGTGCCGATGACGGAGGCCATGCGGGGAAGGATGAGGAACTGGTTGGAGTAGAGGCGACGGAAGGTGCAGGTCTTCATCTGCAGGACATTCTTGAGACGTGCCATGTTACGCTCCGAGATGCGGTCGAACTCATCGAGGTTGATGAGGGCGAGTGTACCCATGAGCTGCTCCGTGTGCTTATTGGTCGTAACGTCCACGCTATCTGAATAATAGCGGGTGAGTTCGGGAGGCAGGATGGAGCGGCAGAAAGTGCTCTTGCCGAGGCCCTGCTCGCTACTGACGAGGATGGGCACGAGGGCATTGGCACACTGGGTGCTACGCCCCATGAACTGTGCCACCATACCGAGCATCCAACGATGAAAACCGTTCTGCCACACAAGGCTCTTGGAGATGCGCTGGGCAAGGGGGGTGACACGATCGATGCCGTCCCACTCGGGAAGATGCGCCATGTAGTGGAGCATAGGATGGAAGTCGAGGATGCGATCGGAGTTGAGCAGACGCTTCAGGTCGGTTTCGGTGCAGTCAAAGCCCTGCTCATGCAGGTCGAGCAGCAAGGAGTTCACCTCACGCTTGTCTGCAACAACGAAAGGGTGCAGGCTTCCCTTCTCACGGAACTCGGTCAACGAGGTGAGCTGATTGTAATGAATGTCGTAGTGCGCCAAGATGTAGTCCTGTACCTCCTGCTGGGGGTCGGCGCTCAGGTTGATCAGATTTGAACTCATAGTATAAAAAATGAATTAAATTAATAAATAATAATGTTTTCGGCTGCAAAGATACAATATTTTGAAGGCGAATGCAAATTATTCATTTTCAACGCATTTAAGCCATCACACCGAGCAATCGTTTATATTCATCCAAGCAGTTGTTTTCAATGCCACACGTGTGGCTTCAATAAACATACATGTGTGGCTGAACAATCCTACAAGTGTGGCTGAATCGTCACACACATGTAGGATTTCACTATTAACCAAAAACAGGAGCTTTTTTGCCTATTTTCATGCTATTTTGGGGAGAAAAATGGGTAAAAAAAGATAAAAAAACTGAAACTGAAAGCACTTTTTTCAAACTTTTTTTCGAAAATTTGGCATTTCGCACCCTTTTTCGTATCTTTGAAGCACATTTCACGCGTTCAAAAAAAAGAAAATATGGAATACTGCGAATACGAACTACACCGAAACCCCTCGGCAGCGCCAACGGGCAAGAAATACATGCACGCCCGTCTGGTAATCAAGAACAAGATTGACCTCAAAGGACTGATTCACGACCTGGCAGAACGTACCAAAAACAATGAGAATGCACTGTCGGGCATCATAGCAGACTTCATCGATGTGATACAATCAAAGATAGGTAAAGGCTACCACGTGCAGGTGGTTGGACTGGGTGGCTTCCGCATGTCACTCAGTTGCCCTCCTGGCGTCAAGGAGCCTGAGGACGTGCGTGGCAACAGCATCACGGTGAAGAGCATCGACTACTATCCCGACGTGAAACTGGTGAACGACCTGAAGATTCACACTAAGTTCCGCCGTTCGCCCTACAAGAAAAACCTCAACAGTGACATGGATCTCGTAATAGAAGAGGTACGCGCGTACTTCAGCGACCCGACAAACCATGGGCACGGTATCACGAGCCGCCACCTGAAGGATGCCCTGAAGATTACACGCCAGATGGCTAGCGACCGTCTGCACGAACTCGTGTCGCGTGGTTTCCTCATCAGCGTATCGCCCGACATACGCCACCCACTCTACATGCCTGGGCCGAAGTACAAATGAAAATTTACGATTAAATTCACGGAAAATTGACTACGTCGAGCTAAACCTTCACGGGCATTTACGTTCTTCGCCGTAAGGCTCAGGCGCAAGCGGAGTCCACCGTAGGCATTATTTTTCTTTTTAACGCGAATTACCTCCTAGGCAGAAAAGACCTTATGATAGAAGCAGTTTAAAAGAACGACCATGAGGATAAGAATTTCCTCGAATAATGATAAAACTGAAAGCTGAAACCACTTTTTCCAAACTATTTTTGCGGCACCTATCATTTTTGATAACTATTCGGTGAAGGATTGAATCAACAAAAAGCAAATCAAAAAGAATATGAAAACGAGAGGAATGATAATGACTGTCCTGGCAATGGCTACGGCATTGGTGCTGACAGGATGCAAGGAGATGAACGACACTGCGAAAGTAGACAATGAAATGTCGCTGCCTGCGGTTGACATGACGGAGTTACAGAAGGCCTCTGCCCAAAAGGCTAAGGATGGCCAGAACGAGATAGAGCTATATAGGGAGCATGAAATGAGATTTTTTCCGGAAGCCGTTGACAGCCAGGACGACACGAGCATAGACATCTGGCTGATGGAAGGTAAGGATGGACTGATAGAATTGCCGGAATATGCCAACTCAGAACATCCGTTCCTAGCACAGGCAGCCGATGAATACAACGCTGCGCGCATATGGTGGGGAATATGGTCGAACCTCGAGGTGTATGTTAGTGGCTTTGACATGCAAGAGGAAGCAATAGAGGCCACAAAGAATGTCAACGTGGATGGATTCAGAGACAAGACTATCGAGCAACTTGTAAAGAAGTACAAGCTGGACATACTGGAGCAATATGCCAAGGGAGAAGACTGCTGGACAGAGGATGATAATCCCAGAAAAGTATTTGATGACCTCATAGAGAGTTTGCAGGCCGTCTCCTACGTACCTTGGGGAGAGCATACGGACTCGATGGAGGTCGTGATAGACAAGACAAGTAAGAGACTGGAGGCGCTGAGTGACAGCACATACCAGAGATATCTGAATGCAGAAAAAGAGGGAAACGGAAGCTCGGAAGCTCTGGACATCCTGCAAAACAGCGAGAGCTTTGCCCACCAGTGTTCGTTTTGGCTGCGATGGGTCAACACATATGTGGATGACGACAACGAGGACTTCTGGATTCTTGCATCGGGCAGTAAGTTGCTCAAGAGCGGGCTTTATAATCCCGAACTATCTAGGATATGGGTAATCTGGCGTGCTTTGTATCAAAGGATGTTTGGAGGCATGTCAAGGACTTCGGAGATACCAAATGACTACTACAACGAGATATGCATGATTTGTTACCGTACATGCCTGAAATGGATAGAGAATCATCCAGATGACATGGTGGCCATGAACTGTGCTATTCTGCTGTCAGGTAAGTCAAACCTGAACCGCTATGGTACAAACCCGTATGGCAATGAGTCTCTGATAGAACTACTACAAAATTGTCCAGGTCACATATCTGACGAGGATATTTAAAATAACCACAAAACAAATACGTAACGTATGTAGAAAAATCTTCCTAAAAGAATTTCCTGATTATTCTATACTCTATATATCCTTGAACACTCTATCCTCTATGACCTTACCATCAGCATCCGTGATGCGCCAGTGGGTAATGTTGCGTTTGTCAGAGCTGATGCAAATACCACACTTGATAAGGGTTCTTCCTGATGGCTCAGCCTCGTATGGGATGGTATAACCCTTATCATCGATCTGCAGGAGGGCATGCTCCACGGTGTCGTCGACTTTCAGTTCAAGGACGAAGATGTTGTCCTCTGTCTGGATAACCACATCGGCACGACCAAGTATGCTCTTGACTTCGGTTTCTACTTTACCATTTAGAAGCGAGAAAACAGTATAGAGGATGAGTTTATAAAATGCTTCACGCTTCTTCTTTGCCATCCACTCTTTCTTTGTGATGATGTCATAAGGAAGGCTGGCAATCCATGAGCGTAACTCTATCAGTGCTGCCCCCAAATCACCATTCTTTAATGCTCGTGCCATTGCAAGAACTGCTGCATCACGTTCCAAATCGTCCGCGTCCATCAAGTAACTAGTCATAGCTTCTACCATACCCTGTCTTACTTCGTAATTAGGGAAATGGAGTGTGTATGTGTCAAATTCCTTGTCGTACGAAGCAATTGTAAGATATCCACTTTGGTAAAGCAAAGGGATTGGAGTACTTGCCTTTTCGCATGGCACATTAAAAGCATTGATAGACAGTTCTGCTCCGTCAAAATCCAATGGATTAAATTCTGGATGATGCAGGAGGTGATCTATAAGTGACTTGGAGGTACCAGACTCAAACCAATAATGATTGGTAGATTTGTCATTCAGGGCACGTAACAAACTAAATGGCGCATATACGTCCTTGCTTCGAGGTGAGAAATGATAACCATCGTAGTTTTTCTTCAACAAGGCGTATGCATCTACAGTCGTGATGCCTAGTGCGTCTGCATATTCTTCCACGCATGGACGTAGTGTCGTGTCAAGTTCTTCCTCAGTAATACCACAAATGCCAGAAAAGTCATCAAGCATTGAAATCTGATATAGATTGTTCAGCTCTGAGAAAATGCTGAGTTGTGAGAACTTGGTAACGCCTGTGATGAAAACAAAACGTAGATATTCACCATCGAGCTTGACCGTCTGATAGAATCCACGTAGCAAGTTACGCAAACTGTCACAAACCTCTTCGTTATAGAGATTGCGCATCATAGGTGTGTCATATTCATCAATGATGACTACAACCTTTTGTTTTTGAGTTTCATGAATGTGACGAAGCAGCAGATGGAAGCGTGTGCCAAACTCTTCCGCCTCTTTTACGGCACCATACTGCTTTTCGTACTGTGCAAGCATCTTGGAAAGAGCTTCGCGATATCCGTCGATATTGCAGCAGTTACGCATAAGGCTCATGTCAAAATGAAGCACAGGAAAAGTTTTCCATTCCTTCTCCAATTCCATTACTTTCAGTCCCTCAAACAATTCCTTCTGCCCCTTGAAATAAGCCTTGAAGGTATTGCAGAGCAAAGATTTTCCAAATCGACGAGGACGAGCCAGAAACACATAACTATATTTGTCGGCAAGATCGTACACCATGTCCGTCTTGTCAACATACAACATTCCTTGCTCTCTTATCTTCTGGAACTGGTCAGTATCTACTGGGTATCTAAATTTGCTTATGTTCATATGTTTACGATATGGCTTTTGTTATTTTAGCGGATCGACTAAGTTGTTTCAGAACAACCTATCCTCAAGAACCTTACCATCAGCATCTGTGATGCGCCAGTGAATGATGTTGCGTTTGTCAGAACTGATGCTAATGCCACACTTGACAAGGGTTCTTCCTGAGAGCTCAGCCTCGTATGGAATGGTATATCCCTTATCATCGATCTGCTGGAGGGCATGCTCTACGGTGTCGTCAACTTTCAGTTCAAGGACGAAGATGTTGTCCTCTGTCTGGATAACCACATCGGCACGACCAAGGATACTCTTCACCTCGACATCGACCTTTGTGTTAAGAAGGGAGAATACGAGATAGAAAAGTAGTTTGTAGAAGCTTTCGCGTCCTTCCTTGCTATCCCACTCTTCCTTGGTAATAATGTCGTATGGTATCTTGGCAATATAGGAACGAAGGTAAAGAAGTGCCTGAGAGAGGTTGCCGTCATAGATGGCTTCTGCCATGTCTCCAACCAAACTGTCGTTTTCAAAGGACGTGCGATGAAGAAGGAATGGCATCATGCAATCGATCATGCCACCACGCACCTCCTTGTTTGGGAAATGCAGGATGTATCTGTCTGCACGCTTGTTATATGATGCAATGCTCAGATAGCCACTCTGATAAAGTAGCGGGATTGGGGTTACGGCACCCTCGCACGGGATATTGAACTGATTAGAACTCAACTTGATGCCATCACACTTGACAACATCGCCGATAGAGAAACCTTCCAGATATTTCAGCAAGGACATAGAGGTACCTGCCTCGAACCAGTAATCTCTTAATTCGCCATCATTAAGAGCCTTCAACAAACTGAATGGTGCATAAACATCCGCACTATTCTTGCTGAAATGATAGCCATCGTATTGCTTCTTCAGTAACGCGTATGCCTGTTGAGTGCTAACCCCATTCTTCTCTGCAAAATCTTCCACACAGGGACGAAGCACAGTGTCGAGCTCTGCTTGCGTGATGCCACAAAGCCCAGAAAACTCGTCATCCATGGAGATATTGTTCAGGTTGTTCAACTCAGAGAAGATACTGAGCTGGGAAAACTTGGTAATGCCCGTGATGAACACGAAACGTATATAGGCGCCTTCGTCCTTCAAGACCTGATAGAACTCGCGGAGAAGATTGCGCATCTCCTCGAGATTTCTGTGTTCCTGCAGCAAACGGGTGATGGGAGAATCGTATTCGTCGAGAATGATGACGACCTGTTTGCCGGTCTTCTCGTAAGCCCGGTGAATCAGGCCTCGAAATCTTGCTCCTGGTGTCTTTTCAAGTTCGTCCCTTCCATACTGCATCTCATAAGTATGGATAAAGTTCTCCAGTTTGCCTTTTGCTTCTGCAATCGTGCAGTTCTTAAGTCCGCTCATGATGAAATGCAGCACAGGATATTTGTCCCATTGCTTCTCAAGCTCAGCAATCTTCAAGCCTTCAAACAGTTCCTTCTTACCTTCAAAATAGGCATGGAGGGTGTTGCAAAAAAGTGATTTACCAAACCTGCGTGGACGGGCGAGAAAGACGTAAGTATAGCGGCTAACAAGATCGTACATCATGTCCGTCTTGTCAACATAGACCTTACCCGTCTGTCGTATCTGCTCAAACTGGTCGGTATCCACAGGATAGAGAAATCTGCCTTGCATATTAACACCGATTACACATCAAAACAATATTTGCTCTGCAAATTTATGAAAAAAAACTCAATTACAAGCATAATTGCTCTCAAATAGCACTTTTCTCACAAAAACGCAGCTTTCACCCGACAAAACTGAAGGCTGAAACCACTTTTTTAAAACTATTTTCGGGAGAAATGTTGTATGGGAAGAATAATTTCCTTAATTTTGCATCCACCAAAGACAACAACTATGGAAACAACAATAGAAGGATATAAGCTACGTAGGCTATTGATCGATGATAGAAGCCTGCATGAGGAGATGAGCAAGGAGATCGTAGCCAGCCTGCCAAGAGAGGAGTTCCTGCTGCCCATGACTCCCAGTGAATACGATGATGCTTTCGCGGAGGGCGCAGGAGACGTCATACTTGGTCTGTTCGATGGAGACAGGCTCATTGCCACAAGTGCCCTGCTGCATGACACCAGAGCATACATAAATGAATGGGAAGTCAGGGAAGCTATGATGCACCGATGCGCAGAGATTGGCGAATGCATGGTATTACCCGAATATCGTGGCAAGTCGCTCATGCTGAAGCTAAACCAACTGCTACTGCAAGAAGCTCAAGCACTTGGCATCGAAAACTTGCTGGCCACTGCCCACCCAGAAAACGAGGCAAGCAACAATTCGCTGCAACGCTTTGGTTTTCGGAGGGTAAAGACCTTCACACGTTCTGGCGTCCTACGCAATCTCTACGTGATGAAGGTGCCGAGAAATCGCAGATAATACTAAGCCTCCCAAAAAGTAGCATCAGGACTGAGAGGTGATGACCTTGACCTTCATGATGCGTCGCTCATCGAGTTCCATGACTTCGAAGGTGAAGTTGTGGAACTTAATCTTTTCATGCAGTTTGGGGAAGTCGCCCTTTAGCTCAAGAAGAAGACCTGCCAAAGTATCCGCTTCGCCCTCTGCCTCCTCGAAGGTGTCATCATCGATCTTCATGATCTTGTAGAAGTCGGAGAGGAGCGTCTTGGCTTCAAAGAGATAGGTGTTCTGGTTGAGGCGCACAAAGGATTTCTCTTCCTCGTCCGTCTCGTCACTTATCTCACCCACGATCTCCTCAATGATGTCCTCCATCGTCACGATACCGCTCGTACCACCAAACTCATCAACCACGATGGCGATATGCACCTTATTGGTTTGGAATTCACGCAAAAGGTCATCAATCATCTTCGTTTCGGGCACGAAATAAGGTGGACGGATGAGTGACTGCCAACGGAAATTGGCGGGTTTATTCAGGTGGGGAAGCAAGTCCTTGATATAAAGCACACCCTTGATGTTGTCCTCGTTGTTCTGGTAGATGGGAATACGACTGTAGTTGTTCTCTACAATGCATTGCAGCACATCAGGGAAGGGCGTATGCACCTCAAGGTCAACCATATCGACACGAGGCGTCATCACCTCCTTCGCCATCTCACCTCCAAAGCGAATAATACCCTCCAGCATACTGCTCTCCTCGGCAATGTCCTTCTTGTCGGTCAGTTCGAGAGCCTGCTCGAGGTCATCGACAGTGAGCGACTGTGCCTCATGGCTCACGATGCGCGTTGTGATTTTGTTAGAACCAACAAGCAGGAAGGCCAAGGGATGGCAAAGCTTGTCGAGGATACAGAAGATGGGTGCAGCGAAACGGCAGAAAGCCAAACTATGTTGCTTAGAATAAATCTTGGGGATAATCTCACCAAACAGCAGCAGCAGGAAGGTGAGGATGACGGTCATGATGAGGAACTGCAGCAACTCAGCTCCTTCTCCAAAGTTCATCCAGCGAGAGAAGAAGAAATTGAGCAGCATAATGATTGCCACATTCACGAAATTGTTGGATATGAGAATAGTAGCCAACAGATGCTCGCTGCGTTCCAACAGACGCTGTATCTTATGGTCGGAGGAATGACGTTGCTCCTCTATCTCACTCATGTCGTTGGGTGAAAGCGAGAAGAAGGCTATCTCGCTGGCCGAAACGAATCCAGAACAGACGAGAAGCAGGAGGCTAAGTCCAAGTGCTATGTAGGCCCCAAGCGTGGGGCTAAGGAATTCTATCACGTTTTGAGGTTTTATGGTTGCGGGGTGGTGGGCTTAGGTGAAAGCAGTTCGATAGTGTCGGCATAGATTTCGACAACATAGCGCTTGATGCCACTCTTGTCGTCATAGGAACGAGTTCGTATCTTGCCCTCAATGTACAGTTTGTCACCCTTGTGCACATACTTCTCCACCAATTCAGCCTGCTTGCGCCACAAGACAACGTTATGCCACTCGGTGCGTTCGGGGATAACTGTGCCATTCTCAAGTGTATAACTCGGTTCGCTGGTAGCCAGTCGCACGGATGCCACGGCCATGCCGCGCTCTACATATTTCACCTCGGGCTCCACGCCCACGTTACCTACTAATATGACTCTATTAACTGACATGATGGAAACTTGTTTTTTACAGATTCAACAGAATGTAAGGCAAAATTACGCAATTCCCGTCAATCGTACAAATTTTAGGATGATTAATTCATTTTTTTGTAAAGTTCGAGTACTAAACGCGAGGTAGCATACGCATCGCGCTCACTTTCTTCTATCCAGAAAAAGCCATTCTCTTCCAGCAAACTAACAGGGATACTTGCCTCATCATCGCACTCTAAGAGATAGAAATCGGCGATGAGCAGACGATGAGTAAGCTGGTGGCGAACACCCTTGCACAGGAGAGTGAGCTTGCCGCATTGCCGGAGTGTATTGTAGGCAGGACTGTCAGCATCCTCGAAGAGAGGTGGTTCGAACATATTCGCCCAGATGTCTCCCATACCCCGACGATGCAACAGAATCCGATCTCGCACGCGCACATATATATAAATAAGGTGACGCATCTGGACCTTCAGACTGCGACTCTTCTGTGGAAGTTCCTTAACACGACCGGTACGGAAAGCCTCACAAGTCTCACACAGCAGGCAATCCTGACATGAAGTGTGAGGCGTGCAGACGAGGGCTCCGAAGTCCATGATAGCCTGATTGTAGAGCGCCGGGTGACTGGCATCGAGCATCTCATCAGCCAAAGCACGGAACTCATGCTTTCCCTGCGTGCTGTCGATGGGTGTCTCCACACCCAGATAGCGCGAAAGCACACGATACACGTTGCCGTCAAGCACGGCACACGGCTCTTCGTAGGCAAACGAGGCGATAGCTGCAGCCGTGTACTCTCCCACCCCAGGCAGAGAACGCAGCTCTGCAAAAGATGCTGGGAAACTACCTCGTTCCACAACCGCCTTTGCAGCCTTGTGCATATTGCGGGCACGAGAGTAGTAGCCTAATCCCTGCCACAAGAGCAGCACCTCGTCCTCAGAAGCTGAGGCCAGCGACTCGACCGTAGGAAAACGGCCAACGAAACGCAGGAAATAGTCATAGCCCTGTGCCACGCGCGTCTGTTGCAGGATGATCTCCGACACCCAAATGAGATAGGGATCACTCGTATTACGCCAGGGCAGGTCACGACGATTTTCTGCGTACCATTGTTCTATCGATTTAGCAAAATGATTGTTCATTGAGAACTATTTTCATTACAAAAATACAAAGAATAACGCAAAACAAGGCGATAAAAACCATTTTTTTTTGAAAAAAAGACGCGATTATTTTCCTTTGTAGAAAAAATATTGTAATTTTGCAACTCGAAATGTGGCATTATGCCATTACATAAGCAAGAAACAATAGATTATTAACCCATAAATTCAAGTAGCTATGCCTAACGGAAAGAAGCACAAGAGACACAAGATGTCTACCCACAAGCGCAAGAAGAGACTGAGAAAGAATAGACATAAGAGCAAGTAAACCAACGTTCGCTCTTTGCCTCTTCGGAGAAACTCGTCTAAGCTCTGTGAGACAAACATAAGGAACAAACTCACACGCTACGTCCACTGTCTCAGTGAAAATGGCGAGAGTTTGTTCTTTAGTATTTATTAATAATGACTGAAATGACCAGCGAAGTATACGTAAACGTACAACCCCAAAAGATAGCCATCGCTCTGACTGAAGACAAGAAGCTGGTGGAATATCAGGAGGAAGGCCAGAGCGCCTCCTTCTGCGTGGGCAACGTGTACCTGGCCAAAGTCAGGAAACTGATGCCAGGACTCAATGCCTGCTTTGTGAACGTAGGATACGAGCGCGATGCATTTCTTCATTATCTCGATTTAGGAACCCAGTTCAACACGCAGCAGAAATACCTGAAGCGTGTGCTGAGCGACCGCAAGAACCTCCAACCCATCGGCAGCGTACAGCAGCAGCCCGAACTGCCCAAGGACGGCAGCGTGCAGACAACGCTTCAGCAGGGACAAGAGGTACTGGTACAGATCGTCAAGGAACCCATCAGCACCAAGGGGCCACGCCTAACGTGCGAACTGTCCTTCCCAGGACGCTACCTCGTACTGATGCCTTTCGGCGACAAAGTCAATGTGTCATCCAAGATTAAGTCGAGCCAAGAAAGGGCACGACTCAAACAGATCATCCAAAGCGTCAAGCCCAAAGGATTCAGCGTCATCGTGCGTACAGTGGCCGAGGGTAAGCGCGTGGAGGAGCTGGACAATGAACTGAAGATTCTGGTAGGAAAGTGGGAAAGCGCCATGCACAAGGTTATGCAGGCAAAGGACTTGCCCGTGCTGGTGGCTGAAGAGACAAGCCGTACGGTGGGTCTGCTGCGCGACCTCTTCAACCCCTCTTACGAGAACATCTACGTAAACGATGAAGACGTCTATAAGGAAGTGCGCGACTACGTAGACCTGATTGCCCCTGATAGAGTCGGCATCGTAAAGCAATACAAGGGCAAGCTGCCCATCTTTGACAACTTTGACATCACACGCCAGATCAAAGCATCGTTCGGCAAGACGATTTCCTACAAGCACGGCGCATACCTCATCATCGAGCACACCGAAGCACTTCATGTGGTCGACGTGAACAGCGGTAACCGAGCCAAGTCCAACGACGGACAGGAGGCTAACGCTCTCGACGTCAACCTCGGAGCAGCCGACGAACTGGCACGCCAGCTTCGCTTGCGCGATATGGGCGGCATCATCGTCGTCGACTTCATCGACATGAATGTAGCCGAGGACCGCCAGAAGCTCTATGAGCGTATGTGTGAGAACATGAAGCAGGACCGCGCCAAGCACAACATCCTGCCTCTGAGCAAATTCGGGTTGATGCAGATCACCCGCCAACGCGTTCGACCCGCCATGGATGTGGATGTCGACGAGACCTGCCCCACCTGCCACGGCAAGGGTACTATCAAGAGCAGCCTGCTCTTCACCGACCAGCTTGAGAGCAAGATTGACATGCTTGTCAACAAGTTAGGCGTCAAGAAGTTCACGCTGCATGTGCACCCCTACGTAGCAGCCTATATCAACCAAGGACTCATCTCCCTCAAGCGCCAATGGCAGTTACGCTACGGCATGGGAGTCCGCATTGTACCTAACCAAATGTACGCTTTCCTGCAATATCAGTTCTTCGACAGAAACGGTCAGGAAATCGACATGCAAGAAGAAATCGAGATAAAGTAAAGAGATGATGACACGACATATCACCGCACTCGTCACGCTAATCATGCTGCTTCTTGTTCCCAGCCTCGCGTTTGCAGCTGGAGACAAGAAGAAGAAGCATGTCGAGATACGCCCCGAACTGCCCATGCCAGACCTGCGCATTCCTGTACAGAAACCTCAGACACCCCTTGCCGCCGTCGCCGAGCCAGGCGCCCCAAAGGGACCTATCAAGCATACGGTAGTCTACGGCAGTCACACGGCATCCAATCGCGGCGGTATTGACGTGTCGCACTATCAAGGCCAAATCGACTGGGGCGGAGTAGCCCGAGACGGACGTGCCCTGTATGTATTCTGCAAAGCCACCGAAAGCACATCTTTGGTGGACAACACCTATCAATACAACGTACGCGAGGCTCGCCGTAACGGTATCCCTGTTGGATGCTACCACTTCTTCAGCCCCAACACGTCAGGAGCTGAACAATTGAGACATTTCATGAACAGCGTAGATGTCAATCAGTTGGACGTAGTACCCATGCTCGACGTAGAGGTGAGAGGCAAGGCAAGTCTGGAGGAGTTCCATCGCCAGATACGAGCCTGGCTCAAGGGATTCGAGGAGCACTATCACTTCAAGCCCATCATCTATGCCTCGGTCAACTTCTACAACAAGTATCTGGCCGGAGCATTCGACGATTACATGTACATGATTGCCAAGTACGGTGAGGGATGCCCCAACCCACAAGGCCCCATACCCTTCGCCATGTGGCAGTACAGTGCCAACGGACGCATTGGTGGTATCAAGGGCGCAGTGGACATGAGTTGTTTTGTTGATCACTTTGACGTGAAAGACATCCTCATCAAAAACCAGCGATAATCAAGCTCCACGTAAAGAATACGTGCTCAAAGCATTGACAGAGATTACGCGGATTCCACAGCCTTCCTATAATTTAATATAAGGAAATCTGGGAAATCCGCGTAATCTGCGTTATAATGTAAACACAAACGCAAGCCTAGGCCTGAGGCTGCACGTGTCAATTCATACCTAGGTACTGGCAACTAAAGTTCTTGCCCTTAATTGATGGCAGCTGACTACGTGAATCCACATCGAAACGATTGCGTAGATGGTCGCAAATACGGTCATAACAATCCTGAATGCTTATAGCCTTCAGACGGACACGGAAATCCGTGTCGAAATACTGACACTTGCCATCGGCAGGCATCTGCACCACGCGGCGGAACATCATGCCGGCATCATACCATCCCGGACGATACATGCGGATGTCGTTCTCCTCAGCCTCCTTGCGAAGCATAGCCTCTTCCTTAGCGCTCTGGCCAGCATGGGCATTAAGCTTGAACTCCTCGAGTGACTCAGCAGTTGTCTTAATTACAATAAAATAGTTACGGCCATGAACCTTATATCGCTTGGGATAAGGAATGTTGCTCTTGTAGTACTGCGCCAAATCATTAGCGAGAAACTCATCCACATCAATTTCAGGAATAGACGACAAAAAGTCAATAGCCTTGTTGATGTCAGTGACAACAACCTCAGAGTCAAAATACCGAATATAAAGATTCATTATTCTTAGATTATATGTGTTTTATATTTATAAGCTTTTTCTATATGTCCTCAAAATTTCTGCAAAATTACTAAAATAAGTTAGAAGAAAAAAATTATTGAAGAGCGAATACTGAAAGAATGGCAAAAAATGAGTAAATTTGCAGTTCAATAAGAAGGAATACTGTAGGCAGAAAGCAATATGACACAACAAACAATAAATACCACCTGGGAATTCATACGCAAATGGACGCTACCCATTGCCATGCTGACCGGCGTGGCATCCTACTTCCTATACACATCCATACCCGCGCTTGATAGTACGCACGAATCAGTACTCAAAGGTATTGGTATCGTGCAGCCCATGCTGTTATTCACAATGTTGCTACTCACCTTCCTCAAGATACGTCCCTCGCAGTTACGCCTGCACCGTTGGCATCTATGGGGATTGGCTTTGCAACTTGGCATATTCGGACTAGGTGCTCTCATCATGACCTGCATGCCGGACAGCCATTGGAATATTGTCATCGAAGGTGGCATCCTCTGTATGATCTGCCCCACGGCAACGGCAGCTGCAGTCGTCACCGGCAAACTCGGAGGAGACCAGGCCTCACTGACCACTTATACCATTCTCATCAATCTTGCCGTGGCCATCGTTGTACCAGCCATTGTGCCCTTGCTCCATCCTAATGCCCAAATGTCATTCCTCACCGACGCAACGCTAATACTCAGCAAGGTATTCCCCCTGCTCTTCTGTCCATTCCTTGTAGCTTACCTTATTCGTAAGTTTGCTCCTAAACTGGCAGACATGCTGACACGCATCAAGGATTTGGCCTTTTACCTCTGGGCCGTAGCCCTGACACTGGCCATTGCCGTCACTGTGCGCAGCATCATGCATACCAACTGTCCCTGGCAATATCAGATGGGCATAGCTGTCAGCTCGGCCATAGCCTGCCTGATACAGTTCGGAGTAGGACGATGGATGGGACGCCGATATGACATGCAGGTCACTGTGGCACAGAGTCTTGGACAGAAGAACACAGTCTTCGCCATCTGGATGGGCTACACGTTCCTTAATCCCGTGACGAGCATTGCTGGTGGTTTTTACAGCGTATGGCACAACATATACAATTCATACCAATTGGCTAAACTTGAAAAGAAAAAAGTAGCCCCCCTAACCCCCGGCTTTTGACTTCGTTCAAAATGCAGGGAATAAGAGTAATGTTGAAATAACAAACTTGTTATATAAAAGAGACAAATGCAACTGAAGGTAGATAAGAGATTCCTAAAGGCCGGCAACGTGGTGGAAGTTAGTTGGGATGCCGGCGATACCACAAGTCCACGACTCATCATGCACACTGGCAAGCGTGAGAGCACACTCGCTGTACCGCAAAGTGGCAGCAAACGCTTCAGACTGAAGGGAGTGAAGGGGCAGCATTGGATTGGTTTGAAAGCCTGGGAAGGCAATCAAGAGAAACTCATCAAGCACCGTGTCTTCGTCTACGGAAAGTCGCACGATAGCGATGCTTTCGAGTACATGGATCGCCCAGACAGTTGGATCTCACGCAAAAAAGTAGCCATAAAGCGATGGTGGGCCATGTTCACACCCGAGAAGAAGCGTCTCTACCTGTTGCTGCTTATGCTGTTGGGTTATAACATGCTACTCAGCTTCGGTTTGTACTCTGCCAGCCAGATTGTCTTTACGCTCATCATCTTCTGGCTATTCTGGCAGATCGTGAAGCGAAACTAAAAAAAAGCAGGATTTACTTGGTGTTTTCAGAAAAAATGCGTACCTTTGCACCGCTTTTATGAAAAGCATCGGGGTGTAGCGCAGTTGGTAGCGTTCCTGGTTTGGGACCAGGCGGTCGCCCGTTCGAGTCGGGTCGCCCCGACAAAAAGAAGAAGCCACTCTCAATGAGTGGCTTTTTTGTTATGAGGATTAAACCAAGCACACGATAAACCGTCAGTAAGAGTAGAAGATGTCTATCAATCGGTCCATATTACGATTAGCGCTCCCCTCCGTGGTGAGCAATATCACCGTGCCGTTGCTCGGCTTGGTGGACCTGAGCATTGTGGGACATCTTGGGAGTTCCGAGCAGATAGGCGCCATAGCCATTGGCACCACAAGTTTCAATATGCTCTACTGGATATTTGCCTTCCTGCGCATGGGTACGACAGGACTGACCAGCCAGTCCCATGGTGCCAAGCAGTCGGACGAATGTGCCGCCACGTTGTTGCGAGCCCTTCTTGCAGGAATAGCCATCTCACTCGTTCTCTGTGCATTTCAAAGCCCCATCTTGCAACTTGTCACGAGCATGATGCAACCATCGGCTGCCGTAATGCCTTTCTTCAGCACATATTTCTCCATCTGCATCTGGGGCGCTCCGGCTATCCTCTGCAGCTATGCTCTGACAGGATGGTTTATCGGAATGCAGAATACGCGCATCCCCATGCTTGTTGCCATCGTGCAAAACGTGCTCAACATCATGCTGAGCCTCATTCTCGTACTTTCTCTCGGATGGGGACTGAAGGGTGTGGCTGCCGGCACGGTAATAGGACTATATGGAGGCTTAGCTCTCGCAGTGCTCCTCGCCACCCGACTATGGCGTAAGGAACAACTCACAGCTCCCTCCCTTCGTCACATCCTAAACCGCCGAAGTATGCTGAAGTTTGTAACAATCAATACTGACATCTTCCTGCGCACTCTATGCCTAGTGAGCGTCATGACCTTCTTCACATATGCCGGTTCGCACCAAGGAGATGAGTATCTGGCTGCCAATGCCTTACTCATGGAATTCTTCATGCTATACTCCTTCTTCATGGATGGCCTGGCCAATGCCGCCGAGGCACTTAGCGGAGAAAGTCAAGGAGCCAACGATCACACACTTCTGCGTCACACCATCTTACGTCTTTTCGAATGGGCAGTCGTGTTGGGCACGGTTTTCACCTTATTATATATAATAGGAGGATTGCAAATGCTGCAATGGCTCACCGACCAGGTGTCGGTCGTATTTACAGCCTACCACTATCTACCCTGGATTTGGGCCGTACCTTTGGTAAGCGTCATGGCGTTTGTGTGGGATGGTGTATTTATTGGCCTTTGCTGGTCACGCGGTATGCTCATCAGCATGTTCTGTGCTACAGTGGTTTTCTTCGCCATCTATTTTGGCTGCATTAACAATATGCACAACAATGCTTTATGGATGGCCTTCGTGTGCTACCTTGCCACACGTGGTCTGGTACAGACGGGCATTTGGTTTTCGAACAAAAATAACAAATAAAAAAAGCAATGATATACTTTTTGACACAGATTACGCAGATTTCACAGATTTTTATTTTAGCAGAAATAGAATCCGTCAAATAGTGTCAAAATGGAAATAATCTGTGAAATCTGCGTAATCTGTGTCAAAATATCATTCTGTGCCTAATCGTATATTGTTTCCTAAAAAAAAGACCAGTTCCCATGGGAACTGATCTTGTATTATTTTCTTGTGAAAAGGATTGGGATTACTCCTCACCAGCCTCTTCGATAGCCTCCTCGACAGCCTCACCGAGCTCGTCGATAGCCTCTTCTGCACCCTCAACAGCCTCATCGAGCTCGTCGGTAGCATCCTCAAGCTCCTCAGCGAGACCACCGAACAACTCCTGAGCTGCCTTAGTAGTAGCCTCCTCCATGATAGCCTTAGCCTTAGCCTGATCAGCCTCTGACAGACCAGCCATCCACTTCTCAGCCTCATCGCCGATAGCCTGGATCTTAGCCATATCACCGCTCTTGAAAGCATCAACAACCTTCTCAGCATACTCCTTAGCCTGATCCTCAACATTCTTCTTGCAGCTTACAATGGTCAAGCTCATAGCTGCCAATGCGATAACAAAAAACTTCTTCATTTTGTCTTAATTTTAAACTGTTAATAATTATTTCTTTAACTTTTCTAATTCTTTCTGTTGGATCTCGATTATCTTCTCTGAAGCGCCACGCTCGGCCTTAACCTTATCATCTTCCGAGAGTCCCTTGTTCCACTCAGCGGCTTCGTCAACCAATTGCTTCATGGTTTCCGTATCTCCAGCTTGCTGTGCATCATACATCTTTTGCACGTACTCAGCAGCCTTTTGCTCCGGATCCTGCTGATTTCCGCAGCCCAACACAGTAAATGTCACAACTGCCATAAGAGTCATCAGGATTTTCTTCATATTTCTGCTTTTAGTTTCTTAATCCGATGCAAAATTAGGCATTTTTCAGCACGACACAAACAGAAAGTATAAAAAATCTTAATTTTACACCCAATAATTGATACATATCAAGTCAAATTTCCTATTTTTATCCGAAATATCACACTCCAGATGATTTCAGCAAATCACGAAAAGCCCGGCATGCCCTTTTCTCCTCACGGCCCTTAATACGATGCACATAACTAACGATAGGGCATGACAATTCCGTGACGGGCACGGCGTGAAGTTCATCCACCCCCTTTATGATGTGTTCTGGCAAAATACTCACACAATTACTAATCTTCAGGATATTCAGGATGGCACAAGGATCGTTCACGAATGTACACCGTTGCAATTCGCGAGCCGACTCCGAGAGAAATTTCTCCACTGCATTCTGATCGCGTATTCCTGCTTCGGGCAACAACACACGTTGCAACCGCAGTTCCTCGAACGAGAGTTCCTTGCGTGTGGACAACGGATGAGTGTCACGCATAATGGCACACAAGCGATACTCCAACACAGGACTGCTCTCTACACCATCCGTCTCATTATCCACCTTGATGCAGAACGCCATATCCAGTTCTCCCTCCCTCAACATACGCATCAGTTCGGGTATGGTCTTGTAAAAGATGTTCAAGCGAACATTGGGATACAGGCGAATGAAATCCGCTACGGCCCGTCGCACGTATGACTCCAAAGAATAGGTAAGGCCGATGGCCAGATTGCCAGTCATGAGATTATTCACTTCATGCACTCGCTCGTGACATCGTCCTATGTCCTTGAGCACAGTTTTGGCCAGTGGGAGCAGCATCTCACCACTCTCCGTGAGTGAGAGATAATGCGAACTACGAATCAAGAGTGACGTACCGAGTTCCTCCTCCAGTAGTTTAATCTGCTGCGAGATTGCACTTTGTGACACATAGCATCTGTGCGATGCCTCTGTAAAACTACCGCTTTCAGCGATGGCTACAAAATAAGTCAACTGTCGTATTTCCATAACTTTACTCATTTGATGATGCAGCAAAGTTATGACTTTTATCGCAAACATAACAAATTGAAGTTCCGGAATCTAACATATATGACATTAGTTTCGCTTAACAAAACATACAAACATACAATAGCCATGCCTCTTTTGCCCTATTTTTTCTCCTTACCTTTGCCACCGAAAAGCCAACAGTCCATCAATACCGGTGTGATGTCGCTGCTTGCTTTCCAAGAAAACATGAAGAAAAAGTATTAAAAAAAAGCCAGACATGATTACAAAAGAAATTCAAGACCTGATGAACAGGCAAATCAATGCAGAATTATGGTCGGCCTTCCTCTACCTTTCGATGTCGGTCGACGCAAGGCACAAAGGCATGTGCGGAGTGGCACACTGGCTCTTCATCCAGGCCAGAGAAGAATTGGACCATTCACGGATCCTGCAAAACTACATGATTGCACAAGGTGCCAAGATTAGACTCAACGCCCTGTCAAGTGTACCCAACGAATGGGAGTCAGCCACCCACTTCTTTTCGGAGGCACTGCGTCACGAACAGGCAATAACCAAGATGATCAATGAGATAGTACGCCATGCACAGGTTGCCAACGACTATGCAACACTCAACACACTGTCGTGGTTTGTTGACGAGCAAGTGGAAGAAGAGAAGAACTGCACCGACCTACTCATGCAATTCGAGCAAGCAGAAAACGATCCATGTCTGTTCTATCACCTCGACCATGAGCTGCGAAAACGCAAATACGAAATGCCGCATCACACACATGCAGAGCATTGGATAGCATAGTCCAATGGGGTAGTCAAAAGAAACAAGAAACCATTAAAATCAAGAATCTTATGTTGAAATTCTTTAAATGCCGCAATTGTGGCAACGTAGTAATCAAAGTCGTAGACAGCACCATCATCCCTTATTGCTGTGGTAAGGAAATGGAAGAGTTAGAACCCAACACTATTGATGGCAAGCAAGAGAGTCACCTGCCAGCCATCGAGCGACTGGACTATTCTACACTAAAGGTGTGCGTAGGCAGTATGCCCCACCCCATGACGTTCGAGCACCACATCAGTTTCATCTGTTTGGAGACCACCCGTGGCTTCACCATCCGTTATCTGCCACCGTGCCACATTCCTACAGCCTTCTTCCAGATCAGTGATGACGTCATTGCCGTCTATGCTTACTGCAACCTTCACGGCCTGTGGCGCCTGTGTCCCAACGCATCAACGGACAAGGACTGCGAGAAGAAAAACGAAAAGATGGGTGGAGAATAATGAATTGACCTAGCGGCAACATCTTGTACGATTACTATCGTATGGCTGTACGATAGTAATCGTATTGCGATACGATAGTTATTGTACAGCCGTACGATAGTTATTGTATAGCGATACAATAGTAATCGTACTAAAGACGCTCGCGCAGTTTCCATTTCTTATATAATGGGAAAAGTCGCTCAGGCTGAGTGACAAACCAAGCATAGCCGTAGCGGCGCTCCGGTTCTATTGCTTGGAGATCACGACGAGGGATGCCGTCACGACCACAAAAGAAGGGAAGACATTCTTCCAAATCATAGAAGCGAGCCCATTGGCGTGGGTTACCAGCAATGGCATGCTTTTCGAACCAACACATGGCACCTTCTATGGCACGGCACACACTGTCGGACGGATGTTCAAGACTCATAAGCAGTTCCACAACACCCACCGATTCGGCTGAGACAAAACTCGGCAGTTCATAGGCACGAGCCGCAGCAGGCAAGAGCGTCACTTCATCGTGTTGCTGACACCAAACTGTGGGTTGTCCATCACGCACAATCTGAGTACGCAGTATACAGTCAATGCCTCGCGAGAAAGCCGCATCACATAATGCTGCCACACTATCCGGAACTGTGCTGTAGGGTGTTTCTTTACGAGCAACCTTGCGCAAAAGGTTCAAGACGTTCACCATAGCATTATCATTAAAGGTAATGCGTGCGTGGTAAAGATCTTTGCGAGGATAGTATTGTGGAAAACCGCCATTATCATACTGCATCTTAAGCAGATAGAGTATACCATCCAATCCCGCCTGACGAGCTTGCCGCACGGCAATATGAACAGAGTCGGTAGTACCACAAATGTTTACTGCCTCGTCTAAATGACTTTCAAGGACATTGGCATAACGATAAAGAAAATGTATCTCCGTAGAAGTAGCATTATTATCTATGGTGCCAAGCATTACATCGCCAGGATTCTGCTCACGTTCCTGGAAGAAGTTTACGTTCTTGGGCCAAGCACCCGTTGGCAGTTGCGAGGCAAGCACATTATCAACCACCCCACGTGCCTCTGAAGAATAAAAAAAAGAGTCAAGCAGGCGTGGTGCCTGCCTGACCCAATTCGTATAATCTTGTGCCTGCATGCCAAAAGCAAACAGACAAAAAGTAAGCGAAAATAATGCTCTACAATAAGTGCTCAAGATCCTTATTCCCAATATAATATCTGTTTGTTAATATTCCACTTGTGATCCTTGGGGAAGTCATCACCCTCCCAAGCCTTCTTGCTCGTCCACTTCTCAGGAGCATCTGTCCAGAAAGGATCGTCGGCGGGCAGACCGAGAGGCATGAAGGCGAGGCTGGTCATATAGAGCGAACCATTGTTGGTGTACCAGTCGGCCACATTGGGATGGCTACCCACGAAACCGATGGTCAAGTAACCATCTTCGGTGAAGTTGCTGGCACCCTTGCCGTCGAACATGCGGTGCATCACAGCGGTAAGACCGGCACGCACCTGTCCATTGTGCAGTTCTGCGGGCAACTGCTTGCGCCATGCCAATTGAGCCAAAGGTTGCATCACTGCCATACGATAAGGGATGCTGCGGCCCACCACAGGGAAGGTACCCTCGGGAGAGATGAAACGCTCGAGTATGACACTAAACTTCTGCATACGCTTCAAGGCATTAGCGTAACGTTTGTCAGCACCCTCCTGCTTGTTGGTCTCCACATTATAGGTACGGACTGTCCAATTATCGTTGCCCTTCTTCTGACGGATCATCTCCAGGCACTCCACGTACATGGGCTGGATGACATAGCTGTTGTAGTAGTCGAAAGCAAAGGCAGGACCATCGCTGTACCAGCCATCACCCACGTACCATTCCTCTATCTTCTCCATCGCACGATGTACGCGATACATATCGGCTTCGCCACCGGCCTTCATGATGAAGCATTCCTCCATCGCGCAGAAGAGCAACCAGTTAGTATAGCAAGGATCGTAGCGACGCAAGCCCTGTAACTCCTTGATGTAACGCTGCTTGGTAACGTCATCAAGAGGTTTCCACAACGCATCGTAGGCGCGGTAGAGACTCTCCACCACATAGGCTGCATCGACCAATGTTTGGCCACCGCTGCTCCAACCCAGATAGTCAGGGCTCTCGGGATCCACTGCATTGGCGTATGCCTTGAGTGCCCACTCGCGCAGCTGCTTACGCTGCTTACCCTCCTCGGTGTCATCGTCGGGCAGGGTGAGCCAGGGCGAGATGCCGGCCATCAGTCGGCCGAAGCACTCCATATAGGCCACCTTCTTGTCGCGATTATCCCAAGTGGGTGAGAGTTCGAGTTTCATATTCTTCTGCAAGGTGCCATTGGCCATGTTCTCTAACACAGGAGCAGCCATCTTGTAGGCCAGCGAAGCCCAGTAAGCACGATCACTGGCACCATCACCGAGCGGGTTGGTCACCACCTTCTTGCCTTTGGCAAACAGCATGACGGGGCAGAGAAGTAAAATCAAAAGGAATGTCTTCTTCATGGTATGTTGATTGGTTATTTCTCTGTCATTTCACCCTCAATGACAAGTCGAACTACCTCGTTCGTGGCATTTGAGCGAACCGTAACTGTCTTCTGAAAATGGCCAGGGAACTTGCCCGTACCATTGTAGCTCACCTCAATGCCAGCCTTCTCGCCGGGCTTGATGGGATCCTTGGGGAAACTGGGAACGGTACAGCCACAGCTGGCCAATGCCTGATGGATAACCAATGGAGCAGTACCTGTATTGGTAAATTTGAAGGTGCACTTACGAACAGGATCCGAGGCAGGGAACTTACCCAAGTCAATCTTGAGCGTATCGAACTTAATCGTAGCGAAATTATCAGTAGGAGCAGCACACAATGCCACTTTACCTTTTGCCTTGAGACCAGTCTTGTTTGTTGTCTTGGCTGCAGCGGAAATGCTCAGCATGGAGCCCATCAACACTGCTATCAAAATTGTCTTTTTCATACATTATATATTTAATTCGCCGCAAAAATACACTCTTTTTTTCAAAATTGAAGAATAAATAGTGCTAAAAAATGTCATTTTGAATGGAAATAACGTTTTTTTTAATAACTTTGTGCATAAAATAACCTAAAATGCTTGTATTCAACACCACATATACAATGCCCAACGAGGACGCCCGAAATTTCGTCATTTGGGTTCATCAGGTCTATACACCAAAGGCCACTGAGAGCGGCATGTTAACACACCCACGTCTTCTACGAGTCCTTTCACACAAGGACGAGGAAACGGAGTGCTTCAGCGTGCAGTTCGACGTAGAGAGTAGCACGGTACTGCATAGTTGGTACACCCAGTGCGGACACCAGCTGAACGAGGAAATGATGAAACTTTTCGACAAGCGCGTCATCGGTTTCAGTACGATATTAGAGATAATCGATGGTGACTAACGGACCTAAGACGGAGAAGATCATTCTCGGCATCGACCCCGGTACCAACATCATGGGATACGGCGTGCTGAAAGTGATGGGTAGGCAGGCAGAGATGGTAGCCATGGGCATCATCGACCTGCACAAATACGAGGACCACTACCTCAAGCTGGGGCACATCTTCGAGCGCGTGAGCGGCATTATTGAGGCCTATTTGCCTGACGAGATGGCCATTGAGGCCCCTTTCTTCGGAAAGAACATACAGAGTATGCTGAAACTGGGACGAGCACAGGGGGTGGCCATGGCAGCTGCCATACAGCGCCAAGTGCCCATCACTGAATACGCACCAATGAAGATCAAGATGGCCATCACCGGACGAGGCACAGCCAGCAAGGAGCAAGTGGCTGACATGTTGCGACGCATGCTGAAACTCGATCCCGAAGAGATGGGTAAATACATGGATGCCAGCGATGCCTTAGGAGCAGCTTACTGCCACTACCTGCAGATGGGACGCCCCGAAAGCGACAAGAAATACAGCAGTTGGAAGGACTTTGCAAGAAAAAAAGGAGTAATATGATTATAGAAATAAAGAACGGAGTAACCCGCCATCCCGACTACAGAATGGCCGAACCTGTCAATCTCGAAATCGAAGAGGGTGAACAGATAGCCATCGTAGGAGAGAACGCAGCCGGAAAGTCAAGGCTTGTGGACATTATCACAAGCCGTTACCCCTTGCTGCTCAACGAGGTGCACTACGATTTCTCACCCTCCACCAAACGACTCGTCAGCGAGAACATCAAGTACATCACCTTCCGTGATTCGTATGGTGACAGCGATGCGTCATACTATTATCAGCAACGATGGAACCAGCACGACATCGACGAGAACACTCCGACAGCAGGACAACTGCTTCAACAAACGTTTGAACTTCAACACACTGACGAGGCATTGCGCGACAAACTCTATGAGATGTTCCATCTCGAGCCGCTACTCGACAAATACATCATCACACTCTCAAGCGGAGAGTTGCGAAAATTCCAACTCACACGTACCTTGCTTTCCGGTCCACGCGTCCTAATCATGGACAATCCCTTCATTGGGCTCGATGCCGGTACACGCCAGCTGCTCAGCGAATTGCTCAGTAAGCTCATCAAGGAGACGAATCTGCTGGTCATCCTCGTTTTAAGCAAAACGGACAGTCTGCCAGAGTTCATCACACACGTACTGCCTGTCGAGAACCTCGTGCTCAGGGAGAAGCAAACGAGAGAAGAATATCTGCAGGCACAGGCATCGAAGCAAACAGCCTCGCTGAGTCAGGACATCAAGGACTGGATCATTAACTTGCCTGCCAAGGACATAGCAAAAGAGAAGTTCTACCCCCAAGATGGAGGTGAGATACTACACTTCAACCACGTAAGCATACGCTACGGTCAGCGAACCATCTTGAAAGATCTGGACTGGACCGTACACGAAGGAGAGCGATGGGCCCTTAGCGGAGAGAACGGTTGTGGCAAGAGCACACTGCTCAGCCTTGTTTGCGCCGACAACCCTCAGAGTTACGCCTGCGACATATGCCTGTTCGGACACCAGCGCGGCAGTGGCGAAAGCATTTGGGAAATCAAGCGACACATAGGCTATGTGAGTCCCGAGATGCACCGCGCTTATTTGAAGGATCTACCTGCCATCGACATCGTAGCCAGCGGACTGAGCGACTCGGTGGGACTCTACACACGTCCCAAACCCGAGCAGAAAGCCATCTGCGAGGCGTGGATGAAGGTGTTTGGCATTGAGAAACAAGCCGACCGCACCTTCCTGAAACTCTCAAGCGGAGAACAACGACTGTGCCTGCTGGCACGTGCATTCGTGAAGGATCCTGAACTGCTCATCCTCGATGAGCCCTTGCATGGGCTTGACTTGCCCAATCGAGCCAAGGTGAAGGAAATCATCCAGACCTTCTGCCAACGTCCACATAAAACGATGGTGATGGTGACACATTATAAAGAGGAATTACCTCCATGCATTACGCATTCGTTAGAACTCAAAAAGAGATAAGAATAAAAAGAAAAAGAAATATGAAAAGAATGAAATTGGCGCTGATGACCCTCTTGATGATGGGCGCAGCAAATACAGTAAAGGCTCAGCAAGATCAGAACGTGTTTGACATCGTCCTGAAGAGTGCCGAGAGTGTGGTCAACAACCCCAAAGCATCGGAGTTTGACCTCAAGGTAAATCAGTTCAAGGTGACGGCACTACTGTATGTCCGCAACCAGGGCATCAAGAAGAACGGCAAAGTACCTACCACCGTGTTGGAGGAGCAGGCATACGGTCTGCACATGTTCCTCTTCAAGTACCTGAACGCCATCAAGAATACTCCTGCCGAGAACAGAAAGGACTGCATCATGACCTTTGTCCAAGTAACCCGCAACCACCCCATGTACGATGATAAGGACAAGGAGACGACCGAATCATTCGTGAAGGATCCCGGTGGCTTCACTCCTTTCAGCATCAACGTCAACTGGGCAGAAGCACTTGCTGAGCTTGAGGAGGCTGAGAAGAAGAAGTGATATTTTCAAAAAAATCTTTGCGACTCTGCGCCTTTGCGTTTATAGAACTAAATTTAATTAATAAGAATGAGTGGATTCCGAAGCATAGGGATACAGAGGGGACGTAGTGGGAAGACCACTGCGCCCTGTCTGCAAAGAATACTTGGGAAAGCATTCCTTGCACTCATTGCACTCTTCTTTACATTCATCTTTAGCGCGACCCCACTTACCGCCCAGGCTCAATCGGCAAAGCTCAAGGAACTGGAGCAAAGACTCAAGAGCGAATCGGCAGAAGGTAGGTGCACGATATATCCACTCATTCTGGACGAGGTGTACAGCAACACTGAACTGAGCGACAAATACCGTGCCCTCTACCTCAAGGATGCAGAAAGCGTGGGGCGCGTACGGTTCATTGCCGACGCCTGTCAGGAGATCTCCCATTCCTACAACTACGACCTTGTGGTCAAGGCACTTACTGCCATGAACAAGGTACCGAAGAACCAGTGGACACAACCCATCACTACCTTACTCCGCTGCCACAAACTGTGGGGAGAGACAGCTTCGATGGATAAAAAGCAACGGGAAGCAGAACTGACCGCCATCAGAAAGCAGATCTACAAGCAGACGTTTGGACAAAATCCATACGAGGACTACTACAACAATTTTAAGGCGTACATGCTACATGGCGCACAGAGCTACGATGCACCTCTTGAGCCATACGTCAGGAGGATGTACCAGATTGCACAGGGTCTGAACAACAACGAAATACTCACCATCCACGCCACCTTATTGGCATCTGACCTGTCAGTACGCTATTCAGAGTTCAAGGCTGGAATGACTCTCAACCAGCGACTTCTTGAACTATACGAGAAAAGAAGGGAAAGGCTGAGACAAAACAACCGAATCCGAGGACTTGACGTGACGGACTGCAGAGCCGCCATGCGACTCATGATCTGCATCTTCGAAGTGGAGCACCGAGTGGACAGTCTGCTCATGGAAGACCTGCTGAACTATAGGAAGCAAGACTCGCAGGTGAGCCAGATGGGCGACAGATTCTTCGAGATGCAGCCCATCTACTATGCTATCCTGCAGAAGAGGATGGACGATGCCGTAAGACTCGTGCAAGGGATGGAAGAGAAGCATAAGGAGCCAGACTTCATGTACGACTTCGAGTATGACGCAGCCGTCACCGTGTACTGGAAAACTGGGCAGCACGACAAAGCCATCGAGCTGACCAACACGCAGATAGAGCGCTACAAGAAATCTGCACAGCACATCGACCAGCAGTTCCTTCAGGAGATGGGACTCAACGAGGAATGGCAAGATGTCGACCGCCAGAACCACTTGCTTCAGGCGGAGCAAGAAGCCAATGCTTACGAGACACAGAACTACAAGGACACCCTGATGAACCTCATTGCCAAACATAAAGCCGACTCCATTGCCTTTGCCGACATCCAGCAAGCCAAAAGAGAAGGGCTCAAGCACGTTAGGACTCAGGACAGCAACTCCACACGTAAAGCCAAGACCGAGAAGCACAATCTCAGCACGAGCCTGCGCATCGGCTTCATCAGCCTTGGCGTAGTAACCCTTTTGATGCTAATCATACTAGTGCCCTACATGCTTCGACTGCGCAAGCTCAACAAGAAACTCACTGCGGAGCACAACCTTTTGCGTAAGACTGCCGACAAAGCCAACCAGAGCAACAAGCTCAAGGTCTTTTTCCTGCAAAACACAAGCCACGACATACGCAACCCGTTGGGAGCCATCAGCAATATGAGCAAGATGATGTACGACATGGTGTCTCTTAACAAAGATGAAGACATGATGGAATGTGCCAAGCTGGTCAATGAGAATAGTGTATTGCTCAACCGAATGATGAGCAACATTCTTGACATCAGTGCCATAGAGAGCGGAAGACACCCCATTCTGTGGGAAGAATGCTATCCCGTTGGCCTTGCGCAGGACATCGTCATGGCAAAGAATGCCAACAAGGACAAACCAATTGAAGTGTATCTGGAAACCGACCTGCCCGACGACTACATGTTACGAAGCGACAACAAGCGCCTCAAACAACTGTTGACGTTGCTATTCAACAACGCTTGGAAATTCACAGAAGAAGGATACATCAAGATCAAGATGCACGAAGAGCATGGAAAACTCGTCATCGAGGTGGAAGACACGGGTAGAGGAATACCTGCCGACAAAAGCACGCAGATTTTCCAGCGCTTTTACAAAATTGATGAATTCGTGCCGGGCACAGGTATGGGACTTAGCCTATGCAAGGTAATCAGCGACAACCTATTTGGAGAGTTGTTCGTGGATACCACATACACAAACGGAGCCCGCTTCGTCTTCAAGCACCCGCTTGAGGCAGAGAAGGAAAACACAAACGAGACAAATGCCGTACGATCGACAGTTTCGGCCATCCTCCTTTTCTTTGCTTCAATACTATCCACACAGGCACAAAGCACGCCAACAGCCATCTTCGATTCCATACGCCATGAAGCAGAAGTGGCTCCCACCCAGGAGCTTCGCATCCTGCAATACAAAAACCTGATGGACCACAGCATGAGCCGTCTGAACGATTCCATAAACATTGCCGTGGAGAAACTCTACGAATTAGGAAAGAAAATGGGAAGAAACGATGTCATGCTCGAAGCCGCACGCAACATATCATCCCAACAGAAGAAGGAGGAAATGCTTGCTCGCATTGCCACCATCCCCAACAGCGAAGAGAAACAATGTGCCGTGACTTACATGCGCACCTACATCCTCACGTTCAAACTGTTCAACAAATCAGCCGAGGAGAAAAAGGAATGGATCGAGCAAACACTCAAAGAACTACAGATAAAAAACATAACAGATCCCTACGAGCGCTACTACACGCTCTATGGCCTGTGCTATGCGTCAATGGGCGTTGAGCAGAGCGAGATTATCACCAGCTATCTGGACGAGCTGATAGAACTGGCTCCAAAGCTCCATTCTCCTTACAACTACCTATGTACCACGGCCTACCAGACTGGCTACACTTGCTATCTCAGTCTCAACAAAAAAGAGAAGGCAGTAGCTACGATTAACCGCTTGCTACGCGCCATCGACGAGATGGAGAAACAATACAGAAAAGAAGGTCGTATCTTCAGAGATTTCACTCGCTTTAGAGTGCGATACTACACCGACATGTACTTCTGCCAATCCGTTCTGACGAAAGAGCAAAAACAGCACTGCTACGAAGAAATCAAGTCCCTTCTTCATAAAAGACCTGACATACTCGACGAGCAAGGACTCCTGGTTCCAAAGATCATGATAGTACTAGATCTGCACGAAGGCAGAATACAAGATGCAGCAAAACACGCCAACGTATTTGCAGACCAACTTGACGAAGTGTTGTATCGCCCCAACACGGTACTTTTCGGCGAAGAACTCAGCGTCGTACATTTCGACCTTCTCACAAAGGTTTACGAGCAAATCAACGACCATGAGAACATGTTGAAGATACGCATTATGCTGTGCGAACTCTATCGCCGCACCATCAACAACATGAGACACTACAACTACCAGCATCTCAACCTTCGCCTACAAATCCTGGACACCGAACTTCAGAATGCTCGCATGCGAGCCGAGCAAAAAAGAAAGGTGGCAGAAGACAACAAGTTGAAAGCGGAAATCGAGAAAAGCCAAATCAACAGCCTAAAGGAAAGGCATGACAATAGGATGAAAGCTTATAGCCTCGACTCTACGATGCTCGATACGCAAAAGCACCTTATCTTCATGCAGACTTTGGCGAAGGAAAGACAAACGAAATCAAGCAGAATACGACAATACATGATAATTGGCGCGGGACTCATTCTGCTCGCCACAATTGTGAGCACGATCATCATCACCGGCCGACTGAGAAGACGCAGTAAAAAGCTGAAAAGAATCAAGATCAGACTATCCAGTGAGCTGCTGCGCGCCAAGAAGAGCGACGAGGAGACGACAGCCTTCCTCAAGAGCATCCGTCACGAAGTCGGTACACCCCTCAACATCATCATGGGCATGTCGCAACAGATCTCCATGATGGCAGGAGACAAGGACAGCGAAGAGATGAAAGCACTCAGCGACATCATTACTGAGAATGGAGAAACACTGCTCTCGCTCATCAATGACATCCTGAACCTCTCGCTCATTCAGAGCGGAGAATATAACATCAATGCCGAAGACTTTGACGTGCGGCAAGTCTGCGACTCCATCGTGGCAAGCGTGCAGCACCATTGTCCGAGCGGAGTGGATATGCATGCAGAATACGCTATTGCAGAAGGAGCCGAGATCAAGACTGATGGTGTACGTTTCCGCCAAGTGCTTACCAACCTGTTCACCAATGCCTGCAAGTACACCGAGGCTGGTTCCATCATCTTGAACGTAACGCAGAAACAATCATCTGAATACGTATTCACTGTGACCGATACAGGTAGTGGCATCAGTTCGGAGAATGCAGAAGCCATCTTCGAACGCTTCGAAAAACTCGGTTCGCAGAAGCAAGGAACAGGATTGGGACTGAACATCAGCCGTATTATCGCCACGAAGCTGGGAGGCAAGCTTTACCTTGACACAAGCTACAAGGGTGGTGCACGATTTGTATTTACGCATCCCGTTGAATGCTCGGAAAAAGCTTAAAATCACATTTTTCCCGCATTTTATTTCGCACAACTGACATTTTTTTGTACCTTTGCACCCGTTTCATGCGCATACGCGCTCTCACGCACGCCCGCAGAAACGATTTTAAAATGCAAAAACAACTACAATGAACGTAGCCATCGTAAAGTACAACGCAGGAAACATCTATTCCGTTATCCACGCACTTACCCGCTTGGGTGTACAGCCCTTGCTCACCGATGATCCCGAGGCTCTCGCTAAGGCTGACAAGGTACTCTTCCCTGGGCAGGGAGAGGCCAGTAATGCCATGGCATACCTTCGCGAACACAAACTGGACAAAGTCATCGTGGATCTCAAGCAGCCCCTTCTGGGCATCTGCATCGGCCAGCAGCTGTTGTGCCGTCACAGCGAGGAAGGAGATGTGGACTGTCTGGGAATATTTGACGTAGACGTACACAAGTTCCAGCCCGTACTGCATGAGCAGAAGGTACCCCACATGGGATGGAACACGCTGCATGACACCAAGAGCATCCTCTTCGATGGTTTTGCCGACGGCGAATATGCCTACTTCGTACACAGCTACTACGTTCCCGTATGTAAGGACACCGCTGCCACAACGGACTATATTACTCCCTTCAGCGCAGCCATGCATCGCGACAACTTCTACGCCACACAGTTTCATCCCGAGAAGAGTGGCAGCGTAGGTGAGAGAATCCTCAAAAATTTCCTTGAATTATGATTGAACTCATTCCAGCCATAGACATCATAGACGGCAAGTGCGTACGCCTCACCAAGGGTGACTACGACACGAAGAAGGTCTACAACGAAGACCCCGTCAGCGTAGCACGCGAGTTTGAGGCACACGGCATCAAGCGTCTGCACGTAGTAGACCTGGATGGTGCACGCAGCAAGCACATCGTCAATGATGCCGTACTACGCCAGATTACCAGCGAGACGAATCTCATCGTGGATTTCGGCGGAGGCATCAAGACCGACGATGACATCAACCGAGCCTTTGAGGCTGGAGCCGCCATGGTAACCATCGGCAGCATTGCCGTGACCGACCCCGAGCGCAGCCTTCGTTGGCTGGGACGCTACGGTGCAGAGCGCATCGTACTGGGAGCTGACGTAAGAGGCGGCAAGGTCAGCATCAACGGATGGAAAGAAGACAGTAGCGAGGAGCTCATCCCCTTCCTTGAGCGTTACCTCTCGGCAGGTATCAAGAACGTGCTCTGCACAGAAATCAGCAAGGACGGCATGCTGCAGGGACCTGCCATCGAGCTCTACAAGCAGGTGATGCAGGCATATCCTGACTGCCATCTCATTGCCAGTGGTGGCGTAAGCTGCATGGCAGACATCAAGGCGCTCGAAGAGGCTGGTATTCCCGCTGTAGTATTCGGAAAGGCCATCTATGAAGGCCGCATCACAATGGAGGAACTTGAATTATGTTAGCAAAAAGAATCATACCCTGTCTGGATGTCAAGGACGGCATGACCGTCAAGGGCACGAACTTTGTCAACCTGCGTCAGGCCGGCGACCCGGTGGAACTGGGACGCACATACAGTGAGCAAGGTGCCGACGAACTGGTATTCCTGGACATCACGGCCAGCCATGAAGGCCGTAAGACCTTCACCGACATGGTGCAGCGTGTAGCGGCCACACTTTCCATTCCCTTTACTGTGGGCGGTGGCATCAACGAACTGGCCGACGTGGATCGCCTGCTCTCTGCCGGTGCCGACAAGGTGAGCATCAACAGCGCTGCCTTACGTCGCCCCGAGTTGATTGACGAGATTGCCAGCCATTTCGGCAGTCAGGTCTGCGTAGTGGCCATCGACGCACGCCTGGACGAACCGGGTTGGACATGCTACATGAACGGTGGTCGCATTGCCACGGAGCGTAATCTGTTCGACTGGGCCAAGGAGGCCAACGAGCGTGGCGCCGGCGAGATTCTCTTCACCTCCATGAACCACGACGGAGTGAAGACAGGCTTTGCCAACGAGGCACTGGCCAAGTTGTCGGACACACTGACCATCCCCGTCATTGCCTCGGGCGGTGCAGGTGCCATGGAGCATTTCCGCGACACATTCACCTTGGGCCACTCCGACGCTGCGCTGGCAGCCAGCGTCTTCCATTTCGGAGAAATCAGCATTCCCGAGCTCAAGAAATATCTGCGCAACGAAGGCATTTCAGTAAGAATATAATCAAAAGGTAAAAAGATATGACGATCGATTTTGAAAAAATGGGCGGATTAGTTCCTGCCATCATTCAGGATGCAGACACCATGAAGGTGCTCATGCTGGGCTACATGAATGAGGAGGCTTACAAGAAGACCGAGGAGACCGGGCTGGTGACCTTCTACAGTCGTACACGCCAGTGCCTCTGGACCAAGGGCGAGACCAGCAGCAACTTCCTGCACGTAGTCAGCATCCAGAACGACTGTGACAACGACACATTGCTCATCAAGGTGCATCCCGACGGCCCCGTATGCCACACCGGCACCGACACCTGCTGGGGCGAGGAGAACACTCCCAACCCGCTGCTCTTCCTGAGCGAGTTGAGCAACTTCATCGAGACACGCTACAAGGAGATGCCCGAGGGAAGTTACACCACCAGCCTCTTCAAGGACGGTTTGAATCGTATGGCACAGAAGGTTGGTGAGGAAGCACTCGAGCTTGTCATCGAGGCTACCAACGGTACCAACGACCGACTCATCTATGAGGGATCCGACATGCTCTACCACCTCATCGTCCTGCTCACAAGCAAGGGAATGCGCATCGAGGATATGGCTCGCGAGCTGCAGGAGCGTCACAATCCCGGTTGGAAGAAGCACTAATCGCATAGCGCGCCTCAGGAAAAGACGCAGCGTGTTTTCCAAAGAGACGTAGCGTCTTTTTTAAAGAGACGCAGCGTTATTTTCAAAGAGACGCAGCGTTACTCCGGAAAAGACGCTGCGAGCCCCCAAGGAAAGGGCAAGACAAATATTGAATAAACGTTCAATTCTCTGATTAAGGAATGATAATAGAGTATAAAGACACAGACATCTACCAGGCCGAACATTTGGTCTTGAAGAGTGTAGGATTTCAGGCCCACGAAGGCGAGTTGATCTATGTCGTAGGTCCTGTGGGAAGTGGTAAGACATCGCTTCTGCGCACCATCTATGGTGAACTGACACCCACCTTGGGCCGCGCAGAGGTAATGGGCAACGACATGCTCAGCATCCGCGCCAAGAAGTTGCCTGCACTACGCAAGCAGATTGGTATCGTGTTTCAGGACTTCCAGCTCCTGCCCGACCGCACGGTCAAGGAGAACCTCGACTTCGTGTTGCGCGCTACGGGTTGGAAGAAGAAGGATGCCCGCGCACGACGCATAGTGGAGGTGCTCGAGCAGGTTGGTTTGCCAGAAAAGACCAACCATCGTCCTTACGAGCTTTCGGGCGGCGAGCAACAACGCATCTGTATTGCCCGTGCCATACTCAACACCCCAACCTTGATCCTCGCCGACGAGCCCACTGGCAACCTCGACATCGAGAACGGACGTAACATCATACAGCTGCTGAACTCCATCCGAGAGAGCGGAGCTACGGTCATCATCACGACCCACAACATGCAGTGGCTACAGGAGATGCCAGGCACCGTATATCGATGCGAGAATGGCCAACTCATCAACGAGCAGACCATCATCCCCGAGCTCAGCCAGGAGCAAATGGCCATCGGTGATGCCATAGATGAGAACCGGGTCGTCGAGAAGGTCGCTATTCAGCCCGCGGAGGAGCAGCCGCTGAAACCCATCGAAGAAATACTCCAATAATTACGTAAACAAAAAAACTGATATAATGAAAGTAATGAAATTTGGCGGAACCTCAGTAGGTACGCCACAAAGAATGAAAGATGTTTGCAAGCTCATCACCAACTCGAATGAGCCTACTTTCGTTGTCCTCTCTGCCATGAGCGGCACAACCAATTCTCTTGTTGAGATCAGTGACTACCTCTACAAGAAAAATCCAGAGGGCGCGAACACCATCATCAACCAGCTTGAGCAGAAGTACCTGAACCACACCGAGGCACTCTACGCCACCGAGGAGTACAAGGAGAAGACGCAGAAGTTCCTCCGCAACGAGTTCAACTACCTGCGTTCATTTACCAAGATCCTGTTCACCTCATTCGAGGAGAAGGTCATTCTCGCTCAGGGCGAAATCATCAGCACCAACATGGTGACCAACTACCTGCTGGAGTGCGGCGTGAAGACCGTACTGCTGTCGGCACTTGACTTCATCCGTACGGACAAGAATGCCGAGCCCGACTTCAACTACATACGTGAGCACGCTACCAAGCAGCTGCACGACAATCCCAAGAATCAGATCTACATCACACAAGGCTTCATCTGCCGCAATGCCTACGGCGAAATCGACAACCTGCTGCGCGGTGGCAGCGACTACACAGCCTGCCTCATCGGTGCTGCCCTGCAGAGCGAGGAGATTCAGATATGGACCGACATCGACGGTATGCACAACAACGACCCACGTATCGTGGATCATACGTCGCCCGTTCCTCAGCTCTACTTCGAGGAAGCTGCCGAGTTGGCATACTTCGGTGCAAAGATCCTTCACCCCACCTGCATCCAGCCTGCCAAGTTTGCCGGCGTGCCCGTACGTCTGCTCAACACGATGGATCCCTCTGCCCCCGGCACCATTATCAACAACCAGATGCAGCATGGCACCATCAAGGCCGTAGCTGCTAAGGACGGCATCACCTGCATCCAGATTCAGTCAAGCCGCATGCTTTTGGCTCATGGGTTCCTCCGCAAGGTGTTCGAAATCTTTGAGAGCTACAAGACCAGCATCGACATGGTCTGCACCAGCGAGGTTGGCGTGAGCGTCACCATCGACAACCGCAGCCACCTGGCCGACATCCTCAGTGAACTCAAGCAGTACGGCACCGTGAAGGTGGAGGACGACATGGTCATCATCTGCGTCGTGGGCGACCTCAGCACCGAGAACATCGGTTTCGAGACCCAGGCTTGCGAGGCTTTGAAGGAAGTACCCGTGCGCATGATCAGCTATGGAGGCAGCAACCACAACATCTCGTTCCTCGTCAAGAAGGATGACAAGAAGGCTACCCTTCAGGCGCTCAGCAACACGCTTTTCAATAAGTAAGCTATATATTATAAATAAGGTATAAAGATTAGAGAGAGATGAGCTTCCCTATCGAAAAATTCAAAGGTATTAGAACTCCCTTCTACTACTACGACACAGCGCTCCTCGACGAGACGCTGGCTGCTATCAAGCGCGAACTACGCCCTAACTATCACATGCACTACGCCGTAAAGGCATGTACCAATCCTACTGTCCTCAAGCACATCGCAGAGGCTGGCTTGGGTTGTGACTGCGTGAGCGGCGGTGAGATTCAGGCTTGCCTGAACGCCGGTTTCAAGGCCGAGGACATCGTCTTCGCCGGCGTGGGAAAGAGCGATTGGGAGATTGAGTTGGGTCTGAATGCTGGCATTGGCTTCTTCAATGTGGAAAGCATTCCTGAGTTGGAAGTCATCAACGAGATGGCTGGCGAGAAGGGCGTCGTGGCACGCGTGTCATTCCGCATCAATCCCAACGTGGGTGCACACACCCATGCCAACATTACTACCGGCTTGGCAGAGAATAAGTTCGGCATCGCCATGGAGGACATGGAGAAGGTAATTCGTCTGGCACAGGAGATGCAGAACGTGGAATTCGTTGGTCTGCACTTCCACATCGGCAGTCAGTTGCTCGTAATGGACGACTTTGCAGCCCTTTGCGGACGTATCAACGAACTGCAGGAGCAGCTCGACAAGGCTGGCATTGCCGTTCCCAACATCAACGTGGGTGGTGGTCTTGGCATTGACTATCAGGATCCCGACGGACATCCCATACCTGACTTCAAGGCATACTTCGACACCTACGCCAAGGGCATTCAGCTCCGCGAAGGCCAGAAGCTTCACTTCGAGTTGGGTCGTGCCGTTGTGGGCCAGTGTGGCAGCCTCATCACCAAGGTGCTCTTCGTAAAGCAGGGTTCTGTAAAGCAGTTTGCCATAGTGGATGCAGGCATGACCGACCTCATCCGCCCCGCTCTCTACGATGCCTTCCATCTGATTCAGAACATCACTACGCCCGACGCTGCGGTAGAGACCTACGACGTAGTAGGCCCCATCTGCGAGTCAAGCGACGTGTTTGTCAAGGACTTCCAGATGCCCAAGGTACAGCGCGGAGACCTGCTCGCCCTGCGTTCAGCAGGTGCATACGGTGAAATCATGGCTTCACAGTACAACTGCCGACAGTTGCCCAAGGGCTATAGTGAATTGTAAGACAAGACAATATGTTGTATCTGCATTGCGGATTTAAGAATAACGGATTGCGGATTTAAGAATAATGGATTGTGGATTTTGAATTGATTATATACATCGTCTGCGGAGCAATATGGTTCATCTCCATGTTGCGCAACCTGACGTATCGCGGCATCTGTAGCAAAGTGGAGCAGGTACGTACGACATCCCCCACGGATGCTCCCCTGCCCCATCTCAGCGTCATTATTACAGCCCATAACCAATGTGACGCCTTACGCCGCAACTTGCCACTTTTCCTCAACCAGATCTATCCCAACTTTGAGGTTATCGTGGTGGATATGAATTCAACCGATGGCACCAAGGAGCTGTTGGAGAAGTTCGAGGAGGATAATCCACATCTTCATCACACATTCACTCCCGCCACGAGCCGTGACATCAGCGCACAGCGTCTGGCCATCACCCTGGGCATCAAGGCGGCAGCCTATCCCTGGGTAGCCATTACGCAGGCCAACTGTTGCCCCATCTCACACCAGTGGTTACGTCGAATGGGAGAATCCGTGGCAGCACACCGCTCGGCACAAATGGCCATCGGGTACACACGCTTCAATCATGCGCAAACCTACACGGAACGCCGCATGCGCTTCTTCCGTTTCTGGCAGCAAGTACTGAGTCTCAACTTTGCACAAAGCCACGGGGCCTACCAGTGCGACGGAACAAACTTGCTCTACAACAAGGAATTATTCCTCAGCCATCAGGGTTTTGCCTCTCACAGTACACTCTTGACCGGTGCAACCGACATTATGGTCAACCAGCAGAGTACAAGGCATAACACCGCAGTATGCCTGCACCCCGAGGCTTTTATGGAACAGCAAATGCTAAGCCACAAGCATTGGCATCAGGACCGTCTCTATTTCCAAGAGACACGCCAGCACTTTACGCATAAGTTTGCCTATCGCATCCGCTATGCCGGCAGTATGTTCCTACATGCCATGCTGGTACTGAGCATGGCAGCAAGCATTGGCGTGGCAGTGTGGAAGGAACAATATGTCATGGGAGGCATAGCGCTTGCCTTGTGGATCATACACATGGTGGAGCAAGGCCTCATCCTCAGTTCTACAGCAAGAGTGATGGAGGACAGACCTTTCAATATTTTCCGTGTCGCATGGTACATTCATCTCATTCCCTTCTGGGATAGCTACTCGTGGATTCGCCACCTGTTCAGCGACAAGAGAAAATACCGCAAGAAATACATCTAAATAATTAACAATTAACAATTAACAATTAATAATTAATAATTAATAATTAACAATTAACAATACACCACCCGTCCCCATTTTTAAAAAACTATTATGGAAAGTGTACCTTTTATTGCATGGTGTCTTGAGAATCTCAACCAGTATTGGGTGATCATCCTGCTCATGGCTATCGAGAGCAGCTTCATCCCCTTCCCCAGCGAGATTGTCATCATTCCTGCAGCCTACCTGACAACAGCCACAACGATGGCTGCAGCAACGGCCACAGCCGGTGCAGTAGCCATGACGGCTCCAACCAGTGACCTCAATGTTTACCTTATCGTTTTGTTCGGCACAATAGGTGCCATCATCGGTGCCCTGATCAACTATGGCCTGTCAATATGGATAGGCCGTCCCTTGGTCTATAAGTTTGCCAATAGCCGCGTAGGCCACATGTTACTCATCAGCGAAGAGAAGGTGCAGAAGGCAGAAGTCTACTTCGAGAAGCACGGTGCCATGGGTACCTTCTTCGGCCGTCTTGTGCCCGCCGTCCGTCAGCTTATTTCCATCCCGGCAGGTCTGGCACGAATGAACATCTTCAAGTTTGTGACATACACCGCCTTAGGTTCTGCCTTGTGGAACGGCATCCTGGCTGCGTTGGGTTGCTATCTGGCTACCATCGTGTCATACGAGCAGTTGAATCAAAAAATAGAAGAATACAGCGTGCCCTTGAAATGGTCTATGATAGGACTGGGTGCACTCGTGGTATTCTATCTGGTATGGCAAGGCTTGCGCACAAAGAAAAACTGACATGAAACTGCATCTGCATAAACCAACGCACCAGAATCCCTGGAGTCGCATCCTACCCTTCCTTCGCCACATTCTGCCGGCAGCAGTAGGTATCATTCCCCTCGTCTATCCTGCCGCTAACGCACAGGCCCAGCTTCTCAATGAGATGTTTACGGAGGATGCAAGCATTGACTCACTGCCGTTACGTTCGCTGCGTCTTGATGTAGACGCCGTAGGATTCTTCCGCGACAACGAATACGATACGGAGATACAAAATGGATACTCATTGCCCGGTGTAAGATTAACTCCACACCTGGCATTCAACCCCTTACAACAGATTAACATCGAGGCCGGCGCCTCGATGCTTTTTTTCAATGGAGCCAACCGCTACCCCTGCTTTGCCTATCATGACATTGCCACGTGGAAGGGCAATCAGTATCAGCATGGTTGCCATGTCTTGCCATGGGTAAGACTGCAAGCATCCTTGAAGCATCTTGACGTTGTACTAGGCAACATCTACGGTGGCTCTTGCCACGGCCTCATCACCCCCCTCTACAATCCCGAGCAGAACCTCAGCACCGATCCCGAGATGGGTATGCAATTACTGCTGCACCGTCAGCACATCGCGCTGGACGTATGGATGAACTGGCAAAGCTACATCTTCGAGACCGACACACACCAGGAAGCATTCACCGTAGGTACAACAGCCAAGATCCTATGGGGTAGAAAGAAACCTGTTAGTTTCTACTCGCCCATTCAGCTTGTCCTTCAACACCGCGGCGGAGAACAGGATGCCACCAACTTTGGCGTACAGACCATCTGCAATGGCTCTGCTGGCGTAGGGATGAACTGGACACCTGCCACGTCGGGATTCAACTCACTCGACGCGCAAGTCAACGCATTAGGTTGCTACCAGCAAGCCGGCAAACTATGGCCTTTCGACACAGGCTTTGCCATGCATGTCGGCATACAAACGAAATGGATGGAGCACCTCACGGTAGGGATTGACTACACGCATATCCCCAAACAATTTGTCAGTGTCTATGGCAATCCGTTCTACAGTACGATTTCACTGAAACATGGTGGTACACAAATCAATACGGATGGCACGCTGAGTGGTCACTATGACCATCAGTACAAGGGAATGCGCAACGTACGCTTGAACGTAGGCTATCAGTACACCTTTGCCAAAGCCTACACGCTTGGTGCGGATGCAGAGATTTACAGCCTACATAGTCCACAGAAAATCGGTGTGGGAGAAATCGGCAAACTGAGCGACGTCTGCTTTTCATTCGGCGTCTATCTGCGCGTCTCTCCCAGTTTCCTTCTAAAGAAATTCTAAACCTCCAGCACGAGTCCGTCGTAAGCCAGATGGAATCCCTCTGGTAGAGCAGCATCCGTCACAGCATGAAGGCCTGCATGATGAGCCAAGTGGATGATGTACGTCTCAGGCGCCCCCAACTTTCGCGAAAGCGCTATTGCCTCATCTATCGTCTGATGAGTAGGATGTGGCTCCTGTCGCAGTCCATTCACAATCAGTAGTTTCAGACCTTGCAGCAAGGAGAGTTCCTCCTCCGGCATCGTCTTCATATCCGTGATATATCCCACATCACCGATACGGAATCCGAGGATGGGTAACTCTCCATGCATCACATTGATAGCCGTCACAGGAATGTCACCCACCATAAACGTGTCGTGTGGCCGTGTCTCATGCAGTTCTAACTGCGGCACACCCGGATAGACATTTCTAACCAGGCAATAGGGCAGTCGCTCACGCAAGTGCTTTGAAGAGTAAGGGTCTGCATAGAGAGTCAGTTTTTTCAGGTAACTAAACGGACGCAAATCGTCAATACCTCCCACATGATCATAATGCTCGTGGCTAATCAGACAAGCATCTATCGTCTTGGACATATTGATACGCAGCATCTGCTCCCGGAAGTCAGGTCCGCAATCCACCAGCAAAGTTGTCGTGTCAGTTTCAACCAACGCCGAGGTGCGAAGACGCTTATCCTTTGGATCCTTACTCCTACACACCTCACACTGACAACCTATCTGCGGCACGCCACACGAAGTGCCCGTTCCTAATATCGTTATCTTCATATTCTACCCTTTCTACCTTTTTACTACCCTTTTACTACCCTTTTACTACCCTTTATATAAAATTCACCTCTGGATGTATGTCAACGCCAAAGATGCGCAACACATCGTCCCTCACAGCATTACAAAGAGCAACGATGTCCTGACCACTTGCTCCACCAAGATTCACCAGTACCAACGCTTGACGCTCATACACACCGGCAGGTCCCAGGGCACGACCTTTCCAACCAGCCTTCTCAATCATCCAGCCTGCAGGAATCTTTACATGTTCTGCATCCACTTCATAGCAAGGCACGTTGTCGTAACGGCTCTTTATCTCCTCGTAGACAGCACGATCCACCACGGGATTCATGAAGAAACTACCGGCATTCCCAAGTACCTTCGGATCAGGAAGCTTACTGTTACGCAGGTCAACGATCACCTGTCGCAGCGACATGCCATCCACTTGCTTCGTGTCCATGCGAGAAACAGCCTGTTGCAAAGCACCATAACCAAGCTGAGGCGTAAAGCTCTTACTCAACTCCAGGACGACATAAAGCACAGCATATCGTCCCCATAGTTCCTTGCTTTTCAGAGCACTGTAACGATAGCCGTAGCGTAGCTGCTCGCGTGTCATCGTGATCTCCTCCAGCGTCTGCATGTCAAGCAACTCCACCTCCGAGATGAAGTCCTTGGCCTCCACGCCGTACGCACCGATGTTCTGCACGGCAGCAGCACCCACCTCGCCCGGTATCAACGTCAGATTCTCCAGCCCGTACCATCCACGACGCAAGGTCTCTTCCACGAGGTCATCCCACACCATACCGGCTCCCACACGGATGCGCACCATGCTGTCCGTTTCCTCCAAGACCTCGATGCCATGAATAACGCTATGCAGCACCAATCCGTCGTAATCCTTGAGAAACAACAAGTTGCTTCCTCCACCAATATGCAGCACCTTTACGCTCTCGCCCTCATGGCTCCTTACGCTCCGCAGTACTTCTTTGAGTTCCTCTGCCGAAGCATACTCTGCAAACCACCGAGCCTTAGCTTCTATGCCAAAGGTGTTCTGCTCCTTCAGCGACTTATTCTGTTCTATATACACTTTCATATTCTTTATTATTCTAGGTTGTGAGGTCACTCCTCCAACGACACGAGTTTCCAGCCTTCTCCATCCCTCTCAAAAGTCAGCACGTCCATCATACTGCTTGCCATGCCACACTTCACCATCACTACGCGATTTGGGTTGCACGCTCTCTCGCCACACTCCATGACCATGATCTGGCCTACAGGCAGTTCTGGAGAAAACACGGGAAACTGATCGGCATCGATTGTACCCTCTATCATTTCGCCCTCCTCATCCTCGTCCGGCATGGAGATGTTAAGAGGCTGAGCGATATGTGCTATCTGATACACGGAATCCGTAGCGAAACGATGATAGAACTCCAAGAATCCACCACGCGAATACGAGCCTAACGACTTGTCGTTCTCCATCACGACCTGCCATATTCCTTCTGTACGTACGCAGTCAAAGCATCTTATGCGATTAGCGGGAAGGTCTACGAGATGCAGGGCAGCAGTCGTAGCACCGTCGCCAAAGGCATTTTCCAACTCCGACAAATCATTGAGTAACAATACGTAATAATCCTTACTCGTAGGATTAAACTCGCCATCGAAGGTTCTCTGATTTCGGATATAACGCTGCGGCTCCTCCGCATCATCCATGACAGCCAATGGCAACTGCAGACGGCTCAGCTGAAAAGTACGGTTGTGCGTGAACGTATAGAGGAAATCAACGAAATTCCCATCCACAGCCTCGCTCAGGGGTAAGTCCTCCACGTCGTACACCAGCGTGTCTTCGGGAATCGAATCGCACGCCTCCAACACGGAGTCTACCCATGCCTCGTCCGCCGTCTGCCGACCGCCACATCCCGCAACGCCGATAGCGCCGGAAATCGCTAAGGCGACGCACATAAAGCAAAAGAAAAACGACCTTATCAACTGCATATCCTAAAAATAACACACAAAATTACACTTTTATTTCGACATAGCACACGAAAACACAAAAAATTATGTAACTTTGCACGAAATATCGAAAAACAATACACTAACGATGATACAGAAGATAGAACAACTCATGCAGGAAGTTGCTGCTCTGACAGCCGCCTCAGCCGAGGAAGCCGAAAACCTGCGCATCAAATACCTGAGCAAAAAGGGTATCCTCAACGACCTGATGGGCGAATTCCGCAACGTGCCCGCCGAACTGAAGAAGGAGGTGGGCATGAAGATCAATCAGCTTAAGCAGGCCACTCAGGACAAGATCAACGAACTGAAGGATGCCGTGCAGGTGGGTGAGCAGGCAGGCGATGACCTCGACCTTACCCGCACCGCCTATCCCGTGCGTCTCGGCACACGCCATCCCCTCACCATCGTCAAGAACGAGATTGTAGACATCTTCAGCCGCTTGGGCTTCGTCTTGGCTGAGGGTCCTGAGGTGGAGGATGACTGGCACGTGTATTCCAGCATGAACTTTGCCGATGACCATCCAGCACGCGACATGCAGGACACCTTCTTCGTAGAGTCGCATCCCGACATCATTCTCCGCTCTCACACCAGTAGCGTGCAGGCTCGTGTCATGGAGACCCAGAAGCCTCCCATCCGCGTCATCTGCCCCGGTCGCGTGTACCGCAACGAAGCCATCTCGGCTCGTGCTCACTGCTTCTTCCATCAGGTAGAGGGTCTGTACATCGACAAGAACGTTAGCTTCACCGACCTCAAGCAGGTGCTGTTGCTCTTTGCTCAGGAGATGTTCGGTCCCGACACCAAAATCCGCCTTCGTCCCTCTTACTTCCCCTTCACCGAGCCCTCTGCCGAGATGGACATCAGCTGCCACCTCTGCGGTGGTAAGGGCTGCTCCTTCTGCAAGCACACCGGTTGGGTGGAGATCTTGGGTTGCGGTATGGTTGACCCTGCCGTCCTCGAGGCTAACGGCATCGACAGCAAGGAATATACAGGCTATGCCTTCGGTATGGGTATTGAGCGTATCACCAACCTCAAGTATCAGGTCAAGGATCTCCGCATGTTCTCCGAGAACGACCAGCGATTCCTTGACGAGTTCACAGCCGCCAACTAATACATGAAACGTATTCTCACTCTTGCACTTGTGATGCTCTGCGGCCTCACAGCGTTTGCCCAGCGCAATGCCGTGCGCGACAACATCCCCTTGGACTCCATCCGCCTCAGCGACCCCTTCGTTTTGGCCGACAGTGCCACACACACCTATTATATGACGGGCACGGGCGGTATGATGTGGAAGAGCAAAGACTTGAAGCTTTGGTCGGGTCCCTACCGTGTGGCAGAGACCGATCCTAAGTCATGGATGGGACCGCGCCCCATGATTTGGGCAGCAGAGCTGCATCAGTATAAAGGAAAGTATTACTACTTTGCCACCTTCACCAACCAAGCCGTCACGATCGACACCTACAAGGGCAACAAGATAGAGCGTCGTGCCAGTCACGTCCTGGTGAGCGACAAGCCCGACGGTCCCTACCGCCCCATGGCTGATGCCACCTACCTGCCCGCCGACCGTCCCACGCTCGACGGCACCTTCTGGGTGGACACCGACGGCAAGCCTTACATGGTCTATTGCTGGGAGTGGCTGCAGAACTGGGATGGCACGATCGAGAAGATCGAACTGAAGCCCGACCTGAGCGGCAGCATAGGCGAGGGCAAACTGCTCTTCCGTTCGAGCGAGTCGCCTTGGAGCCTTGAGAAGGACGAGCAGGGTAAGCTCGTACCCAACAAGGTGACGGATGGTCCCTTCCTTTTCCGCACCTCGACGGGCCGTCTCGGCATGATCTGGACGAGTTGGATCTTCGACGTCTACACGCAGGGTGTAGCCTATTCGCTCGACGGCACGCTCGATGGTCCCTGGGTGCATGAACCCGATCCCATCACACCTCCCAACTACGGCCACGGCATGATTTTCCGCACCTTCGAGGGCGAACTCCTGCTCTCCTGCCACAGCCACGCCAAGGATTCGCGTGGACGCACCGTGCGCATTCCCCATTTCTTTAAGATAAGTCTTGATGGCGACAAACTCACGCTCATCAAATAATCCACCCATCCCTTTATAACACACAATAGCCAGTACGGATGCTTAACGCTCACCATGCTGGCTATTTTGTTGCCTACTCCACCACGCCCCGAAGTCCTTCACCCCCTCCGGCAACTGATGCTGCACGATGGTTCGCTGTAAGGTGTTCGCCACCCTCGTCAGTTCGCCGAACAGTTTGTCGCCTGCCTCGTCCCTGTCCGGGCAAGCCACCAGTCGGCAATCCCTGGGCAGCACCCCGTCCAGCATCCGCATGTCAGCCTCGCTCAGCAGCGTGGCCGACGGTATCGCCACCGCCTTCCGTCCGCTCGACAGCATCGCCCAGCAGTCGCTTGGCCCCTCTGCT
>JAZQQO010000013.1:0-68427 GCA_045629085.1 Bacteroidaceae bacterium
CCGCCCCCACCGACGACCTCAAAAGCAGGGGTCCTCTTAGGTTCCTACGGGTATATTAAACTAATTTCCAACTATTTAACCCATACTAATCGGAGCCCTTGAGCCTTTTTCGCTAAAAAAAATCTACGTCAATTCTGTGGCAAGCAGAAGGAGACGAAGGGTTACCAAACTATTGAGCAGAGAAAATTTGTGTCTCGAAATTTGCGCTTAATTTACGTCCACGGATTTGCGTCGGCGAGGCCGAAAAAATCAAGATAGAGAAGGGATGGGCTACCGCAAACGCTAATTCGAGACGCAAATTCTTCTTACGACATGAATGAAAAAAGGAGAACCGAAGTTCTCCTTTTTTCAGGTCGGGATGACAAGACTCGAACTTGCGACCTCGCGCCCCCCAGACGTGTGCGCTACCAACTGCGCTACATCCCGTTCCGTTTTGCGAGTGCAAAGTTAGGCATTTTATTTGGAACGACCAAATTTTTTTTGTACTTTTGTGCCGAAAATAGTAAAAAATAGTGTTTAGCATGTCATTTTCCCTTAAAAAGCGCCCATTTTCGAGCGTATCCATCAACTTACCGGCCAGCAAGAGCATCAGCAATCGTGCACTAATCATCAATGCCCTGAGCGGTGCCGGCGTGGTGCCACAAAACATCTCCGACTGTGATGACACCCGCGTTATGGTGCGTGCCTTGTCACAGCCAAGCGAAGTGATAGACATCATGGCGGCAGGTACTGCGATGCGTTTCCTCACCGCCTACCTGAGCGTAACGGAAGGCGAGCGCATCATTACCGGCACAGAGCGCATGCAGCACCGCCCCATCAAGATTCTCGTGGATGCGCTGCGTGAGTTGGGCGCTGACATTGCATACGTCAATGAGGAAGGCTTCCCCCCGCTTCGCATCAAGGGAAAGAAACTGCAGGGTGGCCACATAGCACTAGCAGGCAACGTGAGCAGCCAGTATATCAGTGCCATGCTGATGATTGGACCGACGCTGGAACGCGGCCTGACACTCACCCTGACTGGAGGTATCGTAAGCCGCCCGTACATCGAGATGACGCTTGGCATCATGCGTGAGTTCGGTGCCAAAGCCACCTTCGAGGGTGACACAATCTTCGTGGAGCCAACAGGCTATACCGCTATACCTTATTATATTGAGAACGACTGGAGCGCCTCATCGTACTGGTTTGAGATGTGCGCACTGACCCCCGGAAGCGAAGTGACGTTGCCCGGCCTCTTCGAGAGAAGTTGGCAAGGAGATCAAAAGGTAAAGGAGATATTTGAGAAATTAGGAGTAGCTAACGAAACTATAATAGGAGAAGATACATCCTGCACTCCCCTCCCATTTGGGGGAGGGGCAGGGGGAAGAGGGGCTCTCCTCCGCCACACCGGCAGCGTAGTTGAGCGTCTCGACATCGACATGCTGAGCGTACCCGATCTGGCACAAACCGTGGTAGTGACATGTGCCATGCTGAACGTACCCTTCCGCATTACGGGTTTGCAGAGCCTCAAGATTAAAGAGACGGACCGCATCCATGCACTGCGTACCGAACTGAAGAAACTGGGCTATCTCATCAGCGAGGCAGATGACAGCATCCTGTACTGGGATGGAGAGCGCTGCGAGCCAAAAATCGACGCATCCATCGACACTTACGAGGATCATCGCATGGCCATGGCATTCGCTCCATGCTGCCAGGCGCTGGGCGAAATCACCATCAACAATCCTGAGGTCGTGAGCAAGTCATACCCAAAGTTCTGGGAAGACTTTCAGTTAATTCACAATTCATAATTCACAATTCATAATTCATAATTCACAATTAACAAATTCCCTCACCCAACTTAGAGTTCTCCCCTCGGGGAGTTAGAGGGGGCTTTTCATTTCCCAAATGCAACTAATCATCTACATCGTCATTGCACTAACCGTGTTGGGACTCATTGCAGGCCTGGCCGGATGGATGCGCAACAAGAAGCTGGAGAAGCAACTTGAGAAAGGAGAAATCGATGCCATGCCGGAGACCAATCCTGTGGACATGGAGTGTTGCGGACAGCATGAGGTGTGCGAGAAAGACAGTCTGCTGGCAGCCGTAAGCAAACAGATAGAATACTACAACGACGAGGAACTGGACCGCTTCCGCGGTCGCGAGGGCAACGAATACAGCAGCGAGGAATGTGATGAATTCCGTGACATCCTCTACACGATGCGCGATGATGAGGTGGCAGGATGGGTACGCAGTCTGCAACTACGATATGTCAACCTGCCCGATGAGGTAAAGGACGAGGTTTTCCTGATCATAGGAGAGAGGAGAACAAATAATTAGGAGGGAAAAAACAATATTTCGCGTGCGCGAACGTTATTAATATAATATGGGTAAGCGAATGAACATAGGAAAGTGGGCAGCATGGCTGCTTGGCTGCATCGTGCTGTTGGCATCATGCTCGACCAAGACCAACACGCCCATGACCCGTGCCTGGCATTCATTCTCCGCCCACTTCAACACGATGCATAACGGAGAGGTGGCCTTCAAGGAAGCGATGGAAGCGCAGCAGAAGGGCCATAAGGATGACTACACGCAACTCCTACCCATCTACATCAGCACGAGCAAGAATACGGCAAACCTTGGAAAAAGCAACTACGAGACGGCTATCACGAAGTGCGAAAAAGCCATCAAGTTGCACAGTATCAAGAAGAAGCCAAATGTTAGCGGCAGTAAGAAACTCACTCCTAAGGATAAAGAGTTCAGAAACAGAAAAGAGTTTAACCCCTACCTGCGCCACGCATGGCTAATGATGGGTAAGGCGCAGTTCCAGCAAGGCAACTTCATCGAGGCTGCCAGCACGTTCAGCTACGTGGAGCGACTCTACAGCACCCAACCTGAGGTGTACAGCGTGGCCAAAGCATGGCTGGCACGATGCTATGTGGCGCTGGAGTGGCCCTACGACGCCGAGGACATCCTGAACAAGATGCGTCGCGACAGCATGAGCATCGAAGGAGCGAGGGAGCGCGACAACACACAGGCAGCCTTCCTCATCGAAATGGGACGCTACGAAGAGGCCATCCCTTACCTCAAGAACAGCATCAAGTACAGCAAGAACAAACTGCAGAAGGCGCGCCTCAACTACCTGATGGGACAACTATACCACGAGACGGGCGATAACCAGATGGCTTACAAGTATCTGGGCAAGGTGGCACGCAGCAATCCGCCCTACGAGTTGGAGTTCAATGCCCGCATCATGCAGACGGAGGTAATGCCAAAGAGCAAATACAAGCAGATGATCAAAAAGTTGCAACGCATGGCGAAGAGCGATCGCAACAAGGATTATCTGGACCGCGTGTATTATGCCATCGGAAACATCTACCTGAACGTGAACGACACTACGCGATGCCTCTATGCCTGGGAGAAAGGTGTGGAGGAAAGCACCCAAGGCGGCATCGCTAAGGCCGTATTGCTACTGCGCCTCGGCCAGGTGTATTGGGAGGTAGAGAAATACATCGAGGCACAAAAGGCCTACCAACAGTGTATCAGCATTTTGGACAAGGAACACGACGACTACAAGGAAAGTCAGCGACGCAGCAAGATACTTGACGAACTGGCACCACCCTTGGGCGATGTGAAACTTCAAGATAGTCTACAAGCCCTGGCACGAATGGACGAAAAGGGCTATATGGCTGCCATCGACCGCGTGATTGAAGCTCTCAAGAAAAAGGAGAAAGAGGAAGCCAAGAAAGCTGCGCAAAACGGTACGGCACCTGGTGGAGCAGGCAACGCTGGTGCAGCAGCCCAAAACAACGCAGGCAGAACACCGCCCCCAGCAGCGGGTGGTCCGACAAGCCGAGGGGCCTGGTACTTCTACAACCCCAGCACCGTGATGAGCGGCAAACAGGAGTTCCAACGCCGATGGGGTAACAGAAAGAACGAGGACAACTGGCGACGAAGTAACAAGCAGGCTGCACAGAGTAACGACTTTGAGGAATACAACTACGATGAAGATACTGATTCGCTGCAGTTTGGAGAACTGGGAGGAGCTGGAGAATCGGACGAGGATCAGGCTTTGAAAGACTCGCTGGCCAACGATCCTCACCACCGCGAATACTACTTGAAACAGATTCCCTTCACCGAAGAGCAGATGGCGTCTTCGCATGCTGTATTGAGCGAAGGTCTCTACAAGTCCGGCATCATAGAAGTAGAAAAACTCGAGAATTTCCCCTTGGCACTCAAGACCTTGGAGCGACTCTTGCTCGAATATCCCGAATTCGAGAAGAAGGATGACATCTACTTTCACTTGTTCCTCCTGATGGGACGCATGGGCAATGATGCGGAAGCAGAGCGTTACCGCCAGTTGCTGTTAGAGCAGTTCCCAGAATCTAAGTTGGCAATCCTGCTTGGCAATCCCAACTACACGATGATTGCACGCCAAGGCAAGCACATTGAGGACTCCGTGTACATGGCTACATATCAAGCCTATATGGAAGACCGCTACGACGAGGTGAATGCGAACTATAAGTTCAGCACGGACAACTTCCCAGAAGGAGCCAACCGCGCAAAAATGCTCTTCGTACACGCTATGAGCCAACTCTATACGGGCCACCGCAGCGAGTTCCTCGACGAACTGAAGGAACTGATACAGAAATATCCGAAGGACGAAATCACGGAGATGGCACAATACATCGTGAAGGGATTGGAAGAAGGCCGTTTGCTGACAGGCGATAAGTACAATGCCTCCGACATCTGGGGTCGCCGCACCATTGGCTTTAGCAATGACTCCACCGCCGTGGCCGACACGCTGAGCGATGAGCGTTTCAGCAACTTCAACTTCGTACTGGCCTACCCCACCCATAGCCTTGACGAGGATCAGTTGCTCTTCGAGATGGCACGCTTCAACTTCACAAGTTTCATGATACGTAACTTCGAGATTGAGCAGATAGAACTCGATGGCATTTCGATGATGTGCATCAAGGGTTTCCTCAGTTATGACGAGGTACACGCCTATGCTCAGCAGTTATATTCTGACAAGCACATGAGTAAGGTACTCGATGGCATAAAGAGACTGTTGATCAGCGACAAGAACCTGCAACTACTGGGTAAGCAATACAGTTTCGATGACTACGGTGTCTTCTTCGACGAGAAACTGGCTCCGCTCAACATTCCTGACGATGTGCGCATCGACGAGGCAACGGATCTACCCTTCATCGATCCCGAAGATGTGGAGGAAGGTGAAGAAGAGGAGGAACTGATAGAGAGTGAAGAAGATGACTTCCCATTTGGATTCTAAAAAACTATGGACTACAAACTACTCTGGATAGACGACGAGATAGAGTTGCTCACGGCACACCGCCTGTTTCTTGAGAAGAAAGGCTATGCCGTGGAGACGGCCAGCAATGGCTACGACGCTCTGGAGCAATGCGCGGAACAGGCATTCGACCTCATTCTGCTCGACGAGAACATGCCTGGTCTGAGCGGATTGGAAACCTTGCAACGCATCAAGGCAATCTGTCCTTCCACACCCGTCGTAATGGTCACGAAGAGTGAGGAGGAGAACATCATGGAACAGGCTATCGGACAGCAGATTGCAGACTACCTGATCAAGCCCGTCAGTCCCTTGCAGATTCTCTCTACCCTCAAGAAGAACATACATCAACGCGAGATTGTAACGGAGGTGGCGCAAAACGCCTACCAGCAGGACTTCGGTAAATTATCCATGCAGATTGAGGATGCTCGCAGCATGGAGGATTGGAAGGAAGTTTACAAGCGACTCGTGGCTTGGGAACTGCAGTTGAGCGAAACGGACTCGTCGATGAAGGAGATGCTGGCTATGCAGAAACAGGAAGCCAACAACCTTTTCGGACGTTTCGTCAAGAAGAACTACCTGACCTGGATAGAGCAGACTGAGAAGCGCCCCACGATGAGTCCCGACATTTTCAAGAAATCCATCTTCCCCTCGCTCAACGAAGGTGAGAAGGTTTTCCTCATCGTCATCGACAACTTCCGCTACGACCAGTGGTGCGTACTGCGCGACGAGTTGGCTGACCAGTTCCTCATCGACGAAAATCTTTACTGCAGCATCCTTCCCACCGCCACGCAATATGCGCGCAACGCCATCTTCAGCGGCCTGATGCCCAACCTCATCGCCAAGATGTTTCCCGAATTGTGGGTGGACGAGGATTCAGAGGAAGGCAAGAACCTCAATGAGGCTCCACTCATCAAGACGCAGTTCGACCGCTACCGCCGCAAGAACACCTTCTCCTACCATAAAATCAACGATTCGAACGCCGCAGAAAAACTTGTACACGAACTTCCCAACCTGCAGCGCTTCGACCTCAACGTAGTGGTGCTCAATTTTATTGATATGTTAAGCCACGCCCGAACCGAAAGTCGAATGGTACGCGAGTTGGCAAACAACGAAGCCGCCTACCGCAGCATTACGCAAAGTTGGTTCCGCCATTCCGCCGTCAAGGATCTGTTCCGGGCCTTGGCAGCCACCGACTACCGCGTCGTCCTCACCACGGATCATGGTTCGATACGCTGCAACACCCCCATCAAGGTGATTGGCGACAAGAACACCAACACCAACCTACGCTATAAATTAGGTAAGAACCTCTCCTACAACCCGAAAGAGGTGTACGAACTCAAGGATCCACTGAAGGCACTGTTGCCTGCTCCCAACCTCAGCACGGCCTACGTCTTCGCCACAGGAGCCGACTTCTTCGCCTACCCCAACAATTACAACTATTACGTCAGTTATTACAAGGATACCTTCCAGCATGGAGGCATCTCGATGGAAGAAATGCTCATCCCGCTCATCTCGTTACAAGGAAAGAAGAGATAAAAGTAGCCCCCCTACCCCCCGAGGGGGAATAAGAATGAGGGAAAAATAACAATTTGTTATATAAGAAGAAATATGGAAATCATTATTGAATCCTTAGATAAAATAAACGAAGCGGCAAAGGCCTTCATCGAACATTTTGGCTTGCCTTCAACAAAAGGTACAGGCACAGCCGTATTTGCCTTCTTCGCTCCCATGGGCACTGGCAAGACCACCTTTATCAAGGCTGTGTGCGAAGAGTTGGGCGTGGAGGATGCTATCAACAGTCCTACCTTTGCCATCGTAAACGAATATGAGGCAGCCAATGGCCGCCCCATATATCATTTTGATTTCTACCGCATCAAGCGCATCAGCGAAGCCATGGATATTGGCGTCGATGATTATTTCTACAGCGGATACCCCTGTTTCCTGGAATGGCCTGAACTCATCGAGGAGATCCTTCCCGAGGAAACCATCCGCGTGGAGATAGAAGAACTGCCAGACGGTCGCCGCCGCATCAGTTGCTAAAGCGTTACTGCTCCATGAAGTCGAAGTCGGCATCCACCACTTCGGCTACCTCGTTGACGTCCAGCGCGCCCATCTTTTCCTTGGCAGCCATAGCCACCACGTACTGAGCCACGTCATCAACGATGATGTCCTCCTCATCGTCCTTCTGTTCGATGTATTCGAACAGGACATCGACGATGTACTGCAGCGTCTCGTCGTCGAACTTCTCGTTCAACTCAGGAGCGATGTGTTCGCGGATGTAGCGGATCTCTTCAGGATCTATCTCCGCCATGTTCATCAACTCGTCAAGAACATTGCTTTCCATACTCTCTCTTTTTAAAAATGGGATTCCTATAAAAACTTAGAGGATAGAGGTCAGTTTACCCTCGAGTACGGGACGTGGAGCAGCGCCTACCTGCTTGTCAACCACTTCACCATCCTTGATGTAAAGCACGGTAGGAATGTTGCGCACACCGAACTTCATAGCCAAGTCCTCACTCTCCTCGATGTCCACCTTACCGATGATGGCACGCTCGGCGTACTCCTCGCCCAATGCCTCGATGATGGGAGCGATCTTCTTGCAGGGACCACACCAAGTAGCCCAGAAATCCAATACCATAGGCTTGCCCTGAGCAGCCAGTTCCTCGTAATTCGCGTCAGTAATTGCTAACATAATCTATTCGTTTTAAAGGTTAATTATTTCGTTTTTCGAGATATTCGATTTTTCGATTTTTCGACCATTCGATTATTCGGCCATTCGATTATTCGATTATTCAAGATTTTTCTATTCGTTTATACTATAATCCATGCCGTGCGTGCTATCGAGGAAAGACACCAACTCATTGGTGAGTTGCACCTCATAGGTCGATTTCATCACCAGTTCCGTACGTCCATCCGTGTCGATGAACAGGAACGTCAGCGGCAGATGTCCCTGAGATCCCTGCACAAGCGTTGTCAAGTCGCTAACTACCTTATCGTTGAGGTCAGCCACATGCAATCGGATGCTGACACTCTTGATGAGCGAATCCTTGATCTTCTTCAGATGATCTATTTGCGTGCACTTTATGGACATCATATTCGAATCCCTGAAACGTGGCACAACACGTCCTGACAGCAACAAAGTGTTACCCACCTCGAAAAAGCCCAACCAACGGCTCCAGTCATCGTCAAAGAACATCAGTTCACCTGCACCGGTATAGTCTTCTATCGTTACGATGCCAAACGGCAAACCCGACTTCTTGCTCAGCTTGCGCACTACTGAAGTGACAATGCCACCAGCCTTGAATTCATGATTGGCAAGAGGCGTCAGGTCTGTCACGTTCTCCATCTTCAAGTTACAGATTTTCTGCAAGATCATCTTATATTCATCAAGCGGGTGAGCCGACAGGTAGTGCCCCACCAGTTCGCGTTCGCGGTTCAGACGCTCCAAGGCCGTCCAAGGCTCAGCCTGTGGAATGAGAGGTTTGTTGATGTCGATGGCATCAAGACCGAACAGCGACATAGCCGCCTCTTGCTGTGCCTGCATGTATTGGTTGCCGTAGCGGTTGAGCGTATCGACAAACACCTCTCCCTTATTGTTCATGGCAAAGAACTGCTCACGACGTATCTCATTGCTAAAACCATCAAAGGCACCACTCAGTGCCAGACATTCCAAACCACTTCGCTTGATAGAAGACATCGGCAGTCGCTGCACGAAGTCGAAAATACTTGTAAATGGACCATGAGCCTTGCGCTCTGCTACGACAGCATCAGCACTCGCCTCGCCAAATCCCTTGATGGCCTTGAGGCCGAAGCGAATCTGTCCCTTGTCATTAACACCAAAGTCTGCGTGCGACTCGTTGACATCGGGTCCCAGCACCTCCACGCCCATGTTCTTGCACTCTTCAAGCAACTTCGACGTCTCCTTGATGTCGCTGTATCGGCGAGTAAGCAAGGCAGCCATAAATTCGCTGGGATAGTGTGCTTTAATGTAAGCCGTCTGGTAAGCCACCCACGAATAGCAGGCAGCATGCGATTTGTTGAATGCATAGGATGCAAAGGCTTCCCAGTCCTTCCATATCTTCTCCAGTTTATCTTCAGGATGACCGTTCGACTTTCCACCATTGATAAACTTAGGCTTAAGTTCCTGAAGTACAGCCATCTGCTTCTTACCCATAGCCTTACGCAGTTTATCAGATTCACCACGGGTGAAGTTGGCAAGCAAGCGAGAGAGAAGCATCACCTGCTCCTGGTAGACCGTCACGCCATACGTATCCTTCAGATATTTCTCCATGATGGGCAGGTCATAGGATATCTCCTCTTGCCCATTCTTGCGTCTGATGAATTTAGGGATGTACTCCAGAGGTCCGGGACGATAGAGGGCATTCATGGCAATAAGGTCCTCGAACACAGTAGGCTTCAAGTCTTTCAGGTACTTCTGCATTCCGGCAGATTCAAACTGGAAGGTTCCAATAGTTCGTCCCTCTTGATAGAGTTTAAAGGTAAGTTCATCGTCGATGGGTATCTTGTCAAGATCGATGTCCACGCCATGTGCCTCCTTGACGACGCGGCAAGCCTCCTTCAACTCCGACAGCGTCTTCAGTCCGAGGAAGTCCATCTTGATCAGTCCGGTCGATTCAATGACGTGTCCGTCATATTGCGTCACGGCTGTCTTGCGGTCAGGGAAGTCAGGGTCGTCGGCTGTCGACACGGGTACATGGTCAGAAATCGGGTCGCGGCAGATGATAAAACCGCAAGCATGAATGCCACTGCCACGCACCGTGCCCTCCAGCATTCGTGCGTAACGTATCGTCCTCGACTCGCGAGGGTCGAGCGAAGCCTCGGCACGTCGCAACTCGGGACACACCTCGTTACCCTTCGAGTCCAATCCGAGGTAATTTGCCAGTTTTGGTTTCATACCGTCTGGCATGCGGTCAGGCATAGCCTTGCACAGCGCATTCGACTTGTCGAGAGGTAGATCCACGACGCGCCCCACATCCTTGATGCTATTCTTGGCAGCCATCGTACCATAGGTGATGATGTGAGCACAGTTCTCATGGCCGTACTTATCCATCACCCACTGCAGCACCTTGCCGCGTCCGTCGTCATCGAAGTCGGTATCGATATCGGGTAGTGAGATACGGTCGGGGTTGAGGAAACGCTCGAAAAGCAGGTCGTACTTCATTGGGTCAAGTTTCGTGATACCCAGGCAATAAGCCACCACACTACCCGCAGCCGAACCACGGCCGGGGCCTACCCACACGTCCAGTTCTTTACGAGCCGAATTGATAAAATCTTGTACGATAAGGAAGTAGCCAGGGAAACCCATCGTCTTCATGATATGCAGCTCAAAGCGAATGCGATCGTCCACATCTTTGGGGATGCCGTGCTCCTGCGCCCAAGCCGACAGTTCGTCGGGCTGTAAGGCCTTGTCGTAAGGTATCTCCTCATAACCATTTCCATACAGGCGCGAGGCACCTTCATAGCCCAGTTTGCCCAAGTAGTCGGCCTCAAACTTGATGCGGTACAGTTTGTCGTAGCCGCCCAATTTGTTTATCTTCTTCTTGCCGTCCTCCTCGGACAGAGCGTTCTTGCCGAATTCGTCGGTGGTGAACTCGCGGAACAGGTCGTCCTCGCTGAACTTCTGCCGCCACTCCTCCTCCGTACCAAAAGCCTCAGGGATGGGGAAGAAAGGCATGATGGGGTCACTCTCGATGTTGTACGTCTCCACCTTGTCCAGAATCTCACCCGTGTTGGTGAGCGCCTCGGGCACGTCGCTGAAGATGGCCTCCATCTCAGCCCTCGTCTTGAACCACTCCTGCTTCGAGTAGAGCATGTGGGGGTCTTCAAGTTTCTTGCCAGTCGAGAGGCAAAGCAGAATTTCGTGAGCATCAGCATCCTCCTCGTTCACAAAATGGCAGTCGTTCGAGCATATCAGCTTAATGTCATGCTTGCGAGCCAGTTCGATGAGCACAGGGTTGACGCGTTCCTGCAATTCGAAGGTCTCACGGTTGGCCCTTGCCATGGGGTTCTTCACTTCGTGACGCTGCAACTCCAGGTAGTAGTCGTCACCCCATATCTTCTTGAACCACAGTACCGCCTTCTCCGCCTCCTCAATGTTGCCCGAGAGAATTTTCTTTGGTACCTCGCCACCGATGCAGGCCGAGCAGATGATCAGTCCTTCGTGATATTTCTCCAGGTCCTTATGGTCGGTACGTGGGCGCATCTTGTAACCATCAACCCAGGCGCGCGACACCAGTTTGATGAGGTTGCGATATCCCGTTTCATTCTTGGCCAGCACTACGAGGTGCCATCCCGAATTGTCTTCCTTGGTCTGCATGAGTTTCTTGTCACCCCTTCGCGCCACGTACATCTCGCAGCCGAAGATGGGTTTGAATGGCTCCAGTCCCTCCTTCTTGCGCTTACCGTTCACCTTGTTGCAGTAGTCAAACAGTTCCTTCACACCAAACATGTTGCCATGGTCGGTGATGGCCACGCCGCGCATGCCGTCGCCGATAGCCTTGTCTACCAATTTAGATATCTTCGACATGCCGTCAAGCAACGAGAATTCTGTATGAACGTGAAGGTGAACGAAGTCTTGCATCTTTCTGCGGATTTGTGTGAAATACAAAGATACGTCCTTTTGACGAATTGTACAAGAAAACACCCTGTTTTTTCTCTTTTCGGGCATTTTTTTAGCGCTATAGCACCTATTTTTCAATTTTCAATTTTCAACTTTCAATAATAATTAGTAACTTTGCCGCGCAAAAAGTAGGCATGTTAACCATAACATAAAAAACTCCTATCTTATAATATGGGAAAACGACTTCGTAAACTGCGCAAGAACATAAAGCTTCATAGCGAGGGCACACATACCCTCGTCATCGGTGGCTTAGCCATCGTACTGCTCAACTCACTCCTCTTCGAACTCTCTCACCACTACCAGTGGTCGCTCGTACCCTTCTACATTGTGCTGGGCATCACCAGTGTGCTCTATCTCATCGTACTCAACTTCTTCCGCTGCCCGCCCCGTCATTTCGAGGAGGACACGGCAGGACTCGTCATTGCCCCTGCCGACGGTAAGATTGTCTGCATCGAGGAGGTCGAGGAGAAGGAGTTCTTCCACGACCGCCGCATCATGGTCAGCATCTTCATGAGCGTCACCAACGTGCACGCCAACTGGGTGCCCGTCGACGGTACGGTGAAGTACACCCGCCACCACGATGGCAACTTCCACCGCGCCTGGCTGCCTAAGGCCAGCGAGGAGAACGAGCGAGCTACCACCGTCATCACCACGCCTCAGGGCACTGACATCCTCGTTCGTCAGATTGCCGGAGCCGTTGCACGTCGCATCGTCACCTACACGCAAGTCGGTGACGAGTGCGAGATCGACGACCACCTCGGCTTCATAAAACTCGGTTCACGCGTCGACACCTACCTGCCCCTCGGCACCGAGGTTCTCGTTAAGATGGATCAGCGCACTACGGGTAACGAGACCATCCTCGCCAAACTGAAATAAGATTTTTTCAATCTTCAATCTTCAATCTTCAATTTGAAAAAGCATATCCCAAACACCATAACCTGCTGCAACCTCATTTGCGGTTGCATAGCGACACTCTTTGCCTTCCATGCCAAGACAGACGAGAGTTGTTATTTCTTCGCCGTTCTCTTCATCGTCCTCGGCGCCACCTTCGACTTTTTCGACGGCATGACAGCCCGCCTGCTGCACGTCTCCTCGCCCATTGGCAAGGAACTCGACTCGTTGGCCGATGTCGTTACCTTTGGTGTGGCTCCCTCCGCCATCCTCTTCTCGTTCTTCGGCGAGTTGCAATACCCCGCCTTCCTTGAGCCGGCTCGCTTCTACCTGCCATTCGCGGCCTTCATCATGGCGGCCTTCTCGGCGCTGCGCCTTGCCAAGTTCAACCTCGACGAGCGACAGACGTCCTCATTCATTGGCCTCCCCACCCCCGCCAACGCATTGTTCTGGGGCTCCCTCGTGTTGGGTCAGCACGCATGGCTTACCAGCCTTCCCAACGGCATACTGTGGTTGCTGCCCGCCATGCTCCTCTTCTGCTATCTGCTTGTAGCCGAATTGCCCCTCTTTGCCCTTAAGTTCAAGGATCTATCGTGGAGCCATAACGCCATCCGCTTCATCTTCCTGCTTGGCTGTCTGCCCTGCTTCTTGCTCGGCTATTCGTGCTTTGCCGCCATCATTGCATGGTACGTACTCTGCAACATCTTTGTAAAACTGAAGGGGTAAGCCTATGAAGATGGAAGATCTTTACATCCGTTTTCTTGTAGCCATCATCCTCATTGGGTGCATCGTGGCCATTCTCCCATGGTGGGTCTTCCTCATTATCCTTGCCCCCATCCTTTATGCTGCCTTCAAGATATGGTGGAAACTTCGCCAGATTAAGAAGATGGCCAACGGTCAAGGCAATCCCTTTGGTCAAGGCAATCCTTTTGGCAGTGGCAACCCATTCGGCCAGCAATCCACTCAGCAGCACACCACCAAGACCACCTCTTCTCCGAAGCACGAAAAGAAAGTCTTCAACGATGACGAAGGCGAGTACGTGGAATTCGAGGAGGTGAAGTGAATTGAGGAATCTATGACGTAGGTTTGAAAGTTTTGAAAGTTTTGAAAGTTTTGAAAGTTTTGAAAGTTGAACCCTCGTGCCCGTGTGCAGCAAACCTTGTGCTTTTGGAATTAGGAAGGAGAAAAGTGCAAAAATGAGTGATGCATTTTGCGTATCATTTTCCTTTAGAATGATGCGCAGAATGATACGCCATTTTAGAGGGAAATCGCTTGAATTAGGGGAAAAACCACCTCGGCAACACGTTTTCGCTGCTCGAATGTCTTATCCATCATTTTGGCTGGCTTTATCCAATTAGGCCAGTAGTTGTTGCGCGTCATCATGAAGTCGGCACGCAAAAGGCTTGCTCTTTCTGGAATGAGTTCGCGAGGCACTTTCCTGTTGGCATTCAGTGCGTTGATGAGGGCGGCGGGAGTGAGCGGCTTGCCTTGAATCGCTGGGGTCAGACCTCATCGGGTCACAAAGTTACGATTTTATTTTGAATATAAAAACGAAATGGAGAAAAATGCATCACTTTCAAAACTTTCAAAACTTTCAAAACTTTCAGTTCTTTATACGCCCTTGCTGCTCGCTACTACTATATATATTAGTAAATTATTAAAGATCTAATTCTAGATCTGTTAATATAGTTCTATATATAATTTAGTCTTCGCGCGTGAGAGAAGTGAAAGTTTTGAAAGTACTGAAAGTACTGAAAGCACGGCGGCAAGGCGTGCGCATACGTACCTCTTTATAGAGGAATGCAGCGTTACCTTCGGAGTAACGCTGCGTCACTTTCAAGGTAACGCAGCATTACTTTTGGAGCAGCGCAGCGGTAAATCCTTATAACCTTAAAACCTTAAAACCTTATAACCTTAAAAACCGCGATTTCATTTTGCGAAAACTATATTATTATATAATATAGAGGGGATTTTCGTGTAAAGATATTTCGTTATGTGCGATTTTATTTTCTTTTTTCTTCGTGATAAAATTTGCATGTCGTTTTTTCTGCCTACCTTTGCAGCGTGATCACACAGAGTTCATCAACAATCCATTTTCTAACCCCTAAAAAACGATACACTACTATGGGACAGATTCAGTTTTCAAAGGTAGCCCGCAAGAACCTGCAGGATCCTACCGAGCCTCAAAAGACCTACGCCATGAGCCAGAGCCGTGGCATCATCACCATCGACAAGCTTGCCAAGCACATGGCTATGCACGGCAGCGCTTTCTCTCGCGGCACCATCTCGGCCATCCTGACCGACGCGTGCGACCATGTGCGTGAGCTCATCTGCGACGGCAACATCGTCAACCTCGGCGACCTCGCCACCTTCAACGTCAAGCTCCGCAGCACTGGCGTATGCGAGAGCGTAGAGGACGAGGACACTGGCAAGAAGCCCGTCTTCACCGCAGCCGACATCACTGGCGTTGAGGTGAAGTTCACTCCCGGCGAGGGATTTGCGAAGATGCTCGATGACTGCGAGTTCGTCGAGGTCGAGTCGCTCGAGAAGAAGCAGCAGCACCTCACCGAGAAGAAGAAGGCACTGGCCGACGGCACTTGGAAGCCTAACGGCGAGAGTGGCAGCGGTGGAACGAATGAGCATGAATAAGCCTCTCCCCCAACCCCTCCCCCAAAGGGGAGGGGAGCTGGATGGGGGACAAGGGATGGAGGCAAAAATGAGATTAAACGAAAATTCTAAAAATTCAGAAAAATTTGGGAATCTGGTATTTTGAGTGATAGGCTTAGCGACTCTTGTTCATGATTGTTCAATAAGATTGTTCTAATCGATTGCAAGCGAAGCGCCTAAGATCAAAGCCATTGAGATGATCTTGGGCGAAATTCTTGAACGCTGATTGTCCAAAGGATTGTTGACGAAATGAAAATCTATTCGAACAATCAGCACAAGATGGGATTAAAGGATTGTATTTGAGGCGCACTGCGTGCTTGCAATCGCTTACAAGAATCAAATAGAACAATCTAACTACAAGAATCACTCCATATTCCAGATGACCTGGAAAATTTTCTCCATTTTCTTAATTTTCGTTCCAATTCATATCCATTAACCCTCAAAACAGCACTACTATGACACCTGACAACAAAAAGCAGCTTTTCAGTTTCCTCTGGAAGCTCATCACCGCCCTCGTCACCGCCATTGGCACGGCAATGGGCGTCAGTTGCGCAGCCAACGCGCTTGGATGATTTCCTTTGGCATTTGATTTCATATTACTTTGCATTACCGCACTCCGTCGTGATGACGTGGTGCGGTTTTGTTAATTCATAACGCAGAAATTCACATAAATCACTTAACTTTTGAGTTAATTGTTTGGTTGTAATTCAAAAACTTTGCAATAATTTGTGTAAAGGATAACACACAGAAATAAGGAGGAGTGGGAAAAAAATAGGAGAAAGAGGTTGAAATTCAAAATAAAAACCTTAACTTTGCAGCCGATAAGGTAAAAAGGTATGGAAAAGAGAGCTATATTGCTGCTGCATTGCCCCGACACGGTGGGCATCATCACAGAGATCACTAAGTTTATTACCGACAATAAGGGTAACATCGTCTATCTGGATCAGTATGTGGATAAGGTGGATGGGATGTTCTTCATGCGAGTGGAGTGGGAACTGGCGGATTTCGTCATCCCCTGCGAGAAGATCGGCGAGTACATCGACACGCTCTACAGCACGCGCTACGGACTGAAGTTCAACCTGTACTTCAGCGACGTGAAGCCTCGCATGGCGCTCTTCGTGAGCAAGATGTCGCACTGCCTCTACGACCTGCTGGCTCGCTACAAGGCGGGGGAGTTGGACGTGGAGATTCCCTGCATCGTGAGCAACCACGAAGACCTGCGCTACGTGGCTGAGCAGTTTGGCATCCCCTACTACGTGTGGAGCATCAAGAAGGACCATAGCAACAAGGCTGAGGTGGAGGCTGCCGAGATGGAACTGCTGCGCAAGGAGCGCGTGACGTTCATCGTACTGGCCCGCTACATGCAGATCATCAGCGACGACATGATTGCCTCTTATCCCAATCGCATCATCAACATTCACCACTCCTTCCTGCCCGCCTTCATCGGTGCGAAGCCTTACCATCAGGCTTACGAGCGCGGCGTGAAGATCATCGGTGCCACGAGCCACTATGTCACGGCAGAATTGGATGCCGGGCCTATCATCGAGCAGGACGTGGTGCGCATCACGCACAAGGATACGCCCGAGAGCCTCGTGCTGAAGGGTAAGGACTTGGAGAAGATTGTCCTCTCGCGTGCGGTCAAGAAGCACATCGAGCGCAAGATCCTTACCTATCACAACAAGACGATTATCTTCAGTTGAAAACTGCGCCAGCCTAATCTCGTAGAGAACGAAAATTAAGAAAAAAGAGAAAATTTTGGTTCTTCCGATATTTGGTGTGATGGTTCATAAAACGGCAAGGAAGCCAAATTTATCTTCTAGATTTATCTCCCATATTTATCACCGATTCGAGGGCGCAGCCCGATCCTAATTAAAATCCTTCATGCTGTTTACGGTAAATTTATCAGAGATTTATGTTAAATCTGCCGAAGACATGAGAGAACGAAATTTTTAAGGGTCGTCGCCTTTGGCTCCTCGAATCAGTGATAAATCATAATGATAAATCAAGGAGATAAACAGGTCCGTCACTCCATATTTTATTTTCTTAAACGTAAATGCCCGTGAATTACCCGTGAATTTACCCGAAAATTCCCATTTGTACAGGTCGGAAAATTTTCCGAATTTTTTTAATTTTCGTTTAAATCAGAGCAACTGAGATTTCCTCGAGAACCTCATTTACCAATCCCCTTATATCTATACGCAAACCTGCGGTTGGGCGCTGTGTCGCCTGTCGTGCAGAGGGTGATGATGTCATCGAGGGAGGTGGGGTTGTCTGCCCATTTGAAGTCGAAGGCGATGTGCTTGCCCTTCAGGCCCATCCAGTCGCGAGGGAGGGATAGTTCCATTTGCTTTTCGCCACGTGCATAGTGCACGAGGCAGACGTCGGTGTCGTCCCAACGGGCATGGGTGTCGTCATAGCGCATCATGAGGCTCTGCCCATCTTGGTGCGTCAGGGCGTTGATGACGAAGTCATAGCCATGCCAGCCAGTGGCGGGATTCTGGTCGGCATCGATGAAGAGCAGCATCCAGTTCTTGCCCGTCTCGGGCGAGAGCGTGTCGTCAGTCTCAACGTAGAAATACAGGTTTCGCTTGTCAACCGCCACTTTGCTCAGTATGATGTCATTGCGTCCCGTTGAATCCGTATAGACGAGGTTGCCATAGCCGGGATGGTTGCGGTGTATGACGTCGCCCGGCGTATCGCGATAGATGGCTTCCACCTCATTCCAATCCTCGAACTTGCCATCCACCTTCATGCCCTTCGTCGGGCTGTGCGTGGGCAGTTGTCGCACGCCCTTGTAGCGACGTATGTTCTGCACCATCTGCATGTAGTAGTTGTCGGTGTAGCCACCCCGCATGGGTTGTATGGTGCGGTTGAACTCTGCATTGTACTGATCTACGAAGTAGAATGGGTTCTTACGCCCCAGGAAGCCGTCGGGCCCCGGCACGTTGCCGCCAGGATCCTTTCCGCTCACATAGCGTCCCGCCGTCCATTCGTTCCAGTCGTTGAGGTAGATGAAGTCGGGATCGACCTGCAAGGCCTCGTCCCATCGGTCCTGAAAGTAGATGCCGTAGCGGACGGGATCCTCCTCTTCGCGTCCTGTAGCGGGCACGTAGGCTCGCGCTGGCATGTCAATGGCATTGAGAGGTGGCTCCTTGGTTTCCCTTCGCCACGACTTGCCGATGGTGGAGATGGGGTGTTGTGCGGGTGTCACGGCCATCTGTTCCATGCGCCCCTCGTGCTTGGCACACAGTTCCTCGGGCGTGAGAGCTGCCACGCGCTCATCGCCCAGGTCGAAGCCAAAACTCCAGTTGTCTTCGGTTCCCACGAAGCGTTGTCCTGCCCACTCGTAGTAGCCCCACCACATGTTGCGCAGGGTAAAGAACTCCTTCACCTCCTTGCTATAGTCCTTCAGGTTCTTTTCGCCGCCGCCCACGTTGGCATCGACCGAAGGGGTGGCGTTGTAGAGCAATAGGGGGCGTCCGTCCCATGTGAATTGTAAGTCCTTGTATTTCTGCTTTCCTGGAGCATAGTACCTTTCATAAATCTGTTGCACCACGGTGATGACGTTGCCGTTGAATGCCCAGAAACAGAACTTCGGCACCTGTTGGCCTTCGCGCTTCATGTCGCTCATGATCTCCAGTACCGTGTCCCACTCGTCCCAGTAGCACACGGCGTTCGTCACGTCGAAGATGATGACGTCCACACCAGCATCTGCCAGCATCGACATGTCGTGACGGATGACGTACTTGTCCTTGCTCAGGAAGTAACCGTATTCGGGTTCACCCCAGTGGTAGGAAGGTCCAGTCCAGGCAGGGTTGTCCCAACTGCGTGCCGCTGCCGAGTCGGTGTCCAGTACTTTCGTTACGTCGGCACGGTAGTCGAGGCCGTTGTGGTGGTCGGGCGTATGCCAAGTCACGTAGAAGATACCCACCGTACGCCGTTTCTTGTCCTCCTTCAGTGGGCAATCCTTGGCTGTGGGCATCGTGCGCCCCAGGTCGTCCGTTCCCACCCAGGTGTCGGCCATCAGGTCTTGCGCGCTTGCTGTCTGTGGCACTGTTGTCAGCAGCCACAATAGCATGAGGGAAAGCCAAGTTGTATTTTTCATTCTTTCATTATTATTTCTTCATTACTTTCACGCTGGTGTTGTCCGACATCTTCACGATGTTCATTCCTTTGTGTAAATGAGCAAGGGCTATGCCATTGAGCGAATACACCTGCGAAGGAACAGCATTAGCAGCACCGTCGGTACTGCTGATGTGTGTGTAGATGTTGTTGAACTCGGTGATAAGTGCTTCTACGTTGGACGTAAAGCCCACATAGCTGATGACGGAGGTGCCGGTGGCGTTGGTAGACGTCATACCGAATACCGTCTCCCCAGTCTCCATGTATGCCTTGTTCTCATCGATGGGCCATGCTATGAGGATGCGACCATCTTTCAGTTTGGTAACCTTCGATGGGTTGACGATGTTCACCCAGTGTCCGTTGATGTGCCAGAGCTGTGAGTCGTTCTTGTCGGTAGATACGTCGGTGGCTACTGCCACAAGATACTTCATGCCGGGAGCCAGGTATTTCTTCTCACGATAACGTAGGGCAATGTTCTGTGCACCCTGTTTCTTGATCGTGATGGTGTTGTCCTTGGCACTGTACTTGACATCTGATGACCCAAGGCGGTCGGACACTCGGTTACGGTACCAGTCGTAGGCCTTCCATTCGTAGAGGTTGTCAGGGATAGTCACATCAACGCCTATCTGCGTGGTGAGGACGTGTCCGAGTCCGTCGGTATAGCTGAGAGTGAGGTCGGCATGACCCGTTTCCGTTCCTGCCTTTACGATGCCATCCTTGACGTATGCCACTGCCGCATCCGTACTCTGGCTCTCCACATCGAGCGTTACAAACTGTGTGCTGCCATCGGTCAGTTCTGCCGTCACCTTCAGGTTTTGTGCCTGGCCGGGATAGAGGCTCACTTGGGTCAAATTGGCCTTGATGGCCTTGACGGCTACCGTTTCTGCCTCAATCAGATTGCTGTTGTCGATGCTGATGGTGATGCTCTCACCATTATACTCCACCACCTTGCTGAAACGGGCAGAAGGGTTGATGCCAAGTCCAAGATTCTTCTCCTTGTCGACCAGTACGATGCGGAAATGGCGCTTCTTGAGCATGCCATCATATTCACCCTCCCTGTGTCCGATGGTAAGGGTGCCATCGCTGTCGTTCCATGTGAAGGGAATCTCCGTGAAGCGCCCTTTCTCGTAGTTGTAATTGTCGCGCTCGTCCTCGTAAAGGGTGAACGTGCCGTCAGCACCGGGGTAGATGCGTATTTCCAGATTGTCCCAATCGCTCTCTGCACTGTGTTGCACCTTGGGTCCCCAGGGCATGATGCTGCCTTGACGGACGTACATGGGCATGATGGCCAGAGCGACGTTGCGTGTAATCTGTTGTCCACCTTCATACTGTTCGCCTGTCCATACGTCAGTCCATCCGTCGCCCATGGGCAGGTACACGTTGCGGTTTGTAGCTTCGCTCTCCACTACGGGAGCCACGAGCAGGTCGCGACCGAACATGAACTGATCCTTCAGCTCGTGCGTCTTCGTGTCGGTGGGGTAGGCTATGCCCATGGCGCGCATGAACGAGTAGCCGTCGGCATGTACGCGGCGTGCCGTACTATAAATATAAGGTAGGAGCGAGTAGCGGAGGTTGATGTAACGAGCTATGCAGCTGTAGTACGATTCGCCTTCCGAGCCAAACTGATAGATGGCCCTGTCTGCTCCCGAGCCGTGGCTTCGCATGATGGTGCAAAAGGTTCCGAACTGAATCCATCGTGCATACAGCTCGTTATAGGAGTCCTGACCGGCACCCGAATAGCTGCCGTTGAAGAAACCGCCGATGTCGCTGTTCCAACTTGGGATGCCGCAGGCAGAATAGTTGAGGGCAGCGGGAATCTGGCGAGCCAGTGTCTCCCATGATGAGGTGATGTCGCCACTCCACGTTCCTGCACCATAGCGCTGCATGCCGGGGAATCCCGAGCGCGTCATGATCATCACGCGCTTGGCCTCTGTCAGTTCGGCTCCTTCGGCACGATGGCCGTCGTACACACCACTGGCATGCATCAGTGGGAAGACATTACGCATGGAGCGCCACGTGTGGTTTGTCAGAGTAGAGTTGGGGTTGAGCGTAGCGTTGTCGTCGCCACCCTTTTCCAGTACGATGAAGTCGTTGGTCTGCTCCCAATCCTCGCCACCCTGGTAGTGGTCGGGCTCGGAGGAATCTACCCAATAGGCATCCACGCCCTTACTGACGAGTCCTGTGTAGAAACTTCTCCAGTAGTAGTCGCGCGCCGACTGCTGATAGGGGCTATAGATGGCCACGCCCGAATTGCCGGGATAGGTCGTCGTCATGATGTTGCCATTCTGCTTCATCAACTGATTCTCAGCCTTGAAGTGTGCATATTGCTTCGTGTCAGGACCGAAGTTGGCCCAAATGCTGATCATCAAATGTCCCCCATCGTTATGCACCCCGTCGATCATTGTGCGGTAGTCATTCTTGAATTCTGGGTTCAGGAATTCCATGGCATTCCATTGGTTGTTGCCGCCCCAGTACTGCCAGTCCTGCACCACACAGTCGATAGGCACCCCGAGCGAGCGGTACTTCTGCAGTACGCCTAAGGTCTCCTTGGCACTTTGGTAGCGCTCCTTGCTCTGGAAATAGCCGTAAGTCCATAGTGGCACCATGGTGGCCTGTCCCGTCAGTTCTCGCATCCGTCGCACTACATCGTCGCCATGCTCCTCGCTGCCTATCATCACATAGTAGTCCACGGCATGAGCAGCCTCCGTCTTGAACGTGGCACCACCCGTTGACGAGTCTGAGAAGTCGCATGGGCCGTATAAGTCCCAATACACTCCATATCCCTTGACAGAGTGGAAGAAGGGCATCCACACCGACATGTTGTTCTGCACCATGTGCGTGTAGTTGGCACCTCTGTGGTTGAGTTTTCCATCCTGTACCTGACCGAAACCATAGATGGCTTCGTTCTTGGCCAGTGTGAACGTCTGCGAAACGTTGTAGGGATCGACCGTGTGACTGGTTCGCTTGGTAAATGTTGCCTTACTCTTCTCCTTCAGCAGCAGCGCACCATCAGCACGGTAGAAAGATACCATACCCGTTTTCTTGTAGTATATTACCTTTGCTTCGCTGCCATAAATGGTATCAGCCGTTGTGCCCTCTCCAATCCTTGTTTCCACCTTCTGTGGTTGCATCGTCACCACCACCTTGGGGTCGCTCTTGGCTAGGGCATCGCTCGCTTGATACTTCATCACCCTCACAATCTGGGGCGAGTAGAAACTAATCTCGGTTACTACGCCCGAAAGCGTATGTGAATAATCTTGTGCCATGGCAGCTGCCGAAGTCAGCATGCCAATGGCTATCAGGATAGACTTATTTTTCATGCAAATTATGAATTAATCCTTGAGATTCTTGGGAAGAACGAGGTTGAGCAGTACGGCCAGGAGGAAGACTACTGCAACACAGTTCTCTGCAAATACGGTCTGGACGATTTCGGGGAAGATGGCAAACATCTTGGTAGCCTGGGTGAAACCGAGGCCGATGCTCAGCGAGAGCGATACGATAATCATGTTGCGCTGTGAGAAACCACTGCGGGCCATCATGCCAAAACCAGCAAAGAGGATGGAACCGAACATCATTACCGTACAACCACCCAGAACGGCTTGAGGAATGGTGGTGAGCAGCACACCTACTGCGGGGAAGATACCACCCAGGATCATGATGCAGGCACCCGTAGCGATGGTGAAGCGGTTTACTACCTTCGACATGGCTGCCAAACCAACGTTCTGACTGAACGAGGTGATGGGGGTACAGCCGAAGAGGCCTGCCAAGGTGCTCACGAAACCATCGCACGCCACGGCTGAACCAAGTTCTGACTTGTGGGGATTGCGCCCCAATGCTCCGTTGGCCAAGGCACTGGTGTCGCCGATCGTCTCGGTTGCTGACACGAAGAAGATGGCAACGACGGAGAGGATGGCTCCAAAGTTGAACTCCGGTTCGAAGGGCATAAAACGAGGCAAAGCCACGATGTCGACTCCCTGAAGGCCAGAGAAGTCAACCATTCCCATGCACACGGCAGTGGTGTAGCCCACGATGAGGCCTACCAGCACGGAGAGGGAACGGAGCAATCCCTTGGCAAACACCTGGGTGAGAAGGCAGGCCAGCAGGGTGATGCTGCCCAGTATCCAGTTGTGGCTGGCTCCAAAATCAGCGGCTCCCTGACCTCCGGCAAAGGAGTTGGCACCGATGGGCAGCAGCGAGAAGCCGATGGCGGTCACCACGGTTGCTGCCACGACATGAGGAATCAGTTTGGTCCAATACTTGGGGAAGAGTCCAAGCAGACCTTCTACCACACCGCCCACGATGACGGCTCCCATCAGCGTGCCCATGCCTTGTGTGGTGGCAATGGCGATGGCGAGTGAGAGGAATGTGAAACTGATACCCATCACGATGGGAAGGCGTGAACCTACACGCCAGATGGGGTAGAGTTGTATGAGAGTACCGATGCCGGCAATGATCATACAGTTCTGGATGAGGGCTCCGCTCAGCGAGGAGTCGAGACCCACGACGCTGGCAAGGATGATGATGGGGGTGATATTGGCTACGAACATGGCCAGTACGTGCTGTAAACCAAAAGGAACGGCTTGCAGCACAGGCACCTTGCCGTCGAGCTGATATAGATTGCTTGTCGTATTCTTTTCCATTGTTAATTGTTATTGGTTAATTGTCTGAATGTAATGGTCTGTGTGTCGTAGTCCATCTTCTCGATGATGGCAACCGACTCCAGATGATAGCCTTCCTGACGCAGGCGCTCACCACCCTTCTGCTGACCTTTCTCCACGGCAATGCCGATGCCTACCACCTCGCCTCCAGCCTGGTGCACCAAATCGATGAGGGCGTGCGATGCCTCTCCGTCTGCCAGGAAGTCATCGACGATGAGCACCTTGTCATCTTTCGTCAGATAGGGGCGACTGACGAAGATGGGGTTCATGCATTGGTGAGTGAACGAATAGGCATGCGCCACGTACTTATCATCGGTGCTGTTGTTGGTCTTGCCTTTCTTGGCAAAGACTACTGGCACGTCATAAAGGTCAGCCACGAGCGTGGCGATGGCAATGCCACTCGCCTCGATGGTCAGTATCTTGTTTACGGTCTTTCCCTTGAATCTGCGCTTGAACTCGTAGGCTATCTGACGCATGATGTCAATGTCAATCTGGTGGTTCAGGAAATTATCAATCTTGAGCACATTACCGGGATTAACCTTTCCGTCTACCAGTATCTTTTCTTCTAAGAAATTCATTGTGTAGAATAATATTTAAGTACTTACAGGAAAGCATACTTTAAGATGAAGAGCACGGCCAGGATGTACGAACCGATGTTCACGTTCTTCCAGTTGCCCGTCAGCGTATGCAGCAGTACGTAGGTAATGAGGCCCATCAGGATACCATCAGAGATGCTGTACGTCAGCGGCATGAAGATGATGCAAACGAAGCAGGGAATCGCGTTTATGTAGTCCTGGAAATTCACCTTACGGATGTCGTGCATCATCATCACACCTACCAGCACCAGGGCAGGGGCAGTGGCCTGTGAGGGAATGGCTAGGAAGAGGGGAGCCAGGAACAATGCCAAGGCAAAGCATACAGCGCTGGTGAGCGAAGTAAGACCGCTGCGTCCACCCACGTTCACGCCCGAAGCACTCTCGACGTATGTCGTCACGGTACTCGTACCCAGCACGGCACCTACGGTAGTACCGATGGCATCAGCCATGAAGGCATCCTTCAGTCGAGGGATGTTGCCCTGCTCGTCGACCATGCCGGCGCGGTTGCTCACACCGATCAGGGTACCGATGGTGTCGAACATGTCGATGAAGAGGAAGGTCAGCACACAAATGGCCATGTCGATGCTCATGATACTGTTCCACTCAAACTGGCAGAACACGGGAGCCAGACTGGGAGGTGTGCTCATCACCGTATCAAGATGGGTGACGCCCAACGGGATGCCCACAATTGTGGTGACGAGAATGCCTATCAGCAATGCTCCTGTCACGTTCCTGACAAGCAAGGCAGATGTCAGCAGGATGCCACCGCAAGCCAGCAATACGGCAGGGTCGTGCAGGTCGCCCATAGTCACCAGCGTAGCAGAACTCTCAGACACGATGCCGGCATTTTTCAAGCCAATGAAGGCAATAAACAGACCGATACCTGGAGAGATGGAGCGGCGCAGCAGCAGGGGCATAGAGTCCACTATCTTTTGGCGTAAACCCGTCAGGGTGAGCAGGATGAAGATGAGGCCCTCGATGAACACCGCAGTCAGAGCGAACTGCCAGGTGTAGCCCATGGTCAGAACGATGGTGTAGGCAAAGAAGGCATTGAGACCCATACCGGGAGCCAGTGCGAAGGGTAGTTTGGCATAGAGTGCCATCACGAGGGTTGCCACTACAGCCGAAATGACCGTAGCCGTAAATACTGCGCCACCATCCATGCCGGCATCCCCCAGAATGCTGGGGTTGACGGCCAGTATGTAGGCCATGGTCAGGAAGGTGGTAATGCCGCCCATCACCTCCTTTTTCACTGTCATGGTTTCCTTATCGAAACCGAATAATTTCTTTAGCATATTATGAATTGTGAATTATGCATTGTGAATTGTGCATTGTGAATTGTCAGAAGGTGTACTTCACAGCCAGGGTGGGGTTGAAGTAGAAACTGCGGTCGGGATCGCCCCAGATGAAGTCGTTGCTGATCTCCCACTCCGTACCAACGCTCAGCTTGTTGTTCTGACGGTCCTTGCCATACACGTTGAACCAGAACTGAGGCTCGGTCAGGAAGACGAGCCCCTTGTCAGCCTTGAAGGGACGATAGCCGTACCACAAATCAGCAAAGCCGCTGAACGTGCAGAGACCATCGGCAAAGGTCACACCCCATACGGGAGTGATCTGGAAGCTGGCATGCGCGTCGTTGAACTCACTCTTGAAGAACTGCTTGTAGAGTACCTGCAAGGTGAACGTCTTGCTGAAGTTGTCGCTGTGCCACTGCCAAGCGGGACCCAGCAGAGCTGCCTGCTGGAATGAACCACCGTTGTTCAAACCGCCGTCGTACTCGATGTGTGCGGTGAGGCTGTGATTGGGTTTCTTGAACTTCAGGAAGGTGAAGTCGCGGCCCATCTCCCAGTAAGCACCGATGGCACCCAGGTTGGCATCACCCTTGCCGCGATAGTCCATATCGATGAATAGATAGGTGGAACCCACCTTGTCAGCCTTGAAGTATTCGGCTGTTACGGTGAAAAGCTGTCTGCCAGCCTCTGCGTCGGGATTGGTGGCACGGCCAAGGTCATAGTGCAACTGAAGGTTGAACTGTGCGTGTGCAGCAACTGCCACGAGTAACATCACGGGGAGCAAAAATAACTTTTTCATACTTTTGATATTTTATTGATTTATATTCTTTGTCTATTGTTTCTTTTCTTCATTAAATCTTGTCGCCATACATCAAGTCGCCAGCGTCACCCAGTCCAGGCACGATGTACTTATGGTCGTTCAGTATGGGGTCGATGGCACCGCACACCAGCACGACGTCGTCCTGCGGGAAGATCTTCTGCAGGTAATCCACACCACTCTGCGCAGCAATGACGCAAGCCATCACCAGTCGTTTGGGCGTACCTTTTGTTTTCAGAGCGTCGTATGCCAGTTCCATGCTGCCGCCTGTGGCCAGCATCGGGTCAACGAGAATCAGTGTTTTGTCATCAAGGCAAGGCGATGCGCAGTACTCCACCTTGATGCCCACCTCGTTCATTTCACGGTCTTTATAGTAGCGATAGGCCGACACGAAGGCATTGCCTGCCTCGTCGAAGATGTCGAGGAAACTCTGGTGCAGGGGCAGTCCGGCACGGAAGACGGTACCGATCACTACGTCGTCATCGTAGGTACTCACGGTGCAAGCGTCTAGAGGCGTCTGTATCGTCTTATTGCTATAAGTTAGGAACTTACTAATCTCATAGGCCTCAACGTGGCCAATACGCACAATGTTTTGGCGGAAACGCATGCGGTCGCCCTGCACCTCTACGTTGCGCAGTTCAGACATGTATTTGTTTAATACGCTGCTCTGTTCGGATAGATTGATTACTTTCATGGTATGCTTTATTATTAATTTTCAATTTTCAACTTTCAATTTTCAATTTTCATTTTTTAATTTCTACTCCTTCTCCTTTCCCTTGAAACTCTTCATCTTCATGCCCAGTTTGTCGGGAAGCACGGCATTGAGAAAGATGCCTGCGAGAGCAGCAATGGCTAAACCTGAGAGGTGGATGCTGCCGATGGCGATGCTGTCATTGGCACCATACTTCACACCGATGGCCAGCACCAGAATGAGAGCGGCCACGAAGACGTTGCGCGAACTGCTCAGGTCGACGTGCGACTCCACGAGGTTTCTGACACCGACTGATGAGATCATTCCGTAGAGGATGAGGCTCACACCACCGATGGTGGCACCTGGCATCAAACCGATGATGGCCGAGAATTTGGGGCAGAAACTCATCATGATGCTGAATACGGCAGCCAGACGGATGACCGCGGGGTCGAACACGCGGGTAAGGTTCAGTACGCCCGTATTTTCACCGTATGTCGTGTTGGCGGGTGCGCCGAATAGGCTGGCCAGGGCTGTTGCCAGGCCGTCGCCCACAAGCGTGCGGTGCAGACCGGGCTTGTCAAGGAAGTTCTTGCCCACGGTGGAGCTGATGGCACACATGTCGCCGATGTGCTCCATGATGGTGGCAAAGGCAATGGGTACGATGGCAATGATACTGCTCAGCAGCAACGTGCCGTCATAGTTGTCGAGGATGGCCAGCACGCTGCCTTCCCTGCTGAAGGGCAAACCAAACCATGCCGCATCACCCACGCTGCTGAAGTCCACTTCACCCATGGCAGCAGCCAATGCGTATGAAACCACCACGCCCAGCAAGATGGGGATGATCTTGACGATGCCCTTTCCCCACACGCTTGCTGTGATGATGGTGATGATGGCTGCGATAGCTAGCAGCCAGTTCTGCGTGCAACTCTGTATGGCCGAGCCCGACAAGGTCAATCCGATGGCAATCACCATAGGGCCCGTCACCACAGGAGGGAAGTACTTCATCACCTTGTTCTTTCCAAATCCGCGAATCAGTGCAGCCATCACAAAGTAAGCCAGCGCAGCGCAGAACACACCGGCACAGGCATACGCCAAGGCCATCGATTCACTCATGCCCTGATCCATGCCCATCTGCTTCACCGACATGTAGCCGCCGATGAAGGCAAAGCTACTGCCCAGGAAGGCAGGCACGATGCCTTTGGATACGAAGTGGAACACCAGCGTTCCAAGACCTGCGAACAGCAGAGTTGTTGACACCGGAAGTCCCGTCAGTGCTGGCACCAGAATCGTGGCACCGAACATGGCAAAAAGGTGCTGTACACCCAAAATTGTGAACTTGCCCGTTCCTAGTTGGCGGGCATCATTAATTCCCTCTTGAGTTTTAACTTCCATAAGTATTTGGTATTAGATTAAAGTGTCGGCAAGCACGTTTTTTACTCGTAAAAGATTTTCTTTGCAAAAATACTAAAAAACTTTAAAAAAAAAGAAAAATGACAAAAAAAAGCCTTTTCCTGTGCATTTACTCACTTATTGTTGCTACATTTGCAATGTCAACCACGTACTACATCTGAAATAATATGCTTGACATCCATTCGTTACTACTCGTATTGCAGGGTAGTTCGCTGACCATGACGTTGGGATTGGCGCTTCTGCTCTTCTTTGCTTGGTTTCATCAGCCCGACACAAGCCGCGCCTATGAACAGATGCGTTGGTGTATCATGTCGGCCTTGCTGCTGATGGCTGTGCATTATTTCCTGCAAATCCGTTTCGGATTCCGTGCACAGGGGGGCGATGTGGGTGCGTTGGTCAACATGCTGTTTTATGCGCCCTCCATCTACATCTTCTCTTACTCCTTTGTGCGTCTCGCCAGCCGCAAGTCAGTCAGGTCTCGCTTCGTGCTGGTGGCATCGATCTCGATGGCGCTGATTGTGAGCTTCTTCGTGGCGGGCTATGTTCACTATCGCTGTCTGCACATGCCCATGGCGCTCTATGCCATGGGAGCCTGCTTCTTTGCCAGCATCGTGTTCTGTTTCGTCTATCCCAACAAGGAGATCAGCCGCATGCGACGTCTGGCCGATGAGGAGTCGGGACAGATGCAGGTGCAGTACAACCTGTTCCTCAGGACCGCTGCCACGCTGCTCTATGCCGCTTCGCTTGTGATGTCGCTCAGCATCTATTTCACACCATTGGTCTTTATCGTAGGCACGCTCAACCTTGTGGCGATGCTCTTCTTCGTGGGCAGTTTCATTGCGCTTGGCTTCAACATACGCAATGTGAGCCAGATCATCGGTGCCGAGATGGAGGACACATCCCCTACCGAGGGTGAGAATGCAGAGGAGTCGAAGCCTAAGATAGGCGAGGAACAGTGCGAGATGATACGTCCGCTCCTGGAGGAGTGGCGAAAGAGGAAGGGCTTTGCCACCTCCGAGATCAACAGCACCATGCTTTCGGCACGGCTGAACATACCCAAACGTTTGCTCGTGCAGTATCTGCGCGAGGTGGAGGGTAAGACCTTCCGCGTGTGGCTCAGCGACCTTCGTCTTGAGGAGGCCAAGCGTCTCATCCTTGCGCATCCCGACTATTCCAACGAGACCATCGCCGAGGCATGCGGCTTCTCGCGCAGCCATTTGCAGGTAAAATTCAAGGAGTCGACAGGTCTCACCACCAATGATTGGCGCGAATCGCATAAATAGTCTTGATATCAATAGAATACATGCAATTCTAACTGTTAGATTTGTAACAAGTCTAACACCAAAATCCCACAAGTCTAACACCTAACCGTAGGAGTCGAACAGCTCGTTCGGCTCCTTTTTTGTAATTTTGCAGTATGAAAGCGGAAAAACATTTTAAACCATAAAAAAAACGATTATGAAGAAGATTTTTTGTTTGCTGACAATGGCAGCCTTGATACTGAGCGGCTGCAAGGACGACAACGAAGTGACCGATGCCCCCGTGGTCGACGTTACGAGTCAGGAACTGGCAGAGGCATTCTACTACACCTTCCCCCTCGTCATTATGGACGCTACCGAGACGGTTGAGACCAATACAGAGACCTTCGTGCCCGGCATTCCACGCGCTCCGGTCAACCAACTCATCCACGCCATTCGGTTGGCCAATGCCGACAGCAAGTCGGTAGTGACCCCCAACGTCGACACCTATTATACGCGTCTGTGGATGGACTTGAGCGACGAGCCCATCGTACTGGAGTTCCCCAACGTCACCGACCGTTTCTGCAACATTCAGGTGCTCGATGCCTGGACCAACACCACCAAGGTGATATACGAGGGTGGCACGTACGTCTTTGCCAAGCAGGGACAGCAGGTCAATCTGCCCGCAGGTGCTACGCTCGTAGAGATGCCCACCGCTCTGGCATGGGGCATCGTGCGCATCGTCAACAAGGGTGAGGGCGACTATGCCAATGTCAAGAAGATTCAGGATGCCATGAAGGCCTATCCGCTGTCGGCCTACGGCAATGCCGGTTATGTGGCTCCCCGTGGCACCTACGATGCCAGCAAGGACGTCAACCCCGTGCAGAAGTGCATGAAGATGACCCTCGAGGAGTATTTTGCCAAGGCCAACGAACTGATGGTGAAGAATCCTCCCCTCCGCTTTGACACCGAGATACTGAAGCGCCTCAAGAAACTGGGCGTAGGTCCCGGTCTCAAGTTGGCCAATATCGAGAATGGCGAGCAGATGTTCGCTGCCATCAAGGCTGGTTTTAAGGACTACGCACGTGGCATCGGCGCACAGAACCGCACGAGCATCGGCGGCATGTGGTCTTACTTCAAGGAGCCTATCGGCGACTTTGGCTCGGAGTACAACTACCGTGCTGCCGTGGCACTGGTGGGCTTGGGTGCCAACACCACCGACGTGGCCATATACCCCCGCACCGACAACGACTCGGAGGGTAATCTGCTGAACGGCGGCAATACCTACGTGCTGCACTTCAGTTCAATGCCTCCCGTGCTCCAGAACGGCTTCTGGTCTGTCACTGCCTATGGCGACGATGACTATCTCATCGACAACCCCATCAATCGCTACAACGTGACCGACCGCAGCGAATACACCCTCAACGAGGACGGTTCGCTCGATGTGACGCTATCATTCCAGGAGCCTACCGACGGCTCATACTGGCTGCCCACGGGCGAAAAGGGTTTTCACCTCTTCATGCGCCTCTATCTGCCCGATCTCAAGAACCTCGACAACTGGACACCTCCCACCATCTACAAGAAGTAACGAATCCCTACATACACACGCGATGATAAGAAAGGTATTCCTACTCTTGGCATGCTTTCTCGGTTCGCCAAGCTATGCCGAAAGGCAGATGTGTGTCGTCATCCGCGATGCGCGAGGACGCACCACATTCAGCATGGAAGAGCCACCCGTGGTGTCCTTCACCGATGCCGACGTCAAGATAGCAAAGAGATGAGAGAGCAAATCGTATTAGTCGTACCAACCACTACCTGTTATCTATGGTGTATTATACTATGCTTTTTGGCTGGAATGTACTCCTGCTAGGCTGTCCAGCCCTCATCGCCATTGCCCTTTTCTGCTTCTTGCTGTGGAGTGACTCACGTCATGACCAGCGCAAGCGGAAGAGGCGCATTGAAACCAAAAAAGAATGAATGTGGCGATAGTGTATTGAAAATATGGAATGTCTAAATATGAGAGACAGGAAAGAAGAAACCCTTGCAAGTATTTGACTTACAAGGGTTCTCTTTGCAAAAGCCTGGTACCCAGAGCCGGGGTCGAACCGGCACGGGTTGCCCCACTGGTGTTTGAGACCAGCGCGTCTACCGATTCCGCCATCTGGGCTTGTTTGCGAGTGCAAAGGTAAGGTATTTCTGTGAAACTGCCAAATATTTGGGGTATAATTTTTTGTTTTCTGTTGAGTTTGGATATAAATTAACGCGAATTTACACAATTTCTAATCCTAACGGACGAGAAAATACGTGTAAATACGCGTTAATTTGCAACGGAATGTCAGCAGAGATTATTCTGCGGGTTCTTCTTCTTCTGCGGGTTCAGTTTCTTTCTTCTTACCAAGATATTCGGGAAGTGACATGCCTGCCTGATCAAAGAGATCGCTGAGGGGAGGTACGCTCTTCATGAGGCCAGAGACAAAGTTGGCTGTGGAGCCCTTGCCGTCGGCATTGCCGCCATTGTCCCAAACGGTAACCTTGTCGATGTTGATACCCTTGACGGCCTCGACCTGAGTCTTGACGAGTTCGGGCAACTTCTCGAGAAGAAGGAGGGTATAGGCCTTGGTGGCATCACCACCGGCAGCCTGGATCATGCGGTCGTAACCGTCGGCTTGCTTGGTAAGGATTTCATAAAGACCCTTTGCCTCGGCCTCCATCTTGGCGAAGATGGCATCGGCTTCACCCTTGGCATTGACGCGCTTCTGCTCGGCCTCGGCCTCAGCTGCGATGACGAGACGACGCTTCTCGATCTCCTGAGCCACGATGACGTTGGCTTGCTGGCTGGCGCGCTCACGGTCGGCACGTGCCAACTCAGCCTTCTGCTCAGCAGCATAGGCCTCCTCGAGTGCCTGAGCCTGGGCTACCTTCTCGGCTGCGGTGGCCTTGCGGGTTGCCTCAGCCTCGGCCTCACGACGGCTGGCATCGGAGTTGGCGATGGCAACCTTAGCCTCGTTCTCACCCTTGACGGCCGAAGCGTTGGCCTCGGCTGTACGGATACGGGTTTCACGCACGGCGTCTGCCTTACCGATTTCACCAAGCTTCTCCTGCTCGGCTACGCGTACCTTAGCCTCATTGATGGCCTTGGCAGCTGCCTCTTGACCGAGTGCCTCGATGTAGCCTGACTCGTCCTTGATGTCGGTAACGTTGACGTTGATGAGTTTCAGACCGATCTTCTTGAGCTCGACTTCCACATTGGCGGTGATGGCCTCGAGGAACTTGTCGCGGTCGCTGTTCAACTCCTCGATGGACATGGTGGCGATGACGAGACGGAGCTGACCGAAGAGGATATCGCGGGCCATTTCCTGAATCTGCTGTGCGTTCTGTCCCAGCAGACGCTCGGCAGCGGCTGTCATGTACTCGGGGTCGGTGCTGATACCAACGGTAAAGCGGCAGGGAACGTCAACACGGATGTTCTGGCGCGAGAGTGCGTTGGTGAGGTTGGCGTCGATACCGATGGGGGTCAATGACATGTAGGCGTAGTCCTGGATGACAGGCCATACGAAGGCACCACCACCATGCACACAGTTGGCAGACTTCTTACTGCCACTTCCTGAACCGTAGATGACGAGGATCTTGTCGGCAGGACACTTGCGATAACGATTGGCCAGGAAGGCCACGATGGCGAGCACCAATACGGCACACACCACGATGAGGGTTAAAGGATTGTTTAAGTCCATAACTTTTATAAATTAGTAATTAATAATTAATTCAAGTTTTGAATGTGCTCAACTTGCAGTCGTTTGGTGTTTTGGTTGTAATTTCCTAAACGACTGAAACAGAAGCATGCGAAGCTTGCGAAAGTTGAGTTAAAAAATTAACAGGGCTCGACGATGAGTATGCTGCGGTCGACAACCTCGAGGACGCGTACCTTGGCGCCGGAGGGAATGACCTCGTCGGTGTTGCTGCGGGCATCGAGCTCCTGAATGGAGCCACCGAAGCTGATCTGCACCTTGCCCATACCTTGGCCTGCTGCGGGAATGCGGAGGTAGACGTCGACCGTCTTTCCGACGGCATCCTTGATGTCGAAGGCCCCATTGTGCTGCAACTTCATCATCTGACGGAAAATCATGATGAAGATGGCTACGAAGAGGCACCCCACGATTACGGCTACGACGGCCAGGAGGATGCGGTTGGTGATGGTGCTCCAGAGGCTGACACCTGCCCATCCCACGCCGAGCATGAAGTAGATGATGTTGCGGATGGAGAGCAAATGCATGGCTCCGGCTTCGTCGAGAGCGTCGGGTGAGGAGTCGGTGTCTATGTCTACGTCGGTGTCCATATCTCCAATGCCGATAAAGGACATGGTGGTTTGGATGATGAAGATGACGGAGGCAAAGATGGCTATGCCCCAGTAAATTTTCAAAGTGGGATCGAGTGAATTGTACCAGTCAATCATTTTTTTTGTAAGGTTATAAGGTTATATGGTTTTGAGGTTATACGGTTCTTTTCTAGGCAAAGATAATAAGTTTTTCTTGATTATATGTATGGAATACAAAAAAAATGTCGTAAGTTTGTGTGAATTATTAAGTCTACATTGCAAAAACATGGGTCACGTATTAGATTTATTTCATTTCTGTCCGAAATGCGGGTCGCAGAACTTTGTGGAAAACAACGAGAAGTCGAAACGCTGCGAGGCGTGTGATTTTGTGTACTACTTCAATCCCAGTGCTGCCACGGTGGCCGTGATTCGCAACAAAAGGGGAGAGGTGCTGTGCGTGCGACGTGCCAAGGATCCTGCCAAGGGCACGCTGGATCTGCCAGGTGGGTTCTGCGACTGCTACGAGACGAGCGAGGAGGGTGTCTGCCGCGAGGTGATGGAGGAGACGGGCTTACGCGTAACGCGCACGCAATTCCTTTTTTCTATCCCCAACCAATATCCCTACAGTGGTTTCGTGGTTCATACGATCGACGCTTTCTACCTGTGTGAGGTGGAAGGCGAGGAGCAAATGGAGGCTCATGACGATGCGGCAGAGGCGCTGTGGCTGCCCGTTTCGGAGCTGAAAAGTGAGGAGTTCGGATTGAAGTCAATTAGCCTCGGAATAGAAAAATTGAAAAAAATACTAAATATATAAGGTGTATTAATAAAATTTTGTCTACCTTTGCAGCCGCAAAATCGTAAATAAAGAGACATGAAAGAAAATCTGGTGATTGTTGAGAGCCCCGCAAAGGCCAAGACGATAGAGAAGTTTCTCGGTGACGACTATCGCGTGATGTCGAGCTACGGCCACATACGCGACCTGAAGAAGAAGAGCTTCAGCATCGATGAGAAGACTTTTGAACCCCAATACGAGATTCCTGCCGATAAGGCTAAGCTGGTGGCAGAACTGAAGAAGAAGGCTGCCGAATCGAAAACCATCTGGCTGGCATCCGATGAGGACCGCGAGGGAGAGGCCATCAGCTGGCACCTGAGCGAGGTGTTGGGACTGAATCCCGAGACAACCAAGCGTATCGTGTTTCATGAGATTACCAAGAATGCCATTCTCGAGGCCATACAACATCCCCGTACCATCGACCTCAACCTTGTCAATGCGCAGCAGGCACGTCGTGTGCTGGACCGCATCGTAGGTTTCAAACTTTCTCCGCTGTTGTGGCGTAAGGTAAAGCCCGCCCTCTCGGCAGGCCGTGTGCAGAGTGTGGCTGTGCGACTCATTGTGGAGAAGGAGCGTGAGGTAAACTCTTTCAAGGGTGATTCCTATTTCCGTGTGACCGCTCTGTTTACCCTGCCTGGCAGTAAAGATGAGGTGAAGGCTGAATTGAGCCGTCGATTCAGCACAAAGGACGAGGTGCTGAAGTTCCTCGATACGTGCAAGAATGCCCAGTTCACCATCTCTGACATTACCACCAAGCCTATGAAGCGTTCTCCCTTCCCACCCTTTACGACGAGTACGCTGCAGCAGGAGGCTGCCCATAAGTTAGGATTCACCGTAGCTCAAACGATGAGCATTGCCCAGCGTCTGTATGAAAGCGGACGCATCACCTATATGCGTACCGATAGCGTTAACCTCTCGTCGCTTTGTCTGAATGCCAGCAAGAATGTGATTACCGAGACGATGGGTAAGGAGTATGTGAAGACGCGCAACTACACTACTTCGGCCAAGGGAGCCCAGGAGGCTCACGAGGCCATCCGTCCCACCTACATGGATAATACGGAGATTGAGGCAACGCCTCAGGAGCGCCGCTTGTATGACCTCATCTGGAAGCGTACCATCGCAAGCCAGATGGCAGATGCAGAGATTGAAAAGACACAGGTGACGATACAGATCAAGGGTCTGGACGACACTTTCACGGCCAATGGTGAAGTGGTAAAGTTCGATGGTTATCGTCGCGTATACCGTGAGACGGTGGATGAGAATGACAACGAGAACGAAAGTGGCGTACTGCCTCCAATGAACGTGGGTGACGTGCTCGTTAACCGTGAAGTGACGGCTACAGGCCGTTATGCTCAGCGTCCCTTGCGCTACAATGAGGCCAGTCTCGTTCACAAGCTTGAGGAGTTGGGTATCGGTCGCCCCAGTACATACGCCAGCACCATCACCACCATCCAGCAGCGTGAATACGTGCAGAAGGGTGACAAGCCCGGTGAGCAGTTCAATAGTGAGGTGTTCACCTTGAAGGATGGCAGCATCCGCAACACCACCAACAAGGTTGTCGTAGGCGCAGAGCGTGGCAAACTGATTCCTACCGACACGGGTACGGTGGTGAACGACTTCCTTTTGGAGTATTTCCCAGAGATTATGGACTATAACTTCACCGCCGATGTGGAGAAGAACTTCGACGAGATTGCCGAAGGCAAGAAGGTGTGGGAGAGCGTGATACGCACGTTCTACAAGCGCTTCAATCCGCTGGTGGAGAAGACCAACAATATCAAGAGTGAGCACCGAGTAGGCGAGCGCGTACTGGGTAATGAACCCGGTACTGGTAAACTGGTGTCAGTGAAGATCGGACGCTTTGGTCCTGTGGCACAGATTGGTGTGGCAGAGGACGAGGAGAAACCTCGTTTCGCTCAACTCAAGAAGAACCAGAGCCTGGAGACCATCACGCTTGAGGAGGCATTGGAGTTGTTCCGTCTGCCTCGCGAGTTGGGTGATTTTGAGAACGATCTGGTGACTATCGGAGCCGGTAAGTTTGGCCCCTACGTGTTGCATCAAGGAAAATATGTATCCTTGCCCAAGGGCGTAGATCCCATGAACATCACGCTGGAGGAGGCCGTCGATCTTATTAACCAGAAGCGTAAGGAGGATGCCGAAAAGCATCTGCGCATCTTCACAGAAGAGGATGAGATGGAGATCATGCGTGGTCGATTCGGAGCCTACCTCTTCTATAAGGGTAAGAACTACCATCTCACCAAGGCGCAGCAGAATGACTATGCGGCGCTGACCTACGAACAATGCAAGGCCATCGTAGAGGCGCAGGACAGCAAGCCTGCAACGGCCAAGGCTAACCGTTTTGCCCGACACTAATGAAACGTATCATTCTCATTGGCTACATGGGAGCCGGAAAGACTACCGTGGGCCGACAGTTAGCGATGAACTTGGGGTTGCAGTTCTATGACCTGGACTGGTATATAGAAATGCGCTACCACACCCGTGTGGCTGATATCTTTGCCGAGAAGGGTGAAGAGGGATTCCGCGAGATAGAACGCAACATGCTGCACGAGGTGGCTGAATTCGAGGATGTTGTGGTGAGCTGCGGTGGCGGTACACCCTGCTTCTTCGACAACATGGAATACATGAACTCGCTTGCCGATACCGTCTATCTGAAGGCAACGCCCGAGGTGCTGGCCATGCATCTTAGGATGGGCAAGGTGGAACGTCCACTCATTAAGGGCAAAAGCGATGAGGAACTGTTGGCCTACATCAAGGAGTCGCTTGCCAAGCGCGAGCCCTTCTATACACAAGCCAAGCATGTACTTGACGTCAGTCTGCTTGACAACTACGAGAAGATTAAGACCAGCGTTAAGCTGCTGAAAGAAACCCTAAAAATAGAAGCCTGATGAAAAAGTGGCGTATTGAAGATTCTGAGGAACTCTACAACATCAAGGGGTGGGGAGTAAACTATTTTGGTATCAATGAGAAGGGGCATGTGTATGTGTGTCCTAAGAAGAATACTGTGCAGGTAGACCTGAAAGAACTGGTGGACCATCTTGAGAGCCGTCATGTGGCTGCTCCCATGCTGCTGCGTTTCCCTGACATCCTCGACAACCGTATCGAGAAGACCAACGACTGCTTCCGCAAGGCTTCAAAGGAATATAACTATCAGGCAGAGCACTTCATCATCTTCCCTATCAAGGTGAACCAGATGCGCCCCGTCGTGGAGGAGATTATCAGCCATGGTAAGCGCTACAATCTGGGTCTTGAGGCTGGTTCAAAGCCCGAGCTTCATGCTGTGCTGGCCACCAATATGGACTCGGACAGCCTGATTATCTGTAACGGACATAAGGACCAGAACTTCATCGAACTGGCACTGTTGGCACAGAAGATGGGTAAGCGCGTGTTCCTCGTCATCGAGAAGATGCCCGAGCTGAAAATCATTGCCGACACGGCAGCCAAGTTGGGCGTGCGTCCTAACTTGGGTATTCGTATCAAGTTGGCTTCCAACGGCTCCGGTAAGTGGAGCGAGAGCGGTGGCGATGCTTCGAAGTTCGGCTTGAACAGCTCTGAACTCTTAGCTGCTTTGCAGCAGCTCGAGGAGATGGGCATGGCCGATTGCTTGAAACTAATCCATTTCCATATCGGTAGTCAGATCACAAAGATTCGTCGTATCAGTACAGCCCTGCGCGAGGCGGCACAGTTCTATGTGCAGCTGCATCAAATGGGCTTCAATATAGAATTTGTGGATTGCGGTGGCGGTCTTGGTGTCGACTATGATGGTACGCGTTCCAGCAATTCGGAGAGCTCGGTGAACTACTCTATTCAGGAGTACGTGAACGACTGCGTGTACACCCTTGTCGATGCAGCTGACCGCAACGGCATTCCTCATCCCAACATCATCACCGAGGGTGGACGAAGCCTGGCTGCCCATCACTCCGTGCTCATCCTCGATGTGCTGGAAAGTGTGTCGGCACCACAGATGCCCGAGGATTTTACGCCCGGCCCCGACGACCATAAGCTGGTGCATGACCTGACAGAGATTTGGGACAAGTTGTCGAGCCGCTCCATGTTGGAGGATTGGCACGATGCCGAAGACATCCGCGAGGAGGCACTCGACCTCTTCCGTCACGGCATCATTGACCTCAAGACGCGCGCTCAGATCGAGTCGCTTTATTGGGCCATCAGTCATGAGGTGGCAGAGTTGGCTCATCATCAGAAGCATGTGCCCGATGAACTTCGTAAGCTCGACAAGCAGATGGCTGACAAGTATTTCTGTAACTTCTCGCTCTTCCAGTCCATGCCCGACTCTTGGGGAATTGACCAACTCTTCCCCATCATGCCCATTGAGCGATTGACAGAAGAGCCTACGCGCAGTGCGCAGCTGCAGGACATTACCTGTGACTCCGATGGCAAGATTACTGCATATGTGAACGGTGGTCAGCAGACGAGCTATCTGCCTCTCCATCCCGTGCGCGCAGGCGAACATTATTATATTGGTGTGTTCCTGGTGGGTGCCTATCAGGAGATTCTCGGCAACATGCACAACCTCTTTGGTGATACCAATGCCGTGCACATCTCTGTCGATGAGAACGGTTACAACATCGACCAGTTTATCGATGGTGAGACGGTGGCCGATGTGCTGGAGTACGTGCAGTACGATCCCAAGAAACTCGTGCGCCGTCTCGAGATATGGGTGAGCAAGGCCATCAAGGATGGTAAGATCACCGAAGCAGAGGGCAAGGAGTTCATCAGTAACTACAGGTCTGGACTCTACGGATATACGTATTTGGAATAGAACCCATAAGACCCACCCCTTGCCCCTCCCGTAGAGGGAGGGGAGTAGAATGGGGACGGCAGGATGGGGGCTGTAGATTGGAAATTGGAAATAGAAAACTGAAAATTGAAATAACATGTCAGAAGAACTCAAGCAGCAAGACATACCACTCTCCCCCTCTAGGGAGAGTGAGGAGGGGGTCCGCGTCATCAAGGTTGGCGGAGCCGTAGTGGAGGATCCCGCCTCTCTCTCCGCTCTCATCAGTCAGTTTGCAGCCATGGAAGGTAAGAAGATCCTCGTGCATGGCGGTGGTCGTTCAGCAACCAAGATGGCAGCTCGCATGGGCATCGAGAGCCAGATGGTGTGCGGACGGCGCATTACCGATGATGAGATGCTCAGTATCGTAACGATGGTATATGGCGGTCTTGTCAACAAGCACATCGTGGCCATGCTGCAGGCAGAGGGCGTCAATGCTGTAGGCTTGACAGGTGCTGACATGAATACTATTCTTAGCCATAAGCGCCCCCTCAAGGAGATGACCTTAGAGGACGGCACCAAGAAGATGGTGGACTTCGGCTGGGTTGGCGATGTGGACAAGGTGAACGGTGAGGCACTCCATCAGTTGACGGAGAGCGGTTTCGTACCCGTCATGGCACCCCTCTCCCACGATGGCAAGGGCAATCTCCTCAACACCAATGCCGACACCATAGCCAGCACCGTGGCTTGCGGTGTGGCACAGCATTGTCCCGTAACGCTGACCTACTGCTTCGAGAAGCCCGGTGTGCTGAGCAATCCCGATGACGATAACTCTGCCATCCCTCTCATTACCGAGGCGTCCTACGAGCAGCTCAAGGCCGATGGCATCGTGTCTGGCGGCATGATTCCTAAGCTCGACAATGCTTTTGCTGCCTTGCGCCAGGGTGTGAGCCGCGTACTCATCACCAGTGCCAGTGACATCAAGGGTGAGCACGGCACGACGATAGTCTTGAAATGATATAGTTGGACACTGTACAAGAAAATATGTCTTTGAATTTGTGGTAATTTGTGTCTCGACGGCTACTCTCTTTTGAGTATGATTCCTGTTCATTACTTTACATTTCGGAAAAATTACCAAATAAATGTTACCATGAAAAAGAGTGTTTTTGTCTTTGCGTTTCTGCTGGCTGTGCTATCCGCTTTCGCCCAGCCACGCATCATAGCCCACCGTGGCTATTGGCTCACGAAAGGTTCTGCCCAGAACTCCATCACAGCGTTCAAGAAAGCCATAAAGGTTGGTACGTTTGGCGTGGAGCTTGACGTACATCTGACGCGCGACGGACAGGTGCTGATGAGCCACGATCCACATATCTTCGGCATGGACATTGCGGACTATACCTACGAAGACCTCAAGCGTTGCTGTCTGCCCAATGGCGAGCGCATCCCACTCCTAGAGAAGTTCCTGAGGGTGGCAAAGCGTCATCCCGAGATGAAACTCTTTCTGGAGATAAAGCCTTTGCGCACCCCTGAGCAAGAAACGCAGTTGGTCAGCAAGTCCATTGCCTTGGTGGAGAAGTTTGGTATGCAGGAGCAGGTGGAGTACATCTCGTTCAGCAAGCACGCTTGCAATGTCGTGAAGCAGCAACGTCCCAACGAGCAGGTGGCTTATCTCACGGGCGACCTCGAACCCGAGGAGGTGGCCTCGATGGGTTGGACTGGTATCGACTACAACCTGAATGTGATGAAGCAGCATCCCGATTGGGCAGAGCGAGCTCACAAGCTGGGATTAACACTTAACATTTGGACTCCTGATTCGCAGGACGACCTGAAGTCTGCTATCTCCTTCCATCCTGATTTCATCACCACCAACGCTGTACCTCGGGCACTGGAGATGGTGAAGGAGTAGCCTCTCACCTATCCCCCGAAATTGTAAAAAGTATTTTTGAGCCAAAAAGGTTCAAGGGTTCCACAACCTTTCCATATGGCAGAATTTGCTGCACGATTCAGCGGTGAAAGACGCTGCGTCATTTTTGAAAACATGCTGCGTCTTTGGGTATTAATAGCAAAAGCGAGAACCGAAGTTCTCGCTTTGCGCTTCAGGATGGGCTTGAACCAACGACCCCATGATTAACAGTCATGTGCTCTAACCAACTGAGCTACTGAAGCAGTGCTAATCGATTGAAAAAGTCTTTCAACGCTTGCCTCTCGGCTTTTGCGCTTCAGGATGGGCTTGAACCAACGACCCCATGATTAACAGTCATGTGCTCTAACCAACTGAGCTACTGAAGCAGTTTTTTGCGTTTTTTTGAGTTTTTCTCTCAATTGCGCTGCAAAATTAGTTGTTTTTTCGGAAATATGCAATATCTTTGCAAAAAAAATCGCAAAAAAGATGAAAATAATTGGAATTGGCAATGCTTTGGTGGATGTTTTGGTACTTTTGAGCGACGATTCGCTGCTTGGAGAACTCAGTTTGCAGCGCGGAGGAATGGAATTGATAGACGACTCGCGCCAGCAGAAGATCAGTAAAGTGTTCGATGCTCTGCAGCCCAGTATGGCGACGGGTGGTTCTGCTGGAAATGCCATGTTGGCGATGGCCTGCCTTGGTGCTGAGCCTGGTTTTATCGGTAGGGTAGGAAAGGACTTCATGGGACAGTTCTTCATGGATAACTGCAAGAAGAGAAGCATTGATGCGCATTTGGCCGTAGGCGAAGGAGTATCGGGCGTGGCCAATACTTTTATATCAAAAGATGGCGAGCGTACGTTTGCTACGCATCTAGGTGAGGCTGCATTGCTCAGCGCGCAGGATGTCACGGCGGAGATGTTGAAGGGATATGGCTTGTTGCACATCGAGGGCTACCTGGTGCAGAACCACGAACTGATAGAGTCGGTGGCAAGGCTAGCCAAGGAGCAGGGCATGAAGATCAGCATCGATTTGGCAAGCTACAACGTAGTGGCTGGCGACCTCGATTTCTTCTGTCATCTTGTGGAGGAGTACGTGGACATCGTCTTTGCCAACGAGGAGGAGAGCGCCGCCTTCACGAGAGGCAAGCAGCCTGAGGAGGCTCTGCATGAGATAGCCGCGATGTGCGAGGTGGCTGTGGTGAAGTTGGGCAAGCGTGGCAGCATGGCGCAGTGTGGCGACGAGGTATGCAAGGCTGAGGCCACTCCCGTGGACGTGGTGGACACGACGGCAGCTGGCGACTTCTTTGCCGGTGGTTTCCTCTATGCCTATAGCATGGGGCGTGACCTTCAGGAATGTCTCGACACAGGTGGCCTGCTCAGCAGCAAGGTGATTCAGGTGCTCGGCACGCAGGTGAGCGAGGAAACGTGGGAGGAGATTCGCAAACAATTAACAATTAATAATTAAAATTGGTAATTCGAAAGATATGAAAAGGCTATTGATTATGGCACTCGTTCTCGTGCTGAATGTTTGTGCATTTGCTGAAGGCCCCATCTGGATGAGGTTGGGTAAGACCTTCAACGTGAAGGGTGGCGCTGGCATAGAGCAGTTTGTGGAGGCTGTCTTCGAGATCAAGAAGGCGGACTGGTATGCCGACCCCATATTCGACAAGGCTAATGGCTATTTCGAGTACATGGAGGAAGGCAGTGGTATGAGCCATTACTGGTTGAGCTATTGGAACCGCAAGGATGGTAAGAAGCTGGTGATTGCCAGTTATCTGAATACGGATTTCGGCAAGAAGATAAAGGCGCAGTCTTCCGTCTGGGGCTATCGCTACACCGAACCTCTTGAGGATACTCCCGGCGAGGGCATCATCAAGGATGGCGGTTTCATGGCTTACCTCTATGACGCAACTAAGAAGCAGCTCGTGCCGCTTTCTGCTCCTCCCTTCAATGGATGGAAGGAGAAGATGAATGCCATCCATGTGCTGGTACTTCCACGTAGCGGTAAGGATATTCGCGTGAAGGAGGAGTGTGCAGATGGCGAATTCATCTACCACACACTGAAGTGGAACGGCATGACGTTCGACTTCCAGCGTGAAGGCAACGAAGCCGTCGAGTTGTACCAAGTGGGCGTGGGCAAGATCTGTAATACTCCAAATGGCAAGGTGGTGGATAAACTTCCTAAGGACGGAAACTACATAATGCTTGTCGACAAGATTGTGGACGGATGGTGCCACATCGAAGATGACAGGGCTGTGTGCGCTGCGTGCGCAGAGGAGGATGAAGTATATAGTTTCCATGGCTCGACGTCGGGCTACTGGATTCACAACTCCGTCATCGGTGCTAAAGGACTGGGTAATGGTGGTATCACGTTGTATACCAGTCCTAGTGAGAAGTCGAAGGTGACGTTCAAGAGCGACGACTACACCATCTTCCACCCCATCGAATTGCGTGGAGAATGGCTAAAGGCCTACGTGACGGTAAAGGGCGTGAAGAAGGTGGGATGGATGAAAACGGACAATATCTGCTCCAATCCCCTGACAAACTGCTGCTAAGGAATTTGTAAAAAAACAAGAGTTTTCTTTGCGGTATGCGAGAAAGTTCTTAATTTTGTAATCTAATATAAAAAGAAAAGTCATGCCGGCGGAGCAGATCTCATCCATGACGGGGCTTTCTGTTGAGGAAATAGAATGTGCTTAAACAAAAAGAACATAATGAGACGTATTAAGACAATAATTGGAGTACTGCTGATTTGCGTTAGTGCCTCGGCACAGAAGGCAGAGAACCACAACAGCAGCATCATGCGCAATCTGGAGACATTCAACGAGATATACCGTCAGTTGGATCTCCTGTACATGGATTCACTCAATGCTGATACGGTGATAGGGTGGGGCATCAATGCGATGCTCAACCGCGTAGATCCTTACACAACGTATTATCCTGAGGAGGACGACGAACTGATGGTGATGGCACAAGGCAAGTATGCCGGTATGGGTTCCATCATACGATTTCACAAGAAGGAGGACCGCTCCGTCATCAGCGAGCCGTACAAGGGTAGCCCGAGCGATCAGGCTGGCCTGAAGGCTGGCGATGTCATCATCAGCATTGACGACAAGGATGTGAAGGGATGGCCCAATCAGAAGGTGAGCGACATGCTGAGGGGCGAGGCCGGTACGACGTTCAAACTGAAGGTGCAGCGCCCCGGCGAGACGAAGCCTCGCACGGTGACCATCACGCGTCAGACCATCACCATCCCGCACGTACCTTATTATGGTATCGTGCGTGAGGGCGTAGGCTACGTCTTCCTGACGGGCTTTACCGACAGCGATGCGCAGCAGATGCGTGCTGCTGTGATGGAAATGAAGGAACAGGGTGCCAAGTCACTCATCCTCGACCTACGCAGCAACCCTGGTGGCGCGCTTGATGAGTCGGTGGACATTGCCAATCTGTTCTTGCCGAAAGGTACGAAAATCGTCTATACGAAAGGTAAGACCAATGCTGCCAACCGTGAGTACTACACCAGATTGGAACCCGTGGACACCGTGATGCCCATGGTGGTGCTGGTGGATGGAGGTAGTGCCTCGGCAGCAGAGATCCTGAGCGGTTCGTTGCAGGATATGGACAGAGCCGTGGTGGTGGGTTCCCGTACATACGGCAAGGGCATCGTACAGGCCATCCGTGACTTGCCTTATGGAGGCAACTTGAAGATCACGACGAGCCGCTACTACATTCCCAGCGGTCGTTGCATTCAGGCCTACGACTACCGTCACCTCAATCCCGATGGTTCGGCAAAGTCCTTGCCCGACAGCCTTACCAACCTCTTCCATACTAAGGGTGGACGCGAGGTGCGCGATGGTGGAGGCATCAAGCCCGATGTGGAAATCACGCAGGACACGCTGCCCACCATCGTCTACGACCTGGCTGCGAGCGATGCCCTCTTCGACTATTGCACGCAGTACGTCCAGACCCATCCTACGATTGCTCCTGCCGGCGAGTTTAACTTGACGGATGCTGAGTACGAGGAGTTTGTGAAGTTTGTCAAGGAGGCGGGTTTTACCTACAACCGTCGTAGTGAGGAGATGCTGAAGTTGTTGCACGACGTGGCAGAGCGTGAAGGATACCTGGAAAGTGCGCAGGCGGAGTTCGATGCCTTGAAGGCTAAGTTCACGGCCGACCTTGACCGCGACCTGATGCGTTTCCGTAAGGACATCGAACCCTACATCTGCGATGACCTTGTTCGCCGCTACTACTATGAGTGGGGTGGATGTCGCCAGCAACTCAACAAGGACAAGACCTTCGAGAAGGCACTTGAGATCCTTGCTGATCCGGCATTGTACAACAAGATCTTGGGAAAGTAATTCTGGAGAGACGCTGCGTCTTTTTTGGAGAGACGCTGCGTCAATGGAAAAATCACGCAGCGTCTTTGGAAAAATCACGTAGCGTAACTAAAAACATTTTGAAAGGAAATAGAAAACAATATGCGTCAGAACCGTAGAAAACTCAATCAGTCCATCATGTTTGGCGTGATGGCCATGGCCGTGGTCGTGCTGCTCGTCGTCCTGCTATTCTGGTATCTCTATGTAGATTCGCAGGCTCCCGTGCCAAGTGAATAATTCTTGTTGTTTAAAACGATTGTTTTGATATGAAAAAGGATATTGTCATAGATAATAAAATAGAACAGATTGCTCTTCTGGCTCCTTTTGTAGAAGAGATATGCGAGGACTTGGGACTTGGTCCTGAGTTTGTGTTCAACCTGAATCTCGTATTGGAAGAAGCCGTTACGAATGTGGTGATGTATGCCTATCCTGAAGGTGAAACGCATCAGATATGGCTCTCTGCTGAGGATCATAACGGCAATCTTATCTTCACCTTGCAGGACGAGGGTGAAGAGTTTGATCCCACCTTGGCTCCTGAGGCTGACGTCACCTTGTCTGCCGAGGAGCGTGAGTTAGGTGGTCTGGGCATCTTCCTGATACGTCAAATTATGAACGAGGTGTCCTATCAGCGAATAGATGGTCGGAATGTTCTTACAATGAAAAAGAACACAGATGCCTAACGTAAAACCATAGCGTTTCTGTAGTATGAAGAAAATCCTTGGACTTCGTGTGGTGCTAAACCTCACTTTGGTGGTGCTTTTGGTGGGCGGCCTCGTCTACACCTTGGGATTTGGCATCTGCCTTTACCTGGCACGTCAGGAGGTGGCGCGTGAGAGTAATGAAAAGGTTTCACTCGCCATCTCGAACATTCAAGGCTACGTTGATGCCGAGCTGAGGCGCGTTGAGGATATTGGCTATACCTTGCTGAGCAGTAAGTTTGGCAAGACCATCCGTGTGGATGACGGCAACAGTTTTGTCACCATCGATCCTAAGACCTTTGTCATTCCTTCTGAAGAAGAGGTGTTTGCCATGCTCGAGCAATTCATCAATGCCAATCCCCACATTTGTGGCGTGGCTATCGGCTTTGAGAACTTTGTCTATCCCAAGACGGCAGGCCAGTATGGCTTTGCGGCCTATGTGACGAATGTCAGCGGCAAGAACGAAGTCCTGCGACTGGGTGAGATCCATGAATTTCATGAAAAGGAATGGTATAAAGAGGCTGCTATGCAGAACAAGCCTTGCTGGAGTTATCCTTTCCGCGAGACAAGCCAAGGTAAGGTCGTCACATGCTACAGCATCCCCCTTCATGGCATAGGCAATCGCTTGGTCGGCGTACTCGCCATTGATATTGACACCGAGGCATTCCGTGCCAAGTGTGTCGAGGCAGCCCCCTTCCCCAATGCCGAGGTGGCAATGGTGGATCGTGATTTCCGTTTTGTTGCACATCCTGACACCACGTACATTTTGAAGAGTGTTACCGAGGTGGGAAATTATGCCGACTACAAGGCAGATGACAGCATGCGCGTCAAGATGATTAATCACGAAAGTGGTCAATATGCCGTAAACGAGGGAACAGAGAACGAAGGAATGTTCTACTTCGCTCCCATCGAGCGTACGGGATGGACGCTCAGCATCGAGTGTTCCAAGAATGAGGTCTACGGCAATGTGGAACGCATGAAGCGTGACACCACCTTCATTGCCGTGGTGAGCATCTTGGTGATGATTGTCTGCTTCATCTTCTTCTTCCGTCGCTTGCAAAAGATTACGCTCAGTAAGGCGGGTATTGAGAGAGAACTGAAGATAGCCTCTGCCATACAGATGGGCATGATTCCGAAAACCTATCCTGCCTTCCCCAATCGTAAGGAACTTGATGTCTACGGCATGCTGATTCCTGCCAAGTCAGTGGGTGGCGACCTCTATGATTATTTCATTCGTGATGAGAAACTGTTTTTCTGTATTGGCGATGTGAGTGGTAAGGGTATTCCTGCTTCTCTCTTCATGGCTGTTGTCCGTTCTCTCTTCCGCAATGTGTCGCTTCATGCCGATGACCCTGCCGAGATTGTCAACGGCCTGAACACGGCTTTGTCAGAAGGAAATGATCACAATATGTTCTGCACAATGTTCCTTGGGGTGTTGGATTTGAAGACGGGCCATCTGGATTATTGCAATGCAGGACATAATGCCCCCATTGTCCGTCGCATAAGAGAGGGCAAGTCCGTGAATGTCTACTACACTAAGCCTAAGGTAAACCTTGCCATCGGTGTAATCCCAGACTTCCCCTACGAAAAAGAGGAAACCCGACTCAATCCCGGAGAGGCAATCTTCCTATACACCGATGGTGTGACTGAGGCAGAGAATCGTGCTAAGGAACTCTTTGGAGAGGAGGCCACATTGAAGACCTTGGCGGATGCCCGAGAGCACAATGTTCGTTCTGCCATCGACTTCGTGGAGTATGTTCACCGGGTCCTTCGCAACTATGCGCAGGGAGCCGAGCAAAGCGACGACATCACGATGCTGGTGGTGGAATACAAGGGGAGTGAAGACTGCAAAGAGTAAATCACAATATAATTAATAATTAAATTTTTACACAATATGACACTTCATATTACAGAAAACAACGATGTCGTAACAGGTGTTTTGGATGGCCGTTTGGATACAGCTGCTTCTGCCCAGTTTGCGCGTGACATGCAGCCTCTTCTCGACAAGGCAGACAAGCATATCGTATTGGATTGCAATAAGCTGCAGTTTATCTCATCATCAGGCCTTCGCCTCTTTCTCTCTTTGCGCAAGCAGACCATTGCCATGGGGGGAGACGTAACCATCAAGGGTGTATCTCCTGAGGTGAAGCAGGTCTTTACCATCACGGGGTTCTTCTCGTTGTTTAAGTTCGAATAATCATCCCGGTGTATGGAATGTAGTGTGCAAGAGATTCTTGACTGCCTGGAGCAGATGCGCAGATGGGAGGCCGAAGGCATTCCTCCTACGGCCGACACGGCAGCATACGTGCTTGACATCCAGCAGCGAGTGGCGCAGAAGGCAGAAGAGATGGGCATGAGCCGCGAACAGCGTGAGTTAGAGAACTTGTCCGTGAAACTGGGCCATCCCGAGGAGTATAAGCGTTTGAAGACACTGTTGCTGGAGTCGGAGATGACTTGTGAGATGGTGTTCCGCACTTTTGCCTTGCCCATCCGTGCCATGCTGGATGACTTGGGCATCGACTATGACTTCAAGTATCGCATGAAGTCTGTCTACAGCATCTGGCGCAAGATGCACATCGACCATAAGCAGTTCGACGATGTCTATGACCTCTTCGCTACCCGCATCATCTATAGACCGGGGAAGCATATCACTCCCTTGGCTCATACATCAGACAACATCGTTGACCAACAGCCCGAGGCGGCGGCTGTCAAGGAGTGGCAGTTGGCCAATATGGATGTGGAGCGCTTCTGTTGCTGGCGCATCTACACGGTCATCTCCATGCTCTACCGCATCCATCCCGACCGCATCCGCGACTGGATCACCCATCCCAAGCCTTCTGGCTATCAGGCTTTGCAGCTCACGGTGATGGGTCCCGACTGCAATTGGATAGAGATTCAGGTGCGTTCCGAGCGCATGGACTATGAGGCAGAGCAGGGAAGCGCGGCGCATTGGAAGTATAAACAGGAAACGAAGGTGGAGTAGTGCCAATTTTGCATTATGTGACGTCGTAACTGCCCCAGAATCGTTGGAAAGGGCGTGGTATACACCTTATTTAATATAAAAAACGAAAAAAGTGCAATAAGATTTGGTGCGAATGCAGATTTTAACTAACTTTGCACCATGATGAAGTGAGGAGCCCGAAAGAGTTCCTCACTTAATGTTAATAAGGACATTAATAGAAACTATGATTGACAAAAAGAAACTTGAACAAGTTGTCAACGAGTGGTTGGCCAAGACGGACTACTTCCTGGTCGACCTTACTGTGAGTGCAGATGATCGTATCGTGGTAGTCATCGACCATGCCGAGGGTGTGTGGATTGAAGATTGTGCCGAGTTGAGCCGCTTCATCGAGAGCCAGATGAGCCGTGATGATGAAGACTATGAACTGGAGGTAGGCAGTGCCGGATTGGGACAGCCTTTCCGCGTGAAGCAGCAGTACGAGATCCATGTCGGCAAGAACATCGAGACACAGACGCTCGATGGGAAGAAGTGGCAGGGCACACTCGTCAAGGTAGACGATGAGGCCTTCACCGTACTCACGACCCAGAAGGTGAAGCTCGAGGGTCAGAAGCGCCCCAAGCAGATGGAGGTGGAGATGGAGTTCCACTACGACGAGGTGGCATACACCAAGTATCTTATCAAGATGAAATAAATAAAAAACATACAATATGGCAACAACAAAGAAAAATGAAGTAATGGTAAGCCTCCGAGAAGCGCTGGGCGAGTTCAAGGAGACCAAGAACATCGACCGTGCTACGATGATGAGCGTGCTCGAGGAGTGCTTCCGTAGCGTGATTGCGCGTACCTATGGTACCGACGAGAACTACGACGTGATTGTGAACCCCGATAAGGGTGACTTTGAAATCTATCGCAACCGTACTGTGGTACCCGATGGCGAGGTTCAGGATCCCAACATGGAAATCTCACTGAGCGACGCACGCAAGGTAGAAGACGACTTCGAGGAAGGCGACGAGGTTTCGGAGCAGGTTCAGTTCAGCGAGTTTGGCCGTCGTGCCATCCTGACGCTGCGTCAGACCTTGGCAAGTCGAATCCTCGAGTTGGAGCACGACACACTCTTCAATCAGTACAAGGACCGTGAGGGCGAGATTATTGGTGCAGAAGTCTACCAGACCTGGAAGCGTGAGACTTTGCTGCTCGACGACGAGGGTAATGAGTTGCTGCTGCCTCGTACAGAGCAGATTCCCTCTGACTTCTTCCGTAAGGGTGAGACTGCTCGTGCCATCATTCTCAACGTCGACAACACGAATGGTAATCCCAAGATTATCCTGAGCCGTACCAGCCCTCTCTTCCTGCAGCGTATGTTGGAGCAGGAAGTTCCCGAGATCAACGATGGCTTGATCACCATCCACAAGATTGCCCGTATCCCTGGCGAGCGTGCCAAGATTGCCGTGGAGAGCTACGATGAGCGCATTGATCCTGTAGGTGCTTGTGTCGGTGTGAAGGGTAGCCGTGTTCACGGTATCGTGCGTGAGTTGCGTGGTGAGAACATCGACGTGATCAACTACACTCCCAACCAGAAACTCTTCATCACTCGTGCCTTGAGTCCTGCTCGCGTCAACAGCGTGGAACTCAACGAGGAGGAGCACACCGCTAACGTTTACCTCGATCCCGATCAGGTAAGCCTGGCCATCGGTAAGGGAGGTTTGAACATCAAGTTGGCAAGTATGCTGACCGGCTTTACCATCGACGTATTCCGTGAGACTCAGGAGGCTGACACCGATGACGTAAGTCTGGACGAGTTCACCGACGCAATCGAGCCTTGGATCATCGAGGAACTCAAGAAACTCGGTATGCAGACCGCTCGTGACGTGCTGGGTGCTTCACGCGAGTTCCTCATCCAAAAGGCTGACCTCGAGGAGGAGACCGTTGATGAGGTGTTGAGCATCCTGGCTGCAGAGTTCGAGTAAGACAGACCCTCTCCGGCCTTTGGCCACCTCCCCCTTTATGGGGAGGATTTAGATAGGGGACAAGGCAGACAGGCACATCGCGCAGCCTAATTATGCATTATGAATTATGCATTATGAATTATAGAAGGGCACGTCGCGCCAGCTAATTATGAATTATGCATTATGCATTATGAATTATTGAAGGCACATCGCGCCAGCTAATTATGAATTGTGAATTAAGAATTATGAATTGACAAGAATGAGTATAAGATTAAATAAGGCAATTAGGGAATGCAACGTGGGATTGCAGACCGCTGTAGAATTCCTACAGAAGAAGGGCTTCAAGGACATTGAGGCCAACCCCAGCACCAAGATTACCGATGAGCAGTACGACATGTTGCTCAACGAGTTCACCAGCGACAAGGGTCTGCGCAAGGAGGCTGCCGAAGTGGCAAACCAGCACCGTCAGAACAAGGAGCAACAGCGTGAACAGAAGCGTAATGAGGTGCACTTGGAGACTCCCACCATACAGAAGCCCAAGGTGTTAGGTAAGATTGACCTCAACCCTGCACGTCCTGCTACTCCTAAGGAGGAGCCTAAGGTTGAGACTCCTAAGGTGGAGGATAAGGTGGTTGCTCCCGCTCCCAAGAAGGAAGAGCCCGTAAAGGAGGCTCCTAAGGCAGCAACTCCCGCTCCAAAGGTGGAAACTCTTGCTCCTAAGAAAGATGAGGTAGCTCCTGCTTCCAAGGCCGAGCAGAAGCCTGCTGAACCAGTCAAGGAGCAGAAGCCCGTAGAGGTGAAGGAGGCTCCCAAGGCTGAGCAGAATCCCACAACTCCCGTTGTAAAGGAGAAGCCCGCTCCTGTAGCCAAGCCCGCTGAGGTGAAGGAGCAGCCTAAGCCTGCAGCAGCACCGGAGAAGAAGAAGCCCGCTGTGGGCTCGGAGGTGGACGGCGTGTTCCGCCTGAAGCGCGACGAGCAGCCCAGTGTGCAGTTCAATGTAGTCGGTAAGGTTGATCTCTCGGCTCTGAACCAGAGCACTCGTCCTAAGAAAAAGACTAAGGAAGAGAAGCGCAAGGAGCGTGAGGACAAGAACCGTGCGCAGAACGGTGGCCAGCAGGGTAATGGCGAGCGCAAGAAGCGCGTGCGTATCGGCAAGGAGCGCGTTGACGTCAACGCCGAGGCAGGCAAGGTGCAGAACAATAACCGTCAGAAGGGCGGCAACAATAACAACAACCAGCAGGGTGGCAACAACCAGCAAGGTGGTGGCAAGAAGAACAAGCAGAAGAACCAGCCTCGTCAGCAATTGTCTCAGCCTGAGGTTAGTGATGAGGAGGTAGCAAAGCAGGTACGCGAGACATTGGCTCGCCTTACCAGCAAGGGTTCCAAGATGGGCAAGGGTGCCAAGTATCGCCGTGAGAAGCGCGATGCTATCCGTCAGGGCATGGAGGAGCAGATGGAGAATGCTGCAGCAGAGAGCAAGGTACTGAAGCTGACCGAGTTCGTTACCGCCAACGAGTTGGCAACGATGATGAACATTCCCGTTACTCAGGTCATCGGTACCTGTATGAGTATCGGTATCATGGTCAGCATCAACCAGCGTCTCGATGCTGAGACCATCAACATCGTGGCTGATGAGTTCGGTTTCCAGACCGAGTATGTCAGCGCTGAGGTGAGCGAGGCTGTGACGGAGATTGAGGACGATGAGTCAGATCTCGTTCCACGCGCTCCCATCGTTACCGTGATGGGTCATGTCGACCATGGTAAGACCTCTCTGCTCGACTACATCCGCCAGACCAACGTCATCGCCGGTGAGGCAGGTGGTATTACCCAGCACATCGGTGCATATAACGTGAAGTTGCAGGATGGCCGTCATGTCACATTCCTCGATACTCCCGGTCACGAGGCCTTCACCGCCATGCGTGCCCGTGGTGCTCAGGTTACCGACATCGCCATCATCATCGTGGCTGCCGATGACGACATCATGCCCCAGACCAAGGAGGCTATTGCTCATGCTACGGCAGCCAACGTACCTATCGTGTTCGCTATTAATAAGATTGATAAGCCCGCTGCCAATCCCGACCACATCAAGGAGGGCTTGGCACAGATGAATTTCCTCGTGGAGGATTGGGGTGGTAAGTATCAGAGCCAGGACATCAGTGCCAAGAAGGGTATTGGTGTAGAGGAACTGCTTGAGAAGGTGTTGCTCGAGGCAGAGATGCTCGACCTCAAGGCTAACCCCAACCGCAAGGCTACGGGTACCATCATCGAGTCATCACTCGACAAGGGCCGTGGCTACGTGGCTACCGTGTTGGTAAGCAATGGTACGCTTCGCGTCGGCGACGTTATGCTGGCAGGTACCAACTATGGCCGTGTCAAGGCTATGCTCGACGAGCGTGGTCATCGCGTCAAGGAGATTGGTCCCGCTCAGGCTGCTACCATCCTCGGTTTGAATGGTGCACCTCAGGCTGGTGATGCCTTCCATGTGATGGACAGCGATCAGGAGGCTCGTGAGATTGCCACCAAGCGTGAGCAGTTGGCTCGTGAGCAAGGCTTGCGCACCATGAAGCGTATCGACCTCAACGAAATCGGTCGTCGTATTGCACTTGGCGACTTCAAGGAACTCAACATCATTGTCAAGGGTGACGTGGACGGTTCAGTCGAGGCACTCAGCGACTCACTGTTGAAACTCTCTACCGAGAAGATTCAGGTCAACGTCATCTACAAGGCTGTGGGTCAGATCAGCGAGAGCGACGTCAACTTCGCCGCTTCGTCCGATGCCATCATCATTGCCTTCCAGGTACGTCCCTCGGCAGCTGCACGCCGTCTGGCTGACCAGCAGGGTGTCGACATCCGCACTTACTCTGTCATCTACGACGCCATCGAGGAGGTTAAGGATGCCATGGAGGGTATGCTCTCTCCCGAGATCAAGGAGGAGGTTACCGCTCAGGTCGAGGTACGTCAGGTTTACAAGATCTCGAAAGTGGGTACTGTGGCTGGTGCATACGTCATCGATGGAAAGGTCAGCCGCTCGAACAAGGCGCGTGTCGTACGCGACGGTATCGTAGTCTTCACCGGCGAGATCAATGCCCTGAAGCGTTTCAAGGACGACGTGAAGGAGGTTACGACCAACTTCGAGTGCGGTCTCTCGCTCGTCAACTACAACGATCTGCGTGAGGGCGATATCATCGAGACCTTCCAGGAGATCGAGATCAAGGCTAAGCTTTGATGAATCCGTTTAGCGATGTTAGACGTGATTGTTTTGGCCGTCTTGGCCGTAGGACTTTGGCAAGGAGTGAGCGACGGTTTCGTGAAATCGTTGTGCTCCTTTGCCGGATTCTTCGCCGGTCTGTTGGTGGCCTATACCTTCTATTTGATGGTGGGAGAGAAGATTGCTCCGCATCTCGGCAAGAATGCGCAGGCTGCTCCCATCGTGGCTTTCATCATATTGTGGCTGGCTGTGCCTATAGCTATGAATTTTGCCGGTATCGTGCTGACGAAATTCCTCGATTTCATTTGTTTGGGAGGACTGAACAAGATCGGAGGTGCAGGTTTCGGTGTGGTGAAGTATTTCCTGGGTGCCACGCTTGTGCTCTACGCGCTGGTGATGATGAATATGGTGCCGATGGAGACCGTCGACAACTCATTCTTCGGAGACAAGATGATAGCGCTGGCCGAGCACATCATGGAGCATCTGAGAGAGGTTAAATCATAAAGTTTATGCAAGAAAAGAACAGTTTTGTACGTGAGGTGGCTGAGAAGAAGTATGAGTACGGTTTCACCACCGACGTACAGACGGAAATCATAGAAAAGGGACTCTCTGAGGACGTGGTTCGCCTTATCTCACAGAAGAAGGGCGAACCCGACTGGCTTTTGGAGTTCCGTCTCAATGCCTACCATTATTGGGAGACGCAGGAGCAACCTTCGTGGGGACATCTCGAGATGCCTCCCATTGACTATCAGGCTATTTCCTACTATGCTGACCCCACAAAGAAGTCATCCCCCCTTGGGGGGAACGAGGGGGGGCTGGACCCCGAACTGATGAAGACTTTCGACAAGTTGGGTATTCCCTTGGAAGAGCGCCTGGCACTGAGCGGTACGGCGGTCGATGCCGTGATGGACTCAGTCAGCGTCAAGACCACTTTCCGCGAGAAACTCAAGGAGAAGGGCATCATCTTCTGCTCCATCAGTGAGGCCGTCAAGGAGCATCCCGAACTCGTACGTCAGTACCTGGGTAGCGTGGTGCCTTACCGCGACAATTATTTTGCAGCGCTCAACTCAGCCGTCTTCAGCGATGGCTCGTTTGTCTACATTCCCAAGGGCGTGCGCTGCCCTATGGAACTCTCCACCTACTTCCGCATCAATGCCCGTGGCACAGGTCAGTTCGAGCGTACACTCATCGTGTGCGATGACAATGCCTACGTCTCTTATCTTGAGGGATGTACGGCTCCTATGCGTGATGAGAACCAACTTCATGCTGCTATTGTCGAGATCGTGGTGATGGAGAATGCCGAGGTCAAGTATTCTACCGTACAGAATTGGTATCCAGGCGATAAGGACGGCAAGGGTGGCGTGCTCAACCTCGTCACCAAGCGTGGCCACCTGCGTGGTGCCAACAGCCGCTTGTCGTGGACACAGGTCGAGACGGGTAGCGCCATTACTTGGAAGTACCCCAGCTGCGTGCTGAGTGGTGACGGCAGTCAGGCAGAGTTCTACTCTGTGGCCGTGACCAACAACTACCAGCAGGCCGACACCGGTACCAAGATGATTCACATTGGCAAGAACACCAAGTCGACCATCATCTCGAAGGGTATCTCGGCAGGTAAGAGTCAGAACTCCTATCGTGGACTCGTCAAGGTGAGCAGCAAGGCCGATGGTGCCCGCAACTACTCTTCGTGCGATTCCCTGCTGCTTGGCAGCCAGTGTGGTGCCCACACCTTCCCTTACATGGACGTGCACAACGACACAGCCATCGTGGAGCATGAGGCTACGACCAGCAAGATCAGCGAGGAGCAGCTCCTCTACTGCAACCAGCGCGGCATCCCCACCGAGGAGGCCGTCTCGCTCATCGTCAATGGCTATGCCAAGGAGGTTATCAACAAACTGCCCATGGAGTTTGCCGTCGAGGCACAGAAACTCTTGGGCGTGAGCCTGGAGGGGAGCGTGGGATAGCCTCTCCCCCAACCCCTCCCCCAAAAGGGAGGGGAGGTTGCCATGACAGAACGAAAAGAAGGTTTTGCACAAAGAGATATTAGTATAGATTATAAATATTATATAATTAACCATGGAGCCCCCTGTAGGCTCCCCTCCCTTTTGGGGGAGGGGTCGGGGGAGAGGCTATGTTAGAAATAAGAAATTTACACGCCAGTATCAATGGCAAAGAGATATTGAAGGGCATCAACCTCGTTATCGGCGACGGTGAGGTACATGCCGTGATGGGAACCAATGGCGCCGGCAAGTCAACGCTGAGCAATGTCATCGTGGGCAACCCTGCCTACGAGGTGACTGAAGGCGAGATTATCTTCAACGGCAAGAACCTGCTCGAGATGAAGCCAGAAGAGCGTGCTCACGAAGGCATCTTCCTCTCCTTCCAGCAGCCCGTGGAGATACCCGGTGTCTCTATGGTCAACTTCATGCGTGCAGCACTCAACGCCAAGCGTAAACACCAAGGCCTCGAACCTATGGCTGCCGGCGATTTCCTCAAGCTGATGCGCGAAAAGCGCAAGATTGTTGAACTCGACAGCAAACTGGCCAACCGCTCCGTCAACGAAGGCTTCTCGGGTGGCGAGAAGAAGCGCAATGAGATTTTCCAGATGGCCATGCTCGAACCTACGTTCAGCATCCTCGACGAGACGGATTCTGGTCTCGACGTCGATGCTTTGCGCATCGTGGCCGAAGGCTTCAACAAGCTGCGCACACCGCAGACCAGTGCCATGGTCATCACCCACTACCAGCGTCTGCTCGACTACCTGAAGCCCGACACCATCCATGTCCTCATCGATGGTCGTATCGTCAAGACGGGCGGTCCTGAATTGGCTCTGGAGATTGACCAGAAGGGATTTGACTGGATTAAAAGCCCCTCTCCCCAGCCCTCCCCCGAAGGGGAGGGAGTAGATACAATTGAGACTCTACATCAATAACTATTTTATTAGCAAAATGATTCAAGAGAGAATAGACCAGCATAATGTAACCACTCCCTCCCCTTCGGGGGAGGGTTGGGGAGAGGGGCTTCAATACATCGAGCTCTACGAGCAGGCTCATGACATGCTGTGCCGCCATTCGGCCGCACCTCTCAACGCCTTGCGCGAGCAGGCTTTCGAGGACTTCAAGCGACTCGGATTCCCCACACAGAAGGTGGAGCGTTACAAATATACCGATGTGGTAAAGGCGTTCGCTCCGAACTACGGACTGAACCTCAACCGCATCGCCATCCCCGTCAATCCCTACGAGGTATTCAAGTGCGATGTGCCCAACCTCAGCACCTCGCTCTACTTCGTGGTCAACGACCAGTTTTACGGGAAACTGCCCCCCCTCCCCCCGAGGGGGAGTAAGATGGGTGAAAACTCGTCAAATGAGGCACAAGCCAACGTGGGTGTGGCAAGCAATGATGCGCATCCTTCTCTCTCCCCCTCGGGGGATGGGGGGGCTGTCATCTGTTCGCTCTGTGAAGCCGCCAAGAAATATCCCGACCTCATCGGTAAGTACTACGGTCGCCTGGCCCGCACAAAGAAGGATGCCATCAACGCTCTCAACACCATGCTCTGCCAGGACGGCCTCTTCGTCTATATTCCGAAGAACACCATCGTGGAGCGCACCATACAGGTTGTCAATGTGCTGCGCAGCGATGTCGATTTGATGGTGAACCGCCGCGTGCTCATCGTCCTCGAAGAGGGAGCCAGTGCCAAGTTGCTCTTCTGCGACCATGCTATCGACGACCACAACTTCCTCTCCACCCAGGTCATCGAGACTTTCGTGGGCGAGAATGCTCACCTCGAACTCTACGAACTGGAGGAGACGCACACCAAGAACACTCGCTTCAGCAACCTCTACTGCGACCAGCAGACCTACAGCACCGCCGTGCTCGACAACATCACCCTGCACAACGGCCTGACACGCAACCGCACCGACCTCACCCTCTCCGGCCCCTACGCCGAGACCACCCTCAATGGCCTCGTCATTGCCGACAAGGAGCAGCAGGTCGACAACAATACCCTCATCGACCACCGTGCCGACCACTGCCAGTCGAACCAACTCTACAAGTATGTGCTCGACGACAAGGCGCGCTGTGCCTTTGCCGGTCGCATCCTCGTTCGCGAGGGTGCCCAGCAGACCGTCTCTCAGGAGACCAATGCCAACCTGCTCGGCAGCAAGGAGGCGCGTATCTATACGCAGCCCATGCTCGAGATCTATGCCGACGACGTGAAGTGTGCCCATGGCAGCACTGTCGGTCAACTTGGCGAGCAGGCCATGTTCTACATGCAGCAGCGAGGCATCCCCTACGACGAGGCTCGTATGCTCCTTAAGTTCGCCTTTGCCGCCGATGTCCTGCAGACCATCAAGCTCGATGCCCTCCATGACCGTCTAAACTATCTTGTTGATAAGCGCTTCCGTGGTGAGTTGAGCAAGTGCGAAGGGTGTAAGATGTGTAAGTAAAAGACCCTCTCCGCCGGCAAGCCGGCACCTCCCCCTCTATGGGGAGGAAAGACCCTCTCCGCCCTTCGGGCACCTCCCCCGTAATGGGGAGGACTTAGATAGGGGACAAGGCACGATTTAGAAGGAAAAGCGAAATGAATAAGAATAATAGTTGAACATGACAGATAGCCAGCAAGAGACAAAATGTAACCAATCCCTCCCCATTATGGGGGAGGTGCCGGCTTGCCGGCGGAGAGGGTCTTTATTTATCGACTTCGACGACACGCTCTACGATACCCACGGCAATGCTGAGATAGCCTTGGGCGAGTTGTTCGAGCACTTCGGATGGGCGGAGCACTTCGATAGCCTTGAACAGTTCACCGAACCCTATTGGTATAACAACGTGCTGCTCTGGACGGACTATGCGGCCGGAAAGATCACGCGCGACTATCTCATCGTTGAGCGTTTCCGTCGCCCCCTCGAACGCCTCAACCCCACTCGCGAGTATTGTCTCGAGGTCAGCGACTACTTCCTCGACCTCTGTGCCGAGAAGCCAGGCGTGGTGCCCGGTGCCCATGACTTGATGGACTATCTCAAAGCCAAGGGCTATGGCCTGCACCTGTGCAGCAATGGCTTCCATGAGGTGCAGTACCGCAAGCTGCGTGCCTCGCGCATGCTCGACTACTTCGACACCATCATCCTCAGTGAGGATGCCGGAGCCAACAAGCCCTCACCCCAGTTCTTCGACTATGCCCTTCGGCAGAGTGGTGCTCAGCGCGACACCACCATCATGATTGGCGACAACTTCAACACCGACATCCTCGGTGCTCAGCGTGCCGGTCTTCGCACCATCTTCTTCAATGCCCATCCCGACCAGTTCACCGCTCCCTCGCCCGTCGATTACGAAGTCCACACCTTGGCCGAGATAAAGGACATCCTGTGAGAGTATCTAAAAGTTAGCATCCCGAAAAATACAATCTTTGCAGCATCGGAAAACAGGCTCTGAATGGCCATGGCGCATATCGTCATTAGAATTTTGTTTTCATTGTTTGGTCGTTTGGGAGAATAGTTGTTTAGCCTTCAAGTTTGTTATTTCACGTACTTGCTCACGGCTTTGACAGCCAGGGGTTCCATCACCTCGTAGCCAGCCTCGGTGGGGTGGCATCCGTCCTGCGTGTAAGCAGACTTCAGCGAACCATCGGTGTCGGCCAAGGGTGTCCAGTAGTCGATGTAGGGAATCTTGTTGGCATCGGCGTATGCCTTGATGCGGGCATTGAGCGACTGAATCTTCTGGGCCGCATCGGTGATGCTGCGATTCCAACCAAATCCTCCGCAAGGCAGCACGGAACTGAGGATGACCTTGATCTTGTTGGCCTTAGCTATCTCGCACATCGAGATGATGTTGCCCAGCGTGCGATCTTCGCTGTAGGGGTGGTTGTTCTGCGCCACATCGTTGGTGCCGGCATTGATGACGACCACCTTGGGATGAAGGTTCACCACGTCGTCGCGGAAGCGTACAAGGAACTGATAGGAGGTCTGGCCGCTGATGCCGTGGCCTATGTAATCGTGTTCCTTAAAGAAGTCGGGACGCATCTTGCGCCAGTTCTCGGTGATGCTGTTACCTAGGAAAACTACGCGACGGCCGTTGTTGGGCTGCGCCATGATTTCGCGATTCTCTTTCTCGTATTTACCGAAACCGCCCCAGTCTTGCTGTGCAAAGACAGAGGTCGAGGTGGTGAGTACCACAAATGCGGCAAGGATGATCTTTTTCATAAGCCAATAATTATTTTAAAATGATTTTCTTTCCGTTATGAATATACACGCCTGATTTCAAAGATGTATCACAACCTTCTTGCCACCTACGACATAGATGCCAGTGCGGAGGCCGTTGAGGTTGTTGGTGTTAGCCACGCGATGACCTTGCAGGTCGTAGACGGGCAGAACCTTGCCTGTAGTGCTCACAACACTCTTGATGCCCGTGAGTGTCTGGGTAAGCAGGATGGAGAGATTGGTAGAAGCAAACTCTTCCGAAGTGAGAACGGGCAGAGCGTCGCTGAGGTAACCCTCGCCGGCAGGGATGTTAGAGGTACCCTGCATCATCTTCCAGCTCTTACCCTCTTCCGTGTTCTGAAGTACAGCATAAATGCCCTCGACGGTAAGTGCCTGAAGTGCACCTACGAGACCATTCTCTGTCAATGCCTCATCGGTGACGTTGCTGCCGAATCGGAATGAAGCCACATTGGCAACTGCCAGCAGTACAACGGGCTGACCTGCCTTCACCTCGTCAATCATGTTGAGACCTACCTGGCAAATGCCATCCTCGTCGGTATATTCACCCGCTACGGTGTATGCCTCAACGCCCTCGATAGATGTAAGATTAGCGTTGAAAGTAGCTACGTAAGCCTCACCATCGGTGATGTCGCGGCGTACGAGGCCTATCTCATCCTCGACAACCTCTCCGTCCATCTCGATAATCTTCAGTGCAGACTTGGTTGCCAACTGGTGATCGGGCCAGCCACGCATCTCGCACCACTGGTCGGTATTGGCAAAGTGCAGGGTGTTGACACCACCCTCGCGGCCTTCGCCAGTGTAGAGGTTGTATGACTCGATGACACAGAAGCCAGCACCGAGTGTAGCCACCTTGAAGAGGCCGGGCTTGCTGCTGAGGTGTACCATGGACGACCAGGGCAGTTCGCTGATCCAAAGACCTGTAGCCTTGTTCTGGATGGCATAGCCCTCATCGCCAACAGCTACGAAGCGGAATGAATAAAGATCGGCATCGGGCACTGTGTCAGGACGTGCAGAATACAGACGAGATGACTCGCGCAAAGTGGTGATGTCCTCATAGAACTGCATAAAGCCTTGGGTATCGCAGCCCTGAGCCACACATGCTACGCGGTCGATGAGGCCGTCCGAACCGTTGTAGTTCTGTTCAACGTACTCTTCCTCGCTGGCATACTGGAACTTATACCACTTGTTCGTGTCTACGCCAACCACCTGTGCCTCAATGGCAGCCTGCGCATTCTGAATGGCTTCAGTAGCACCAGCCAGGGCAGCCTGGGTGTAGTTTCCTGCATTGATGAGGTCAGAGCCATCAGCCATGGCAGCCTCCAGTGCAGTAAGGTCAATGTCGTTGGGATAGAGTCCTACCTGACCCTCGCCAAGCTTCATGTTGTTAATCAGTTTGATAGCGGATGCCAGTGCATCGTTCAATTCTGTGGGATCGGCAAAGACGCCCTTGAAGTGGTCGTAAGCTACGGCCAGGTTGGCCTGAGCAACCTTCATGGCTTCGATGTCGTCGGCGGTATAGACCCCCACGTACTTGTTGGCAGCCGAGTAGGCGTTGAGGAACTCGCTCACGATGGCAGCATCGATGGTGGATGCCTGACAGCTTGAAGTGAGCTTTACGCCCTCGTACACCTTCAGTTCTGAGAAGCAGAAGAACTTTTCGCTTGAACGGTCGTTGATGTAGTTGGCGAAACGTACATACTCATACTCGCCACCCAGCTCGAAGGGACCCATGATGTAGGGCTGGTCAGCATTTTTAGAGGGAGTGAAGAAGTCGTAACCGTAGAAAATGGTGGTCCATGTCTGGCCATCCTTACTAACCTCCACGTCAATCTTGCAGGGATTGTTGTAGTTGCCACGGCGTGCGCTTACCTGGAATGCCACGTTGTTCACGGGGGCTGCCAACTTCATGCCCAGGTTGTGGAGCGTGGTGTAGGTACCCGTGGGATTGCCCTCGGCATCGTAGGTGGTAGAGGTGATGAGGTGGTTATTCCAGTCGGTATGGAAATACGTATCCAGATTGCCGTCGATGAGGGCGGCATATCCCTGACCGTCGTTGCCCCAACTGTATCCGTGCTCGGCACTCATGGCGGCATTGCTCTCGAAGTCCTCACCGCTCAGCGGCGTCACGTCCTTGGCATCAGCAGGAATCTCATACTCGAAGGCAGCCTTTGTGCCGTTGCGCACCTCGCTGACGAAGGCAGCCAGTGCATTGTGTGCAGCCAGTGCCTCACGCTCCTTCTCCACGTCGGCCATCAAGGCGTCGATGACCTCTTGCGGCACGGTCTGGAAGTACCATGCCGAGGGCGAACCGAGACCCTCGTCCCAACCCGTGATGTGTCCGGCCGTACCCGCACCGTTGTTGTGCGAATTGCAATGCAGGGCATTCTCGCGGTTGGTGCCGTAGATGATCTGGAACTGTGCGCTACCCAGCAGGCGCATCGTCATCGTCTTGCCGGGCGTGTTGCCCATAGCGCATTTACCGCTCTTGTCGTTTGCCGTGATGTACTGTCCACTACCCAGGTTCTGCATCAGGTAGGTGCCGTCCTCCTGCAGGAAGAACTGCCAGATGTAGTTGGCGTTACCGCGCTGGATGGTGTTCCAGTATGCGCCGCCGTCCTCGGCGTAGATGGCACGTTCGTCCTCGGGATTGACAGTCCACTCCTTGGCGCTTATCAGGTAGTAGTAGCCCTTGTCGGCTACAGTCTGCGGACCCTTCAGTATCTCGGCTGCGATAGCCTCCATGCGTGCCTTGGCATCGCGAAGCATCTGTATGTTGTAGTCGGCACTTTCGAAGATGTCGTCGATGTTGCACTCCACATAGGCCTTGTTGAACTCATCGGCCACAGCCTGACTGTAGTAACCTGGCTCATTGCCGCCTGTGGCGGGATAGTAGTTTTCAATCTGTTGGTAGATGCTCAGGATGTCCTCGATGAGTGCACCCTCCTCGTCCTCGTTCTCCTCGGCCTTCACCAGCGTATGCCAGGTGGTACCGTCGGTCCAGGTAGCCACGCGAGCAGCATAGATACCGTTGTTGCCGTCGTAGTTGTTGTTGAAATATAATAAGGTGGTACCATCGTTGGCCAGTGTGACCAGCTGGATGGCTTCCTCGGGTGCCGTGTCGTACTTGGCGTTGGCATGGAGGAATATCCAGGGACATGCCTCGTCACGATTCTTTGTCAGATAGAGGCTGGACACCTTGTTGCTTCCCTCCGTCTTGTCGCGTGCCACGTAGAGCCCTGTACTCGTATTCTTCAGGTAGAAAGCTGCCTGACCGTTGATGGTTGTGCCTGCGGCTTCGGCTGTGAAGGCGTATGTGTTCCCCACACTTACCGTCTCCGACACGATGAGTTTATCCTCATCACCAACTTTGGGGTATTGCACACCCAACCAGCGATAGGTGTCAAGATAGTTTCCACTATTACCATTGAGCCACTCTCCACGGATGAAGAATGAATCGCCATCCTTCACGTCGACGATGGCATCGCTGCCAGGCATTAGCGAAGCCCATGCCCAACTTGCACTGACGAGTAATACCAGTGTCAGCGACAAAAACAGGTAGATTCTTTTCATGATGATTTGTTTTGGATGTATTAGAAATTAAATTTAGTTTTTCTTGCAATGCTGATTACAAAGTAATCTGCTGCAAAATTAGTTTTTTTAGCATTTCTCTCAAAATCAAATCAAATGAGATAACGGCATATGCGCAAATTCGTACTTTTATTGCACAAAATCGTACGAGAAAGTGCCATACCACGCAACGCTATGTGTTGTTTTAGTATTGTTTAGGCATTTTTGGCGTTTTAAAACTTTTTTTTGCGCAACTTTCTCTTTGACATAAATGTTACTTGGGCATTGTAGCCTGAGATTATGAATAATCCAGGCTAGGGTGTGTTTACATTCCCTGTCGGTGTGTGGCACAAATGCCGCAAGGCGTTTCTTTTTTCCGCTATTAGCGGAAAATAAAATGTCGCTGCATGATTTATTTTTCTGCCATCGGCGGAAAAATCACTCTCCTAGCAGTCTTCGCAGAATCTACGGTTAACAATCCACTGTACAATCATGCACAAGATTCGCTAAGTCTATCACTACAAATATCGGATGAACCAACTTTTTAAGCCTTTCCTTGTTTCTCCTTGTTTTTCCTCGGTTCCTAATAAGATTGTTAACCGAGGACAAACAAGGACAAACGAGGACATTTTGTAGTTAGATTGTTCTGTTCGATTCTCGTAAGCGATTGCAAGCACGCAGTGCGCCTCAAATACATTCCTTTAATCGCGTCTTGTGCTGATTGTTCGAATTGATTTTCCTTTCGTCAACAATCCTTTGGACAATCATGCACAAGATTCAATAAGTCTATCACTCCACATTCCGGATGAAACAAAAAAGTGAATCACGGGGTTAGCCCCATGATTCACTCGCCATAATTCTTTCAGGACAATTGTTTCTGAATCGTTGGGGATTGCCCCATCGATTCCTTACCACTCGTTGTCCCAAGCACCATGCTGACTGCTCTGCCCATCGCTGTAGTCGCGCTGCTCCTTGACATTGAATTCATCCACCTCACCGCCGATGGGGATGAAGGTGCTGCTCTGTGCCAGCATCTGTGCTGGCTGTATGGGGCGGTACTGCTGCACCGTTGGTTTGCTATATACTTTCTTCATTTGATTCTTCTATATAACAGGTTTGTTATTTCAACATTACTCTTATTCCCCCCCCGGGGGTTAGGGGGGCTTTTTACTTCACCAAATATTTCTTGCCATTCTTGATGTAGAGGCCGCTACGCAAAGTGTTCTGCTGCGCTTTTCGACCACTCATGTCAAAGACAGATGAAGTCTGTACGTTGCTGCGTATGCCTTCGATGGCTGTCTCTTCGTCATCCCAGTCGAGGCCAAATACGGTGACCTTAACTTCATTGACGTCCTTAGGATTGCCCTTACGGTCGGTGACGCTCAGATACCAGCGGAAGGCACCCAGATTGGCACTCTCCGTCTTGGCACGTGCCAAGGTTCCGCTACCACCCATTGCATAGTAACCCTTTGTCTTCATCTCCGTACCGCTGATGCCGCTGTACGTACCGGTGAAGGTGAACTTGGTATTCCATGAAGTCACGTCAAAGCTATTCTCGTCAGCAGCATAAAGTGTTACATCGGTCAGGGTGATTACCTTCTCGCCGACCTCCTTGGCGCGGATCAGGTAGGGTGTGTTAGGCTCGATGCTACCGTTCTTCACCTTGATGGCCTCCAGCTCGGTGCGGTCGATAGTGCCGTTGTCGTCATCGTCATATTGGTGAACGGCATTCAGGCGCAGCACCTCGAAGTCGTCAGCCCAGTCCTCGTAGCTCATGGCGAAGGGCACGTAGAGGGCCTGCCACTCGGTATTGGTGAAGTTGCGGGTGTAGGTTAGCTTGTCGTATGTTTTCTCCGAATCGTTCTCAAATACTTGACCATCGACAAGAGCGATGTCGTTGGAAGGTAATACAGCATCCTCAATGATTGTAAAGTTCTTCCAATAATTTGCAGCACGATAGGTATCACCACAGCCAGGGAGGACATGGAGGTCACCATAGGTGGCGAAGGTGCCCGAAGAAATATTCTGCGGAGTCTCAACTAAGTTGGTCACCGAGGTCAGGTTGATACAACTTCCGAAAGCACTGCTTCCAATACTCGTTACGGAGTTTGGGATGGTCACGGAGGTCAGGCCGCTGCAATTCCTGAAGGCAGTACTTCCAATACTCGTCACAGAGTTGGGAATGTCCACAGAAGTCAGGCCGCTGCATTGATAGAAAGTACCGCTTTCAATACTCGTCACGGAGTTGGGAATGTCCACTGAGGTCAGGCCGCTGCAACCATAGAAAGCATTGCTTCCAATACTCGTCACAGAGTTTGGGATGGTTACAGAGGTCAGGCCGCTGCAACCACTGAAAGCATAGCTTCCAATCTTCGTCACGGAGTTGGGGATAACCAAATCTGTAACAAGTTCTCCATTCAGATAGAGATTGTGGGCAAAACTTAAAGGATTTGTAGATGCAGTCTCAAAGCTAATTTTGCACCATGTTACAATATCCGATATATTCACCGAGGTCAGGCCACTGCAACCATTGAAAGCATTGTATTCAATACTCGTGACGGAGTTGGGGATGGTCACAGAAGCCAGGCCGCGGCAATTACGGAAAGCCTCGGTTCCAATGCTCGTGACGGAGTTGGGGATGTTCACCGAGGCCAAGTTGCTGCACCCCCAGAAAGCCTCGTTTCCAATACTCGTGACGGAGTTGGGGATGTTCACCGAGGTCAGATTGCTGCATGAACTGAAAGCACCATCTCCAATACTCATCACGGAGTTTGGGATGGTCACGGAGGTCAAACCGCTGCAATAATTGAAAGCATAGGTTCCAATGAACTTTGTACCTTCCTTTATTTTGACATCAGTCAACGATTTGTCTACCAATTCCACCAAATAGCAGGCATCAGCATAGCGTAGGCCATCAATTACGGGTAAGCCGCTACAACCATAGTTTGTGGCACGTATTGATAATCAGCGAGTTGCATGTGATACGGTAGAAAAGTCCTATCGAGGATGATTTGAGGATGTGAAATCGTGCAGATTTAACGATTTTAACTTTATTTAAGGCTCAAAAAGTTGGCTTTTATATATTAATAGGTGTATCTGATGGAGAAGATGTAGGTTGTGAATGGACTGAGGTGTTTCATAATGGAAACATCTGTAATGGCATTTTGTTGGACTAGCATAACAAGAGGGTGGTTCCAAAACACCACCTTTGGATGAAGCGACAAAATGTGTATTCTGTCAAAGGAAGAACGAAGGGTATCGTGAATTGCTATACCCTTTAATAAAACCAGAGGGGTGATTCGCCCCGATGGTTTTACCAGATTAGCGAAATAAGAATGTGGTTTCATAACCAGATA
>JAZQQO010000014.1:0-2244 GCA_045629085.1 Bacteroidaceae bacterium
CTTGTCATAGACAACAAGCAGATAGCCGTTGCGGTGAAGGTCTGCCTTGTAGGTTGACTGTCGTGCACCGTGACCATAACCAGGATGACAGTAGAGGCAGCCAGGGCGCACATAGACAGGCCCCAATCCCTTGAAGGCTCCCGAGGTATTGGTATTGAAATCCTTTTCAAAGAGATACTCACCTTCGTTAAAGGCGGTCACCATACCCGCATTTTCCACCGCCAGCGTTGGTTGCTTGTATGCAGTTGAAGAGTTGTTAGTCGTGGTACCAAGCTTTCCACCGGCATAGTAGTCTTCGGGATAGTCAATGGCATTGCCCTCGCCAATATCCCATGACAGCACATCCGTATTCTCGTCTGCACATGAGGAGAAAAGCACCGTTGCAGTAATTCCCAATATAAATAAAGTCTTGTTCATGATTATTTCTTGATTGCTTTTATTGAGTTGTACAATTTTTCTGCATTATTACAAAGCGCGGTATAGGTCTTCACCACCACATTATCGACATAGTTGGCGTTGATTACCTTACACTGGTTCTCTACTGTCGAATTGCCAGCATACGTCTTGAGAGTCTCTTCCATCCCGTCCAATGCGCCATCCAATTCGTCCAAAGCATCAATGGCTACCTTTGCCGATGCGTCGGTGTAGTTAAGAGCGAAAGGTCTCTTCATACTATCGATGGCCTTGAGCGCTGCGTCCATCTTGCTCTGAACCGCCTGTGCCTGAGCCTTAAGAGTGGCATTGTTAGCATTGAGGCAGAAGTAGATGAGCGACTTTTCATTAGGTGATTCGGCTCCTACAGCACCATAGAGAGCATACTTGCAACCAGCGATGTTGTCATAGAAATCCACGATACTGTTGTAGGCGTAGGGTGACTCGATGTACGAATCGTCCTCGCCCGACCATGGCAGACCAATCTTCGAGCCTGCTACCTCGCTGATGATGTCGCGCGCACCTTCAATAATCTGGATGGTAGCATCAAGGTCGCTGTCATAATCGGCAGAAGGGGTGTTCTTGAAGTTATTGCCGAAGTTCTTGTAGCTCAACGCCTCGCTCGTCACATCGCCATCATCATCGAGGGTGTTATGAGAGCGCAGGTAGTTCATGGTTTCCTCATAGCGAGTACCGCTCTTAGCACCATCCCATGTTGTCTGAAGCACGCAAGTTGCTTGGTAGAGGTCCTTAGCCACGGCACACACATACTTGTATTCCAGGTCAGTCAGCTGGTTGACGTCGCGAGGATTGCCAGCACGGAAGAGTACATACTCAATGCCATGATAACCCAGAAGCCCCGAGTTGAGCTGCTTCACCTTGTTCTCAATGTCTGCCATGATCGTTCCGTCGCGAAGTACACCTGCAAGAGCAGCCTGATCCACTGGCCAGGTGTCGGTATGTGGATCGATGCTGTACTCATCGGCTGCGCCAAAAAGGAAAGCCTCGGAGTGCTCCCAATCGGCACGTGCCACTCTCCACTGAGCGCAAGCAGCATCCAGGGCTGCCTGTGTACCATTTACAACTGTTGTGTTTACATCATCGTCTTTGCTGCAGGAAGCAAACACGCCACCTGCCATCAAGCCTATCGTCAAGGCTTTTGTTAGTGATTTGATCTTTTTCATTGTTGTTTTGTTTTTATTTGTTTTTTCGATTTTTCGAATTATCGAGGTGTCGAATTTCCATTCTCAAAGAAACCATCCCTGAAACGCCACGCTCAGGCTCACGCTTGGCTCGTTGTTAAAGGGTTGAACATACAGTGGGCTATCAGCATTCAATCCATTGTTGTTGGGCTTCTTGAAGTATCGGTAGGCATACTCGCCCTCCACCACAATCTGCTTGATGGGGTGATAGTTGAAACCGACGGTGGCACGATAGGGAGCACATTGCTTGTACTGACTCTTGTACGTACCTGTTAACATCGTGTTATGGTGCTCGTAGCGACCGAAAAGGTACATCCGCTGACGGTTCTTCAGTTTCCTGATCTGTGAGAACACGTCGTAGCCCGCCTCAACGCTCCATGCCAGGGCGCTGCTGCCAATGTTGGTATTGTGGAACGGATTGCCGTCCTGATACTTGTGATGGGTTGAGTTGGCTTTGTTGTATTCCGAGATGCGGTCAGCATCTGAGAGCGATGCATAGGTAACGTTGGCTCGTACTATCCAGTTCCAACGTTTCAGTTCGCCGTCGGCAGAGATGATTGCCAAGGCGCCCTTCACGTCATCGTACGAAGTTCCGGGATCCTTTATCGAG
>JAZQQO010000015.1:0-24695 GCA_045629085.1 Bacteroidaceae bacterium
AAAGAGCATGTTGAACACACCGATGACGCGGATGATCTTCCTCGGGCTGAGGCCGCAATGGCAGAACAGAAGTATGGCTAGTCGAATAGAGAGCTCGTCGAAGTGATACCTGGGAATAGCTCTTCGAGCTTCTCCTTCTGCGGATCGGACAACCCGAGAGGCTTCATGCTCCTGAGCATCTTCTCTTTTTTTTTAGCACTGAGAGGCTTTGCCGCCTTGTGCCGCTTGAACTTCCTTATCTCGGCCTTATCAGCATCATGCTTGGCTTTGAGTTTAGTGTTTTTAGCCTCAAGCTTCGCATTCTTTTCCTGTTCACGTTTTAGGGCCTCTTTAAGAGCCTTTATCTCATCTGTATTTCCTGACTTCTTCATAACTTTACCATGTATATAATTTGCTGCAAAGTTACTAAATATCAGCGAATTAAACAAATTTTTCGTATTAAAAATGTGATGTGAAATTGTTAAAAATCAGCATGTTAAATTAACGCTTTCGAGACTAAAAGAGTTGTCAAAAACGTGACAGGAAATTCAATAAACTTGACAGTCTAGGTCTGACCTAGGCTGTCAAGTTAGTTGTTGTTTGGAACCAAAAATGGCAAAAAAATGGCAAAAAATATATTCCTTCTTTAACTTCTACATGATAAGTAGATAAATTCATTTTTGTGATATTTTTGTGATATTTTTGGTTTCAAAAAAAATACCATTATCTATCAGAAACTTGACAGCCTAGGGCTGACCTCATGATCCACAAAATAAAAAAGAGTTAAAAAATAGGTTGAATCAACAAAAATACTTAACTTTGCAAAAAGAATGACTCTTAATCGATTATTACCATGAAAAAACTGATTCTTTTCTGTCTTTCAATCGTGTGCCATGCCGCAATATGGGCACAGATGATCATCCCGGCTCCCAGGGAAATGAAGGTGGAGCGTGACGGTAAAGTGAAAGTGACATCCGTACAGGAGCGCATAGACCGCAGAATGAAACTGCCTGACGAAGGCTATACGATACAGGTACGCGGTGCCAAGGCCGTAATCAGGGCCAAGGATGAACGGGGCTTGATATGGGCACGCCAGACGCTGCGTCAGTTGAAGGACGAAGAGGGTCGTTGCCCAGAGGTGAGCATTCGCGACTGGCCGGAATTCTCCATCCGTGGTTTCATGCACGACACGGGTCGTAACTTCCGTCCTGTGGAACTGCTACTGAAAGACATTGACCTGTTCTCATTCTACAAACTGAACACCTTCCACTGGCACCTGACCGACCATCCCGGCTGGCGCATAGAATGCAAGGCGTACCCCCAACTGAACAAACCTGAGAACATGCGCAAGGGCAGAAAGGAGGGTATGTTCTACACCTACGACGACATACGCCGCGTCATACGCTATGCCAAGGAGCGTGGCATCATGGTGATACCCGAGATAGACATGCCCGGACATAGCGACTACTTCAAGAACACCTTTGGCTTCGGCATGGCCAGCAAGGAGGGAATGGTGGTGCTGGAGGCTTGCCTGAAGGAGTTCCTGAGCGAGATACCACGCGAGGACTGCCCCTACATCCACATTGGCAGCGACGAGGTGAATGTGGACAATCCACAGGAGTTCATGGCTTTCTGCGAGAACATCGTCATCCAGGACGGCCGCACGCCTATGGCTTGGGATCCGGGTCTGCCTGCATCGGAGAAGACCATAGGTCAGGTGTGGAGGACACAGGTTGGTTCGAAGATAGAGAAGGAGGGATACGGCAAGCGTTTCATAGATTCATACAACGGTTACCTCAACAACGGCAACGTGATATGGAACACCAATCAGCAACTGATGCACACTTTCTGCGGCAATGGAGTGGCTGACAAGAATGCCATGGGAGGCATACTCTGCCTCTGGAACGACCTGCGCATAGACGACCAAAACCTGCTGATGCCGCACAATGGTTGCCCCTCTGCCGTGGCTGCCTTTGCCGAGGGAATATGGCGTGGTGGCGAGAAGCAGCCGCTGGATGACACCTCGCTCATGCCGGAAAAGGGAAGTCCTATGCACGAATACATTGCCGACTGGGAACGCAGATTTGCCTACCACTGCCAGCACTTCCTGGAGGGGTGGGACATCCGCTGGCGCCCCAACTCTCACTTAGAGTGGCGCGTGACCGTGCCCGAACGCCGAGGTGCTGATCCTGCCAAGATGAAATGGGTGCCGGCATGGGGTGCTGCCATCAACCTGTTTGAGATAGCACGCAAGAATGGTGCCAAGCGAAGCAAGACCATGGATGCATGGGCAGAGACTCGCCTCTACGCCGAACGCGACACGGTGATAAAGGCCATGGTGGGCTTTGAGACCACCGGTCGCAGCAACCGCATCGGCAATGGCATTGGAGAGCAGGGATTGTGGGAGGCTGACGGCCGCCTCTTCGTGGGAGAGCAGGAGATCTTCCCACCCAAGCCATGGAAGGAGCCTGGCAAGTACCAGTACATGCGTGATACATGGAAGATGCCAGAGAGTGAAATCCCGTATACGGAGGAGCAGCTGTTCTGGATGCGCGAACCTGCCCAGATACCCCTGAAGGCAGGATGGAACACCATCAGGCTATATTGCCCATGCCTCTTCAACCAACGCGACTGGACGGTGACATTCATGCCGCTGTAGCCGGGGGATAATTGAAAATTGAAAGTTGAAAATTATAACGCAGAGACGCAGAGATTTTAATAGAAAAAAACTCTGCGTCTCTGCGTTCAATCAAATTACTGATTGTAAAAGAATTATTTTGAACTTACGCTGTCAAGATTTCAACGAGCTTCTCGACTGCTGAAATGATGCCGTCGGGATTCTTACCACCTGCAGTAGCGAAGTGAGGCTGACCGCCACCACCACCCTGGATGAGCTTGGCTGCCTCGCGGATGTTCTTACCGATATTAACGCCACCGGCTACGACACTGTCAGCAGCTGCGGCAGTCAGGAGGGGCTTGCCATCAGCTACACTGCCGATGATGACGAGTGAGTTCTCCACCTCGGCACGAAGCTGGAAGGCCAGGTCTTTGGCCACATCAGCAGGAATAGGTGCCACGGCAGTGAGTACCTTCACGCCACCAATCTCCTTGGCTTCGCTGATCATCTGCTTCTTGAGTTCCTGACCCTTCTCACGCATAAAGGCATCGATCTGCGAGCGCAGACTGTCGTTCTCGGCAATGGTCTTCTGCACGGCAGCCTTGAGATCGGGAGCATTGTTGACAATGGCACGTACCTCGGCAGCAGTGTCGATGAGCTTGTACATCAATTCCTCAACCTTGGCACCGGTGATAGCCTCGATACGGCGCACACCAGCAGCAACACTGCTCTCAGCCATGATCTTAACCATGCCAATGCGACCGGTAGACTGTGCGTGGCAACCACCGCAGAACTCTACGCTGTCGCCGAACTGCACGACGCGAACACGGTCGCCATACTTCTCGCCGAAGAGGGCGATAGCACCCAGCTTCTTGGCCTCCTCGATGGGTACATCGCGGTGGTCCTGCAAGGGGATGTCCTCGCGGATCTTGGCATTCACCAAGCGCTCTACCTCACGAATCTGCTCGTCGGTAACCTTCTGGAAATGACTGAAGTCGAAGCGCAGATACTCAGGTGTTACGAGCGAACCCTTCTGCTCAACATGCTCGCCGAGCACCTGGCGCAAAGCCTGGTCGAGCAAGTGGGTACAAGTGTGGTTGGCCTCGCTGGCACGACGCAGGTCGACGTCAACGCAAGCCATGAACTCTGCCTCGGGATTCTTGGGCAGCGTCTTGCAAATATGTACAGCCAGGTTATTCTCGTTCTTTGTGTCGATGATCTCGATTGTTTCGTCGGCATTGACGAGCACACCGCGGTCGCCTACCTGACCACCCTTCTCTGCATAGAAGGGAGTCTTGTCGAGTACGAGTTGGTAGAAGGTCTGCTTCTTCTGTGTCACCTGACGGTAGCGCAGAATGCGACAAGAGTATTCGGTGAAGTCGTAGCCAACGAACTCTGTTGACTGTTGTCCGTTGTCCGTTGTCGCTGTTGACACCTCAATCCAGTCACCATTCTCAACAGCGGCTGCATTGCGGGCACGCTCCTTCTGCTTCTGCATCTCGACGTTGAAGCCAGCCTCGTCGACGGTCATGCCGTTCTCGCGACAAATGAGCTCGGTGAGGTCGAGGGGGAAACCGTAGGTATCGAACAGGGTGAAGGCTTTGTCGCCAGCAATCTCAGTCTTGCCAGCAGCCTTTGTCTCATCGATGACACCGCTAAGAAGACGGATACCATTCTCAAGGGTACGGAGGAATGAGTCCTCCTCTTCCTTCATCACCTTCATGATGAGGTCCTTCTGTGCGGGCAACTCAGGGAATGCCTCACCCATCTCCTCAATGAGGGTGGGAACAAGGGCGTACATGAAGGCCTGCTTCTGACCGAGGAAGGTGTAGCCATAGCGCACGGCACGGCGCAGGATGCGACGAATGACGTAACCAGCCTTGGCGTTGCCAGGCAACTGACCGTCGGCAATAGAGAAGGCAATGGCACGGAGGTGGTCGACGATGACGCGCAGTGCTACGTCAGTCTTCTCGTCATCACCATACTTTACACCTGCCATGTCGCCCATAGCCTTGATGAGGGGCTGGAAGACGTCGGTGTCGTAGTTAGAGTGCTTGCCCTGGATGGCACGAACGAGACGCTCGAAGCCCATACCGGTGTCGATAACATTCATGCCGAGAGGCTCGAGGTGACCGTCGGCCTTGCGCTCGTACTGCATGAAGACGATGTTCCAGATCTCGATGACCTGTGGGTCGTCCTGATTCACCAACTCGCGTCCAGGCACCTTAGCCTTCTCCTCGGGTGTACGGCTGTCGAGGTGGATTTCCGAGCAGGGACCGCATGGACCTGTATCACCCATCTCCCAGAAGTTGTCGTGCTTGTTGCCATTGATGATGTGGTCGGCGGGCACGTGCTTCAGCCAGAAACCTGCTGCCTCGTCATCGCGCTTCAGGTTCTCCTTCTCATCACCCTCGAAGACGGTGACATAGAGATCCTTGGGATCGAGTTTCAGTACGTCGACGAGATACTCCCAGGCCATGTCGATGGCACCTTCCTTGAAGTAGTCGCCAAACGACCAGTTGCCGAGCATCTCGAACATGGTGTGGTGGTAGGTGTCGTGTCCTACCTCCTCGAGGTCGTTGTGCTTACCGCTCACACGCAGACACTTCTGGGTGTCGGCACGGCGGCGAGGCTCTGGGTCACGGCTACCCAGGATGATATCTTTCCACTGGTTCATACCAGCATTGGTAAACATAAGGGTTGGATCGTCCTTGATGACCATAGGTGCAGAAGGAACGATGGCGTGGTCTTTCGACTCGAAGAACTTCTTGAACGAGTCACGGATTTCTTTTGCTGTCATTTCTTGATAAAAGTTACAAATTTTGTGCAAAATTACAAAAAAATATTGGTTCCAAGCGCTCAGTATTAGGATTTTTTGTAATTTTGCAAGGAAAATGAGACGCTATATATATAAATAAGGTATTATGCCATATAAAGCAGACAAAGACACGAAAAAATACTACGCCATCCACGAAGTGTCCGAAATCATCGGCGTAAGTGAAACCTTGCTCCGCTATTGGGAGAAGGTTTTCCCCTCGATCCACCCCAAAAAGAGTGGTCGCAACATACGCCAATACACCAAGGAGGACATTGAGGAGGTACGTCTTGTCTACGACCTGGTTAAGGTGCGTGGCATGAAACTGGCTGCTGCACGCGACACCATCAACAAGAACCGCGAGGGTGTGGCTGGCGTGTCGGAGGTGATGCAGAAACTCTTCTCCATCCGTGCTGAACTGGTCAGCATCAAAAAGGAACTGGATCTTATCAACTGATTCTCGTTACCGAGTCAATATCATTTATCTTCTTCAACTGCTTGCAGATGGTCTGCACATCCTCTGCATCATGCACCTCGAGTTGTATCTCACCTCGGAAGATGCCGTCATGCGTCTCGATGAGCAGGCGAGGCATGTTCACGTTGAGTTGCCCAGAGAGCACGCCCGTAATTTCGTGCAGCACACCGATGCGATCGATGCCATCAATCTGAATGGTAGCCTGGAAGAGCAGTTTCTTGTGCGTATCCCAATCGGCAGCCCAAATGCGGTTGCCGTAACTGGCTTTCAACTTGTTAGCCACCTCACAGCTACGCTTGTGGATAACGATGCTGTCGTCGGTATCCTGATAGCCCAACACTTCGTCGCCGGGGATGGGATGACACACGGGGCACATCACGTAGCGACCGATGGTCTCCTCGTTGAGCAGCAGGGGCGTCTTCTTTGCCTTCTTCTTTTTGCCCTCTTCGGGAGTGGGAGCAGCATTGTCTTCTGTGCCGGCAGTATCTGCAGCAGGCACATTCTTCTCTTCCTTCGAGGACTGTCCTTCCTTCATCTTGCGGCTGAAGAACTTCAGGTAGCGGCCCCAGCGGCGTTTGCCCTGCGTAATCTCACGCAGTACAGCCAAGTCCTGATCGCCCAGCACCACCTCAGCCTTGCCGATGGCGGTGTAGAGTTGCTCGCGCGTAATAATATTATGTAGGATGCACAGCTTGTCGACGTTGATGCTGTTGAGCTCTATCTGGTTTTTCTCAAAGAATGCCTCTAAAGCGTCTTCACCCTGCTTCTGCAGTTCACGGTCCTTGCGGCGCAGGACAGACATGATCTTGCTGCGAGCCTTACCCGTCGTGACGAATGACAGCCACTCGGGCGCCACCTTGAGCTCCTTCGACGTCAGTACCTCCACCTGATCACCACTCGCCAACTCCTGACTGAGGGGAACGAGTTTGTGGTTGACCTTCACGCCCATGCAGTGCGTACCGACAAAGGTATGGACGGAGAAGGCGAAATCGAGCGCGGTACAGCCCATGGGCATCGTCTTAAACTCACCCTTGGGCGTCACGACGAATATCTCGGATGCATAGAGGTTAAGTTTGATGGCATCGAGGAAGTCGATGGCACTGGGCTGTGGGTCATCGAGGATTTCCTTGATGGTTCCCAACCATTTATCCAGTTCATTCTCACTGTCCTGTGTGGTCTTTCCACCTTCCTTGTACTTCCAGTGGGCAGCAAAACCCTGCTCTGCCATCTCGTCCATTCGTTGCGAACGGATCTGCACCTCAATCCATCGGCCCTGCTTACCCATCAGCGTGGTGTGAAGGGCCTGATAGCCATTGGCCTTGGGATGCGAGAGCCAGTCGCGCAAGCGCTCAGGGTGAGGCTTGTAGATGCTGCTGGCCAAGGCGTAGATCTTGAAGCAATCGGTGATTTCCTGCTCGACACTGGCATCGGCAGTGGGAGTGAAGATGATGCGCACGGCCAGGATGTCATAGATCTCATCGAAGGTGACGTGCTTGTTCTGCATCTTATTCCAGATAGAATAAGGTGACTTGATGCGCTTCTTGACGTGATACTGTATGCCTGCCGCATCCATCTTGTCGCGGATGGGCGTAATGAATTCCTCGAAGACACCATGCAGCTCACTGCCCATGGCATCGAGACGCGCCTGAATCTGCTTGTACTCCTCAGGGTGTTCGTAGCGGAAACTCAAGTCCTCGAGTTCCTCCTTCACCTTATTCAACCCCAATCGGTTGGCCAAGGGAGCATAGATGTAGAGCGTTTCGCCGGCAATCTTGTACTGCTTGTTGGGCAACTGACTGCCCAGCGTGCGCATGTTGTGAAGGCGGTCGCTAATCTTGATCAGGATGACGCGGATGTCCTCGCTCATCGTGAGCAGCAACTTCTTGAACGACTCGGCCTGTGCCGATGCCTGATCGCCGAAGATACCACCGGATATCTTGGTCAGGCCGTCCACGATCTGTGCTATCTTGTCGCCAAAGATGTTGCGGATGTCCTCCACCGTATAGTCGGTGTCCTCCACCACATCGTGCAGCAAGGCACAGCAGATGCTCGTGCTGCCCAGGCCGATGTCCTCACATGCTATCTGAGCTACGGCGATGGGGTGCATGATATAGGGTTCGCCCGACAGACGCCTTACTCCACGATGAGCCTGACGTGCAAAATTGAACGCCTTGTTGATGATCTCAGTATGCTTGCGATGACGCGAACTGAGATAGGTGTCGATGAGGTGCTGATACGCCTCGTCCACCATCTTCTCTTCCTCCAAATCGTGATTGTCTGTCATGTCCAATTAACAAAATATCACACAGTCTCCTATTACTTCACCTTGAGCGTCTGTCCGGGCTTGATCTTATCGCCCTTCATACCGTTAGCCTTCTTCAGCTTGGCCACAGTCGTGTGGTTGCGTGCGGCAATGCCACTCAGGGTGTCACCCTTCTTCACGGTCACATTCTTGCCACTGCCACCACGGTTGTTGCTCTTGCTCTTTTTGTTCTTCTTGTTTTTATTCTTCTTCGAGTTGCGCGAACTCTTGCTCTTGTTACTCTTGTTACTCTTGCTGTTGGTGCTGCGCTCATAGCCCTGGTCGCCACCGTCATTGCCGATCACCACCTCACGTCGGTTGGTGAAGAGTTCGTTGGCGCGATAACTGTAGATCGAGTCGCCGGCATCCAGGAAGGCACTGACAGCCGTGGTGGGAAGGCGCAATGTGCAAGCATGCGAATGACCGGGAATCAAGGAAGTACGGTACTGAGGATTCAGTGCCTTCAGTTCCTCGAGGTCAAGGCCAGTAGCCTGTGCCACCTGATTGAAGTGCAGGTCGCGGGTGATCATGATTGTATCGCTAGCCAAAGGCAGGCGCGTATTGACGGGGCAGATATTGTGCTCGCAATAATAATTCATGATGTAGGTAGCCGCAATGAAGGCGGGCACGTAGCCACGCGTCTCACGAGGCAGATAGGGGTAGATGGCCCAATAGTCCTTCGTACCACCGGCACGCTTGATGGCCTTGGCCACATTGCCGGGACCGCAGTTGTAGGCAGCGATGCAGAGTGTCCAGTCGCCGAAGATGCTATACAGATCCTTCAGGTAGTGGGCAGCGGCATAGCTTGACTTGATGGGATCGCGACGCTCGTCGATAAGGCTGGTCACCTCAAGGCCATACTGCTTACCGGTGCCGATCATGAACTGCCACAAGCCGGCAGCTCCCACTCGTGAGGTGGCACTGGGGTTGAGCGCACTCTCGATGATGGGCAGATACTTCAGTTCGAGGGGAGCCTGATAGCTCTCCAAGGCTTCCTCAAAGATGGGGGTGTAGAAATTAGAGGCGCCGAGCATCAGGGATACGGAACGGCGCAGACGCGTGGCATAGCGATCGATGAAGCTGCGCACCACGTCGTTGTAGGGCATCTCCATCACCACCGGCAGACGCGAAAGACGGTCGACATACGTCTCCCTGTCGAACTCAGGGTTTACACTTGAGGGATCGCAATCCTCAGTGGAGAGGTAGTTCTTCACTGCCCACTCGTTGAAGAGCGACTCTATCTCATGGTCGGTCAGACCCTCGGGCAAATCGCTTTCGGGCGTATTCTCACTCACAACAACCTTGACGCCGCCGTCATCCTCGTCATCTTCCTCATCATCCTCGTCGTCCTCGTCATCTTCTTCGTCATCCTCGTCAGAGACTTCAATGTCGTTGTCACTAATCACTGCCTGGGCCTTCACTTCCACGGTCCAGGTCATCAATGCTAAAATCAGCAGTAATATCTTAAATGTGTACTTCATAATCGTTTTGTTGTTGTTTTAGAACGACAGGTTGCATTGCAGTCCGTATGCTCGCTGTCCATAACGGCGTTGCAGTTTGTTGTCGTTGTTGAGCACGGCAGGTTCCCAATGCAGCGTGAGGTCGCGGCTGATGTCGAAACTACTGAGCTCAGCATCCACATAGGCATCGATGATAGAGATCAGATAGACGCCGGCAAAGGCAAAGATGCTCATATCGCGATACTTGCGGAAATAGTTCTTCTTATTCTTAAAAATCTCCTTGAAACGATCCTCCCTACCCGAGATGTCGTAGCCCATCGGCAGCATCTTCTCGTAGCTCTTGGTGTTGGGATCGTCGTCCATGATGTCGAGGTAGGCTTGCGTGTAGTCCTTCAGCATCTGGCTGTTCCAGGAGAAGGCGTAGACGCATCCGAGGAATCCTCCGTAGACGATGGGCAACTTCCAGTACTTGTGGTTGTAAATCTGTCCGAGGCCAGGGAAGACCATTGAGAGCCACATCGAGCGGATGGGGTCGGGCGTGAACTTCTTCGGAGCCAGTTTTTCGGGAAGCGTCACGATGAGCGAGTCTGCCATCTGTCCCAACTTAGCCGTGTCGACATTCTCACGCAGATACTCGGCATCCTCATCGAACTGAAGTTCCCAATCATCATCGTTGCGCCAGATTACCGTGTCCTGAGGTGTAGCTACTGGTTCGGCAGGGAGCTGCATCACCGTGTCACGCTTGACAGAGGGGATGCTGTCCGTCGATTGTGCCGACATCACCAGAAGGCCACAACACCACACGGTCAAAAGGATCCACAGACGCTTCACGCTTTAGAGGGGTTTAGTGCTGCAGTTGGTCAAAGAGTTCCATGATGCGAACCAGATCCTCCTCGTTGTTGAAGGGGATGCTGATCTTGCCGCGTCCCTTGTCGGTGCAGGTCAACTGAACCTTGGCGTTGAAGAAGCTTGACAACGTGTCTTTCAGCACATTGTACTCCTCTGCCATCTTGTTGCCGCCGCGCACCTTCATCTGGCCGCTCTTGGTCTTCACGGTGCCGCCTTCCATCAGTTCCTTCACCATGGCCTCGACCTTGCGTACGCTCAAGCCTTCGTTCTTCACGGCCTCGAACACCTTGATCTGCAGTTTAGGATCCTCGAGAGGCAGAATGGCACGTGCATGCGCCATGTCTATCTCCTTGTTCTTCAGTGCCACCTGGATGGTAGCAGGCAACTTCAGCAGTCGCAGGTAGTTGGTCACCGTGGCACGGTTCTTGCCCACCTTCTCGCTCAGTCGCTCTTGGGTGAGTCCGTACTGCTCCATCAGGTGCTGGTAGGCCAGTGCTATCTCCAATGAGTTGAGGTCCTCGCGCTGTATGTTCTCCACCAGCGCCATCTCCATCATGTTCTCGTCGTCGACCGTGCGTATGTAGGCAGGCACACTTGTCAAGCCAGCCAGCGAGGAAGCTCTCCAACGGCGCTCACCGGCAATGATGATATAACTGCCATCCCCCATGTCACGCAAGGTGATAGGCTGGATGATACCGATTTCCTTGATGCTGTCAGCCAGTTCCTGCAACGCCTCCTCGTCGAAATCGCGACGGGGCTGGTTGGGATTGGGCTTAATGGCAGAAAGGGGCACCTCGTTGATGGAAGAGGAGCCCTGTGTCTTCACCTCACCAGTGCTGATGAGTGCGTCGAGTCCGCGACCCAACGCAGGGTATTTCTTATGTACAGCCATTTTCGAAAATGAAAAATGCTAATGAATAATTATTTGTTAATTCTTGATTGTTAATTACTGTTCTTTGCGATAATCTCGTTCGCAAGAGTCAGATGGTTCTTCGTGCCCATGGCGTCGGCATCGTAGAGCAGCACGGGCAGACCGTGGCTGGGTGCCTCCGACAACTTGACATTACGCTGGATGACAGTATCGAACACCAGTTCCTGGAAATGGCGCTTCACTTCGTCGTAGATCTGGTTGGCCAGGCGCAGACGACTGTCGTACATCGTCAGCAGGAAGCCCTCGATCTCCAGTTTCGGATTAAGTTTCGACTTGATTATCTTAATGGTGTTAAGCAGTTTTGAGATTCCCTCCAAGGCGAAGTATTCGCACTGAACGGGGATAATGACGCTGTCGGATGCCGTGAGCGCGTTGACGGTGATCAGGCCCAACGAGGGTGAGCAGTCGATGAGAATGTAGTCATACTCGTCCTTCAGGGGTTCCAGCATCTTTGAAATGACACGCTCGCGATCCTTCACCTGAAGCATCTCAATCTCTGCACCGACCAGGTCGATGTGTGAGGGAATGATGTCAAGTCCGTCAATCTCGGTCGTGTAGATGGACTCTCTCACGTCAACATGATCGATGATGCAGTTGTAGATAGAGGTGTCGATCTGCTCAGGGTCAACGCCCATACCTGAGGAAGCATTTGCCTGAGGATCGGCATCTACGAGGAGCACTTTCTTCTCAAGTGCTGCGAGCGAGGCTGCCAAATTCATGGAGGTGGTGGTTTTACCCACACCGCCTTTTTGGTTTACGATTGATATGATTTTACCCATTTCGTTGTTATTTTGCTTGGCAAAGATAGATATTTTTTGCCAAACACACCTATTAATATAAGTTAAAAATGCACAAACTGTTCATAACTAGGCCAAATTGTTCATAACTTTCTTGCTCAATTCCCTCTTTTTCCATACTTTTGCAACATAAATGCATTTTACGATGAACGAAAAACTGATTTTCCTGACCAACGACGATGGTATTCAGGCACAGGGCATCCGCACCCTGGCACACCTCATGAGTCGCCTCGGTCACGTCGTGGTCGTTGCTCCCGACTCTGCCCGTTCAGGAGCGGGCTGCAGCATCACGCCCACCCATCCCATTGAGCTCTCCGCTTGGGATGGCTTCGCTCCATCCGGCCTCGACAACACCCTGCCCGAGCAGGGACCCTACCCCATCGACTACTACACCTGCTCTGGCACGCCAGTCGACTGTGTCAAGATTGCCAGCGAGCAGGTGCTGCGCCAGGCGCCCGACCTCATGGTCAGCGGCATCAACCATGGCGACAACGCCTCCGTCAGCCTGCACTACTCCGGCACGATAGGCGCCGTCATCGAGGCCACACTGAAGCGCTGGCCTGCCGTGGGTTTCTCGCTGCGCACGTTCAAGAAGCAGGCCAACTTTGCGCCCTTCTACGATGCCATTGTAAAGATTGCAGAACACGTACTACAGAACGGGCTTCCTTCCTACGAATGCCTCAACGTCAACTTCCCCGAGGTGGACGAACTGCAAGGTATCAAGGTGGGACGCATGGCCACAGGCGAGTGGTCGGGCGAATGGGCTGACGCACATAATCCGCATGGAAAGAAGACATTCTGGCTCACTGGCCACTTCACCAACCTTGAGCCCGATGCTGAGGACACTGACTACTGGGCCATCGACCACGGCTATGCAGCCATCACGCCCCTCTATCTCGACATGACGGCTCACAAGTCGATCGAAATGTTAAGGATTTTAGAAACATGAAATATTATCTCATCGCTGGAGAGGCCAGCGGCGACCTCCACGCCTCCCACCTCATGCACGCCCTCAAGGAGCGTGACCCGCAAGCAGAATTCCGCTTCTATGGAGGCGACATGATGCAGGCCGTAGGCGGCACGCTCGTACAGCACTACCGCGACCTTGCCTACATGGGCTTCATCCCCGTGCTGCTGCATCTACGCACCATCCTCCGCGGTATGAAGCGCTGCAAGCAGGACATCGTGGCCTGGCAGCCTGACGCGCTCATCCTCGTCGACTACCCCGGCTTCAACCTCTCCATCGCCAAGTACATACACTCCCACACCCGCATCCCCGTACACTATTATATCTCCCCCAAGATATGGGCCTGGAAGGAGCATCGCATCAAGAATATCAAGCGCGACGTCGACCACCTCTACTCCATCCTTCCTTTCGAGAAAGCCTTCTTTGAGGGTAAGCACCACTACCCCATCCACTACGTCGGCAACCCCACCCTCGACGAGGTAACGGCCTACCAGATTGAAAATGGAAAATTGAAAATTGAAAATGCAGCATCAGCCGATGCTTCGCTCGAAGGGCAGAAGAATCTTCAATCTCCAATCTTCAATCTTCAATCTCCAATCTTCAATCTCCAATCTCCCTACATCGCCCTCCTCGCCGGCAGCCGCAAGCAGGAGATCAAGGATAACCTCACCCGCATGATCGAGGCCGCACGCCCCTTCACCGACCGCTATCAACTCATCATCGCCGGAGCCCCCGGCATCGAGCCCTCGTTCTACGAGCAGTTCACGAAGGGCCTTCCCGTCACCGTGCTCTACGGCCAGACCTACCCCATTCTGCAGCACAGCACAGCCGCTCTTGTCACCAGTGGCACCGCCACGCTCGAGACGGCCCTTTTCCGCATCCCTCAGGTCGTGTGCTACTACATGCGAATGGGTCGCCTCGTCAGCCTCATCCGCCCGTATTTCCTGAAGATTCCCTATGTCTCGCTCGTCAACCTCATTGCCGACCGCGAGGTCGTTCCCGAACTCGTAGCCGACGGCATGAACGTAGAGAACGTGCGCCGTCACCTCACCACCATCCTGCCCGGCGGAGAGGCTCGCGAAGAGATGCTCAAGGGCTACGAACTCATGGCCGAGCGCCTTGGTCAGCCCGGTGCTCCCGCCCATGCCGCCGATCTCATCATCCAGTCGCTGCATCTCCCGGAAAATAACGCAGCGTCTCTCGAAAAATGACGCAGCGTCTCTCGAAAAATAACGCTGCGTCTCCACAAAAAAGCAGCCCCATCAAATCGTTTTCATTCTTCACATTTCCTGCCTTCCTTACAGTTTTTGCACTAGAAAAGTAAGTTTTTGAAAAATTTTGGTGGAAAGATGGCAGAAAAGTGCAAGATATTTTATATCTTTGCAAACAACAAAACTTTCTGCCATGAAAAAAAGAAATCTGCTTTTAGGTTTTTGGTTTGCAGCCATCTGCATTTTCGTCGGTTGCAAGGAGGATATTGACATGAGTGACAGGTACGTTTTTGAGAAGGAGACCATCACCTCGTATCTGGAGAAACACAGCGAATACAGTGAATACCTGCACCTATTGGAGCAAGTTCCCGTGAGCAAGTTGAGCAAAACGAATGTGCGCAGTTTGCTCAGCGCACGCGGCAATTATACGGTCTTCGCACCCAACAATGATGCCATTCATGCTTACCTTGACTCGCTGGTGGCACGAAAGTTAATTACCGAACCCAGTTGGGAGGCCTTCACTGACAGCACCATGCTCGACAGCATTCGCCGCGTCATCGTGCTCAACAGTATCCTGGACGGTGGCGACAGGGATGAATCGGGCGGCGGAGAAACGTATGAGACGTCGTCATTCCCCAGCGCCAACGAGGAGATCCCCACCCCAACTCTCTCCGACCATAAACTGACGGTGCAATACAGCAAACTCAACCCCGACAGCATCTGGATTGACAAGGAAGTGCTGCTGTCGATGAAGAACCGCGACATTCCTGCCATCAACGGCGTGATACACCAGACGCACGGCGTCATAGCCCCTGCCAACCAGTCGCTGTGGGAGTTCCTCAAGAATCAACTTCAGGGGCAACGTGAAGGATACCGCGTAGCAGCCATGATGGTGGAAGCGTGCGGACTGAACGACACGCTCAACAAAATTCGCGACGAGCGCTACCATGAATACTATCTGCGCGGGCTCATCACCGACCTGGACAACCACCCCACGGAGGGTTCAAAGGGCTACATACCGCAACATCGCAAATATGGCTTCACACTCTTTGCCGAGACGGACGAGTTCTGGGCAGAGGAGATTGGCAAGGAGCCGAAGGACATCACGCTGCAGGACATTCGTCACTATCTGCGTGAGAAGGGCATCTACCCCGATGCCACTGACGATGAGAACTACCACAGCGAAGACAATCTGATCAATCAGTTCATCACGTACCACCTGCTGCCTGAGCGTCTGCCTGTCGACAAACTCGTCATACACTACAACGAGAAGGAGTACGACCCGAAGACAGCCGTGCCTGGCGTTTGCATGTACGAACTGTACACCACGATGGGTAAGCGCCGCCTGCTCAAGATCTTCGAAAGCCGTGAGAGCAAGGGCGTGTACCTCAACCGCTTCCCCAACATCAAGAACAAGCGTCGTGAAAGCTATCACGAACGCAGTTGCGATGCCGACAAGCGAGGCATATTCGTAGACCGCGACCATGCCGACCTCACGCCCATCAATGCCGTGGTCTATCCGCTGCACTCGCTGCTGGCCTACACGGAGGACACCCGCAACAACCTCGGCCGCCAGCGACTGCGCTTCGACGTGAGCAGCCTCTTCCCCGAATTCATCAACAACGACATACGCGGACAGGTTCTTACCTCGGCACGCTATCTCACCGTGGGCATCCCCAGCGACAACGAATACAAGTACTTCAACGACATGCAGATTCTGCAAGGAACGAAGTTCTACTACCTGTCGGGACGTGGCAAGGGATGGCCCAACTACCTGGGTGACGAGTTCAACGTAATCGGCCGCTACGACATCATCATGCGTCTGCCGCCCGTCCCCAAACGCGGAACCTATGAGTTGCGCATTGCCAATTCGACGGGTGTCAACTACCGCAGTATGTGTCAGGTGTATTTCGGAGAAACGCCCGAGCGTATGAGGGCCATGGGTACACCACTCGACTTCCGTCTCAACGGTCTGTACATCATTACAGCAGCCGGCAACCTGCCGAGCCCTGCCGGATGGGAACCCGACACGCAGGACGACGACTACAATGCCGAGGTCGACAAGAAGATGCGCAACAACGGATTCATGAAGGGACTGCGTCTGTACTGTGCCGGTTCGCCAGGCACTTCAAACTCGGGTCGTGACTCCTACTACCTGACGCGTCGCATCATGATGACGTCGGTATTAGATCCCAACAAGACGTATTATATTCGTTTCAAGAACGTACTTGACTTCGAGGACAAGCAACTTTACCTCGATTTCATAGAGTTCTGTCCGAAGGAAGTTTACGACAACCCCTACGAGCCGGAAGACATCTGGTAAGGCTTTAATGCGTGCGAACACACACATAAAATGAGCGTCTTAAGGACTAAAAGCAGCATTTTTTGTAGAAAAACGAGAAATCATTAGGAGGATTAAAGTTTTTTTTCTTATTTTGCGAAGTTTTATGCACATTGTGCAGAAAAGCAAAGAAAGAATAACGATAAGTGAATTGTAAAAAACGAATCTATTACTTACTAAAACAAAAAGTAAAATGATGAACTCTGAAGAACTGGCCGCCAAGGTGGAAGGCCAAGTAAATCCCGAGACCCCCGCAGTAGAAAACGTAACTACTGAAATCGAGACAACAGTTGAAAACGCTAACGAGGCTCCCGCAGAGGAGGAAGTAAAACTTCCCATCCTGCAGACCAAGGAGGAGGTGCTGGCCCGCGCACAGGAAATCGCACAGAGCGAGGAGGGCAGCGACCGTCAGGAACTGGACATGCTGAAGCAACTGTTCTACAAGTATCGTAAGGCCGAGATGATGGCCGAGCGCGCTGCCTTCATCGAGGCTGGCGGCGAGGCAGAGGCTTTCATGCCACAGCTCGACCCCACCGAGGAAAGTTTCAAGGAGGCTATGGCTACCATCCGTCAGCGCCGCGCCGAGCAGCAGGCTGAGCAGGACCGCATCAAGCAGGAAAACCTGCAGCGCAAACTTGCCATCATCGAGCGCATCAAGGAGATGGCTGCATCGCCCGAGGAGGCTAACAAGAGTTATGACGAATTCCGCACCCTGCAGGCTGACTGGAAGGAGATCAAGGCTGTACCCGCAGAGAACGCTACCGAGTTGTGGAAGAACTACCAACTTTACGTGGAGCAGTTCTACGACTTGCTGAAGATGAACAGCGAGATGCGCGAGTACGACTTCAAAAAGAATCTCGAGGCTAAGACCCGCCTCTGCGAGATGGCAGAGAAACTGGCCGAGGAGAATGACGTGATCAGTGCATTCAACCAGTTGCAGGGTTTGCATCAGGAATATAAAGAAATCGGTCCCGTGGCAAAGGACCTGCGCGAGGAGATCTGGGGCCGCTTCAAGGCTGCCAGCACCATCGTCAACAAACGCCATCAGGATCACTTCCTCGCTCTGAAGGAGAAGGAGGAGGAGAACCTCACAAAGAAGACCGCCCTCTGCGAGCAGGTGGAGGCTATCGACACCAACGAACTGAAGAGTTTTGCTGACTGGAACGCCAAGACAGAGCAGATCATTGCCCTGCAGGCTGAGTGGAAGACCATCGGCTACGCTCCCCAGCGCATGAACACACAGATTTTCGAGCGCTTCCGTGCCGCTTGCGACAAGTTCTTCCAGTTGAAGGCAGACTACTTCAAGAACGTGAAGAGCGAACTGAACGACAACCTGGCTAAGAAGACGGCTCTCGTAGAGAAGGCTGAGGCCCTGAAGGACAGCACCGACTGGCGCGCTACGGGCGACCAGCTCATCCAGTTGCAGAAGGAGTGGAAGACCATCGGCGCCATCCCCCACAAGCACTCTGAGGCTCTGTGGAAGCGCTTCATCGAGGCTTGCGACCACTTCTTCGAGGAGAAGAACAAGGCTACGGCTGACCAGCGCAACGAGGAGAAGGAGAACCTGGCTCACAAGCAGGCCATCATCGAGCAGTTGCAGGCTCTGGCTGAGGATCCCTCACAGAACGATGCCGCTCAGCGCGTTCGCGACCTGCAGAAGGAATGGAACGAGGTGGGTCACGTGCCCTTCCGCGAGAAGGACGCTCTGTACAAGAAGTATCGCGCTGCCGTTGACGCCCTCTACAAGCAACTTAACCTCTCGGCTCAGTCACGCCGCCTCAACACCTTCAAGAACAACCTCAAGGCTAATGCCAGCGAGAAGGGTGCCAGCGGCCTGACCCGCGACCACGATCGCATGATGCGTGCCTACGAGGCGTTGCGCAACGAGATCCAGACCTACGAGAACAACATCGGTTTCCTCACCGCAAGCTCGAAGAAGGGCAACTCACTCGTCGACGAGATGAAGCGCAAGGTGGAGAAGCAGAAGGAAGAACTCAAGCTTCTGGCTCAGAAGATCAAGGCCGTTGAGGAGGAGATCAAGAATGCCAACGCATAACATAAATTACTGAACGCAAAGGCGCAAAGACGCTAAGTAACTGTTTTTACAAAACTTCGCGTCTTTGCGTCTTTGCATTTTTATACTGTTAGTTTATTCCATCATGAAAAAAATATCTTTATGCTTGATGCTGGCAATAGTCAGCACAGCAATTCACGGTCAATGCATCCCCCGCGATGAGAAGGTAGAGGCACAGGTTGAGGAAGTGCTCAGCAAGATGACGCTCGACCAGAAGGTGGGCCAGATGTGCGAACTCGCCATAGACTGCGTGGCAAAGAATCCGCGCAGCAACGACGAGGCACTGGCCGGCAGTCAGCTCTCGGCATCGGCCGTGGAGCGTAATTTCAAAGACTTCTACGTAGGAAGCATACTCAACGTGCCGCAGGGTTTGGCGCAGAAGCCTGCCGTATGGGCTGACGTTATCCGCACGCTCAACAAGGAGTCGGCCAAGTACTGCGCCGGCGTACCCCAACTTTATGGCGTAGACCAAATACACGGTGCCAGTTACACTTGGGGTGCTACGCTCTTCCCACAGGAAATCAGTCAGGCTGCCTCGTTCAACGTGAACATACCTCACCGCATCGGCGAGATCACAGCCGACGAGACACGTGCCTGCCTCATCCCCTGGGTTTACTCGCCCGTCATGGACTTGGCACGCACACCGCTTTGGTCGCGTATGTGGGAGAGTTTCGGCGAGGACGTGTTGGTGAACAGCCGCATGGCTTCGGCCCTGACACGCGGATTGCAAGGTGACGATCCCAACCACATCGGTATGCGCAACGTGGCTGCCTGCCTCAAGCACTACATGGCCTACGGAGCGGCTGTGAGTGGCAAGGACCGCACCCCCTCAAGCGTGACGCAGCGCGACATGATGGAGAAGTACTTCCAGCCCTTCAAGGCTTGTTGCGAGGCCGGTGCACTGAGCATCATGGTCAACTCGGCCAACAACGACGGTATCCCCTTCCATTGCAACAAGACGCTCCTGACGGACTGGCTGAAGGATGGTCTGCAGTGGGACGGTATGATCGTGACGGACTGGGCCGACATCGACAACATCTGGAAGCGAGACCATGCTGCTGCCAACAAGAAGGAGGCTATCTGTCTGGCCATCAACGCTGGTATCGACATGACGATGGATCCCTACTCCACTGACTTCACAACCTTGCTGAAGGAATTGGTCAACGAGGGTCGCGTACCTATGACACGTATCGACGATGCCGTACGCCGCATCCTCCGACTCAAGATAAGAGTAGGACTGATGGACAGCAAGACATGGGACATCCCCTACGGCGAAGTCAAGGCTGGCAAGGCTAAAGCCAAGAAGAGCAAGACACCTGCGACACTGGTCGAGATGTACCCCGACTTTGGAAGCGACGCTCGTGCGGCTGAGGCCATCAGCATGGCTGAGGAGTGCATGGTACTGCTGAAGAACGACGCAGCACAAGGTGCACCCGTACTGCCCCTGAAGAAGGGTACGAAGATCTTTGTCTGCGGTCCCAATGCCAACAACTTCCGCCCCATGAACGGTGGTTGGAGCTACACCTGGCAGGGTGACAAGACGGATCAGGTGTGCCGCGAGATTGGCAAGTACAAGACATTCTACGAGGCACTGGCCGACAAGTTCGGCAAAGAGAACGTGGAGTTCAGCGAGATGGTGCGCTATGCCGGCAAGAGCTGGCAGGACGACGAGCAAGTGCCCGAACTGCTCATCGCAGACGGTAACTCAACGGGCGACAAGATACGTCGTGCTGATGTCATCGTGGCTTGCATCGGCGAGAACAGTTACTGCGAGACACCGGGTAACATCGACGACCTCACCCTCTCACAGAACCAGCGCGACATGGTGAAGGTGCTGGCCGAGACGGGAAAGCCCGTCATCCTCATCCTCAATGAGGGCCGCCCCCGCCTCATCACCGACATCGAGCCCTTGGCAAAGGCTGTCGTACACACCTTCCTCCCCGGCAACTATGGCGGTGAGGCACTGGCTAACCTCATGGCTGGCGACGTCAACTTCTCTGGCCGTATGCCCTACACCTATCCCAAACTGCACGGCGCATTCTCAACCTACGACTGCAAGCCTTGTGAGAACGTAGCCACGATGGAGGGTGCCTATAACTATGACGCACGTACCGACGTGCTCTACACCTTCGGTCAGGGCATCTCGTACACCACGACAAAGTTCGAGAACCTGCAGTGCAAGATGGAGGGCGACAGCATCCGCTTCACCGTTGACGTGACGAACACGGGCAAGATGAAGGTGAAGGAGCCCGTACTGCTCTTCGTGTCCGACCTCGTAGCCTCCGTCATTCCCGACGTGAAGCGCCTGCGTGCTTTCACCAAGATTGATCTTGAGGCTGGTGCAAAGAAGACGGTTACGCTCACCATTCACAAGCAGGACCTGGCATTCGTCAACCATGACCTGCAATGGGTACTCGAGCCCGGTGAGTTCCAGGCTACGATTGCCAATCAGTCTGTCAAATTTGAAATTAGGAAGTTATAGGGAAGTTAGTCATTTACTTTTAAAAGCCTTTCCCTTCTTAACATAAACATGGCCGGCCGCGGGAGTCTTGACTACTCGGCCGGCCATATCGTATAAAGAGTCCTCCCGTACCGTGTTTTGCGATACGGGAGAGATTATTGTGGTTTCTGCAGAAAGTATGAATACCTTCGTCTCGCAAGGCTTCAACGAGCCTGTCGTAAGGGTGCCCGACACGGAAGTGGTCTTGCCGCTCCACACCTCCTTGCAGGTGTAGGAAGCCGTGGCGTCCATGTAGAGGTCGGTGAGCTGTAGCGAGATGCTGCTCATCGCCGTAGTGGCGCGGTTCGTCACCGACACAGCCTTGCGTCCATTCGTCAAGTCCTTCACGTAAACGTCATAGCCTGTCGTCTGGAAGTCCTTCGTGCCAGTGCTAAGCGCTTCCATGTACTCTGCCTGCTGTCCCAGCACATCCTGGTTGATGGCGATGATGTCGGCATTCGTCAATGTAGCCACGTCGGCATCGGTGATGAGCGGCGAGGGAAGTTTTCCTGCGCTGCCATTGGCCTCGGCTGCGGGATTGGGACGCAGGTCGCACGTCAGGGCCAAGGGACTGGCCATCATGCTCCACAGGCTCATCTGCGTACGTGCCTGTTCGTCGGTCAATCCTGTTATGACACCTCCATTGCTCATGTGGTCGGAGGTATTGTTACTCGGACCACCCAGTCCATGCAGACCGATGGCCATCATGTCAAGGTCATTATAGCGGTTCACACCCGCATACATCCACAAATCGCGGTTGATGTCGGCACCACCCAGCACACCGGGACGCCCTGCCGTACCGATCCACGACTCGCGTGCATCGTTCGTACTGCGCCAACTACTGCCACCGGCCTCTGCACCCCACGTCCAAGGCTGGTTGCTTCCCCATTCGCAGATATTGAAGACGAAGGGGGGACGACCTTCTTCCTTACGGCGTGCATTGAGTGCGGAAACGGCTTTGCCCATGGCCTTATAACTGGCATAGGCCGATGACTCACTGTTACAGAAATCATATTTCAGCATATCCACGCCCCAAGAGTCGAAGAGTGCCACGTGCTGCTCCTCATAACCAAACGAACCAGGCTGATAGTTCTCGCACGTCATGCTGCCAGCATCTGAGTAGATGCCCACCTTCAACTTGCCATTGATGCTACGAAGTGCCGTGATCAACCCACTTATGCCCTTCGGGAACTTCTGACTATCGTAAGTCAGCTTAGCCTTGTCACGCTGGTTCGTGGCCCATGCATCATCCAGCACGATGGTGTTGTAGCCAGCCTCTATCAGTCCTCTGGCTTCCATTCCCTTGGCAATGTTCACCATCTTGTCGTGACTGATGGCACGGGCAAACCAGTTCCACGTCAGCCATCCCATCATGGGGGTAGGCGACTGCAACTGACGGCTCACGGTGAGCGAAATGGTTGCCGTGGAGATGTCGCCATCGGCAGCACGCACCTTTACGGCGTAACTGTACACGCCTTCTTCGGCTGGTGCCTTACCGTACACATATTTATATTTATGGCCAACCCCGATGCGGTCACTCTTCAGTGTAAGAGACGTTAGGTTGCCGAAGTCTACATCATCGATCGTTTCACCTTCAAAGGGAATGAGCTTATGCATATACTCCTGACCAGGGGTGGCAAACATCATCGTGGCACATGCCAATGAAGCCACACTGGGATCGATGATACTCCATGCGCTGTTGCTGTCGCTGGCACGCCAAAGGTTCAGCACACATCCCTGTGCAATACCACCAGTAAAGTTCCAAGCTGGCGTATCATCCGTCACTTGTTTCTGCGAACGAGGAATGATGCTCACCGTCTCACGATCCTTCCTTAGCACGACTCTCCAGGTCTTTCCCTTCATCGTCATCGTCGACAAAGCCAGTTTGACATGGCTCTCTGACTGCGACTTTACACTACTGCCCTCCTTATCCGAATCGTAGTAGACATAGCGCTTGGCAGTCGTGTCATAGATGTAGTAGCAGCCCACCTCATCGGCATCCTCCAGGAAGATGAAGCGGTCGGCCTCACTCTTCTTCGTTGTGTGTACGATGTTGGTCTTCTCAACCTTCACGTAGGCTTGCGGCATCTTCAGTACATAGAGATTCTTCTGCTCAGCATCCTTGGAGGCCGTAGGTTGGAACAGCAGCGTGAAGTCCACATTGACCTGACGGTTTGCGTTGTCCACCGACACCCAGTAGCCATAGCCATGCCCCACAACCACTGCAACGTCGCTCACGCCAAGCTCTTCAGACATGAACTTTGTATCGCCTTGAGCATTCACGCCTCTGTACTCTTTATCACCAATCCTGATTACGGCATCGTTAGGCATACCAGCCGAAAACAGCGTGTACTCCTTCTCCACTGCCATTGCTGTTAAAGTCAACAGGCACAATGCTGTCATCACAAAAAATCTCCTCATACTACTTACTCTTTTTATGTTTTCGTCGCCAAAGTTACGTTTTTTCTCTTCTTTTTCCAAATTTTTGTTTATGAATTGCACAAATTTGATTTTTTTGTCGTACCTTTGCATTTGTAAGGCTGCCTTGATGGTGGAATTGGTAGACACGAGGGACTTAAAATCCCTTGGCCATACCGGCCGTACGGGTTCGAGTCCCGTTCGAGGCACCAAGAAAGAAACGACTAACAATCAATCGGTTGTTAGCCGTTTTTTCATTTTGAAACATCAATGTGTTACGCGCGCACACGCGCGCGCATTTCCTAGGAATTTTAAAACAGCCTCCACCCTCCACAATCTTCATAATTTCCACATACTTAGCGCAATAGATGTGTGGAGGCTACTTTCAAGCCTCCACGTTTTTGCCACTTTTTGCCCATTTTTCTGTTATTTTTCGTACAAAGCATACCCATTTCCCTGCCATCAAATGTTATTTTCTCCATGCTTCATATCTTGTTTCTCCATGCTTCAATTTCCATTTTCCCACGCAGGAATTCTCTACGCCACGCCCGACGCGTTTGTACGCCACGCCCGTGGCGTATATACGTCACGCCCGAGACGCTTATACGCCACGGCCGTGGCGTAGAGAATACTCCCCGCATAACACTTTTATTGTCAATACAGTAAAACTGATTTACATACTTTAGGAAAATTTTCGACCTGTACAAATAGAATGTGCTAAAAAGAAATTATGGTTTTCCCGATATTTGGAATGATGGTTCATCTGTTCATAAAAAGACAAGGAAGAAAACTTTATCATCATGATTTATCTCCCTTATATCACTAGTGTCTCTTAAAGTTTGTTAATTACCATAGTTATCTTTCTTATGCACAATAAAGTAGGTTCTGAAAAGCATGTCCCACATTTGAAATGCGTACCTTTGTATCCAATTTCAAATTGGAACAAATATGCATTCTGG
>JAZQQO010000016.1:0-86368 GCA_045629085.1 Bacteroidaceae bacterium
TGACTTTATACTTACCGTCCTTGTAGAAGAGGATAATGTCGTCGATGTCACTGCAGTTGCACACATACTCGTCCTTCTTCAAGCCTGTGCCGATGAATCCGTCTGCGCGGTTGATATAGAGTTTCTCGCTTGCCTCGGCAACCTTGGCTGCAACGATGGTGTCAAACTCGCGGATGATGGTCTTGCGCGGATACTTGTGTCCGTATTTCGCCTTGAGGCCCTCATACCAGTTGATAGTGTGTTCAACCAGGTGCTCAAGCTTGTAGTCGATGTCGGCAATGCGATCGTTGAGCATTGCTATGTAGTTCTCGGCCTTCTCGATGTTGAACTTGAGGATGCGCGCCATCTTGATTTCCATGAGGCGTAGGATGTCCTCCTTCGTTACCTCGCGCACGAACTTGGGATACCATGGTGTCAGTCGTTCGTCGATGTGGGCGCAGGCGGCGTCCATCGACTCGGCATTCTCAAACTTCTTATCCTTGTAGATGCGCTCTTCGATGAAGATCTGCTCAAGAGAGGCGAAGTGCAACTGCTCCATCAACTCGCCACGGCGAATGAGGCGCTCCTGGCGCAGCAGTTCCAATGTGTTGTCCACCGAGCGGCGCAGCACGTCGCTCACGCCGAGGAACTGTGGTTTGCGCTCATCGATGACGCAGCAGTTGGGTGAGATGCTCACCTCGCAGTCGGTGCAGGCGTACAGCGCGTCGATGGTCTTGTCACTCGAGGCACCGGGGGTGAGGTGGATGAGTATCTCGACCGTGGCAGCCGTCATGTCCTCCACCTTGCGCACCTTGATCTTGCCCTTCTCGGCAGCCTTCAAGATGCTGTCGATGAAGGCGCTGGGCTTCGAGGCCGTACCGGTAGTCTTACCGAATGGTATCTCTGTGATAGCCAATGTCTTGTTGTCGCGCTTCTCTATCTTGGCACGCACACGCACCGAACCGCCACGCTGTCCGTCGTTGTATTTCGATACGTCGATGCTACCGCCCGTGGGGAAGTCGGGGTAGAGGAAGAACTCCTCGCCGTGCAGATACTGTATGGCGGCGTCGCATATCTCGTTGACGTTGTGGGGTAGGATCTTGCACGACAGACCCACGGCGATACCCTCGGCACCCTGTGCCAGCAGCAATGGGAACTTCACGGGCAGTGCCACCGGTTCCTTGTTGCGTCCGTCGTAGCTGAGTTTCCACTCCGTCGTCTTGGGGTTGAACACCACGTCGAGGGCGAACTTCGACAGGCGTGCCTCGATGTAACGGCCGGCAGCGGCGTCGTCGCCTGTCAGGATGTTGCCCCAGTTGCCCTGACAGTCCACGAGCAGGTCCTTTTGCCCGAGTTGCACCAGTGCATCCTTGATGCTGGCGTCGCCGTGGGGGTGGAACTGCATGGTGTGTCCCACGATGTTGGCCACCTTATTGTAGCGTCCGTCGTCCATGCGTTTCATGGAGTGCAGGATGCGTCGTTGCACGGGTTTGAAGCCGTCGCCGATATGGGGCACTGCGCGTTCCAGGATTACGTACGATGCGTAATCCAGAAACCAGTTCTGGTACATCTGGTTCAGGTGGTGGGTGATGCCTTCAGGATTCTGTATGTTGTCTGTCATGTATTAAGGGGATGTTTTTCTTACTGCAAAGCTACACATTATTTATATAATATCAAAACAAAAGTGTTATAAAATGTATCTTATTTGATAGTTTTGCACCTCTCCTATTGCTTTTTTGCGGCAAAAATAAAAAAAAGAGAGAAAATTTTTGCTCGTTGCATGCTTTTCGCTATCTTTGCAACGTAATTACAAAAAGTGTCGAGAAATGGATAGTTTTTATGCTTTTGCGGGAGCTTTGGGAATAATATACCTTTTCCTGCTGTATGTGCTCTATAGTAGTAGAGATAACAAGAAACAAAAACATGAAGCTTAGAGACAGAACATTGGCAGAAATTGGCAAGTTTTGTTTAGATATAGCAAAATACTGCGTGACGGTCATCTTGCTGAATAGGTTTCTAAACAGCGATTCTGCAATTAGTGTTGGATTGTTAATGACTTTAGTGATAGGCATAGTTTCGTCCTTTTTCCTTGGCTACTATTTCCTTGAAAAGACAGGGTACGACTACAAGCCAGAACCAATAGATAAAGCAAAGAAAACTTCTGACAGTTCTTCATTACGAAAGAAACGTAAATAGAAAATTATAGATGTCGTCTTATGGATTTCGTTCTTTTCGAAAATTCCGTGTTCAAAAACGAAAAAAAAGGAAACTTTTATTTATAACTAACTAATTTATTAATCAAAACCTAAAAACAATGAAGAAGAAATTACTTCTTTTGGCAGCAGGAATGCTGTCTGTTCTGGGCGTAAATGCTCAGAGTTGGGATGAGCCTGAGGCACCTACCAAGGGTTCTGAGGTTGTTTCTGGTCACAAGTACCGCATCAAGAATGTGGCTGCTAGCCAGGCGAACGACGACTACAATCCCAATGCCGAGGGTTACTTCCTCGCCGGTGGTATGTCATGGTACTCTTGGGCTACCTCTACCGTGTTGGTGAATGAGAACGAGGCAGAGCCTCTGACCTTTACCGTTACCGAAACCGAAGACGGATGGGTGTTCCGTAGAACAAGTGACAACAAGTACACCTTTATCTCAGGTCATTCACCTGTGGGCCTTACCAACACTGGCGAGATGCACGTAGACCAGGGTAGCCAGGCTGCTGATTTGCATTTCTTTGGTATCCAGAAGGCTGGCGAGTATTATCGCGTGTATGCAGCCAAGGCAAACACTGCCTTCGATATTCCTGTGTTTGACGAGGAAGGCAATCCTACTCTGTTCTGGGGTTGGAAGGAAAACAACTATGAGGGAGAGTATAACAACGCTACGTGGGCTGTCTATGGCACCGTTTCTCCTGAGGAAGGCTTCGGTTGCGACTGGGAGTTCATCGACTACAGCGTTTACGAGGCTCGTTTTGCTCTTTACAACAAGCTGAATGAGGCTGTTGAGTCAGACTATGCTGATGACAACAACGTTTTGGCTGCTGTGGATGCTGCCGACAAGGTTTATGGCGATGCCAATGCTTCTATTGAAGCTCTGGAGCAGGCTACCAAGAACCTTAATCAGGCTCTTGCTACCGCCAAAGCAAACGCCTTCCTTAAGGATGCAACTCTAGAGGATCCCGTTGACGCTACCGAACTCATCGAGAATGCTAACTTCGATGCAGGTAATATCAGTGGTTGGGTATGCACCTTTGTAAATGGCGTAAGCGGTACCAACATCGGTTACCAGAGTGCCAGCTACAATGGTAAGACTTGGACTAACGAGGATGGTGAGACCTACACCGCTACCCTGAACAAGTTCATTGAGGCTTGGGCCAACAATAATGACACCTCTGGTAAGAGTAATTTTAACCCCAACTACGACTTCCCTGCACTGGGTGATGGTAAGCTTTATCAGATCATGTACGGTCTGCCCGCTGGTCTCTACAAGCTCACCTGTAACGCTAACGCTCACCAGCAGGCTAAGGGCGAGCAGAACCCCGTTACTGGTGTTCAGCTCTACGCTATCGCAGGTCAGAACGATATGTTCACCACCATGGCTACCGGTAATGGTGTACCTGAGCACTTCGAACTCAAGTTCGTGCACAGTGGTGGCGACGTTGAGCTTGGTCTCCGCACTCAGAATACCAACGCTAACTGGATTGCTGCCGATGACTTCACCCTCCTGTACTACGGTGAGGTAGAGGGCGATCCTCAGCAGATTGTACTCGAGGGTGCAATCGCTGATGCTGAGAAGAAGTTCAACGAGGACAACATCGAGGATACTCGCGCCAATACTGCTACTAAGAATGCTTACATCAAGGCTCTGGACGAGGCTAAGACCGCTGCCGAGAACTACGGTCAGGCTACCGAGTACTATGTGGCAGCTAACGAGAGTTTCACCGCTGCATATGATGCACTCACTGCTTCTGTTGATGCTTACAATCATCTGGCTAAGGCTATCGGTGATGCTAAGGATAAGGCTGCTTCTTGCGAGAAGAGCGGCTGGCAGGAGTTGTCAGAGGAGATTTCTGACGAGGTGAACAAGTGGGAAGAGGCTTACGAGAATGGTAACTATACCGATGAGGAGGCTCTCGCAGCTTCTGGTTCACTCTCTACTATCATCGCTGATTATATTAGCGAGAACTGCAAGGCTGGTGATGACGTAACCATCCTGCTCGAGAATCCTGGCTTTAACGGCAGCTTCGATGGTTGGAAGACCACTGGTGCTGGTGTAGTATATCAGGAGAACTATGGTAATGGTGAGAACCAGGCTGAGGCAGGTCTCAATATGGAGGAGCAGCCCGTACGTGGCGATGGCTTGGCAGAGCGCTGGCATGCTAAGTTCTCGATGTATCAGACCATCAAGAATATGCCTCGTGGTCTCTATACCCTTTCATGCCAAGGCTTCAACCGTCACGATGATGGTGAGGACAACGTATCTGCTGAGCTCTATGCAGAGTTGCCCGATGGTAGTGTTCAGACCGCTCCCTTCGCTGCTATTCAGGAATATGCTACCGCAGATAAACTCTATGACAACGGTGACTGGCAGTCTGACTCAGAGTGGGCAGAAGGTTGGGTTCCCAACTCAATGACTGGTTCTGCATGGCACTTCATGAACAAGAGCGATGGTGAGAACTACGACTACCAGAGTAAGATCGATATCGTATTGACAGAGCAGGGTGACCTGACTCTCGGTGCACGTTGCGAGTACGAGCATCAGTGGGTTATCTTTGATAACTTCCGCATCATCTACCGTGGTTCTGGTGCTTCTGTTTACGAAGGTCCTATCAAGGATCGCATCGCTGAGGGTAGCAAATTCATTGATGAGGCACTTGATGGCGATATTATTGGTTTGACTCAGGATGTTCAGGATGCTTGGGACGACGTTTGCGCTCAGGCTACGAAGGCTTTGGATGACGCTGACGAAGATGCTTGTATCAAGGCTATCAATGACCTGACCAATGCTATTGCTGACCTCAAGGCTAACAATGCTGAAGTTAATAAGCTGGCTGAGGAGTATACCTACAATAGCGATTACCGTGCTGCTGAGCTCGAGTACGTTTCTGACGCGCTCAACGCGCTCCTCGACGAGATTGGTGAGGCTCTGACGAACGAAGGTATCGAAAAGGCTTCTGATATCGATGAGTACATCGAGAAGATGAACGCTGAGTTCAACAAGTCTGTTATCGAGTCTCTGGCTGACGATATGGCTGATGCTACCGAGGAGGAGCCCGTTGAACTCATTGGTTTGATCAACAATCCTGGTTACAATGCTATGAATGAGAACAGCACTCGTGGCTGGACCATTGAGCAGACTGGTGGTTTCGGTTACTTTGCTGGTACCGACGTCGAGGGCAACGAACTGAACGTAGGTGAGCTCTACAACCAGAACTATGACATGTGTCAGAAGATCTATGGTCTGAAGGCTGGTTTCTATCGCCTGAAGGTTCAGGGCTTCTATCGCTCAGGCTTCCCCGCTGCTGCTGCTACTGCTGCAACGGATAGCATTGACGCTCGCAACGCCGTTCTCTACGCTGGTGACGCTGAGACCAAGCTTGTCAACATCTTCGTTGAGAAGGACAACTTGATCGAGACCGCTGCTGCTGGTACTGAGGTAACTGTTAAGGGTGAGACCTTCAACGTGCCCAACTCTATGGAGCAGGCAGCTAACTGCTTCGCTCAGGATTGGTACTGGAACATCCTGCAGTTCGAGGTTACCGAGGCTGCTGAGGTTAAGGCTCTCGCTGCACAGCAGACCGGTAAGATTGATGGCGCTATTGCCATCGGTATCAAGAAGGCCGAGCAGATCGACGGTGACTGGACTATTTTCCAGAACTGGAAGATCGAGTACATCGGTACTACCGAGCCCAGCGAGGATCCCACAACCGCTGTTGAGAACATCAGCGCAGCTCCCATCGTAGCTGCTCAGTACTTCAACGTAAACGGTACACAGCAGAATGGCCTCCGTCGCGGTGTCAACATCGTGAAGGCTACCAAGGCTGACGGTACTGTCAAGATGGTTAAGGTACTGGTTAAGTAAAAAAGACCCTCTCCGGCCCGTTGGGCCACCTCCCCCTCTATGGGGAGGGCCTGCGGGATGAGACAAATAATTTCTGGAAGCGCTCCTCATTGTGAGGGGCGCTTCTTTTTTTATCACGCTGCGTGTTTTTTTAAGAGACGCAGCGTCTCCTGAAAAGTAACGCAGCGTCTTTTTAAAAAAGACGTAGCGTCTCTCAAAAATCCACGAAAAATCATTGATGCGTTGTTTCTCGGTATTTTCGAATCTTAAGAGAAGCATAAACTGATGATTTTTCGTAGATTTTTGTTGATTTCGAGCGATAGCGACCCAAAAAGTATGGTGTTTTCACGGAAAATGCGTAACTTTGCACCCGCAATAAATATTATCTAATTATGGCACAGCAAGAAGACGTTTTTAAGAAGATTGTATCGCACTGCAAAGAGTACGGTTTTGTATTTCCCTCAAGTGATATCTATGATGGCCTCGGCGCCGTGTATGACTATGGTCAGAACGGTGTGGAGCTGAAGAATAACATCAAGCAGTACTGGTGGCAGAGCATGGTGCTGCTGCATGAGAATATCGTCGGTATCGACGCTGCTATCTTCATGCACCCCACCACCTGGAAGGCCAGCGGTCACGTTGACGCTTTCAACGATCCCCTCATCGACAACCGCGACTCGAAGAAGCGCTATCGTGCCGATGTGCTCATCGAGGAGCAGATGGCTAAGTACGAGGACAAGATCCAGAAGGAGATTGAGAAGGCAAAGAAGAAGTTCGGCGACTCGTTCGACGAGGCTCAGTTCCGCGCTACCAATGCACGCGTACTGGAGAACCAGGAGAAGTACGACAACCTGCACCATCGCTTCCAGACCGTCATGAATGCCGAGGGCGGCATCGACCTGGACGGCATGAAGCAGATCATCCTCGACGAGGAGATCGTTTGCCCCATCAGCGGTACCCGCAACTGGACCGACGTGCGTCAGTTCAACCTCATGTTCTCGACCGAGATGGGTGCGGCTGCCGAGGGTGCCAGCAAGATCTACCCCCGTCCCGAGACGGCTCAGGGTATTTTCGTTAACTATCTCAACGTACAGAAGACTGGCCGTATGAAGCTGCCCTTCGGTATCGCACAGATCGGTAAGGCCTTCCGTAACGAGATCGTAGCTCGTCAGTTCATCTTCCGTATGCGCGAGTTCGAGCAGATGGAGATGCAGTTCTTCATCCAGCCCGGTACCGAGCTCGACTGGTTCGCTAAGTGGAAGGAGACCCGTATGAAGTGGCACCAGAACCTGGGCTTCGGTGCTGAGAACTATCGTTTCCACGACCATGACAAGCTGGCTCACTACGCCAACGCTGCTACCGATATCGAGTTCCACATGCCCTTCGGCTTCAAGGAGGTTGAGGGTATCCACTCTCGCACCAACTTCGACCTCAGCCAGCATGCTAAGTACTCTGGCAAGAAGATCGAGTACTTCGATCCCGAGCGCAACGAGAGTTACACTCCCTACGTCATCGAGACCTCAATTGGTGTAGACCGTATGTTCCTCTCTATCATGTGCCACAGCTACGAGGAGCAGCTGTTGCCCGATGGCCAGACACGTACCGTACTGCATCTGCCCGCAGCCTTGGCTCCCGTCAAGCTCGCCGTATTCCCCCTCACCAAGAAGGATGGCATGCCCGAGAAGGCACAGGAGATCATCAACGACCTCCGCTTCCACTTCAACTGCAAGTACGAGGAGAAGGATCAGATTGGTAAGCGCTACCGTCGTATGGACGCCATCGGTTGCCCCTACTGCGTCACCGTTGACCAGCAGACGCTCGTTGACAATACCGTTACCCTGCGTGACCGCGACACCATGGAGCAGAAGCGTGTTGCCGTCGCTGACCTGCGTGGCATCATCGAGGACAAGGTGAGCATCACCAGCCTGCTGAAGAATCTGCTGTAAGCCCCTTAGTTATGCTACATAAATTGAAATCCTTGCTCTCTGCAGCACGACATACTTTCCACTCCCTCCCCTCGGGGAGGGTTGGGGTGGGGATCTTGGGTATGGTATGTGCCTTTTCCCTTGCCTCTTGCTCCGAGTCCGACAATGTGTGGGATCCCTACGCAAATTGGAAAGCCCGTAACGAAGCATGGTACGTGCAGATTACTGACTCTGCCCGCACGGCTATCTCACAGGCAAAGCGCCAGTATGGCGATGCTTGGGAAGAGCATTGCGACTGGCGACAGATCAAAACACTGCGCAAGGCGGCCGACTATGACACGGGTAATCCTTGCGACTCCGTGTGCGTGCATATTATTAAGAGAGGTACGCGCGAGGGAGAGGATGCCATTTCGCCTTATAGCAACGACACCGTGCGCTTGAGTTTCCGTGGTTTCCTGATGGAGACAGAATACGAAGGGGGGCTTGATGGCGGTTTCTACAAGCAGCAGCTCATCTTTGACCAGTCGTATTATGGTGAATTCAATGAGGAAACGGCTGCACCGGCCCTAATGCCTGTCGCTGCACTTACCGAAGGTTTCTATACCGCTTTGCAATATATGGTGCCTGGCGACGATTGGCTGGTCTACGTGCCTCAGCAGATGGCATATGGTGCAAAGGCCACAGGTGCCATTCCTGCCTACAGCACTTTGCTCTTCCGTATCAATCTCGCTGCCGTCTATCGTGCAGGATCGGGAGTGCCTGCTTGGAAATGAGATGAAAAGATAAAAAGCGGGATGCCAATCGGCATCCCGCTTTTTTGTGGGGGGGGCGGTATTCCGGTATTCCGGCATTCCGATTACTTATTCCACCTCCCATTCGAAGAGGCCTGCGCTGTTGTCGTCAGGCAAGTCTACCTCCATCTTGATGGCTGTTGTCTTGATGGGCTTGAAGTGAACAGTGTTGAGGTTTCCTTTCTTGGTGCCGTAATTGTCGATGGGCTGCACGGCTTTCCACTGTCCGCTGGCATCCTTGTAGAGAATACGCCAAGCCTTGGGAACACGGCAACCGCCCCAGGGACCGTCATCGTACCAGTACACTCCGCTTGATGACAGGGTGCTTTCTGCGGGCAGGTCATACTGCAACCACTCCGTGCCGCCCTGCTTGGGCCACCAGTGGTAGTAGGGCGCTGACTTGTCGTTAGCGCTCTTGGGCAGTACACGGTCATTGATGGCACTCATCGCTGCCGTGCGTGTGCTGGCGGTCAGCTTGCTTTTCGAGGCAATGGTGGCAGGCTTGGCTGGTGTTGTGGCGCGCAGTTCGTAGGGAAGCCATACCATCATGCGGCCACTGCCACGATGGTTCCATGCGTAGTAGGGGATGAGGTTGAGTGTGACATCCTGAGTCGTCAGTTTGCCTAGGCCGTTGTAGTTGAGCGTTTGGCCGGATGTCGTCAAACCAATGAACTCACACTCTTGCTGACCATTGTCTGCCTTAAAGCTGAATCCGCTGTTCTTGACCTCGAACTTGGGTTTCTGACTGAGCAATAAAGCGCCCAGATCGAAGTTGTTGTCGGGGAATTCAGCACAGTAAACGATAGGACCACGCTCCACGCTGACACGGCCGCGGTCGGCTTCTACAGCTTCCAAGGCTGTCACGATGCGAGGCTGCATCTCGAGGTGCAGCGTTACCTTGTCACCCTTCTTCCACTTGCGGTTGATGCCGAAATAGCCTTGCTCCAGCTCAGCCTCCACGGGCTGTCCGTTGACGCTGACGCTGTAGCTGAGTTGCTTGTTGTCGGCATAGCTGTAGAGGTCGCTGGGCACTACCTGTCCGCGTACCCAACCGGGGATGCGCAGACGCAGATTGAACTCGCCAGCCGTGTTCTTGTCGATGGTCAGGTTGATGTCGCCATTCCAAGGATAGCCAGTTTCCTGGCGCAGAGTAACCTTCTTGCCGTTCACGTTGATGTCTGCCGTATTCGAGCAGAACAGGTTGACATACACATCTTTCTTGTTGACCTGATAGAAATATCCGGGTACGCTTGGAATGAAGCGTGCAATGTTTGAAGGACAGCAGGCGCATCCGAACCAAGCCTGACGCTGGTGCTGGCCCATGGATTCCAGTGGGTTGGGATAGAAGAAACGACCACCATCGAGCGACACGCCGCTGATGACGCCGTTGTAAAGCGAGCGCTCCAATGCATCGTAGTACTTGGAGTCGCCGTGCAGGAGGAAGAGTCGATAGTTGAGGTACACCTGTGCGATGGCGGCACAGGTCTCGCAATAGGCACTCATGTTGGGCAGTTCGTAGTTATCGCCAAAAGCCTCGCCACTCGATGTGGCACCCACACCACCTGTGATGTAGTACTTCTTGGTTACGATGTTATCCCAGATTCTGTCGATGGCTTGGATGTAGGCAGAGTCACCCGTCAAGGCTGCCACGTCAGCCATACCGGCGTACATGTAGCCAGCTCGCACCGCGTGTCCCACAGCCTCATCCTGCTCGGTGACGGGCTTGTGGCTCTGTGAGTATTCGCTCAGTGAGTGGAAGTAGCCGTCGCTGTCGAAGAGTCCCTGACGTGTCTGCTTCCAGTTGGGATCCTTCTTACCTCGCTTGTCGAGGAAGAACTTGGCCTGCTCCAGATATTTCTTGTCGCCCGTGGCGATGTAGAGTTTGGCAAGACCCATCTCTGCAATCTGGTGTCCGGGCACCATGCTGGCTTGTCCGGGCTTGTCGCCCACCTCACGGCAAATGCAGTCCGCATACTTGATGGCTATGTCGAGGAAGTTGCGCTTGCCTGTTGCGTAGTAGTGTGCCACGGCAGCCTCGCATAGATGGCCGAGGTTGTAGAACTCGTGCGAGAGGTCCTCCACGCGCTCCCAACGCTTGCTGCCAGCCCATTCGTGAGGGTGAGCGGGATTCTGCGTGCGCGAGGTGTAGAGGTAGCCGTCAGCCTCCTGACCCGATGCGATGACTGCCACCACGCTGTCCACGTATTTATCCAGTCGACCGCCCTTGAACTTGGCATTGGGGTAGGTCTGCAGCAGGTAGCTGGCACCCTCGATAGTCTTGTAAGGATCGGTGTCGTCGAAGGAGAAGGTTCCCTTCTTGATGGTGAATACCTTGTTATTATCCTTGATATGCTCAGCAGCGTTCGAGAAGTTGGTGTAGCGTCCAGTCTCCTCGCTCTTGCTGAATGCCAGTGGAATGGTCACGTCCTGACTGGCTTGCAGACGCTGTCCCCAGAATGTCTGTCCGGCAATGTGGACGTGGGTAAAAGGCACTGGGGTGATGGGGTAGTAAGCTTCCTGTCCTGCGGCGGGCAAGGCAAATAGGGAAGCAACAAGAAATAACTGTTTAAAATGTCTCATTTTTTTTGGTTAAGTATAAGTTGTTGTAAGAATTATGCTAGGCAAATGCCATTGGGAGCCAATGTGATGAGGCGACGCTTGTACAAATCGCCTACAGCCTTTTTGAAGACCTTCTTGCTTACGCCAAAAACCTCGTAGATGTCCTCGGCTGGGGATTTGTCGCAGAGGGCAGTGCTGCCACCGTTGTCTTTAATGTATTGCAGCAGCGTCTCGCTGAAATCCTCCACAGCAGCCTGACCGGGACGTGAGAGCCTAAGGTCGAGCTTGCCGTCAGGACGTACCTGTGAGATGTAGGCCTTGGTGCGGTCGCCGGTGCGGAGGGCGCGGAACACCTGATCGTCGTAAAGAAGTCCTGCATAGCGATTGTTGACGATGACTTTCAGTCCAAGCTGCGTCTTCTGCCAGACAAGCACATCCACCTCGTCGCCAACCTGGTAGGGTGGGAAGGTGTTGTCGATGTATTTGTCCACTTTGGCACTGGCCATGATGCGGTAGCTCTCCTCGTCCAGATGGATGTGTACGATGTAGCTGCTGCCCTTTTGCATCTTCATTTTCTGCTCGCGGAAGGGCACGAAGAGGTCTTTCATGGGTCCCCAGTGTAGGAAGGCTCCGAAGTTGTTGACCCATGCCACCTCGAGATAGGCAAAGTCGCCGACCTGCGCCAATGGTTTCTCGGTGGTGGCGATGATTCTTTCTTCCATATCAAGATACAGAAAAACATCAAGCTTATCTCCTGTCTTTGTTCCTTGTGGCACATAGCGGTTGGGTAGCAGTATGTCTCCCACTTCCGGGCCACCGTCGAGATAGAGGCCGAAATCGACGCTCTTCACCACGGTAAGTTGGTTTATTTCTCCTAATTTTATCATGTGTGCTAACTTTTTTGAGTGCGGTATTCCGGTAAATCATTCACTCTTTGTTTCTCTTTCAATGAGGCCATCCTTTAGGTGAATCACGCGGTCGGAGAGGGAGGCTAACTGTTCGTCGTGTGTGACGATGACGAAGGTCTGGCCCATCTTGTCGCGCAGTTCGAAGAAGAGGCGGTGCAAGTCCTCCTTGTTTTTCGAGTCGAGGCTGCCGCTGGGCTCGTCCGCCATGATGACGACAGGATGGTTCATCAGGGCACGAGCCACGGCTACGCGCTGCTTCTCGCCACCCGATAGTTCGTTGGGCTTGTGAGTGGCACGTTCCGTCAGCCCCATGAAGGCAAGGAGTTCCTCAGCACGTTTCTTGGCCTCGCTCTTGCTCGTGCCTGCAATGAAAGCAGGAATCATGATGTTCTCCAATGCCGTAAACTCCGGCAAAAGCTGATGGAACTGGAATACAAATCCAATCTTCTGGTTGCGGAACTTGCTCAGTTCCTTCTGCTTCAGTTTGCTTACGTCGATGCCGTCGATCTCAATCGTGCCGTCATCTGCCTTGTCCAGTGTGCCCATGATTTGGAGCAATGTGGTTTTGCCCGCACCACTTGGACCTACGATGCTGACTACCTCTCCCTTCTCGATGTCGAGGTCGATGCCCTTGAGCACCTGCAAGTCGCCAAAGCTCTTGGTAATATTACGTAACTTTATCATTTCCTTATTCTTAATTTTCTGGTTATGGCTGCGCCGGTAGGAGCAAATACCGACATGGTTTCATTAGGCTCGCCGAACTGGTCGGGGAAGAGCATCATGATGCTTGTGTTTCGTAGTCTTGCCATGATTCGTGGCAGTGTATCCATGTCTTTGTGGTAGGAAATAAAGCCGGGACGCGAAGTGACAACAATCATCATGTCGCCCTTGCCCAGTTTCTCTCCATTACTCTTTATCTCATCCCACTCCTTCAGGATGTGGGCCTCCGAACGTACATGCGGATGTTTCATTACCATATACTCGGTGATGTGCTTGAGCGTCTCGGGCCAACCATTGAAACTCAGGTGGCAATCCAACTGCTCACCGATGCGGCAAACGTGCTCTACCCATTTGTAGAATCCTGCTTCAAACTCAGCCTTCTCGGGGATGTAGACGTGTACCATGCGTATGGTGCCCGGAGTGACGATGGGGTGAACCACCATGACTTCGCGATGCGAACCTGTCAACACGCCGTCGACTACCGTTCCCAACGAACCGGCCGGAGCGTTGCCGTCGATGAGGTGCATACCCAAAATGACCTCACCTACATCGCGCTCCTTCATGGTGTGCAGGATGCCTGATGCTACGTTGGTGCTCACACGACTCAACGTGGCCATCTGCACATCGGCTGCTGCCGCAATGCGCTTGGCCTCTACGAGGTTTTGCTTGCTTCGGCGCAAGGCTTTGTTGCGCTTACTCTCCTCCATGGCCACAATGGAATCGTTGCCGTACAGGTTGTCTTCCTCGAACGTGACGGATAGTCCCATCAAACTGTCGTGGATGTAAGGGTTACGGATGAGGATGGCCAGTTGAGTGAGTACGTCCACAGTCTCGGGATGGTCGTAGGTGACTAGGCATTTGCCATGATATGAACCGCGGTTGTGCTCCGTCTGCTTGTCGTTCAGTACTAATCTGCGCGCGCCTAAGTTGGTGGCCAGGCTGCTCACGATGCACGAGAAGAGGATGAGCATCACCGTGGCGTTAAGGATGGGTACGTCCATCATGCCTTTCGCCGTTCCAATCATCACGATGGCCAGTGCACCTGCTGCGTGTGCATTGCTCAGGCCGAACATCAGTGTACGTTCGTCATTTGAACCTTTCTCTTGCTTGTTCATGAGCCATGCCGCTATCCACTTGGTTGCCATAGCCACCGTCACGACAACAAGGACAACCTCGAGGGTGGCCATATCGCTTACCATTACCCTGACGTCGATGATCATGCCCACGCCAATCAGGAAATAGGGAATGAAAAGTGCGTTGCCGACAAACTGCAGGCGTGTCATGAGAGGGGATGTGTGTGGGATAAGCCGGTTGATGGCCAAACCAGAAAGGAAGGCGCCAAGCAAGCCTTCCAATCCTGCAAGCTTAGCCAACGCCGCACTCAGGAAGACGAGCGAGAGGATGAAGACGAACTGCATGACACTGTCATCGTAGCGGCGCAGGAAACGGCGTGCGACCCATGGAAATATGAGGAAGACAAATGCCACGTACACGACACATTTCACGCTAAACAAAAGCCAATAGAGCCAGTTGCTGTCAGGATCCTGGCTGCCCACAACAAAGGCTAAAACGACAAGCGAAACAAAGGTGGTAAAGGCAGTCGCCACCACAGAGATGACCACCGTCCGGTGTTTACCAAGTCCATAGCGGTTGACAATGGGGTAGCTCACCAATGTGTGGGATGAAAAGAGGCATGCCATCATCAGCGAAGTGCAGATGTCGTAGCTCAGTAGCCAATGGGAGGCTGCAAAACCCAAAGCGAACGGCACGATGAAAGTGAGCAGACCGAATCGCACGCCTTGCCGGCCGTAGTGGATGATGCTGCCCATGTCCAGTTCCAGTCCGGCCAGGAACATGATGTAGTAGATACCCACCTGCCCGAAAAGCTCAAACGAACTGTCGCGCTCTAGGATGTTCAGTCCATGCTCTCCTACCAGTATGCCCGCCAGGATGAGGCCGATGATGTGGGGGATACGCAGTCTCCTCAGCAGCAGAGGGGCACAAAGGATGATGACCAGCACGAGGAAGAATATCCATGTCGGGTCGGTCACCAAGGCCCCTTGGGCACTAAGTAGGATACTAAGTATACGCATGTATTGTATGTCGATTATGGTATTACGCCACAAAGGTACAAAATTTAATTCATAATTCACTTATGTTAGTTCATAATTCACAATTCATAATTCATAATTAGGCATTTCGGTTGATAATTGACTAATTATAGCTAAATAACGGACTGAAAATAGAAAAAATACACAGCGTGTTGCGAATTATGAATTGTGAATTATGAATTATGAATTAAAATTACTACCTTTGCACCGCATTTTTAGGTAATTAGTTTTATAAGATTATGAAAGTTGCAATTGTAGGTGCAAGCGGAGCCGTAGGACAGGAGTTCCTGCGTGTGCTCGACGAGAGAAATTTCCCCATTGATGAACTGCTGCTGTTCGGTAGCCAGCGTAGCGCCGGCACGAAGTACACTTTCCGTGGTAAGGAGATTGAGGTGAAGCTGCTTCAGCATAACGATGATTTCAAGGGTGTAGATATTGCCTTCACCAGTGCTGGTGGTGGTACCTCAAAGGAGTTCGCTGAGACCATTACGAAGTATGGTGCTGTGATGATCGACAACAGTAGTGCATTCCGCATGGATGAGGATGTACCCCTCGTAGTGCCTGAGTGCAATGCCGAGGATGCGCTGAACCGTCCTCGCAATATCATTGCTAACCCTAACTGCACTACCATCATGATGGTGGTTGCCCTGCAGGCTCTTGAGAATATCAGCCACATCAAGCGTATCCACATCAGCAGCTATCAGGCTGCCAGCGGTGCCGGTGCAGCTGCCATGGCTGAACTCTACGAACAGTATCGACAGGTGTTGGCTGGTGAAAAGCCTACGGTTGATAAGTTTGCTTATCAGTTGGCATTCAATGTCATACCTCAGATTGACGTGTTCTGCGACAACGGTTACACCAAGGAGGAGATGAAGATGTACAACGAGACCAAGAAGATTATGCATACCGACTGCGAGGTCAGCGCCATGTGCGTTCGCGTTCCTTCACTTCGTTGCCACAGCGAGGCTATCTGGGCTGAGACCGAAGAGCCTGTCAGCGTAGAGCAGTTCAAGGAGGCTGTACGCAACGGCAATGGTCTGCAACTTGAAGACGATCCTGCAAACAAGGTATATCCCATGCCTCTCTTCCACGAGAACTGCGACGACGTTTATGTAGGCCGTGTTCGCAAGGATCTCGCTAATCCCAACGGCCTCACCTTCTGGCTCGTCAGCGACCAGATCAAGAAGGGTGCAGCCCTCAACGCTGTACAGATTGCCGAGTACTTGATCAAGGTTGGTAACGTGAAGTAAAATGTAGAATAAAAAGATAAGCGTCAGCTCCTGAAGGAGTTGACGCTTTCTTTTTTGCTTGTCTTTGAGAGTGAGGTTTACTCAGCGGTCTTGGTTGCGGTACGCTTCTCGGCGATACGTGCCTTCTTACCGGTGAGGTTGCGCAGGTAGTAAAGCTTAGCGCGACGAACCTTACCAATCTTGTTGACAGTGATGCTGTCAATGTTGGGGCTCTCGATGGGGAAGATACGCTCCACACCTACGGTGCCAGACATCTTGCGAACGGTGAAGCGCTTCTTGTCGCCGTGACCAGAGATCTTGATACATACGCCACGGTAGAGCTGGATACGCTCCTTGTTACCCTCGTCGATCTTGTAAGCTACGGTTACAGTGTCACCAGCCTTGAAGGTGGGGTGCTGCTTGCCAGTAGCAAATGCTTCCTCAGCAATTTTAATTAAATCTGCCATTTTGAATTTGGTATTTAAAAATTGTTTGTCGTTCAGCCGAGGCATAACAGGGAACTCTTCATCCTGCCAGCGACCTGGGCGGAAAGCGGGTGCAAAGGTACAATATTTAATTCAGAATTCATAATTCAGAATTCATAATTTTGCGTTTTTGGGTGCAAAAAAGTGTTTTTTAGGCGCGGATGACACGGATTCTGCAGATTTTATCCTTTAATCTTCAATGTCTTCAACATAAATGATGTCGCCAGAGGTGGCGCGTACCTTCTCGCAGAATCCTACCCAGTCGAACTTCCAAGGGTCGGTCTTGCGGTCGGGAGCGATGTCGCTGTGTCGCATCAGGTACTTGATGTCATGGCGTGAACGGATGTCGGTGACGAGACGAACGAGACTCTCGTACTGTTGAGGCGTGGGGCCTTGTGTCTTGCTGTTGATGACCTCGATGCCGATGGAGTTCTGGTTGAGCGAGGTGCGGTCGGTGCCGGGCAGTGCGCTCTTGCCTGCGTGCCAAGCGATGTGTCGTTCATCGACAAGACGCAGGATATTGCCGTTGCGTTCTATCATGTAGTGAGGAGCCACGTTGTTATCACGAAACTGCCTGATGCATCCCTTCGTAGAAAAGGAGTCACGTCCTAGGTAGTAGTTGGAGTGGATGACGATGATGTCGATGGTTCGCTCCGTCTGATAACCGAAGTCTATTTCTGCGCTGATGTCGGTCATCTGTAGCGAGTCGGGCGCCAAGTAGTCCTTGGCGCCCGATGCTTGTGACTTTCCACACGCCAAGACCGTAAGTGCGGGAATGACGTAGAAAAGTATTTTTTTCATGGATATAACGAAAGATGGATTACTTGCGGGTGAAGGTCATCTCGTTACCAGTTTCGTCAGCCAGTGTCAATGTGGTGGCATCGAGTTGCTTGATCTTCATGGTACCCTTAACGCCGTCAACTGCTTGCTTGAAGTTCTCGGGAGTGAGCTCTGCCATCAATGCGTCCTTGAGGAAATCAGCAGACATACCTGCTGCCTCCAACATGCTCTTTGAGTTGCTGTCGAGGTCGAATTCATAAAGGTCAACCTTAGGAGATGAGTTCTCGAAGTTTGCTGTAAGGGCATCTGCAGTAGCGGTGTAGCTGCCATCAATCTCAACCTTCAAGCCCAGCGACATACCCATGCCGTTCTCCTTGATGTCACCTGACATGTCGAAAGCCATAGATATCTTGCCACCATCCAGGGTCATCAGGAGTTCGCACTTCTCAAACATCTGGCCGGCATCGCCCATCATGCTTCTTGCGTCGGTTCCCCACTTGCCTTCCAAACCAGTACCGGTACTCTTCTCACCACAGCTTGCCATAACAAGCATCATGCACATAGCCATCAGGCTAAACAAAGTCTTCTTCATAATTCTCTTTTTTTTTAGTTAATAATATAATAATGTATCACTTTACATCTTAAGTGTCTTGACAGCCCAGTCGATGACATCTTTGCAGAGTTTGGAGTAAACCTTCACATCCGTGTTGTCGGCCTTTAGCTCTTTCACTTTCTTATTCTTGTCATCGTGATCCTGGCTGGTTTCCGATGCGTAGCACAATGTGCCGTTGGTGTTGTAGTAGAGGCGGTACTCGTGGAGCGTGCCGTCGCTGGTGTCGGGAAACTTGTGGTAATGGAAAACTGGTTTAAATGTGTTAGGCTGCACGATGACCTCGTGTATGAACTCCGTCGCAGCGATGTTATACTTGATGCGGAAGAAGTATGGACGCCAGTCTTGCTCCAGCATTTCATCATTACCACAGTCCGTGATGTACATGTCGATGTTGTAGTGCTGCATGCCGGCACCGGGCAACATGCGGTTCATCTGCAGATGTAGACTGTTGTCGGTGTACTCCGAGTCCTCGCTGTTCATCTCGATGAGCTTCATCGTCTCGCTGTATAGTTCGCGTATCTCCTTGATACGCGCATTCTGCGCCTTTGTCTGTGCCATGGCCAAAGTGGCTGTGAAGACCATGAGGCATATTGTGAGTATTCTTTTCATGGGGTTATGAGGTTTTATGGTTATGAGGTTACTCTATCACTTTTCTGTGACGTTGTGCAAAATGGTAGTAGTAAGTGCCCTTGCGTGGCTCCTTGAGCGACTGTCCGTCGAGTGCCATGAAGTTGAGGCCACTCTTGATGATGATGTCGCTCTGATCGTACTCAAAGTCAAATGTCTTTGAGCCAACAATGTCGAACTCACCCTTCGTCTTGTCGCTTTCCCATTTGCCGCCGTTCTTCTGGCAGTACTGGATGTGGTAGGTGTAGTGAGTGGTGTAATCCTCTCTCTTTTGGCTGTCGATGATACCTACGTAAATGACATCGCGCTTGCCGAACACCTGTCCCTCGGCATAGATGAGCTGTCCACCCTCCGTGATGACGAGGTGGCTATAGCTGATGCTGTCCGAACCGATGGCACAGAGACTCGTTTCGTTAGATCCGATATTGATGAAGATGCTGTTGCCGTTGATGTCCATAATGTTGGGGAAAGACTCTTCCTGCACCTCGATGTACATTGACTTGCCGTACTTGCAGAGTGGGGGAGTGGCGTAGAATACGGGTTCCTCTCTCAGATTTTCTACGTTGAGTTCCACGATGTGCTTGTTCTCCAGCAAGATGTAGATGCTCGTGTAGAATGTGAAGAGACCTACGGCCTTGGCACTGAGTCCCTGCACCTTCTGCTTGCTGTCGGGGTTGTCGTAGTCGAAGGCGATGGGGTCCATGTAGTAATTGCTCTTCGACAGGAGCTTGTCCCAGTTGATGTCAAGTTCCACCTCGCCCTTGCTGTTTATGTTGGCCGTCACGTAGTCCTGCACCTTGACCTTCTGCTTCCAGCACTTGTCAAGCGGTTCGGTGAGGGCTTCGCGCTCGTTCTCAGGCTTGTTCCAGTTGCTGAGCGGCTCCCAGTCGAAGTAGATGTAGTCGTATTCTTCGCCGTCGTCCACCTTGTCGTATTCCTCGACCTGCGCCTTGGTGAGCGCCTTGCCTGTCAGCATGTCGGTGTAGGTGGTCTTGTCGGCCTTGTAGTCGTCGGTGACCTTGTAGCAGAACACCAACTTGCTGTCCTTCATCCGTGCGTTGACGTTGCTGAAGACTGCCTCGCCAGCTTCTTTAGGGTGCGCCATGATGTTCGTGCCGGCTTTCTGCAGCATTTCGAGTGGTGCATAGAGAATCTGTGTCATCTCCTTCGTGATAAGCAGTACGTTGGCGTTGTCCTTACCACCACGAAGAGCCAGCTCTGCGATGCCATCACCGTCGAGGTCTTTCAGCGCAAACTGTGTGGGAGCCTCCGTAACACCCGTCATTTCTGTCCATTTCTCCTTCAGTTGCTCGAGGTTCATATTCTCAAAACTGTTGATGGCGGGAGCCTCTGCTTCGATGGAATCTTGTCCGTCGATTACAGCCTCCTGCTGCCCCTTGTTGCCGCACGATGTAATAGCCAGGATGGTGAGTGCAAGTGATATAAACTTTTTCATATTCCTTTTCCTTAATGGTTAGGCTATTTAATGTTATGTTTTTGCAAAGATAGTATATTTTTGCGAATTAAGTTTTTTTAATCGCATATTTTTCGAAAAATAGGCAGAAAATGGTAACTTTGCGGCATGAAACGTACATTTATTCTGCTTGCATTAGCGCTTTCTGTGCTTTCTCTCTCTGCCCAAGAGTTGAAGGAGGACGCTTTCTCTAATGACTCTGTGGCTGTGGATGATGCCTTGTGTGCCCCTTCGTACGACACCGGCATCACTCTGTGGCGAGGTTCCTATCCAGGTTTTTCTGCGCTCTCCTTGCCCGTGTTTCGCCCTGGTTTCTATGGTCCTGCCTTTGGCGGGTTGTGGGATATACACAGCGGACTCAATGCCAGTGTGGATATGGGGGTGAGTGTGGGTTTCGGTAAGAACAATCCTTGGCGTGGTGCACATTTCTTTACGGACATAGCTGCACTTTATGCCTACCCCGTCAACGATCGGTTGACCTTGGCTGCCGGTATGGACTACTGCCACTTCACGGGGTTGGGCAATGGACATAGTTCATTGGGGATCTTCGGCTTGGCCAACTATCGCATCAACGATCGCCTCGACGTCACCGGCTTCCTTTCGCACGACTTCGGCCCGCTTTCTTCTTCTTCTGACCGTTTCAGCACCCGAATGCCATACGTGCCAGGCATGATGGGACCCAGCACGACCATCGGAGCCGACCTGGGCATCAAGGTGGGGGAGAATACGAAGTTCAATATCGGTTTGTCCTTCACAAGAGAGCAGGACGGTCCATCTTTTATGCACCATCCTCAGCAATTAGAAATGCATCAGAATGACAGACAGCGTTAAAATGGAAAGGAGCCGCGCTACAAATAGGTTCGCAGGAATATTGTTTCTTCTTTTTTCTCTTTTTTCGGGTGAAATATCCGCTGCTTCGGTTCGTGATACTGTTGTGCTCTCTGCCTCTCCCTCCGATTGGGTGATGGAGGCAGAGGATCTTGTGAGCCGTGTGGAGTGGAAGGATGGCGAGGCAGAGATATGGGCGCCCAAAGGCTTGACGTTGTGGTACAAGCACGAGTTGCGCGGTGACTTGGTAATAGAGTACGATGCCATGGTGGTGGAGTGTGACAGCACTGATCGCCTCTCCGACCTCAACTGCTTCTGGATGGCCACCGACCCCAGTGCTCCTGCTGGCAGCATCTGGCCTCGTATGCGTGAGCGAGGCGGCATCTTCAAGAACTGTTATTCGCTGAGCCTCTACTATGTGGGCTATGGTGGCAACTACAACAGTACTACGCGTTTCCGTCGCTATGACGGTTTTAATACGCAACCCGAAATCCTCAAGGAATACACTGACGCCGACCATCTCCTCCGTCCCAACCATTGGTATCACATCCGTCTGGAGTGCATCGATGGCGTGGTGCGCTACATTGTCGATGGCGAAACGCTGGTGGAGTATCACGATCCGCAACCTTTGACGCATGGATGGTTCGGCTTCCGCACCACGCTGGCGCATTGTAAATACAGACCAGAGAGGGTCTGCTTCTCTACTCAAAGAATATACTTAACACAATCATCTTGCTGCGCGTCTTGTCCACGGCGTTTGTGTATTTCAAAAGCGAACCGTCAATCAGGTCGGAGCGGTCCTTCTGTAGGATATTCGCCAATCCGAAGCAGAACTTCAGTTCCGGAATCAGTTTGAAGTAACGCAGGTAGATGTCGCAACCCATACCGATTTCCAGATAGCAGTCAGCCGTCTTCAGTCGGAAGGCCTCATGCTTGCGTGTCGTCAGGTCGAAGGTGGGGGCCACACCAGCAATGACGTAGGGACGGAAGTTGTTGTAGCGTGGAGCTGCTATCTTCAGGTCGATAGGCATTGAGATGTACGTACTCTTGATGTTCTGCGTCGTGTCGCGACCGCTCACCTGGTCGTGCATCCACAAATGCTTCTGGCCGAAGTACATGGTGGGGTTCACGCGCAGCGAGAAGTGTTTGTTGAGTTTCAGTTCAGCCAGCACGCCGACGTTGAAGCCCGGGTTGTAGTTGTTGATGTCGGCATACCACTGCTCGCCCGTTTCCGGGTCGATGTGTCCGTTGTTGTAGTTCTCCAAATCCTGCATGTGAAATCCCAGGCAGAAGCCATAATGCAGTCGTCGGTCGTCCAGATACGGCCGATTCTGCACCTTGCGTGTCTGGGCTGCGGCAGTCAGCACGCTAAGCACCAGCGATAGGATGACAACAATGCGCTTCATTAGTTTTATTTACATTATATTATTAACGCACAAAAGCCCTTTTTATTGCTCAAATCACCATTTTTGATGATTGAGAGCAAAAAAAATCGAAAAAATGATGCACAATTACTCAAAATTGATTACCTTTGCCCATGGAAAAAGGTTTCGGCAACGAACCTCATCGTGCGAGAATTGTTAATTATTAATTATTAATTGTTAATTTATAAGACTATGGCTTACGTAATTGGTAACGACTGTGTTGCTTGCGGCACATGTATCGACGAGTGCCCCGTAGGAGCTATCTCTGAGGGCGACATCTATTCTATCAACCCCGACGAGTGCACCGAGTGTGGCACCTGCGCTGACGCATGTCCCAGCGGCGCTATCTCTAAGTAAGATAGGCAACACAACGTCCGTTTTTCAGACGAACATGAGCCTTCTCCTCCAGCCGAGGAAGAGGCTCTTTTTTTGTTTTTGGAATTTTTACCCGAAAAGGTTCAAGGGTTCCGCTAAAGTCTTGCAACTTGCAGTGCGTAAGGTGATTACGTTGGCGGAACCCTTAGCGGAACCCCTTGTTAAGGTTCCGCCAAGGTTCCGCTATATGCTTAAGTGAAAGTATTCCTTAGCGGAACTCTATCGGAAGGTTGTTCAAGGGTTCCGCTAAGGGTTTCGCTACTGTATCTTGTTGTTTTGTAGTTGTTTGTGAGGGTTTAGCGGAACCCTTGAGCCTTTTTGCCTCAAAAAAAATAAATCACAAAACGCAAGTCAATAAGCTCCCTTTGCTGCCATTCCCATTGCCTGTGGCGTGTGTAGTGTTGCCATTGCACCTGCGGATCGTAAGTGAAAGACGCTGCATCTTTCATTTTTCCGTTGGTAGCGGAAACTTTTTCCGTGCATTGTCCATTTCTCGTGCTTGCTGCATCCACCATCGGTGCTTGCTGCATCCACCATCGGTACTTGCTGCACTTTCCTGCAAAATGTTTACTATCTTTTTTGCATATTTGATATTAGAATGAAAAACACCACCGAAGTTGCGAGAACTCCGGTGGTTTGGATGTTTCGAAAGCAAAAATCTCCTATACCTTATATATATAAAGGGCGAGGAATTTTTCACTATTCACTTTTCACTAGCTCGCTTGCGAGCGATTTAGTTCAGCTTGGCGAGTGTTTCCTTGATGCGGCGCATGGCCTCAACGATGTTCTCATCGCTGGTGGCGTAGCTCATGCGGAAGCACTCGGGGGAGCCGAAGGCATCGCCGCCGACAGTGGCCACGTGACCTACCTCGAGAAGATACATGGCCAGGTCGGTGCTGTTGTTGATCTTACGGTCGCCATCAGCCTTGCCGAAGAAACTGCTGCACTTGGGGAAGAGGTAGAAGGCACCCTGAGGATCGTTGACCTCGAGACCGGGAATCTCCTTTGCCAACTTCACGATGAGGTTCTTGCGGCGCTCGAAGGCTACGCGCATGTCCTCGACGCACTGCTGGTCGCCAGCGAATGCAGCCTCGGCTGCCTTCTGACTTACTGAGCAAGGACCGCTGGTGTACTGGCCCTGCAGCTTGTTGCAGCCCTTGACAATCCAGTCGGGAGCGGCGATGAAACCGATGCGCCAACCCGTCATAGCGTATGCCTTGCTGACACCATTGATGATGACTACGCGATCCTTGATGTCGTCGAACTGAGCCATTGAGGCATGCTCGCCCACGTAGTTAATGTGCTCGTAAATCTCGTCGGCGATGACGATGACGCGCTCGTGCTTCAGCAGGACGTTTTTCAGAGCCTCCAACTCAGCCTTGCTGTATACCGAACCGGTGGGGTTCGAGGGCGAGCAGAGGATGATGGCGCGTGTCTTGTCAGTGATGGTAGCCTCAAGTTGCTCGGGAGTGATCTTGAAGTCGGCCTCGATCTTGGCCTCTACGAAGACAGGGGTACCCTCGGCCAGGAGCACCATCTGGGGGTAGCTTACCCAGTAGGGAGCGGGGATGATGACCTCGTCACCGGGGTTCACCAATGCCATGATGGCATTGCAGACACTCTGCTTGGCACCGTTGCTGCAGAGAATCTGGCTGGGCTTGTAGTCAAGTCCGTTCTCGTTCTTCAGTTTGTTGACGATAGCCTGCTTCAGTTCGGGATAGCCGGGCACGGGTGAGTAGCGGCTCCAGTTGTCCTCGACAGCCTTGATGGCAGCAGCCTTGATGTGGTCGGGCGTGTTGAAGTCGGGCTCACCCACGCTCATGTTGATGATGTCAACGCCTTGAGCTTTCAGTTCACTACTCTTCTGGCTCATGGCCAGAGTGGCGCTGGGCGCCAAGCGGTTCAATCTTTCTGATAAAGTTGTCATAGCAGACCCACCCCCAAGCTCTCTCTTACGAGAAGAGGAGTAGATACAACTGACTCCACGAGGGTGGATGGTGTTTTAGTCAGAGGTTGTTTCATTATGTTGTTATATTTAATTCCCAATTCCTAATTCCTAATTCCGACTAGATCTTGTGTCCCATGCGCAGGCGCTTCGTTTCGAGGTAGCGCTCGTTGTAGCGGTTGGGGGGGATGACGATGGGCACGTTCTCGACGATTTCGAGGCCATAGCCTTCGAGGCCCACACGCTTGACGGGATTGTTGGTGATGAGGCGAATCTTACCGAGGCCTAACTCGCGTAGGATCTGCGCACCCACTCCGTAGTCGCGTTCGTCGGCCTGGAAGCCGAGGTGCAGGTTGGCATCCACGGTGTCCTCGCCCTGCTCCTGCAATTTGTAGGCGGCAATCTTGTTCATCAGACCGATGCCACGTCCCTCCTGCATGAGGTAGACCACGGCTCCGCGACCTTCCTTCTCGATGAGCTGCATGGCCTGGTGAAGTTGCTCGCCGCAGTCGCAACGCTGACTGCCGAAGATGTCGCCCGTGGCACAGCTGCTGTGCATGCGCACGAGGATGGGCTCGTCGGCCTGCCATTCGCCCTTGATGATGGCGATGTGCTCCAATCCGTTCGACTTCTGGCGGAAGGGGATGATGCGGAAATGGCCAAAGGCAGTGGGGAGGTCAGCCTCCTCGCCACGCTCGACAAGCGACTCCATTTGCAGGCGGTAGGCGATGAGATCCTTGATGGTGATGATGCGCATACCATGCTTCTCGGCCACCTCCTTCAACTGAGGCATACGAGCCATGGTGCCGTCGGGGTTGAGTATCTCGATCAACGCTGCTGCAGGATTCAATCCGGCCAAGCGAGCCAGATCGATGGCAGCCTCAGTGTGGCCGGCACGGCGCAGCACGCCCTTGTCCTGTGCGTAGAGCGGGTTGATGTGGCCAGGCTTGCCGAAGGCAGCAGCCTTGATGTTGGGGTCAGCCAAAGCGCGGATGGTGGCTGCGCGGTCGTGGGCACTCACACCGGTGGTGCAACCCTCTAGCAAGTCGACGGTCACGGTGAAAGGTGTGCCCAGCATGGAGGTGTTCTCCTCCACCTGATGGGGCAGTTCCAGCTGCTTGGCGCGGCTGATGGTGATGGGGGCGCAAAGTACTCCGCGTCCTTCCTGCAGCATGAAGTTCACCTTCTCGGGAGTGATGGTCTCGGCAGCCGTGATGAAGTCGCCTTCATTCTCGCGATCCTCGTCATCCACGACGATGACGAATTTGCCTTGACGGAAGTCCTCGATGGCTTCCTCAATATGTTTCAGTTTTTCGTTCATATATTTTTTTTCTTATTTTCTTAATCTTTGCCCACAGTTTCTTGATGGGCATGGTGTAGCCCTCGATGTTGAACATCGTGGAGTCTTGATTTGACTTATAGGTAAGGAATGCGCCGATGGGTGCCAGCACCATACTGCTGAGCCATACACCAAAAGTGATGTCCCATACACCCGTTTTCGCCATTTTCTCTCCGCTGACGTTTATGATGTAATAGAAGATGAAGATCAGCACACTGACTACGACCGGCATACCTAAGCCGCCCTTGCGGATGATGGCTCCAAGTGGTGCGCCGATGAAGAAGAATACGAGGCATGCTACGCTCAGTGTGAACTTCTTGTGCCACTCGATGTGATGCTTCCTCAGTGAAGCGTTGTCATCGCCATTTTGTACGGCACGGAATTCATAGTCGCTCTGTAGTTGGCGTGTCTTGGCGGTGGCGCTGCGCCACACCTCTTGTTTCTTTCCTTCCGAGATGTGGTCGATGATGGAGTCGAAAGGCAGTTGTTGCGCCACAGCAGCCACAACTTCTGCGGAGTCGGCACGCCCAGCGGGTATGTTCCGAAGCATCGTGCTTTGCAAGGTGGTGGCATAGATGGCATGGCCTGTGCTGTCGATGCGATGTGTCAGCGAGTCGATGCCGTGGTTGATGGACTTGATGTCCTTAGTGGCAGCATCGCCGGCGAAGAGGTTTGCGTCCATCACGCTGAAGTTGTCATCAAAGGCGATGAGGTCAACTTCCTTCTGGAATGTTTCGCGCATATAAGGCACATTTGCTTTCATCATCTGCCCGCCTTGCGAAGCCATGTTTTGGAAACGCTCGCCTCCATAAAGCGTGAGTTTGAGGTGCATACGGTCGGCTGTGCTCTGCAGTCGTCCCGAGTCGGCCAAAACAATCTGTGCATCCTCGTATCCATTGGACGTACTGTAAATCATGATGCCGTAGAGCATTCCTGTCTCGGTGTCCTTGTGCTCGACGTACAGGTTGTAGCCGGGGATGTCGGTGTAGAACACGCCTTCGGGAATCTCCAACTCTGGTGATTTCTGCTTCATACTCCATACAAGAGCACCTAATTGCTTAGTGGCTTCGGGTGTAACCTTGTTCTGAAAGAAATAACTGCCCACGCAGATCAGCATCACAAAGATAAAGATGGGCTGCAAGACACGCAGCAGGGAAATGCCGGCAGCCTTCATGGACAGTAATTCCAAGCGCTCACCGAAATTGCCGAATGTGATCAGTGCTGCCAAAAGTATGGCCAGCGGAAGAGACATCGGTACGAGGGTGAGTGAGGCGTACCAAAAGAATTGTGCCAAGATTTCGGTGGAAAGACCCTTCCCGACAAGTTCGTTGACGTATCGCCAGGTGAACTGCATAAGGAATATGAAAAGACAAATGAAGAAAGTTCCGCCAAAAAGCTGCATGTAGGCTTTCAGCAAGTATAAATCAAGTCTCTTCATTAGTCTCATGTGCGCGTGCGTAATTAAAAGCGGTGCAAAGGTACAAAATTTAATTCACAATTCATAATTCGCAAATCATAATTTAAGGGCGAAAACCCCAAAAGTGATTTTTTTTCTGCAATTTTCTTCGTTTTTTCTTGCGGGAATGAAAAAAATGTTCTACCTTTGCACTCGCAAAACGAAAGATGGCGGGGTAGCTCAGCTGGTTAGAGCGCATGATTCATAATCATGAGGTCCCGGGTTCAATCCCCGGCCCCGCTACAAAGAAGGCAACTGTGAGGTTGCCTTTTTTCGTTGAAAGGCTGTATTCTTAACCATATTCTCATTGTTATCGTTCATGGCTATCCTTTATATTTGTATTGCTTTTCTTGTAGGTGTGATAGTGGCTTGGCTTATGACCCGTTCCCAATATACAACGTCGGTGGGACAGATCGTGAATGCGGACGAAAAACGTATTGCGGAACTGAAAAACCAGTATGTGGAATTGAAGAACCAGTATGAGGATCGGTTGAAGGATGAGGAGGAACAATACACCGAGCAGCTGGCACAGATCAAGGAGATGTCGGCTCAGCAGATTGAGGAAATCAAGGGTCATTACACGCAGCAGGTGGCAGAACTGAAAACTCAGCATGCGCAGCAGTTGGCAGAAACCAAGGCCCAGCATGCGCAGCAGTTAGACGCATTGAAGGCGCAGCAGCAGGAACAACTTCAGCAACAATTGGCACTGATGCGTGAGCAGATGAAGAATGCTTCGGAACGCATACTGAAAGAGCGTGCAGAGGAACTCTCCACCGTGAACCGTGAACAGTTGGCCGGCATCCTGAATCCGCTGCAAAATCACATCCAACAGATGCGTGAAGCCGTGGAGAAGAGTGGACGTGAGAACAGCACCACGATGGAGCGTCTGGATGCCACCATCAAGCAGAGCATCGAACAGAGCCGTGAGGTGGGAGAGCGTGCTGACAAGTTGGCTCAGGCCTTGACGGGAGAGAACAAGACGCAGGGCAACTTTGGCGAGTTGCGTCTGAAGCAGATGCTGGAAGAAATGGGCTTGGAAGAGGGAACACAATTTGAGGAGCAGTATGTCATGCGCGATCAGTCAGGCAACGTGCTCTACGACGATGAGGAAGGACGCAGGATGATTCCCGATGTGATTCTGCATTTTCCTGATCAGCGTGACGTGATTATCGACTCCAAGATGTCGTTTACAGCCTTCGAACGCTACCATCATGCGCAAAGCGATGAGGAACGTCAAATGGCTTTGCATCAGCATATTGCTAGTGTTCGAAGCCATGTGAATGAACTCTCTCGCAAAAACTATTCTAAATATATTAAGGAAGGACGTGGTAAACTGGACTTCGTGCTGATGTACGTTTTCTCGGAGTCGGCCTTGCAGTTGGCGCTGACCAACGATGCCATCCTTTGGAAAGAAGCCTACGACCGCGGCGTGATCATCACGGGTAGCCAAAACCTGTATGTCATGCTTCGAGTGTTGGCTATGACTTGGCGACAGGTGCGCCAAGTCGAGAATCAGCAGCACATCATGGAGTGTGCCAATAACATCATCGACCGTGTACAGATGTTTGCTGAGCGTTTTGAAACGGCTCGTCAGCAGTTGGCCAAGACGCAAACCGCCTTCGATAGTCTGGCTTCCATCACGGCAGACTCAGGGACGAGCATTGTCACTTCGGCCCGTCAGTTGGTGAAGATGGGAGGCAAGGAGAATCCCAAGCGCAAGAAATCGCTGGGCGAAGAGAGTGTTCCAATGCTTAGTGATAATACTTAATGCTCAATGCATAAATTAAGGCGATGATATACTATTTGACACAGATTACGCAGATTTCACAGATTTTTTATTTTAGCAGAAATACAATCCGTCAAATCGTGTCGAAATGAAATAATCTGTGAAATCTGCGTAATCTGTGTCAAAATATCATGTTGTGCCTAATAGTATGTTGTTTCCTAAATTAATCCTAAGATGATTCTTTCCCGACGTTATGACGAATGGCCTGTGCCGGTAGGACCTCTCTGCGAGATGGCCTATACGCCAACGCAAACTTATTTTCGTTTATGGAGTCCAAGTGCTCGTCGTGTGGAAGTGAATCTCTATGAAAAGGGAGAGGGAAAGGCGCGTGTCCTGACGCCTGAAGGTTTGCCGCATGTTGTTGCTCTTCAACGTAATGGAGATGGAACGCATAGCGGTTTCGCGGCTGGTGATCTTCGAGGTAAATTCTATACATTTAGCGTGTTTTATGAGGACTCTGATGAGCCTTTGGAAACGCAAGGCATCTTTGCCAAGGCTGTTGGCGTGAATGGCAAACGTGCTCAGATTCTCGATATGAATGACACCCATCCCGAAGGATGGGAGAGCGATGCGCGCCCGACTTTTCTGGAACCTCAGGATGCCATTATCTACGAACTTCATCTGCGTGATTTCACGGTAGGGAAGGGAAGTGGCATCAAGAATCGGGGTAAGTACCTGGGACTGACGGAGCGTGGTACAAAGAATGGCGACGGTCTGTCTACAGGTTTGGATCATCTCGTGGAACTTGGCGTTACGCATGTACATCTTCTCCCTTGTTTCGACTTTGGCAGTGTGGATGAATCAAAGTCCGACGAACCACAGTATAATTGGGGTTATGATCCTGTAAATTATAATGTTCCAGAAGGGTCGTATGCTACCAATCCTTACGATCCTTCTGTTCGCATCCGCGAATTCAAGGAGATGGTTATGGCGTTGCATCGTGCCGGCATACGCGTCGTGATGGATGTGGTGTATAATCACGTCTATGATTGTAAGAAAAGTCCCTTCGAGCGAACGGCTCCAGGCTATTTCTTCCGATGGAATGAGGATGGCACGCCGAGCAATGGCTCGGGTTGCGGCAATGAGACGGCATCCGAGCGTCCTATGATGCGTAAGTTTATGGTCGAAAGCATATTGCATTGGGTCAACGAATATCATATAGATGGTTTCCGTTTCGACTTGATGGGCCTTCACGATATGCAGACGATGAATGCCATTCGTGAGGCCGTCAATGCAGTTGATCCTTCTATTATTATATATGGTGAAGGATGGACGGCTGCTGCTCCTGGTTGTGACGGTTCGCTTTTGGCGATGAAGGGACACCTTGGCAATGAGTTGATGAGAGGCATTGCGGCGTTTGGTGACGAGTTGCGCGATGGACTTCGTGGACCGTGGAATGACGATCGGAAAGGCGCTTTCCTGACAGGCCGTCGAGGCCATGAGGAGAGCGTGAAATTCGGACTGTTCGGCGCTTGTCATGGCGTGGAGCGAAAGGTTGACATGAAGAAGGTGAATTATAGTTCGATGCCTTGGGCGACGTGTCCTTCACAGATGATCTGCTATGTGAGTTGTCACGATGACCTGTGCCTGGCAGATCGACTGAAGAAAACGATGCTACATGGCGACTCGCTGTCTCGATTGCAAAAGTTGGCATTCGCCGTTGTACTGGCGAGCCGAGGTATTCCTTTCATCTGGTGTGGTGATGAGGTATTGCGTGATCGTAAAGGTGTGCGTAATTGCTACAAGTCACCGGATGGGGTGAATGCCATTGACTTTTCGCTGAAGACCGTTCATCAGGATGTGTTTGAATACGTGAGGGAACTTATCGCCTTGCGCAAGACCTATCGTTGGCAATATGAGCAATCGGTTCGCTTCCTGCCAGTGAAAGGCAATAATATCATTGCGGCTCAGTACGGAAAAGGCATCCTGGTGGTGCTGAACAGCAGTCGCAGGACGATTAGCCAGGTGTTGCCCGGTGGTGAATGGGACGTGCTGAGTTGCAGCGAGGGCAAGGCGTCCATTGCGCGCGGTGTGCTGAAGGTTCCTGCACAAAGTGCAGTTTTTTTGAAAAATCAATAAATAATTATGTGTATGAAAAAATCTTTATTATTCTTAGTGCTCACTCTCTCTTTCTGCTTCTCGCAGGAGGCGAAGGCTGATGAGCAACTGCTGAGCCCTGATGGCAATCTCAAGTTGTCGTTTGCCGTAAGTGATGGGGTGCCCACTTATCAGTTGTATTATCAGGAGAAGCCTGTGATAAAGGCGAGTAAGTTAGGCTTGCAACTCAGCAAGGGTGGAGCCGACCTGATGGACGGTTTTGAGCAGACAAAAGCCGAGCGCAATACGTTTGATGAGACGTGGAAGCCCGTCTGGGGTGAAGAGGCTGCCATCCGTAACCACTACAACGAGTTGGCTGTCACTTTGAATCAACCTTCTACCCAACGTTTCATCGTGGTGCGTTTCCGACTCTATGACGATGGACTAGGTTTCCGCTATGAATTCCCCGAGCAGAGAAACCTCGTTTACTTCACCATCAAGGAAGAGCAGACGCAGTTTGCTATGGCGGGTGACCATACGGCATGGTGGATTCCCGGTGACTATGACTCGCAGGAATATAGCATCACCACCTCCAAGTTGAGTGAGATACGTGGCAAGATGCCAGACGTGATGGCTGCTCATGCCGGTAACTCAAGTTCTACGACCTTCTCGCCCACCGGCGTGCAGACCTCTCTGCAGATGAAGAGCGATGACGGTCTGTACATCAATATCCACGAGGCTGCCTTGGTGGATTATGCTTGCATGCACCTGGAACTACAGACCCCCCAACCCCCTGAAGGGGGAGATCATACCGTGGAGGGTGAGAAGCAGGAGGGTTATGTGTTCACCTCTTGGCTAACGCCCGATGCGCAGGGTAACAAGGGCTATCTGCAGACTCCCTGCAAGAGTCCTTGGCGTACCGTCATGGTGGTAGATGATGCACGCAAGGCTTTGGCCAGTCGTCTCATCCTCAACCTCAATGACCCTTGTGCCTACGATGACGTGTCGTGGATTAAGCCTGTCAAGTACATCGGCGTGTGGTGGGAGATGATTTGTGGGAAAACGGCATGGAGCTATACCGACGAGTTCCCTGGTGTGCAGCTCGGTAAGACAGACTATTCCAAGGCTAAGCCCCACGGTCGCCACGCTGCCAACAACGCCAATGTGCGTCGCCACATCGACTTTGCTGCCAAGCATGGTTTCGACCAGGTGCTCGTGGAGGGTTGGAACGAAGGATGGGAGGACTGGTACGGCCATCAGAAGGATTTCGTGTCGGACTTTCTCACACCCTATCCTGACTTTGACATCAAAGCACTCAACGAATACGCTCATTCTAAGGGCGTGCGCCTGATGATGCACCACGAGACGAGTGCCAGTGCCCGTAACTACGAACGTCACATGGAAGAGGCTTATAACTTGATGAACCGTTATGGTTACAACAGCGTGAAGAGTGGCTATGTGGGTGACATCGTACCCCGTGGCGAGCATCACTACGGACAGTGGATGGTGAATCACTATCTCTATGCCATCACACAGGCTGGTAAGCATCACATCATGGTCAACGGACACGAGGCTATCCGTCCTACGGGACTTTGCCGCACCTACCCCAACATGATTGGTAATGAGAGTGCTAAGGGTACCGAGTACGAGGCATTTGGCGGCAATAAGCCTGACCATACCTGCATTCTTCCCTTCACCCGTCTGCAAGGTGGTCCGATGGACTATACGCCCGGTATCCTCTATACCCGCATGCACGACTGGACGGAAAGCAGTTGGGGGCGCATCAATACGACGCTGGTTGGTCAGCTAGCCTTGTACGTTACCTTGTACAGCCCCCTGCAGATGGCTGCTGACCTGCCCGAAAACTACGAGCGCTTCATGGACGCCTTCCAGTTCATCAAGGACGTAGCCGTGGATTGGGATGAGAGCCGATACCTCGAGGCAGAGGTAGGCGACTATATCACCATTGCCCGTCGTGCCAAGGGTACGCAGGACTGGTACGTGGGTTGTAAGTGCGATGAGAATGGCCATCGCTCAGACCTTCGTCTCGACTTCCTTGAACCCGGCCAGAAGTACGAGGCCGTGATCTATGCAGATGCTCCCGATGCCCACTACAACGACGACGTGGCATCCATGCACTACACCATCACGAAGAAGGTGGTCAACAGCAAGACCCGCCTGAAACTGGAGGCAAAGCCCGGTGGTGGCTATGCCATTTCGCTTAGAAAACTGTAAAGGCAGAAATAGCCCTTCTAGGCAAGACGCTACATCTTTTCTGGAGAGACGCTGCATCTTTTTCGGAGAGACGCAGCGTCTTTTTCGGAGAGACGCAGCGTCTTTTTTGAAGAGACGCAGCGTCACATAAAAAATGCGAACCCTTTTCCGAAGAAGAGGGCTCGCGTTATTTATAATTATCCTATGACTAATTCTGTGTGTTTTATACCAAGTGGCGGATGATATCCTCGCGATTGCCGGGCAGGTAGTCGATGACGGGGATCTCAATCATGGTGTAGGCACCGGGCTGCTGCTTCATGCTGGCGCGAGCCACATTGACGAGCACCTGAGCGGTGAGGGCGGGGTTGTTAATCTTCATGTTGAACTCGAAGAGCTGGTTGTGGGTCTGACCGCTCACACCCTTGCGAACCAAGTTTACGCCGTGACCTACGTCGTTGAGTGCGTCAACGCTCTCTACCTGGAAGACGTGTGTCTCGTCGCTGGCGAAGTAGGGATCAGCCTTGATGGCTGCAGTAACTTTCTCCAAGTCGGCGCCTTCCTCCAACTCTACGTAAACCATGCGGCGATGGATGCCTTCGCCTACGGGGATGGTCATAGAGAGTGCATCCTTCACACCCTCCTTTGAGCGTACGCATACGCTGTGACCCATGGAACGGCCGGGGCCGAAGTTGGTGTAGCTGATGCCCTTGGGTGCAAGGCTCTCCATGAGAGTGCGTACGATGCTGTCAGAACCTGGATCCCAACCAGCAGAGATGATGCTGACGGCATTGTTCTTCTTGGCAGCAGCATCGAGCGAACGGCGCAGGTCAACAATCTGACCGTGGATGTCGAAGCTGTCGACGGTATTGATACCCATCTCAAGGCACTTCAAGGCATGCTCCTCTACGCTGCGAGTGGGAGTGGCGAGGATAGCCACGTCAACCTTGCCCAAATCCTTGATGTCCTTTACTACTGCATAGTCAGCCAATTCGGCGGGCTTGTTCTCAGCGCCATTGCGGCGTACGATACCTGCGATCTCCATGTCGGGAGCAGCCTGCAGAGCCTGCAGAGCGTACTGGCCGATGTTTCCATAGCCAACGATGGCTACACGAATCTTTTCCATAACTTTTATATTTATTAGTTTGTTTACCTAAGTACGAAGTTGTCAAAACAAATTGTGTTTTGCGGTGCAAAGTTACGCTTTTTTTATTACTTTGCTTTACATTTTTCTATTTATTTTGTGTTTTTATGCTTAAAAATGCTATTTCGGACTGAATGTTTGTCGCATTTTGCAAAGTAATGCTAATAAAATGGCAAAAAGTTGTGTTGCGGACACGCTTGGACAAACTAATGTCTGTTTCTTGACGACTTAGAGGCACGTTTTGTATGATGCAAATCAATTATTAATATTTTTTTTATAAAAACTAAGAAAAAAAATAATGGAATGTGAGAGAATTTACGTAACTTTGCGCTCTCTAAAAACAAAGAATCGTTATACATTATTAATAAAAGAATAAAATGGCAGAAACAAGAAAGATAAAGAGAGCACTTGTGAGCGTATTCCACAAGGATGGTCTTGATGAGATTTTGCGCAAGTTGCACGCAGAGGGTGTGGAGTTGCTTTCGACTGGTGGCACACAGGCTTTCATTGAGAGCCTGGGCATCCCTTGTCAGCGTGTTGAGGACGTGACAACCTATCCCAGCATCCTCGGTGGTCGTGTGAAGACACTCCATCCTAAGGTGTTTGGTGGTATCTTGGGTCGTCGCGAGTTGGAAGGTGACCGTGAGCAGATGGCTAAGTACGAGATTCCCGAGATCGACCTCGTCATCGTTGACCTCTATCCCTTCGAGCAGACCGTAGCAAGTGGCGCCAGCGAGGCAGACATCATCGAGAAGATCGATATCGGTGGTGTCAGTTTGATTCGCGCTGCAGCAAAGAACTTCCGCGATGTCATCATCGTGCCCAGCAAGCAGGAGTACGAGCCTTTGATGAAGTTGCTCGAGAAGAACGGTGCACAGAGCGAACTTGACGAGCGCAAGTGGTTTGCTGCCCAGGCATTCGGTGTAAGCAGCCACTACGATACTGCCATCCATGGTTGGTTCGTAAAGTGAATCTCTCTAAACGATTAAACGACAAAACGACGAATTAAGGAAATGAGATTGTTTTCACTCAATAAGGAAATAGCGATGGACCTCGGTACGGCCAATACCATCATTATCAGCGATGGTAAGATAGCCGTAGACGAGCCTAGCGTTGTAGCCCTTGACCGCCGTACGGACAAGATGATTGCCGTAGGTGACAAGGCTAAGATGATGTATGAGAAGACGAATGCTGACATCCGCACCGTGCGCCCCTTGCGTGATGGTGTGATTGCCGACTTCAATGCCTGTGAGCAGATGATTCGCGGTCTGATAAAGATGGTGCATACGGGTAGTCGTCTGTTCTCTCCCTCTATGAGGATGGTGATTGGTGTGCCCAGCGGCAGTACTGAGGTTGAGTTGCGTGCCGTACGCGATAGTGCTGAGCATGCTGGTGGCCGTGAGGTTTACCTGATCTATGAGCCCATGGCTGCTGCCATCGGTGTAGGTCTGGATGTATGTGCTCCCGAGGGTAACATGATTGTCGACATCGGTGGTGGTTCTACCGAGATTGCCGTAATCTCTCTGGGCGGTATCGTGGCCGACAAGAGTTTGCGTATCGCTGGTGACGAACTGACTGCTGACATTCAGGACTACATGAGCCGTCAGCACAACATGAAGGTCAGCGAGCGTATGGCTGAGCGTATCAAGATTCACGTAGGCTCTGCCTTGACTGATCTGGGTGATGAGGCTCCCGAGGACTATGTGGTACACGGTCCCAACAAGATCACCGCTCTGCCTATGGCTGTGCCCGTCTGCTACCAAGAGATTGCGCACTGTCTGGAGAAAACGATTGCCCGCATCGAGACTGCCGTGTTGGATGCCTTGACCGAGACTCCTCCAGAATTGTATGCTGATATCGTGCAGAACGGTATCTACCTGACTGGTGGTGGCGCCCTGTTGCGTGGTCTGGACAAGCGTTTGACCGACAAGATCAACATTCCCTTCCACGTGGCAGAGGATCCTTTGCACAGTGTGGCTAAGGGTACTGGCGTGGCTCTGAAGAATATCCACAACTTCTCATTCCTGATGTAATTGGTTGAATGAGCGGTTGGCTTGAGTGGATAAAAACGCATCTCCACTGGTTTGTCTTCCTTGTGTTGGAGACAGCCAGTTTGGTGATGCTTTTCCGTTTCAATATGTTTCATCGAAGCGTGTGGGCTACTCAGACCAATGCGCTGGCAGGAACCGTGTTGGAGTGGGAGAGCGATATGCATAGTTATCTGGAGCTCAAGAAAATCAACGAACAACTCACGCGCGAGAATCTCGTGTTGCAGTACAACAACCAGATTCTTCGTGACGAACTGGCAACGCTGAAGCATGACACCACCTACGTGGAGTTGCTCATGCAGGACCATCTGGCCGATCTTGATGTCATTCCTGCCCATGTCATTAACAATAGCGTTCGTCTCAAGGACAACATTATTACCTTGGACAAGGGGTATCAGGATGGAGTGAGAGGAGAGATGGGCGTGGTGAGCGGCACGGGAATCGTGGGTATTGTCTCTGAGGTAAGCGATCATTATTCGCTCGTGTTGCCAGTGCTTAATTCGCGTTCGAGCATCAGTTGCCGCCTGCGTGGCACCGAGTTCTTCGGTTCTTTGAAGTGGAAGGGTGGTAACGTGCTGGATGCCTACATCGACGACATTCCCCTTCATGCCCGTTTCCGTGTGGGCGACATTGTGGAGACGAGTGGATTCTCAAGCGTCTTCCCTGCAGGAATCTTCGTAGGAAAGGTGTCGGAGGTACTTACCTCGCAGGATGGTCTGAGTTATGAATTGAAGGTGCGACTGAGTCTTGACTTGGCTACGTTGCGTGACGTGAACATTATCAACAATCCTGACAAGGCAGAGATAGATACCTTGCAGGCACGTATGCAAGTAAATTAAATATGATAATAGAGAACCTGAAACGACTCGTGCAGTTGATTGTCCTGCTGGCTTTGCAGGTGCTGCTGATGAATCACATACACGTGATGGGGTATGGTGTCCCGCTGGTGTATGTCGCTCTGTTGTTGTATTTTCCTGCCAATGCCAATAAGATTGCCACATTGGTGTGGGCCTTTGCGATGGGTTTCCTTGTGGACATGTTCACGAACACACCTGGTCTCTCCGCCGCCTCACTTACCTTTGCCGCTATGTTCCAGGGAGGCTGGCTGAAGATGCTCATCCCAAAGGATGCCTTGGAGGACATGACGCCCAACTACCATACCATGGGTGTGTGGAACCATTTGCGCTATTTGACTCTTCTTGTTTTCCTGCACCATTTCGTGTACTTTCTGCTTGAATCCTTCTCGTTCTACAACCTGACGGATTTGGGGCTTGCGTTTGGCTGCAGTTTGTTGATGACTTGGATCGTAATTGTTGTATTGGAAACGCTGAGGGGCCATGGCAGATAAAGACTTTCACCTTGAAAATCGTAAGTACGTATTAGGTGGGGTGGCCGTTCTGGTCATCCTTATTTATATTTTACGCCTGTTCTCGCTGCAGTTTATGAACGAAGACTTCAAGAAGAATGCCGACAGCAACGCCTTCTTGAAACGCATCCAGTACCCTGCTCGTGGTTCTATCAGCGACCGTAATGGCAAATTGCTGGTGTACAATCAGCCAGCCTATGACATCATGGTGGTGACCAACGAGGCAGCGGGTATTGATACGCTGGACTTGTGTCAAAGTCTGGGTATTACGAGAGATAAGTTTGATCGCCGAATGGAGGAGATCAAGGATAAGAATAAGAATCCCGGCTATAGCCGTTACACGCAGCAGATCTTCATGAGCCAGCTGTCGGCTGAAGAATTCAGTAGTTTTCAGGAGAAACTGTTCCGTTTTCCTGGTTTCTATATTCAGAAGCGAAGTATCCGTCAATATGCTGACACCCATGCCGCGCATATCCTTGGCGATGTGGGTGAGGTCGGACCAGCCGACATTGAGGAGGACGATTATTATCAAAGTGGCGACTACATTGGCAAGCAGGGTGTGGAGCGCAGTTATGAGAAGCAATTACGCGGTGTCAAGGGAACAGAGATTCTCCTTCGCGATGCCCGTGGGCGTATCAAGGGGCGTTACCAAAATGGTAAACTCGATGAGGCTCCTATTCCAGGAAAGAACCTGACGCTGAGTATTGACTTGGAACTGCAGGCTCTTGGTGAACGACTGATGAAAGGAAAGCTCGGTGCGATTGTAGCCATAGAGCCATCTACGGGTGAAGTTCTCTGTTTGGTGTCTTCACCTACCTATGATCCGCATCTTATGGTGGGACGCCAGCGAGGTAATAATCATAAGATGCTTAGCCAGGATCCGATGAAGCCTTTGCTCAATCGAGCCATTTCGGGTCGTTATCCTCCCGGCTCTACCTTTAAGACAAGTCAGGCACTGACTTTCTTACAAGAGGGAATTATCTCGCCAACGGGTACGGCTTACCCTTGTAGCCGCGGTTTCCATCTCGGTCGCCTCACCGTAGGTTGTCATGGACATGGTGCTCCGCTGCCTTTGATTCCTGCCATCGCAACGTCATGCAACGGTTATTTTTGTTGGGGGCTCTATCACATGATGAATAACCGCAAGAAGTATCCCACCGTACAGGATGCCATGACGACGTGGAAGGACTACATGGTGTCGATGGGCTTCGGCTATCAGTTGGGACTTGACCTTCCCGGTGAGAACCGTGGTATGATTCCCAATGCTGCTTATTATGATAAGTGGTATAAGGGTTCCTGGAATGGTGTCACCATCATCTCTATCGCCATTGGTCAGGGTGAGGTCTGCCTTACGCCTTTGCAAATAGCCAATCTCGGAGCCACAATAGCCAATCGTGGCTACTACATCACCCCTCATGTCGTGAAGGAAGTGCAAGGTGAACCGCTTGACACGGCTTTTACAAAGAAACACTATACGAAAGTATCTCCCTCCAACTACAACTATGTGGTTGAGGGAATGCGAAAGGCTGTGACCGGTGGTACCTGCCGTTCTGCCAACACCTCGATGTATGAAGTTTGCGGTAAGACCGGTACGGCGCAGAATATGGGTCGTGACCACTCAGCCTTTATGGGATTCGCTCCAAAGGATAATCCTAAGATAGCCGTGGCTGTGTACGTTGAGAATGGTGGTTTCGGTGCTACGTACGGCGTGCCTATCGGTGCGCTCATCATGGAGCAGTTTATTAATGGTAAACTCTCGGAGTCGAGTCAGGCTCGTGCCCGTGAGTTTGAGAACAGACACATTAGTTATGGCAACACCACGAGATAATGAAAATAAAGGAATTCTGAGGTCGTTGGATTGGCTAACGATCATCATCTACCTTGCTTTGCTTGGACTGGGGTGGATGAGTGTGTGTGGTGCAAGTTATGACTTCGATCAGGCGGGTAATATCTTGAGTTTCTCTTCCCGTTCGGGTATGCAGATTGTCTGGATTGCCACCTCGCTCTTTCTAGGAATCATATTGCTATGCATTGACGAACGCATCTACGAGTCTTTTTCCTACGTCATATATGCCGGTTTTTTGGTTCTTTTGGCGGCCACACCCTTCTTGGCCCACGACATCAAGGGTTCGATGTCGTGGATTAAGATAGGCACCTTCAGTATTCAGCCCGCCGAGTTCGCTAAATTCGGTACGGCCTTATGCGTGGCGCGTGTTATCAGTGGCTTTGAGTTTCATCTTGACAAGATGCGCGACTTCATCATCTGTGCCTTGGTTGTCTTGGTGCCCATGGGGCTGATTGTTATGCAGAAAGAGACGGGTAGTGCCCTTGTCTACCTTTCCTTCTTCTTCATGTTCTATCGTGAGGGAATGCCTGGTAGTTTCCTTTTTGTCGGAGTGGCTGCAGTGTTCTATTTTGTTGTGGGTATTCGTTTTGACGAAGAACCTCTCTTCAACCTGCCGGAGGTTAGTCTTGGCACCTACCTTGTGTTGACGGGAATATGGTTGTTCTCTACGTTCATGGTGAAGATTTACACCTCATTGATGGCTCCTTTCTGGTGGTTGCTGGGAGGTGGTGTGTTGGTCACTGGGCTTGGTTTCTTGTTTGCGGAGTTTGTTTTGCCTTTTGATCTTTCGTGGGTACAGCTTTCCTTGTGTGTCGTGATGGTGCTATACCTTATTTATATGGCATTGCGTGAGCGACTGATGAAGTACTTCTATATTGCTTTGTTCTCCATAGGATCGATGGGGTTCTTCTACTCCACCAATATTGTGATGGATCATCTTGGCGATCATCAACAGACGCGTATTCGTGTGTTGTTGGGTATTGAGGACGATCCCCGTGGTGCAGGCTACAATGTTATTCAGGCACAGATTGCTATCGGTTCGGGTGGACTGAAGGGAAAAGGTTTCCTGAATGGGACGCAGACAAAATTGAAATATGTTCCTGAGCAGGACACTGACTTTATTTTCTGTACAGTAGGCGAGGAGGAAGGCTTTGTGGGTTGCACTATCGTACTGCTGCTGTTCCTGTCCTTGATACTAAGGTTGATACACATTGCCGAACGGCAAGTCTATCGTTTTGGCCGAATCTACGGGTATTGTGTGCTGAGTATATTCCTCTTCCATGTCTTTATCAATGTGGGCATGGTGTTGGGCTTGACACCGGTAATCGGTATTCCATTACCGTTCTTCAGTTATGGCGGTTCTTCATTGTGGGGCTTTACCCTATTGTTGTTCATCTTGTTGCGCATCGATGCTGGGCGCAATAGATTGAAGAAGCGGTGACATTTCGATGCCAATGTCATGGATGCCCTCGATGATGTGGTCGCTCATGATGTGGTGGATGTGCAGCGTGCCATGCATCCCTTCTTTTAATTTTACGAATCGTATGGGACAGCTGTACTGAAGGAATTCTCGTCCTGTACCTGTGAAGTTGCCATCCTGGTCAACGATGGCAAGGTGAACAGTGTCGGTGAAGTAAGTGGAATGACGCATTTCTTCTGCAAATGTCAGCGTGTCCTCACAAATGGTGTCGCAGTAGTTCTGCTCAATCACCAACCATAAATCTTTGTAGGCGTAGTTATGTGTTATTCTTGCCTGGAATGTGATGTCGTAGTCAGCTAATTGAGAGGATGCTGGCACGTCGAAAGTCAACGTATCGTATGTGCTCCATCCTTTGCTGTCTATGGGTTGGAATATATTGATTCCGTCTTGCTTCTGACATGACAGCAGAAGCAAGACGGATGAAATAAGTATATTGCGCGTCAGTTTCAATTCTGAGGATTGTTTCCGTTGTTGGCGTTGCCGCCATTATTCCCATTGTTGTTGCCGTTGCCATTGTTGGCATTGCCGTTGCCATTGTTGTGGTGGCGATGGTGAGGCTTACCGTGCTTTTTCTCCTTAGGCTGTTGGGGCTGCTCCTGCTTCTTTTCCTTAGGCTGTTGAGGCTGTTCCTGCTTCTTCTCCTTAGGCTGTTGGGGCTGCTCCTTCTTCTTCTCCTTAGGCTGTTGGGGCTGCTCCTGCTTTTTCTCTTTAGGCTGCTGGGGCTGTGCAGTAACGGGCTGTTCTGCTGTTTCCTTGTTGCCACCACTCTTCTTCTTCTTTTTCTTCTTTTTCTTGGCTGAGTCGAAGCGATGCAGGTCTTCCTGAGTAGCGAGGTCGATGGGCTTGGGAGCTTCTTTCTTTCCGCCCTCTTCCAATGACTCTGGCGTCTCTCCCTTGCGGTTCATGGCAATGATCTCCTTGGCTCTCTCGGCAGAGATAGTGGTGAGGTTCGCTGCTATGCGCTTGTCGGAACTATAGGTAATCTGACCGGACAAGATATCTGCCTTGAAGTAGAAGAACTCGCCATCTGCCACGTGCAGTGTTACCTCGCGACTGGGCAGTTTATGTGATGCCTCTACGTACTGGTCGGCTTCGTAGTTCATACAGCACTTCAACTTAGCGCACTGTCCGGCTAGTTTTTGGGGATTCAGCGAGAGGTCTTGGAAACGAGCAGCACTGGTGCTGACGCTCACAAAGTTCTTCATCCATGTAGCGCAGCACAGCTCGCGTCCACAAGGACCAAAACCGCCAATACGTCCAGCCTCTTGGCGTGCACCAATCTGCTTCATCTCGATTCTCACGCGGAACTCTTCAGCCAGTACCTTGATGAGTTGGCGGAAGTCCACACGTCCGTCTGCGATATAGTAGAAGATGGCCTTGTTGCCATCGCCCTGATATTCCACGTCGCCGATTTTCATCTCCAATCCGAGGTTCTTGGCAATCTGGCGACTCTTGATCATGGTGTCATGCTCCTTCGCCTTTGCCTCCTCGTATTTCTCCATGTCCGTAGGCTTCACCTTGCGGTATACGGTCTTGATGTCTGCTTCCGACTTCAGATTGGCCTTCTTCATCTGTAGGTAGGCCAGTTTGCCAGTCATGGTTACCGTGCCGATGTCGTGGCCTGGCGATGCCTCTACAGCCACCACGTCACCCTTAACGAGAGACAAGTTGTTCGTGTTGTGGTAGTATCCCTTTCTCGTATTCTTGAACTGCACCTCCACGAGGTCAGTCAGTTCTGTGTTGCCGGGTATGTCGGCAAGATAGTCATAGTCGTTGAGCTGAGCATAGCTCAGTCCGCAACCGTTGCGATGTAGCCCGCGGCCGCAACCGCCGCACATATATTCTTTTTCCATATAGAAGTCTCCTGGGTGGGTTCTTATTGTATGAGTAGAACGATGAGTTTCAGCGTGAAGTCGAAGAACACCATTTTTGCATTGACGTTGCCTTCTATGTCTCGCTCGGCATCTGCCAGCTCATCCATTATTTTGATTACGTTTCTTTCATTGATGAAGCGTGCGAACTTGACGGAGAAGTCGCTCTCTCGCTTCAGTTGGTAGTTGAGCGCATCCTGGCGCTGGAAGTTGTAGATGAAATTCTCCCTCACCAGTCGTTGGGCATATTGTAGGAATCGCTTCTGTGTCTCGCGTCCTTTGCTTGCCATCTCGTCGCTCCAGGCACGCAGATCTTTGATTTTACGCATATAGGCCAGTCGCATTAGGCTTACGAAGGAGTCGAAGAAAATGCTCTCCTCGTTGCCTGACTGCATACGGTGTATGGCTTCCGTGAAACTACCTTGTGCTACGTGTGCTAGTTCTGCTGCTAAATCGGCAGGTAGTGCGTGGATGGTTTGCAGGGCTTGGCTGATATCATTCTCTGTCAAGGCTGGTACACTGATACGCTGCGTACGGCTCAATATAGTGCCGAGCACCTTGTCCGGCTCCTCGCATACCATAATAAAATGCGTGCGAGATGGCGGTTCCTCGATGAGTTTGAGCAGTTTGTTGGCCGTTTCCTGGTTCATCCTTTCTGGAAGCCAGATGATGATGATGCGTCGTCCGCCCTGGCTGGCCTTGATGGCAAGTTTGCGGAGTAGCGAGTCACTCTCGCCCACGTAGTATGTGGCTTGCTGGTTCTCGGCCTTCATGTCCTCGAGCCAATCGTTGATGTCGAAGTATAAGTTGCGTTTCAACTGCTCACGCCATTCTTGGAGATAGTCGTCGCAGATGGGAGCCGAACTGCTGTTCTTCTTCTTGATGATGGGGAAGGAGAAATGTAGGTCGGGGTGGGAGAGAGCCTCTACCATCTTGCAGCTACGGCACTCGCCACAAGGCTCGCTAAGTGCAGCGCTCGGGGCTGTGCTGGCAGATGAACTGACGCTAAAAGCGGGATCCATGTCGCCAAAGAGGTTGGGTCCTTGTGGCTCAGGCTTTTGCGTGGTTTTCTCGCAGAGCAAGTACTGTGCCAAGGCCAATGCCAAGGGTAGTTTGCCGGCACCTCTCGGTCCGCACAGCATGAGGGCGTGCGGCACACGATCCTCCTGGGCGTCCTTCAGCAGGCGCTGCTTAACCTCTTCCTGTCCTATGATCTGGCAGAATCGCATTTTTCTAGTACTTATAGTTTTTCTAGGCTTTCTAGTATTTCTAGTTGTTCTAGTAGATACTCTTGGCTATTTGGCAGATGCTGTCCACAGCTGACACGGTGTAGAAGTGCAGGCTGGGAGCCCCATTCTTGATGAGTTCGCGACATTGCTCGGCAGCCCATTCTATGCCGACCTGCTTCACCTCCTCGTCCGTTTTGCACTTGATGGCCTCGCGGTACAGTGCCTCGGGCAGGTCGCAGTGGAAGGTCTTGGGCACCACCGTCAGCTGGCTGAGCTTAGCGAGTGGCTTGATGCCAGGGATGATGGGTACGTTGATGCCGATGGCCTTGGCTCTCTCCACGAAGTCGAAATACTTCTTGTTGTCGTAGAAGAGTTGCGTTACGGCATATTCCGCTCCCATGTCCACCTTTTGTTTCAGTATGGCGAGGTCGCTCTCCATGTTGGGAGCCTCCTCGTGTTTCTCGGGGTAGCAGGCCACACCGAAGTGGAAAGGCTGGCCGGGTACCTTGATGGGTGTGCCGTCGTTGAAGAATCCTTCATTGAAGCGGTTGATCTGCTCAATCAGTTCGGTGGCGTAGCGAGGGCCGTCGCCAGTGGGTTTGAAGGCATTGTCTTCCTTAGCCTTGTCGCCGCGCAGCACCAGCACGTCGCTGATGTCGAGAAACTGCAGGTCGAGCAGCATGTATTCCAGGTCCTCGCGTGTGTTACCGCTACATACGAGGTGCGGCACGACGGGGACACCGAATTTGTTTTGTATGGCCGCAGCAATGGCTATCGTGCCTGGACGACGCCTGATGCGCTGCCTTTGCAGCAGTCCGCCCTCCACTTCGTGGTACACGTACTCGCTGCGGTGTGTGGTGATGTTGATGTATCGTGGACTGAATTCGCTTAGTTGCTCCACGGTGCGAAACAGGCTCGCTGTACCAGTTCCTTTTAAAGGGGGCAGCACCTCAAATGAGAATGCTGTCCCCTGTTTGTTGTTGATGATATCGATAATATTCATTCTATCAAATAGTAATCTCTTTACTTGATGGTGGTGCAGTCTGCGTTGAAGTAGCCAGACTCACTCAGAGGCTTGAAAGCAGCGAAGCCAGCCCATGTGGCGTCAGCCTCGAACTCCTTCACCAATGCATCGGGCACGTAAGCCTCGCACTGAGCCTTGTTGAAAGCCTTGGCAGCAGCGGTGGTGGGGAAGGGATAGAGAGCGGGAGTCAGGATGAAGATCTTCTTCACGCCCTTAGAGGCAGCTGTGAAGGTGTAGATGCGATCTTTGAAGTTGTAGGGAATGGCCAGCTCCTCGATGCCAGAAGACTTTTCAAATGCGCCCTCCTCAATCTCGTCGATGGTCATAGGCATGATAATGGTCTTCAGGTTGGGGCAGTTAGCCAGAGCACCATAGCGGATCTTCCATCCTTGGTCGTCGAGCAGAACCTTCTCCAGTGAAGTACAGCCGTCGAAGGTGTGCAGACCCAAGGTGGCGGTAGTTACCTTAACCTCCTTCAGTGAGGTACATCCCATGAATGCCTCGTCGCCGATTACCTGGATCATCTCGTCAGCGTGGATAGCCTTCAGGTTGGTACAGTTCTTGAACGAAGCGGTACCGATCATGTTGATTTCGTGGTCGAAGTAGAGAGCCTCCACTGCGGTGTTGCCGGCCATCATGTTGTCAAGCGTAGAGAGAACGCTGTTGTCGAAACCTACGTTGGCAGCCTCGTTAGCCATGCCTTCCGTCAGGTCGCTTGATTTGTATACCTTCAGGTCAGCGGGCTTCTCGGTCTTTGCCTTAGCCTCGGTCTGATCGCCTGCAGCCTCAGCGCCCTTCTCTGTACCTTGCTTCTTCTCGCCACCGCAGCTGGTCAGTGCCAAACCGGCAGCCAGTGCTACACTCATTGTCAGGGTCAAAAATGTCTTTTTCATGTCTTGGATATTATTAATTGTAAATTGTGGATTGTCATTTTGTTACTTTTTTACCTTATATATTACAAAGTTCTTGCCAGCCACGGTAGCGTTGATAGCACTGCCCTCAGCCTTGATGGTGCCCTCCATGGGAACGATGGCGTTGGGGTTGTCCACCGTGTTCTCCATATCATAGTCGCTGCAGTCGAGGGTGATGGTGTTCACGTTGCCGATATTGCCCTTGATGCCGTTGAGTTTGATGCTGATGGTCTTGGGCTGCTCGGTGGTGTTGATCACCTTCACGATGTACTCGTTCTTGTCCTTGTCGTAAACGGCGCTGCTGAAGATGCCGTCCTCACCCTTGGGAGTGGGGTTAGCGATGGTGCAGGGCAGTACGTTCGTGCCCTTGTTCTGTGCGTACATAGCCTGAACATAGTAGCTTACGGTCTTGGCAGAACGCAGATTGTCGAACCAGATGGCGTCGGGACGCCACTGCCATCCCTCTACGTGAGCGAACAGAGGAGCGTAGGTAGCCATGTGTACCACGTCGGCGTTCTTCTCCAGGTTGGTCATGAAGGCAGCCTCGTAGATGCTGGCGCCAGCGTGGTTGTACTTCTTGCCGCGGTCGTGGCAAGCATACTCGCCAGCAAATACCTTGGGTCCCTTGCGATCGTACTCGTCGTAGCGGTTCATCTCGTTCTTGAACCAGTCGATGTTGCGATAGAAATGCTCGTCCACGAGGTCGGCCTTCAGTTCCTTCATGGCTGTCCAGCCGAGGTCGAAACTGCGGCCTTCAGAGTCGGGACCACTCGTACCGATGATCTTGATTTCGGGATGTGCCTTGCGGATAGCCTCCACGAACACCTCCAGGCGCTTTGAGAATGCCTTGTTGTCGGCATAGTCCCATTGCTCGTTACCCACACCGATGAACTTCAGGTTGAAGGGCTCGGGGTGACCCATCTCAGCGCGCAACTTGGCCCACTCATTCTTGGCGGGATCGCCGTTGGCAAACTCTATCAGGTCGATGCAGTCGTCGATGTAGGGCTTCAGGTCGTTCATGCCTACGTGAACGTGCTTCTCGTCGCGGATGTCATTCTGATACTGACAACTCATACCCACGTTCAGCACGGGCAGAGGCTCAGCGCCGATCTGCTCGCTCAGACGGAAGTACTCATAGAATCCGAGACCGTACGACTGGAAGTAGTTGGGGTAGTAGCGGTTTGTGAAGGTGTAGTGCCAGCGGTTCTCGTTCAGGGGGCGGTTCTCAACGGGACCCACTGTATTCTTCCACTGGTAGCGTGTCTCCAAGTCGGTACCCTCCACGATGCAACCGCCAGGGAAGCGGAACACGCCGGGACGCATGTCGTACAGTGCCTGTGCAAGGTCCTTACGCATACCGTTCTCATCGCCCATGTAGGTGTCGACGGGGAAGAGGCTGACGTGCTCCAGGTCGGTTGTTACCTTGCTGTCGCCCCATACGCGCAGATGAGCCTTCTCGTAGGTGCGTCCGGCCTTCAGTACTACGCTGTACTTCTTCCACTCCTTGCCGCTGATCTCAACGCCTCCGTTGGCTATCTTCTGGTCCTCACCCATCGTGTTGTTCTCCACGAGGTCGATCCATATCTTGGAGTTGCCACCCTCGGGGCAGCGTGCCCATACGCTGAAACGGTACTCAGCACCCTTCTTGATACCCATGCCGAAGAAACCGCTGTTCTCAATCATGGTGTGCTTGTGGGCATGGCCTGAGGGAGCCAAACGTACGTAGTGGGGATTCTTGTCGAAGGGACCGTCGTTGTGTAGGCTCACCTTGCCGGAGATGTCCCATCCGGCATAGTTGTTGGGGAACTCGAACGAGCGGTTCATTACCAACTCGGCATACAGGCCGCCGTCGGCTGCATAGTTGATGTCCTCGAAGAAGATGCCGTACATGGTGCTCTGGATGGGAGCACCTAACTTGGCTGTCTCCACCGTGATCGTGTTGTCCTGCGCAAAGGCTGCTGCCGATGCTGCCAGACAAGCACTGAGAAGGAAATTTTTGACTTTCATTTTGAATTTATGATTAGATTAGTTAGTATTTCTTTCCGATTTTGGTGTAAAGTTACGAATTTTTTGTAAATTTGCAAAGAAAAGACGAAAAAACATGTTCAAGACACCGCGTATATCCCGAAATGCTGCCATTTTGAGCGGCATTGTGCTGCTTATTTGGCTCTTCCTTGCGCATATATATACTATGTGTAGCGTTCCTCTCGAACGCATGGTTCGAGGCATCGTACTACTTGAGTCGGATCATCAACTTGTGCTTTCCTACGGCGAGGGCGAGTCGCTCCCGCTCACGGGCATCGAGCGCACCTATTGCACTGGTTTCTTTGTTGGACGTGGGGGTGAGATAGAGACGCATTGGTCACATGCCGACGATTCCGTCGAGACGCTTTCAAGCGATAGCGTGCGTGTGTTGGTAGGTGGCTTGCGCAGCCGCAATCTTGAGCGTCAGTCGGAATTGAGCGGTTTGCTCGATGAAATGGACTATTATCAGCGTACCCATACCGTCAGCGACGAGGGTTACAACGAGGTATTGGAACTCTATACGCAGCTCACCGCCGAGGCCGATTCCCTTGCTCGCCTTGATGCAGCCTTGATACAGGCTCTCTCTGGTAAGGAACTTGCCCTCCGCTTCGATCGTGCGCTTTTGGTCTACTATCGACCTACAGTTTCCGACTCCTTACAATGCTTCGAGGCCATAGGTGTCGATGAGAGCCATTGCCGCTTGCTTAGTGGCAATTTGCCCGATAAATCCTACATTTTTAATCCCACCTCCCTACGTTGGGGCAACGAGCGCCGCTTGGCGTTAGGTTACCTTGAGGAACCTTCAAAAACGTCGGATTCATCGGCTTATATTCCTCAAATTATCGATGTAGACAGCCTCTCTCCTGACTTCCATTTGCCTGCCGTCTTTTCGGGTGCACCTATTGTTGATGCGCGTGCTCATCTGCGTGGCGTCTGCACGCCTTCTGGGTGGGTGGAGCGCGGCGGTTATCGTTTCTCGCCACGTGCTTGGTGGAGCAGTTTCCGTCAGTGGATATCCGGATGGTGGGCACAGTGGCCCGACTGCGGTGGTGAGTCTGTCGTTAGGAATGTGGAGTCCATCCCCGTGCCGGGACAACGCCCCCATGAGGGCTACGGCACCTATACCGATTCGTCGGGCTACACCTATGTTGGAGAATGGCAGGCCGATACACTGGCTTCAGGTCAGCGCTGGCGTGGCTACCGTAAGAGTGTGTTCGACACCTTGCGGGTGGAGTGCTATGAAGGCGATTTCGATGCGCAACTTCGTCCGCATGGCGAAGGTCGCATCACCGGCACCATCTACTATGAGGGAGAGTGGCAGCACGGCAATCGTCATGGAGTGGGTGTCGGTTTGATGCCTGGACGCATCGTCAGTTATGGAGTGTGGAAGGACGATCGTTTCCAGGGTGAGCATATCGTTCACCATCCAAGACGTGTCTACGGCATCGACATCTCGCGCTATCAGCATGAGTCCGGACGCAAGGTTTATCCCATTCAATGGTCGAATCTGCGTATCACCGATCTGGGCCGCAAGACCAAGAAAACCGTCGATGGATTGGCCGATTATCCCGTTTCTTTCTGCTACATCAAGGCCACTCAGGGGGTGAAGACCAAGAGCGACTACAGCACCGACGATGCCATACAGGCTCGTGCTGCTGGCGTACACGTCGGGCATTATCATTTCTTCTCACCCTTGAGCGGCAGCGACCAGGCTCATTGGTTCCTGGAGAATGCAACGATTCATTTAGGTGACCTGCCTCCCATGCTCGACGTGGAGTTGACGCAGAAGCAGATTGACCAGATGGGAGGTCACGAGGTTATGTTGCGTGAGATGGTGGAATGGCTGCGTGTCGTCAAGGCTCGTTGCCACACGCAGCCCGTCCTCTACGTCAACCAATCCTTTGTCGACAAGTACATGGCCGATGCTCCCGAGGAGGTAAAGGCTTGTCCCGTGTGGGTAGCCCGCTACAGTCAGTATCGTCCCTACGTTCGCCTTGTCTTCTGGCAACTTAGTTATGACGGCATTGTGCGCGGTATCAACGGTGGTGTCGATATCGATGTTTTCAACGGTTCCATCGAACAATTCCGTGATTTTGTCAAGGAGTATTGCGTGAAGTAGAGCCGTTCTATCTGCATTTCTCGATTCCTATCTGCTAGGAGAGTGATTTTTCCGCTGATAGCGGAAAAAGAAATCATGCAGCGACATTTTATTTTCCGCTGATGGCGGAAAAATAAATCCCCGAGCGGCACTCGTGCCACAATCGCTAAGGGAATGCAAATGCACCCTAACAGGAACAAAGCCACTGCACCCATGTAACATTTATAACAAAGAAAGAGGTACGTAAAAAAATTTTAATGGCCAAAAAGTCCAAGGGTTCGGCTAAATACCATCTACAAATCTATTACTCAGCAAAATACAAGCGTCGAACCCTACGTCGAACCCCTCTTTAGGGTTCGACAGGGTTCGACGTAGGGTTCGACAGCCATAGTAAACTGAACTCCAATCATTTAACCCATACAAATCGGAACCCTTGAGCCTTTTTTATAAAAAAATAAATATGGTTGGACTCCAAAAATTTCACTCGAAACCTTTGCTCGTATTGTTTTTCTTCGTAAATTTGCAGCAGATACGTGTATGTTACCATGAGAAGAACGGGTATATTCTTGTTGAGTGTGCTTCCATTAGCAGCTGTGGCCAAGAGTGCGAAGCCTAACATCATCTTCGTGTTGTGCGATGACATGGGGTGGGGCGATTTGGCTTGCTATGGACAGAAATACATCAAGACTCCGAACCTCGACCGTTTGGCAAGCCAGGGCATGCAGTTCATGCAGGCCTACAGCGGCAGCCCTGTGAGCGCACCAAGCCGTGCCTCGCTGATGACGGGGCAGCATAGCGGGCACTGTGAGATACGCGGTAACAAAGAGTACTGGCGGAACAGCGGCACGGTTATGTACGGAAACAACGCTGATTATGCGCTCGTGGGTCAGCATCCTCTGGACACGGCTCACATCGTATTGCCTGAGATTATGAAGGCGAACGGTTACAATACGGCACAGTTCGGTAAGTGGGCAGGTGGCTATGAGGGTAGCTATAGCACGCCGGACAAGCGTGGTGTGGATGAGTTCTACGGACCGCTCTGTCAGTTTCAAGCACATGCCTACTATCCCAACTTCCTCAACCGCTACAGTAAGTCGCTTGGTGACGAGGGTACTGTCCGCGTTGTGATGGAGGAGAACATACAGCATGACTTCTTTGGTGCGGACTACTTCAACCGTCCGCAGTACTCAGCCGACATGATTCATCGGAAGGCTCTGGAGTGGATTGACCGTCAGACGGAGGATACGCCGTTCTATGGTTTATTTACCTACACACTTCCTCATGCTGAACTGGTGCAGCCGGAGGACAGCATATTAAATATGTATAAGGCGCAGTTCACGGAGGATAAGACTTTCGGCGGCAATCAGGGCAGCTGGTATCACGCCATCCCGTATGTCCATGCGGAGTTTGCGGCTATGATCACGCGACTGGATGCCTATGTGGGTGAGATCATGGCGAAGCTTGAGGAGAAGGGTTTGGCTGACAATACGATCCTGATTTTCTCCTCTGACAACGGCCCTCATGAGGAGGGGGGAGCAGATCCTACATTCTTCAACCGCGACGGCGTACTGAAAGGCTTAAAGCGCTCATGTCATGAGGGTGGCATTCGCGTGCCTTTCATCATTCGTTGGCCGGGCAAGATAAAGCCCGGAGTGAAGACGCAGCAGCCCATCGCATTCTGGGACGTGATGCCGACGTTCTGCGACATCATTGGCATTAAGGACTACACAAAGAAATACCGAAACTCACGATTGGGTGAGAAGGACTACTTCGACGGTATCTCTTTCCTCCCCACCTTGCGTGGCAAGGTGAAGAAGCAGGTGCAGCACGATCACTTCTATTGGGAGTTTGACGAGACGAACCAGATTGCCGTGCGTCAGGGCGATTGGAAACTTATTGTCAAGTCAGGTCGCTGCGAACTCTACAACCTCTCTAACGACATCCACGAGGATCATGACTTGGCAGCACAGTATCCGGACCTTGTAAACCGTTTGTGCGGCATAGTCCACCATGAGCATACGGCTAATCCATATTTCAATGTGACACTGCCTCCCTACACATTCGCCTCTAATAGCCACGTCGCTCCTCCTGAACCTCCCCGAAGCCAAATGACTGAAGGGTATGACTTTGTGATTAGGCAATAAAAATTAAATAAATAAATCGTAAAATAGTAAATCCCATGACACTGATTAAATCAATTTCCGGTATTCGTGGTACCATCGGCGGTAAGGCCGGTGATACACTTAATCCCCTTGACATCGTGAAGTTCACCAGCGCATACGCAACGCTGATTCGTAAGACAACCAAGGTGACCACCAACAAAATCGTGGTGGGCCGCGATGCACGCATCTCGGGCGAGATGGTGAAGAACGTGGTGTGCGGCACGCTGATGGGTATGGGCTTCGATGTGGTCAACATCGGTCTGGCCTCGACTCCCACCACCGAGATCGCAGTGACGGGTGAGCAGGCTTGCGGCGGCATCATCCTGACCGCCAGCCACAATCCACGCATGTGGAACGCCCTGAAACTGCTGAACGAGAAGGGCGAGTTCCTTGATAAAGCACAGGGCGAAGAGGTGCTGCGCATCGCTGAGGCTGAGGACTTTGAGTATGCCGACGTGGATCATTTGGGTAAGTATATCGAGGATGACTCGTACGACCAGAAGCACATTGACATGGTGCTGGGCCTCGACCTCGTGGACGTAGAGGCTGTTAAAGCGGCTAAGTTCAAGGTGGCATTCGATGCCGTGAACTCTGTGGGTGGCATCATCCTGCCCAAACTCTTCGATCAGTTGGGTGTGGAATACACCGGCATGTTCACTGATCCCACTGGCGACTTCCAGCATAACCCCGAACCCCTCGAGAAGAACCTGGGTGACATTAAGGCGCTGATGCAGAAGGGTGGTCATGATATCGGTTTCGTGGTGGATCCCGACGTGGATCGTCTGGCTTTGTTCTGCGAGGACGGTACGATGTATGGCGAGGAGTACACGCTCGTCACCGTGGCCGACTACATCCTGCAGCACACGCCCGGCAACACTGTCAGCAACCTCTCTTCTACCCGTGCCCTACGTGACGTGACGAACAAGTACGAGGGTTGCAAGTACACGGCTGCTGCCGTAGGTGAGGTAAACGTGGTGACCAAGATGCGTGAGACGAACGCCGTCATCGGTGGTGAAGGTAATGGTGGAGTTATCTATCCCGCTGCCCACAGCGGTCGCGACGCTTTGGTAGGTATCGCCCTCATTCTGACCTATCTGGCCAAGAAGGGTATGAAGACCAGTGAGTTGCGTGCTACTTATCCTCCTTACTTCATTGCCAAGAACCGCATCGACCTTACTCCTGAAACCGACGTGGATGCTATCCTCGTAAAAGTGAAGGAACTCTATAAGAACGAAGAGGTGAACGACATCGACGGTGTGAAGATTGACTTCCCCGACAAGTGGGTGCACCTGCGCAAGTCGAACACCGAGCCCATCATTCGTGTCTATTCTGAGGCGAGCACTATGGAAGCTGCCGACGAGATTGGTAAGAAGGTGATGGATGTTGTGTACAGCATGACTAATGCATAATTCATAATTCACAATTCATAATTGGCTGGCGCGTTCTCTGTGCTTTGCTGATTATGAGTTGGGAGTGGTAATTGTGAATTATGAATTGTGAATTATGAATTGAAAATTATGTTAACACAAATCGTAAACGGTAAGATTCTTACCCCGCAAGGATGGTTGAAGAACGGCTCCATCATCCTGCGTGACAACAAGATATTGGAGGTGACCAACTGCGATTTGGCCATCATTGGAGCCAACTTGGTAGATGCACGAGGTATGTACGTGGTGCCAGGTTGCATCGAGATGCATGTGCATGGAGGTGGCGGTCGTGACTTCCAAGAAGGAACGAAAGAAGCCTTTGAGGTGGCCATCAATTCACACTTGAAGTACGGTACTACGAGTATTTTCCCCACACTGTCGAGCAGTACCATTCCCATGATACAGCGTGCAGTGGAGACCTGTAACATGATGATGGCGCAGCCCAACTCGCCTGTGCTGGGTCTGCATCTCGAAGGTCATTACTTGAACCCCAAGAAGGCTGGTGCACAGATGCCTGAGTGCATCAAGAATCCCGACCCCAACGAATACGTACACATCGTGGAGAACTCTCCCTGTCTGGCACGTTGGGATGCGGCTCCTGAGATGCCCGGTGCCATCCAGTTCGGTCGTTACTGCAAAGAGAAAGGCATCCTGCCCAGTATTGCACATACGGCAGCAGAGTATGAAGACGTGAAGGCGGGTTTCGAAGCTGGCTTCACACACGTTACGCACTTCTACAATGCCATGCCTGGTTTCCACCAGAAGCGTGAGTACAAGTACGAGGGTACGGTGGAGAGCGTATACCTCATCGACGACATGACGGTGGAGGTAGTGGCTGATGGCATCCATGTGCCTCCCACCATTCTGCGTATGTGCTATAAGATAAAAGGTGTAGAGCATATGGCACTCATCACCGATGCGCTGGCCGTGGCTGCCTGCGAGGGCGGCAAGGCCTTCGACCCACGCGTAGTCATCGAGGATGGTGTATGTAAACTCAGCGACCGCAGTGCCCTGGCAGGTTCCATTGCCACCAGCGATCGTCTTATCCGCACCGCTGTCAACGAGGCCGACATCCCATTGGCCGATGCCGTGCGTATGTGCAGCGAGACACCTGCTCGCATCATGAATGTCTATGACCGCAAGGGCTCGCTCGAGCATGGCAAGGATGCCGATGTACTCATCCTCGACGAGAACCTCAAGGTTCGCTGCGTATGGCAGATGGGTAATATTGTGGAGAATACTTTGTTCTAATTTCGCATTGGGTCTGCCTCGATTTTCGAGGGCAGTATATTTTCGAGGGCAGTATATTTTCGAGGACAGTATATTTTCGAGGGCAGTATTGAATAGAGAAGCGAGGGTGCATCAAGAATCAATTTGATGCACCCTCGCTGTATTTGTTTGTTTGCTGTTAGCGATTACAGATTGTCCTTCTCGATGTCCTTGAAGTACTTGTAAGTGCCGTGCTTCAGTTCGTCGGTGGCAGCCTCGTCGCAAGCGATGATGGCGTGGGGGTGCATCTGCAAGGCGCTGATAGTCCACTCCTGGCTAACGCCACACTCGATAGCGTGCTGAAGGGCACGTGCCTTGTTGTGACCGTTCACAACGATGAGCACTTCCTTAGCGTCCATGACGGTGCCAACGCCAACGGTGAGGGCAGTCTTGGGAACCTTGTTCACGTCGTTGTCGAAGAAGCGGCTGTTGGCAATGATGGTGTCGGTGGTGAGGCTTTTCACGCGGGTGCGGCTCTGCAGGCTTGAGAAAGGCTCGTTGAAGGCGATGTGGCCGTCGGGACCAATACCACCCATGAAAAGGTCGATGCCACCAGCAGCCTCGATGGCAGCCTCATACTGTGCGCACTCGGCAGCGAGGTCAGCGGCGTTGCCGTTGAGGATGTGTACGTTCTCCTTCTTGATGTTGATGTGGCTGAAGAAGTTGGTCCACATGAAGCTGTGGTAGCTCTCGGGATGCTCCTCGGGGAGGGCTACGTACTCGTCCATATTGAAGGTGATGACGTTCTCGAAGCTTACCTTACCTTCCTGGTACATTTTGATGAGGTGCTTGTAGAGGCCAAGGGGACTGCTACCAGTGGGGCAGCCCAACTTGAAGGGCTTCTCTGCGGTGGGCTGTGCAGCGTTGATCTTGGCTGCTACGTACTCGGCAGCCCAACGTGACATCTCGTTGTAATCGGGTTCTATAATTACTCTCATGGTTGTGGGCCCCCTATTAATCCCCTTGGAAGAGGGGTGGCCAGATGGGGCATTGGGCCTAGTTTGTTATTTTGTTTGTTGGTTGTTTAATTGCTCTTGGGGTTGCGGTGTTGCGGTGTTTTTTGCTGTGGGTTATTGCGGTATTCCGGTGCTTCGGTATTGCTTTATTTGCATCTCATTTTTCTTTTTTTTGCTTTCCGCTTTTCTTTTTCCGCTTTCCGCTTCGCGCTTTTCGCTTTTCTCTTTTCACTTCGCGCGATAGCGCGATTGTTCTCCCTCGGTGTTGTATATGCAATCCTTGAGGGTGCTTGCACTTATGCGGACAGCATCTTTTGTGAGCTCAGGCACGTTGTAGCTCTTCAGGAGAAGAATGTTGTGGCGTGGGTCTTCTTGAGGAAGACAGAAAGCCTTATGAGCCTTTCCTTGCTTGTCGAAATAAGCAATGTGGGGGCGGGTGTAGTTGCCATCCATGCGGCGACTGCTGAATACAATCCAACGACCGTTCGAACTCCAAGAATGGTAGCTGTCCACATCGGGAGAATTGGCTGCGGTTAGAGCATAGCAGGAGTCTTTCTGGAGATCCTTAACCCAGAGGTCGCTGGACTTGTGCCAGATATGGAATTGTCCGTAATCACCTAATGTGTATAGCACGAAGCGACCATCGGGACTGACACGTGGCACGGTGATGCTCTTGCTGAGTGAGTCGGCGTTGACGACCAGTTCTGGCTCGCCAAACTGTTGCGTCTTTTCGTCGAAGGCTACGCGCATAAGGTTGTAATGTATGCTGTCGTAGTGCTGAAGGAGCGTGTATGCTGCAGCTGAGTCAGGAACTGTGCTGAGGATGGGTTCGTGGGCAGAGCAGTAGTAAAGTAATGTTCCGTCGGGCGACCAGCATGGGAAGGTCTCGAGTTCATCGTGGGAACGGAGGATGTGCTTCACTTCATTCTTGTCAGCATCATAGAAGAGCAGGTCGCTGGCTTCGTCAATGACCTCAATCTTCTCCTTGTGATAGAGATGGAAGGTCTGACCTGTCTTGTTGGTGGAAAAGGCCACCCAGCGGTGCTTAGGGTGCCAGCTGGGATAAACACCTGCTGTGAGGATGGTGCTGTCCTTAATCTGCACCTTATGTGCCTTATCGCCCTCGACAACGATGGTGCCACCATGGTTGGCGCGAACATGGAAGAGCATGTTCTCGGTGCTGTAGTTTTGATAGTTGTGACAGTTGATACAATGATTTTCCTCGTCCACGAAGGAGCGGTTGTTCTCGTAGATGGCGTGCTCATCCCAGTTGGTAAGGTTGCGTTGGTAGAGGCCAAGCTGGCGGTAGAGCTCGTACCCAGGTTCGATGAGACGGTAGCTGAGGTAGGAGTCGATGTCCTCGTTGGCCACGGTGAGGGTGTGGGGCTGATAGCGCTGCCAGCCATTTTCGTGGTGGGCATATACGCTGACCTGTATGTCGCCGCCCTTGTTGGCGGTGAGGAGTTGGCGCCACTCAGTAGTGTCGACTTGGATGATTCCTTCGTCATCGCCTGCGGCAAGAATTGTCTCGCCTTTAGCGCCCTTGAACTCGGCAACGAACTCGGTAGCCTTGTCGTCTTTCACCTGGAAGTTAAGGGGTGCAATGTTGGAAGGGATGACGATGTCCTTATAGTCGGGGTAGATGGTAGCCTGCTCACCAGCGTCGGTGTAGGTGGTTGGGAGGGTGGGGGCGCCAGCGCAGGAGGCCAGGAGGAGGGCGGCAGCTATTATAATAAGGTAGAGGGGATGCTTCATGATGATGGCTTGTTTTTGTGGAGGATCTCGGCGGATAAACCGCCGAGAACGGGGGCTCGTTGTTTTGCTTTATGAAGAGGGGGCGTTGTTAGTTTACGCCGGCATTTGAACTTTGGGTTTTGTTACTCTTCTTGGTGGCTTTGAGGTTGCCGAAAAAGTAATAGTAAGGATAGTATCCCTTGTACTTCGGGAAGAGTTCGCGGGCATGGGCGGCACGGTCTTCGGGGCTACCCATGTACTGGCGTGTGTCTTCGATGAAGTTTTGCAGACGACCGACGTGCAAGTTGAGGCCATTAAACATATTCATTAATTCTGGCGTCTTATTGGCCATGAGGGTGAGAGCCTCGGCAAGGCTTGTGGGAGGAGTGGTTCCAGCCAAAGGTTGCGTGCGGTAAATGAACTGCTGCATGGTCTTGGTGTAGATATGCACCATGAGACTGTTCCAAAGGGCGTTGATGGAGCGTCCCTCAAAGAGCATAGCATTGTAGCCAAGGAAGACGGGTTGCACGAAACTGTTCTCAAAAGCATCGCGCATGGGTTCGGTAAGACGTACCATGGCCATTTCCTTATCGGCATTGACGAGGGTAGAGTCGCCTATCATGGGGCGATACTTCTTGACGAAGTCACCTTCGAAAGGCACTTTGTCGAGAATAGTGAGGTACTTGTCGGCCACCTCCCATTCACCTCGAAGGAGTGATGTCTTGCTTAACATCTTGAGGTTGCGGACAGTCGGACCCTCCATGGCCATAGACTCCATAGCGTGATGGTAAGCTGTCTCAACCAGACCGGCATAGTAGTCGCATTCCATTTGATAGATGGAGGTCTGGTTGGTATAATCACCAGTGTATCCTCTGGCATAGATGGAGTCGTAGTCGAGACGTATGTCGAAAAGTTTCTCTGCAATTTGGCCTGTCTGTACCAAAGCCATGGCGTATTGCGCAGCCATGGGACGATTGCTCATCTCATCGTTGGCATGGGCAATGTTGATGACCTTCTGCCAATCCTGTTCTATAACACCTACCTGCATCTTTGCGAGGGGACGCACGTAGGGACGGGTGTAGTGGGCGTATGCCATGGGAATGGCGATGGTGAGAATGGCAACGAATGTTTGGAGCCAGTTTTGTCTGGGTGTCTCGTCGGTGGGAATGCGTAGGATGGCAGGTGCGGGCTTGCGGCTGAAGGAACGGATGATGATGCCCCAGACGCAAAGGATAATCAAAATACAGAAAGGAATACCCATGACGTGGCCCGACTCTGCCTCGAACCAGTTGCCGATTCCCTGATAGGTGAAGATGCTGGTGAAGATGGCAAGGGGCATGTACTGCACCCAGCGCCAAGCGGCTTTGAGACGCATGGCATAGCCTAACAACCAGCAGCTTGCGGTGAGCATAAGCGAAAGAATAAGACCGCCCAGCCATGGATAGCGGAAGGTGGTGAGCAGGGCTCGTCCGATGGTCCACAGGATTCCGTAGGACTTGCTGAGTTCGTACTTCATCAGCGTGCCGTCGGCAGCGAAGAAACTGTTCTCGCGTACCATCCTAAATACATCGCCCTGCCACCAGGCTGCCCAAAGCCACAAGAGGATAAGGACAACAACGGGGACAGGGAGAAGGGGAAGGCTGCGGCGTGTCTTGCCGCTTCCTTTAGCACGAACCTTCTCTGTCTTGGCGGGGGTATGTGTAGCAGTGCGCGCTTGTTGGCGCGCACTGCTTGAGGGGGAGTTGTTTTTGCTTTTGCTCATTGCTAGGGGGGGCTAGTTGTTCTAGTTATTCTAGAGGTTCTAGTTGTTCTAGAAGTTCTAGAGATTCTAGAGATTCTAGAGATTCTAGAAATTCTAGAGGTTCTAGGCTAGGTTACTTGATCATAATCTTCTTGCCATTGATGATGTAGAGGCCACTCTTAGCGGGCGATGGGATGCGACGACCGCTGAGGTCGAAGATGCCCTTAGGAGCGGTGGTTACATCGGTGGCAACGCTCTGGATGTCGGTTGCGATAGCTGCATCGTTGAGCTTGTTGTAGGCTGCCATCAGGTTGGTGTAGAGACCGTAGTTGCTCAGAGGCGTAGACTCGCTCTTCAGGGCTGTGGTGACATCCTCGCTGGTGCTCTTCGCTGTGGTGATGAGGCTCTTGTCGAGTGACTCGTATCCTTCGTTGAGTGTGATGGTAACACCATAGTTGTAGAAGTAGATGATTGCGAGGGCGAACTCGGGGTAAGCCGTGGTGGCAGTACCGTTGGTCTCCTCCACTCTGAAGCGCCAGTAGCGTGCGGGCTGCTCGGCTGTCAGACCGGGGCTGGTGTATGACTCTACAGTGGTGGTGCTGCTGGGCAGACCATTGAGCGTAGCCACCGTCTTGAGTGACGTCAGTGCAGAACCAGCCATGACGCTGATGGTCGTAGGCTTGAAGGTGTGCATGTTGGGAGCAGTACGATAGTACAGAGCCAGGTCGGTAGTCTCGTTGCCCTCGCCCAGGTCGAGGGTGAAGAAGCGCTTAGCATTGACGGTGCAACCTGCGGTAGAGAAATAGGTGTTCACACCGCTCAGTACCTTGTCGATGGTATGTGTGGCATCTACGCCCTTTGCCTCGGTAGCATTGGTTGATAGGTAGTAGGGAGCCTCCTTGTCAGTGGTTTGCAGCCCCTCAATCTTTTCCTTATTTTCCTTGTAGACACATACCTCGTCGATGAGGTCCTGGGTCATGCTTACCAGATTCTTCAGATCCCTGTCGGTATACTCCTCGATCTCGTTGATGCGAGCGATGTTCCACTTTGAACCAGCGTCAGCGCTCCATACGGCAATGCTACCGTAGGGGTCACAGTTGAGGTAGAGGTTACCCTTGCTTACGCCATTCGTCTTCATGTAGAATGAACCGCCACCTGCGTTCTCGAGCGTGAAGCTGTTGGCCTCGGCACGGGTGTCGACGTCTGCCGACCAGCTGGCAATCTTGCTGTCATCGTTGAGGTTTACCTTGACGAACTTCTTCGACTTGGCGTTCTGCAGATAGTACTCGTTGTTGCCGTTTGCCTTGACGAATGCCCACTGCTGAGCATCCTGCTTGGTGGTAGCGGTGCTGAGGTTTGCGGTAGCGCCGTTGAGGTAGCGGGTCTTCGAACGGTCGCTCTGTACGGTGTAGATACCCGTGTTGGTCATCATCTGTACGCCCTCATCATTCTGCACGCGCAGGTTCTCTGCGATGATCTTATTATACTGTGAGAGGTAGCTGTCCTCTGTCTTGTTGTCGAGGATGGTCTGACCCTCGTTGATGAGCTGCTGCAGAGCTGCCAACTGATCGGGAGTGTAGAAGCCCATCTTAGTACCTGTTGCGTCAGAGAGTGCGATGGTCGTCTTTGCGTCGGCAATAGCGTTCTCCAGAGCCTTGCGATACTCGTCGGCACCCGTCTGGTTCTCTGCCAGAATCTCGCTGTTGTCAGCATTCATTACCTTTATTGAGAAAGGTTTGGTAGAGACCTCTGCGGGGAGGTTGAAGGTGAGGCGGTTGCTGCGATAGATGATGTTGCCTTCGTTGTCGTAAACCAAGATGCCGACACCACCTTCGCCCTTCATGTTGACTGTGGTACCCGATACGGTATAAGAATAAGCAGTGGCATTCTTTACGTTGCCGGGCATGTAGTCGGTGAAGTGACCGAGGTCTCCGTACTGCTTGCTGAGGTAAGCCTGATCGCGCATGGTACCCGTGTTGTCGGGACGTACGGTGGTGCTGTTGGTAGCCCAGATGTCGGTACGGTATACGGGCTTCAGACGGTCCTCGATGAACATGATGCTCTTGTTCTCGGGCCAACCCTTAGCCTTTACCCAAGCGATAGCCTCGTCGATGTCGTTCTGTGTACAGGTAACGAAGCGTGTGGTGTAGTCACCGAACTCTGCATTCTGGCAGGTCACGAAGAAGCCCCAGAGGCGGAAGTACTCGGTAAGGTCTTCCTGAGCAGCCTCGCAAGCCTTCTTGTAGAAGTGCAGCCATGAGGTGCGTGCCGTGGTGCCCAGCTTGATGGGATCCTCGCGCAGGTTGCAGAAGAGGGTGGGGTAGAAGTCCTGCTTGAAGCCAGCACGATGGTAGTAGAGGTAGAGGTTGTAGTACATACGCATGGTCATGCTGATGTCGCGCCAGGGGAATACGACGTTCTTGTCGGCGTCAGCCTGGTTGTCCATGAAGGTGTTACCACGGCTCATGCGATAGCCATAGAGGTAGGTGATGACGTTAGAGAAGAGGTTGTTGCTCGACTCGGTGCTGCTTTCCAGGTTGATGGCACCCTGGTTGTTGTGACCGCTCTCGTGGCCGACGCACCAAGTGTCGAAATCCTGACGCTCACCGTTATAGCTGCTCTCCACGGCACCGATGCCCGGCATGTGGGTGTAGCCCGTTGATGAATGAGGATTACCTCCGGCCGTACCCATGATGGTGTAGGCAAGACAGTTGCAATAGGTGGGATACTTGTTCTCGCCACCATAGAGGTGCTCGATGGGATTCTCCTTGGTAGCCTCGCTAATTTCCTTCATGAAACCCATGAGGCTCCACTCACGACGCAGCACGTCGTCGTAGAACTTCATGCTTTTCCAGATCTTGAAGCCATACTTATAGTTAGAGGTCCACTTCTCGGTCTCGAATTCAGATACCACCTTGGGATTGTTGGCCAGCAATGATGCACTGCCGTCAGACCAGATGCGGTTGTAGCACATAATCTGGAAGTTGAACATACCATAGTCGCCCTTGACGGGAAGACGCAGGCGGCACTTGTCGGCACCACTTGCCTCGGCAGACTTGTTGGCAGCCTTCAGTATCTTTGCATATTCGGCATTGGCTGTAGCTTCGTCCTTACCCTGTACGTTGACGTAACCCATTACGTCGCCGCCTTCCACGTGAATCTTGATTTTGGGCATGTCGGCAGGCTTCTTGGTCTTGTCGATGACGGTGTACATCACCCAGTACTCGCGCAGGTCGTTGTCGGCACCGATGATGTTGATACCGGGCTGCAGCTGTGTGCCGTCGCTATAGTTCTTGTAGCCGAAACCGTTGACATTCTCCTCGGCGGCAGCCAAGCGAAGGGTACAGCCTGCGGGAATCGTGCCTTCCACGAAGACGAAGAGGATGTCGCGGCCCGTGGTGTAGATGCCGGTGGGATTGTTCATGTCGGTGAACTGGCTGGCGTTGAGACCCTTGCTGCCACCGCCGTCCCAGCGCCAGAGTGAAGCGCCGGCGTATGCGCCATAGTCCTGTACGCGGAACTGAGCCGAGATGCTCTTGTCCGTCTCGTCAGTCCATCCGTTCTTCACCTTGACGGCGATGTCGGCAATCTCCTCGGGCAGACCTGCATCCGTTACGGCAGCCTTCAGTGCCTCGTCGCTCATGCTCTGGTAGTTTGCCTTGAGCTCGGTGCAGGCTTTGTCCGTAAAGAAGGTGGTGAGTGCAGTGTAGCTTGCGCTCTGCAGCTTTGTCAACTTCGTGTTGAATTCCTTTTCGGTCTTTGCCCAAGCGTTGTACTCAGCACGAGCGGCAGATATCTCCTCGGCGGTGACGGTCACCTCCTCAAAGGTCCAGTGGCTGTTCTCGTTTTCGGGCTCCCATTTCACGATGTTGTGGCTTGCGTCACTGTGCATGGTGTTGCCGCCCACCTTCATGAGGATGTGGCCGTCAGTCATCTGCGTCAGGTTTGCGGGAGCAGCCGAGGTGCCCATCTTGAAGATGCTGCTGGTTGAAGACTGTGGCTGGATATAGCGAGCCGTATAGGCGTTCTGCAGACCAGTGCTGGAGTAGTACCAGATCTGTGTGAAGTCCTTTCCGCTGTTTTGTGTCTTTGCTACGACGTTGCCAGCCTGGTAACTTTCGGTAAGCACATAACCTGCCTGGTTCGCATTCTTGATGCGGTAATACTTGTCAGCAGTTGGCAGTGCTGCCCATGTCAGCGTGCAGATGAGCACGGCGAACAATGTGGATAGTAATCTTTTGTTCATGATATTATAAGTTTTGTTGTTGCGCGTTATTATTAATAATGTATAGTTCGTGCGCAAAGTTACGAAACTTTTTAGGTACTGCAAAATTATTGGCAAGAATTTTGCGAAAAAAAGGCGTGCTCCTCAAAAGGGAGCACGCCAAATACGTGTTATTCGAATTGTCGAATTATAGTGTTGTTGATTACTTTACAGCAACCTTTACGCCATTGACAACGTAGATACCCTTAGGCATAGCCTTGAGGCTGTTAGCGTTGCCCTTAGCCACGAACTTACCATCGAGGGTGTAGATGCCACCCACCTTAGAAACGGTAGCGATAGCGTCAGCGATCTTGTCGACAGGAGTGTCAGTGATCTCGAGAACTACATTGATACCCTCGTTAACCTGAGCCTTGGTGTAGCTGAAGTCGATGTAAGCGGTGTTAGCACCGAGGTTGTTGGTGTTGTTAGCAGTTACAACGAAGCCAGCCTTCTCAGCGTTGTTCTGGCTTGCCCACATCTTGCCGAGGCCGATAGTAGCAGCCTTGAAGCTACCGATCAGAGAACCAGCCTCAACGGGCTCAGCAACGAACTCTGTACCGTGAACGAAGGTAGCGAGCTCATAGTTGTCAGCATTGTAATCGGGATCAGCCTCGTCGGTAACCAGCTTCTTGTAGTCATCGGTAGAACCCTTGATGTAAGCCACAGCCTTACCAGCTGCAACAGCACCCTCGATGGGTGACAGGGTAACGGTAGCGGTAGCGCTGTCAGCAGCAACTACGTAGAAGGTACCGTCCTTAGCCTCGAGTGAAACGGGATAGCACATGGTGTAAACCTGGCCGGGCCATACACGCTTGGTGTACTCGTTGCTGGGCTGCTCGGTTACGTCGCCAGCCTCCTCCAGATAGAGGGCTGAGTTAGACTCGATAGCAGTAGCATCCCAGGTAACGAGGTTCATGGTAGCACGCTCGCCATGGAGGTAGTTGTTGTTGTCACCGGTGATAGCGTCAGCCTTGATGAGGTTCTTACCATAACCGATAGCACGTACGTTGTAGAGAGTGGGCTGTACGTCGAGAGTAGTAGCACCTGAGCCACCAGCTGCACGCAGGTAGAGGCCAGTGAGCTTGTTCTGCATTACGTAAGCACTGTCACCTACAGATACGAACTGCCAGAGAGCAGCAGCCTCTTCGGTGATGTCATCGTTGTTGAGGAATGCTACGTTGGCACCCTGAGTTGCGTTGTCAGCGGGATCGAGCTCCTCAACAACATACTTTGTTAATTGAGCGTTATCACCAGATTCGGTGGTGTACTCGATGATCTCGTTTACATGCTTAGCAGCAGCGACATACTTGCCGAGGAAACCATTGGTGGTCTCAACTCCGGTAGCCTCGTGCTTCATGGGAGAAGCGGGAGTGGGATCCCAACCGTTCTCCTCGCACTCAGCCTCGGTGTTGAAGCGGATCTTGTACCACTTGCCAGTCTGGATCTTGTTGGCAGCATCGAAGAGGCCGTCACCAGCAGCAGCGAGGTCAGCGATGAACTTCTCGCTCTCAGCGGGAGTGTACTTACCTGATTCATCGTATGCGTTAGCATCAGCAACGAGCTTCACGATAGCAGCACCAGCACCGTCGCCATTCCACTCACCGGGATTGGTACCAATCTTGATGACTTTGGTGTCGGGAGCAGCTGCGATAGCGTTACGCAGAGCAGCGGGATTTACGTAAACAGCCTTGAATGCCTCCCAAGCCTTGGTGATAGCATCAAACTGTGACTGAATCTGAGAAGCATCGGTAACCTCATCGAAGTTGATGGCTTTCCAAGCCTCGATAGCATTCTGGAGAGGAGTGATCTCTGCAGCACGCTCAGCATACTGAGTCTTCTCGTGCTTGGTGCTGATAGTAGCAGGATAAACCTGAATCTCAGACAAGTGGAAGTAGCCACGGTTGTAAGCGATGGGGTTGGTCTCGGTGCAGAGGAACTTGTAGTACTGATACTTACCCTCGAACTCAATAGCGTTACTGGTGACAGTCTCAGTTGTGCTGCCGAAGGGGGTGTTCAGCTTACCCAGCTCAGTCCACTCACCGGTAGCCTCCTCCATAGTATCCTCCTCGGGATCGTAGTTGTTAGAACCGAATACGGTGAACTTAGTGGGATGGTCGTTAGTTGCGTTACGACGTGTCATGACGATTGCCAAGCCACCATCGAGTACGCTGTTGACATCCTCAATTACGAAATAGTTGGTACCAGGAGTGGTGTTAGCACCTGAACTCCATCTTGAGTGCCAGAAGGTACCAGTGTTGCCGTCCAAAGCAGCCTCGATAGAACCCTCGTTGGGCTCAGTCCAGGGACTGGTGAACTGAGTAGTTACTTCTGTGATGACGGGGTTCTCCTTGTCCATAGAAGCGAAGATGTCCTTGGTGATCTCGATCATGTCGGGAGCAGAAGCGAGGATGACATCAACAGAGTCTTTCATAGCCTTGATCTTCTTAGCGGGGCTGCAAGCCTCGATGATAGCGAGAGCGGTTGCCTCGTCGATAGCCTCGAGCTTCCAACCAGTAGCCATGTTCTCGCCATTTGCGTTAGCGGGATACCAACCTACGATGTTGCTGGCAACGCCAGAACCACCACCGTGGTTGTTACAGTGCAGGTAGTTGCCACTACCCTCGTTGTTTGCAGCGAGACGGATGCCGATAACGTCCTCGAGCATAGCGGTGTCAAATACTACGAGGCTGTCGCTACCCTCATCCAGTTTTACCTGTGAAGACGTGGGAATAGATGCGATCTGAGTCTCGTTCTGAGCATTGATGAGGTGGTAGGTCAAGGGCTTGCTACCCTCGGTAATCTTCCAAATGAAGTTAGCATCCTGACGGGTGCTGTCGTTCAGCTCCATCCACATGGCGTTAGCACCATTGGTGTAGATGGCCTTAATGTGGTGTACGGTCTCGGGGTCAGTAGTGATGGTCTCACCTGTCTCGGGATCCTCAATCTCCTCACCGGGAGTAGTGGTGGTGAAGTCAAGAGCAGACTTGATGTAGTAGTAACCGGGCTCTACGCTGATAGCATAGGGAACGCGTGCTTTCTGTACGGCAGCATAGGTCTCCTGCAAGTCAGTCTTGATCTTGTTGATCTGCTCCATGGTCAGTGTGGTGGGATCGATACCATCCAACTCAAGTGCTGCGTTGATGGCTGCCTCGAATGCGTTAACGGCCTCGGGCTTGTACTGGCCGGGCTGGTCGCCAGCCTCAAATGTGCCAGAGTACTGTGAAAGATTTGTGAAAACCTCCATCATCTCCTCGTAAGCAGCCTGACGAGCATCCTCCTCCATAGTGGGGTAGATCTGGAACTCGGCAACGTGGAAGTAGCCACGGTTGCTGGTAGTTTCCTCCGCATAGAAGCGGATGATGGTGTAACCCTTGCTCTGCAGCACGGGAGAGACGAGTGTCTCGGTGTTGTTGCTGCGAGGAGTCTGTACATCCTCAATCCAGATACACTCCTCCTTGATTGCATTGGGATTGTCACTGGGCACAGCGTAAACGCCCCAGACGGTAATCTGGTCGTTGCTTGCATTACGACGAGTGTAAGAGAAACCGAACTCCTCGGGGAGGTCGGGGATCTCTACCTGGAAATAATGAGTACCATTGGGCTGGTCACCATTGTGCCAGTTAGAGTGCCAGAATGTGCTGACGTCACCGTCAACCATTCCTTCGATGGATCCTTCACTGGGATCCGTGTGGGGTGAAGTGATTTGGCTGGCATCCGTAATCAGCGGTTCAGCTGTGGTGTCAACCTTCTTCACTACATCCTGCGCACTTACCGCTGTACTGACGATGAACATCAGCAACAGGGCCATCAAAGAAGTAATTTTCTTCATAATGATTTGTTTTAGGATTAATAAAAAAGTTAATTGATAAATTGTGTCTCTCTCGTATGGTCTTTTACACGTCTCTTTTATTTCGCAAAAATAGTTTTTCTTCCTAAAATGACCAAACAATTACGGCTTTTTTTTCATTTTCTCGCCTTTTTTTATCTTAAATGAGGAAAATGAACTAACTTTGTGGTGTAAAAAGTGCATTTTGAAGTCATGGCAAAGAACTATCCACTCTTGCGAAACCCTTGGATTTGGTTGCGCCGTTTCCGCCAGCGTTGCGGTTATGGCATACATTCGCCTTTTGCCTTCGACTTCATCACCGGCGTGGTATACGAACGGAGCATGTACTATGCCTTCAAGGAGTTGGATGCGCAACTGCCCTGGTACGTCAGCCGTTTTGGCTTGCGTCCGCGCAAGCTGCTTCGCCTGCTCTTTCGTGTGGCCAATTTCGCGGAGCCTCGCCGTGCGTTGTTCCTTGGCGGCAATGCTTTGGCATACTCCTATCTGCATGCTGCCAGCCAGACGGCGGAGTGGACAACGGAGGTGGAAGCCGGTGAGGCAGCGTTTGACCTTATTTATATAGATAAGGAGTGGACGGAGGGCGACACCTTGCCGCAGGGCAGGGTCATCATCGTGGATCATCTGCGTAAGCACAGAGGCTTATGGCAGGCAATGAAGGTCAGCGAGCGCACCACGCTCACCTTCGACCTCTACGACATAGGCATCGTGATGCAGGGGTTGCCACTCAACAAGATGAATTATATCGTTAATTTTTAGGAGATGAGACTATTATCTGTTTTGTTCTTGGCAGGGGTGGCGACTCTCGGTGTTAAGGCACAGGATGTGCCCGATTGGGAGAACCCGCACGTGAGGGGCATCAACAAACTTCCCTACCACGCTACGCTGCAACTGCCCTCGAAGGAGAAGGAGTGCAAGGAAATCGTGTCGCTCGACGGCAAGTGGCACTTCCACTGGTCGAAGAACCCGGAGGAAAGGGTAATGGACTTCTGGCGTGAAGATTACGATGCCAGCCAGTGGGATAAGATTGACGTGCCGGGCAACTGGCAGATGCAGGGCTACGGCAAGCCTATCTATACGAACATGACGTACCCCTTCAAGCGCGACGAACCCCGAGTGACGGGCGAGCCGCCTCAGTATTGGTTTGCTTACGCGAACCGCAATCCGGTGGGGCAATACGTGACCTTTTTCGACTTGCCTGCGGACGCTGAAAAAAAGTTTGAAAAAAGTGGTTTCAGTTTCAGCCTTCACTTTGGGGGTGTCAAGTCGGCCATGTATGTGTGGGTAAACGGTAAGAAGGTGGGCTATAGCCAGAATTCCATGTCGCCGGCAGAGTTCGACGTGACTCCATACCTCAAGCCGGGGCGTAACCGATTGGCCGTGGAGGTGTATCGATGGAGCGACGGCAGCTACCTGGAGGATCAGGATATGTGGCGATTGAGCGGCATCTTCCGCCCCGTGCAGTTGTGGGTGCGCCCGCTGCTGCATATTGCTGATTATCGGTTGACTGCCATGCCTGAGAAGGACTGGAAGAACGGACGGTTTACGGCTGACATCAAGATATGTAATACTGCTGAAAAGGCGGCGAAGAACGTTTCGGCAAGTGTCAGCATCGCAGGACAGACGCTGACAAAGACACTGCCTATGGTGGCAGCTGGCGATACGGTCAGTGTGCAGCTGACGACCCTGGTGCCCGACGTGCATCTGTGGTCGGCATACGATCCGTATCTCTATCCCGTCGAGATAGACGTGGATGGCGAAAAGTTCAGTAACCATGCGGGTTTCAAGAAAGTAGAAGTCGTGGGTGAGGTGCTGAAGATAAACGGCAAGAACGTGAAGCTGCGCGGTGTGAACCGCCATGACCACCACCCCGTGACGGGACGATACGTCGACCGTAAGACCTATGAGCGCGACATCGCCATGATGAAGGAAGGCAACATCAACTTCCTGCGTACGAGCCATTATCCCGACGATCCCTACCTCTATGAACTGTGCGACCGCTATGGCATCTTCGTCATGGATGAGGCAAATCAGGAAAGTCATGGCTACGGCTATGCCAATAAATACATGGGTGAACAGCCGGATTGGAGAGACGCCCATGTGGAGCGTGCTGTGAGCTTGGTGGAGCGTGACAAGAACCATCCCTGCGTCGTCTTCTGGTCGCTTGGCAACGAGGGCGGCATCGGCCCCAACCTGCAGGCAATGAAGGAGATGGTGGAGCAACTCGACTCGACGCGTCTGCCCTTCTACGACGGCGATCCGAAGCACTCGTCCATCCATGACTATGGCTACCTCTATCCCAACGAACTGCGTGCGAAGGCTATCGAGGAAACGCAGATGCCGCTCATGATGCGTGAATACGCCCATGCCATGGGTAACTCGTTGGGCAACTTCAAGGAGTACTGGGATGTCATCTACGCCGACTCCAGCATCTGCGGTGCTGCCATCTGGGATTGGGTGGATCAAGGCATCTTGGCCAAGTCGGATAAGGGCGAGTATTGGGCGTACGGCGGTGACTTTGGTGACCAACCCAACGATGGGCCATTCTGCTGCAACGGTTTGTTGAGCCCCGACCGCACCCCCAACCCCCATTATTATGAGATGCAATACGTCTACCAACCTATCTGGTTCAGTTGGGAGAATGGTGAGTTGAAGAAGCACAGCATGGATCCTTTCGTGAGCGTGGATGACTTCGACTATGAGATACGGAAAGAGGAGCATAATGGCGAGACGCTTATCAACGTGCGAGCCTTGCTGAAGGAGGATAAGCCTTGGGCAAAGAAAGGTTTCGTGGTGGCTCGCGACCAGTTTGTGGAGGGGGAATACCAGTATCAGACCGCACAGATCCAGACCCCCCAACCCCCTAAAGGGGGAGACAAACTGATGGGGGGCAAGAATGATAAGAAAAGGGAAAAGAAAAGTATGCCCAAGGTGAAACGGGGTGACGGCAAGGTGACGGTGAGCGTGGGTACGACGGAGCTGACGTGGAACGCCACGAACGGTGCCTTGATTGAGTATAGGTGTGAGGGATACAGTCTCCTTTCGGCTCCTCTTGAACCCTATTTCTGGAAGCCCTTGAACGACAATCAGGAGGCGGCACATTTTGACCAGAAGACGGCCGACTGGCGTGAGTGCGCCGAGCGTCGCGAGTTGAAAAAACTGCGTGTGGATAAGAAGAATGGGTGTGTGACACTGACCTTTGAAATGTCGCTGCCCGTAGGTGCCGACTATACGCTGACCTACAGCGTGGACGGTGATGGGAGGGTGCTCGTCATGGCTGACTATGATCCGCAAAAGGATGACATACAACTCATGCCTAAGTTTGGTATGCGCATGACATTGAACGGAACAGAGACGGATGCTGTGACGTGGTACGGTCGTGGTCCTCATGAAAACTATCCCGACCGCAAGCGCTCTCAGGCTATTGGCATCTACCATGCTTCCATAGGTGAGTTCCAGCATGACTACATCCATCCACAGGACAATGGCTATCGTTGCGATGTGCGCTGGCTTAGTTGCAGCTTCGCCAGTTTGCCGCATCGTTGGCAGTTGACGATTCATGGTCTGCAACCTTTGTGCATCTCTGCTCACGATTATGCGGACGAGGAACTCTACAAGAAGCCGCGTCATCCGCAGGACATTGAACGCGATGGGGATGTCCATTTCAATATCGACTACCTTGTACATGGTGTGAGCGGTCGCGACACATGGGGTGGGGAGACGTTGCCTGAGTACACCATCCCCGGCAATAAACCTTATCATTATGGCTTCATCCTCGAAACACGGCCGCAGTGATTTTCGCCAGAAAGACGCAGCGTCTCTTGAAAAGTAACGCTGCGTCTCTTTGAAAGTAACGCTGCGTCACCTGAAAAGCAGTGCTGCGCGAGCGATGTTTTCGTCACTCGTCAGTGGCCATGTGTGCAGTGTTTTACCGTATGTGGCTTGATGTCAGGCTTACTTCTTGTAAAATAACGAATAAAACGCGGCGAAAGGGCCTTTTTCTTGTATATTACTGCAAAAAATACGCAAAAGATTGCACAAATTCGAGAAAAATGTGTAACTTTGTGCCCGAAATCATGCGTGAGCACCTATTTTAATATATGTGCAATAGGCGTATGTATGCAGAGTAATAGTTTTTAGGAAACCAAACAACTTCAAAAAGGAATAAATTATGAAAATTGTTGTACTTGCTAAGCAAGTTCCCGACACACGCAACGTGGGTCCTGACGCAATGACCCCCGAAGGCACCGTGAACCGTGCTGCCCTTCCTGCTGTGTTCAACCCCGAGGACCTGAATGCCCTTGAGCAGGCTCTTCGCCTGAAGGAGCAGTTCCCCGGTTCTGTCATTTCAGTAGTAACCATGGGTCTTCCCAAGTCAGCAGAGGTCATCCGTGAGGCTCTGTACCGTGGCGCTGACGAGGGTTTTGTAGTGACCGACCGCTGTCTGGGTGGTGCCGATACTTTGGCTACCAGCTACACACTGAGCCAGGCCATCCGCAAGATTGGTGATTTCGACATCATTCTGGGTGGTCGCCAGGCCATCGACGGTGACACTGCACAGGTAGGTCCTCAGATTGCTGAGAAGCTTGGTCTGACCCAGGTGACCTATGCTGAGGAAATCCTCTCTGTAGATATGGAGGCAAAGAAGATTGTCATCAAGCGTCACATCGACGGTGGTGTGGAGACCGTTGAGGCTCCCCTGCCTCTCGTTGTTACCGTCAACGGTAGCGCAGCTCCCTGCCGTCCCCGCAACGCTAAGCGCGTGATGAAGTATAAGAATGCTACCGTTCCCGCAGAGCGCACTCCCGAGACGGCTGAGAAGTATGCTGCCTTGATTGAGAAGAAGCCCTTCCTGAACATCAACCAGTGGGGTGCTGCCGACATCGACGCTGATATGAATCAGGTTGGTAAGGCTGGTTCGCCCACCAACGTGAAGGCTGTGCAGAACATCGTCTTCAAGGCTAAGGACAGCCGCACCATGACGAGCAGCGATGCCGACGTTGAGGGTCTGATCATCGAATTGTTGAACGAAAAGATTATTGGCTAATATCAAGGTTGTAAGGTTGTTGGTTTTAGGCCGCTTCGCTTTTGAGGTTTTAGAACATAGTCCTGAATGCCTCGGTTATCCAAACGATGCGCAAGCCCCTAAAACCTAAAACCCAAAACCTAAAACCTACAGAAACAATGAATAGCGTATTTGTATATTGCGAGATTGAAGGCACAACAGTTGCCGACGTGAGCATCGAGTTGCTCACCAAGGGTCGTAAGTTGGCCAATACCCTGGGCGTACAGCTGGAGTGCATCTGCGCCGGCTCTGGTCTGGAGGGCGTAGAGAATCAGGTGATGAAGTATGGTGTGGACAAGGTGCACGTGTTCGATGCAGAGGGTCTCTTCCCCTACACCAGCAATCCTCACACCGCTCTGGTTGTTAACCTCTTCAAGGAGGAGCAGCCCCAGATCTGCCTCATGGGTGCTACTGTCATCGGTCGTGACCTCGGTCCCCGTGTCAGCTCAGCCCTGTTCAGCGGTCTGACAGCTGACTGTACCGAACTTGAGATTGGTGACTTCGACATGACCGTTGGCAAGGATGCCGATGGCAAGCCCGTGAAGAAGCACTTCGAGCAGCAGCTCTACCAGATTCGTCCTGCCTTCGGTGGTAACATCGTGGCTACCATCGTTAACCCCGAGCATCGTCCCCAGATGGCTACCGTACGTAGCGGTGTGATGAAGGCTGAGGTGCTCGACGAGAACTATAAGGGCGAGGTCATCAAGCATGACGTGGCTAAGTACGTGCCCGAGACAGAGTACGTAGTGAAGGTGCTCGACCGCCATGTGGAGGCCAGCAAGAACAACCTGAAGGGTGCTCCCATCATCGTAGCTGGTGGTTACGGCATGGGTAGCAAGGAAGGTTTCGACATGCTCTTCGAGTTGGCTAAGGTTATTCACGGTGAGGTAGGTGCCAGCCGTGCAGCTGTTGACGCTGGCTTCTGCGATCACGACCTGCAGATTGGCCAGACCGGTGTCACTGTTCGTCCCAAGGTGTACATCGCCTGCGGTATCAGCGGTGCCATCCAGCACGTAGCCGGTATGAAGGAGAGCGGCATCATCATCTCTATCAACAACGATGAGAACGCTCCCATCAACACCATCGCTGACTACATCATCAATGGCACAGTCGAGGAGGTTGTTCCCAAACTGATTAAGTATTATAAGAAGAATAGCAAGTAAGGTTGTAAGGTTGTAGGTTTTAGGCCGCTTCGCTTTTGAGGTTTTAGGACATGTTTCTGAATGCCTCGGTAATTCAAGCGATGTGCAAGCCCCTAAAACCTAAAACCTAAACCCTAAAACCTAAAGAATTATGGCAAATTTCTATACAGACGTTCCCGAGATAAAGTTTGAGATCGAGAACAGTCCATTGATGCAGCGCATCGTGGACCTCAAAGAGCGCAACTACGCTGACAAAGATAACTATGACGAGGCACCTCAGGACTTTGAGGACGCTATGGACAACTACGGTAAGGTGCTCGAAATCGTTGGTGACGTAACTGCCAACATCGTAGCTCCCAACGCTGAGGCAGTGGACGCTGAAGGCCCTCACTGTGAGAATGGTCGTGTGCGTTATGCCAGCAAGACATACGAGAATATGGACGCCATGATCAAGGCCGGCATGAACGGTATGACCATGCCCCGTAAGTACAATGGTCTGAACCTTCCCAACACCGTTTATACCGCTGCCAACGAGATTGTCTCTACCGGTGATGCTGGTTTTGAGAATATCTGGTCACTTCAGGATTGTATCGAGACTCTCTATGAGTTCGGTGACGAGGATCAGCACGCTCGCTACATTCCCCGTGTTTCTGCTGGCGAGACCATGTCAATGGACCTCACCGAGCCCGATGCTGGTTCTGACCTGCAGAGCGTTATGCTCAAGGCTACCTTTGATGAGGAGAACAACTGCTGGCGCCTGAATGGTTCAAAGCGTTTCATCACCAACGGTGACTCTGACATCCACCTCGTACTGGCTCGTTCTGAGGCTGGTACTCGCGACGGTCGTGGTCTGTCTATGTTCATCTACGACAAGCGTAACGGTGGCGTTGACGTTCGTCGTATCGAGAATAAGCTCGGTATTCACGGTTCACCAACCTGTGAGCTCGTCTACAAGAATGCTAAGGCTGAGCTCTGCGGTAGCCGCAAGATGGGTCTTATCAAGTATGTCATGGCGCTGATGAACGGTGCCCGTCTGGGTATCGCTGCTCAGTCAGTAGGTTTGTCACAGGCTGCTTACAACGAGGGTCTGGCTTACGCTAAGGACCGCAAGCAGTTCGGTAAGGCTATCATCGAGTTCCCTGCCGTTTACGACATGCTCGCTATCATGAAGGCTAAGCTTGACGCTGGTCGTGCTCTCTTGTACCAGACAGCTCGCTACGTTGATATCTACAAGGCTCTCGACGACATCGCTCGCGAGCGCAAGCTCACTCCCGAGGAGCGTGCAGAGCAGAAGACCTTCTCTCGTCTTGCTGATGCATTCACTCCCCTTGCCAAGGGTATGAACTCTGAGTATGCTAACCAGAACGGTTATGACTGTATCCAGATTCATGGTGGTTCGGGCTTCATGCTCGAGTATGCTTGCCAGCGTATCTATCGCGACGCTCGTATCACCTCTATCTACGAGGGTACCACTCAGCTGCAGACCGTTGCCGCTATCCGCTACGTCACCAACGGCTTCTACAGTCAGGTTATCAGCGACTATGCTCAGTGGCCCGTGGCTGCCGAGTACGAGGACTACAAGGCTCGCGTGGCTGTGATGGCAGAGAAGTACAACGCTTGTGTTGAGGCTGTCAAGGCTGCTGAGGATCAAGATATGCACGATATCTGCGCTCGTCACCTCTACGAGATGGCTGCCGACATCATCATGTGTTACCTCCTGATGCAGAACGCCAGCAAGGCTCCCGAACTCTTCGGCAAGAGCCTCAACGTGTACGTTAACTTTGCTGAGAGCGAGATCGAGAAGCATAGCAACTGGATCAACCGCATGAACGTAGCTCAGCTCGACAGCTACCGTCAGTAATCCACTGACAACAGCATAAAAAAAAGTTGCTTCTCCATTCCGGGGAAGCAACTTTTTTATATGTTGAATATTTCTGGGCTTGCTTTTCACTCGCCAAATATCAAAACTCAAATTGCTCAATCTTCATCTCACCGCAGGCGGTGATGAGGGGGACAAGCGTCTGGAAGGGCTCGGATGCTGAGTGTGCATCAAGAAGTTCCTGGCTGGCCCATGTCTCGCAAATCATGAAGATGTTCTTACGTGTGCCGCTTTCGAATACGTCGTATGCGATGCAGCCCTCTTGCTTCTGTGACTCAGCCACCAGTGCGATGGCTGCATTTAATGCTTCGTTATACTTTCCTGCTTTTGCCTGAAAGAAACAATTCAATCTAATCATAATTTTACTGTTTTTAATGTGTTATTTAACTTTCGCAAGTTGCTCAAGTTGTTCGGTTATAAGGTTTTAAGGTCGGTCTAAAGACCTTTTGCGGTTTTGAGGATTATACCAGATGCTTGACCAGTGCAAAGAGTTTGTAGGGCATATAGCGGAAAGGCAGGTCGATCCACGTAGGCGTGACAAGCACTGAACGGCGATGGCTGAAAGCCTCGAACGACTCACGGTCGTGATAGCGCCCCATACCCGAGTTGCCCACACCGCCAAACGGCATATTCGTGTTGACGATGTGCATTATGCTGTCGTTGATGCAAGCACCACCCGACGAAGTGTGGCGGATGATGTCCCAACCCGTGCTCTTCTTTCCGTAATAGTAAAGTGCAAGGGGCTTGGGGCGTGCCGTGACAAAGTTTTTCACCTTGTCGGCAAACGAGTTTCCTCCCTCATCGTCAAGGGTGACGAGGGGGAAGATGGGTCCGAAGATCTCCTCTGTCATAACGGGCGCATCGAGTGCCACATCGTCGAGCAGGGTAGGTTCGATGTAGCGTTCCTTGGCATCGGTCTTGCCGCCACAAAGGATGCGACCCTGGCTCAGATAACTGCTGACACGCTGGAAAGCCTTGTCGCTGACCATGCGTACGTAGTGCCCGCTCTGCTGTACATCTTCACCGTGCAGCACCTTCAGTTGCTCTTGGAAAGTCTTGACGAAGGCCTCCTTCACCTCTTTGTGGATGAGGATATAGTCGGGTGCGATACACGTCTGGCCGCTGTTGAGCGTCTTGGCCCACGCAATACGTTTGGCCGCCACCTCGATGTTCGCCGTGCGGTCGATGATGCAAGGACTCTTGCCACCCAGTTCCAGTACGACGGGGGTAAGGTGCTTGGCCGCAGCCTCCATCACGGTGTGTGCCACGGCGGGGCTACCTGTGTAGAAGATGAGGTCGAAGGGTAGGGCGAAGAGCTGCGTGTTGACGTCGCGGTTGCCTTGCACCACGGTGATGTACTCTGGGGAGAACGTCTCGGCTATCATGTCGGCAATCGTCTGCGAGACGTGAGGCACGTAAGGCGATGGCTTCAGCACGGTAGTACAACCTGCAGCAATGGCTCCGACGAGGGGACTGAGCAGCAACTGCACGGGGTAGTTCCAAGGCGACACGATGAGAGCGGTACCCAAAGGTTCCTTAACGACATAGCTCATGGCTGGCAGCACAGCCATATTGGGGCGCTTCCATTCGCGACTGCTCCAGCGGCCCACCTTGCTTCGGGCAGTGTGTATCTCTGCCATCACGATGCTCGTCTCGGTGAGGTAGGCTTCTTCGTAGGACTTGTGCAGGTCGGTCCACAGGGCGTCGCAGATGCGCTTCTCCCACGCTTTCAACCCACGTTCAAAGTCCTTGAGACGTGCCTTGCGGAAACTGATGGGCAGCGTAGCGCCTGTGGCAAAGTATGCTTTCTGTTTGTCAAATATATCCATAAAAACTTAAAAAATCATTTGAAACTACTCACGTTTGCCCCTTCCCGTAAAATGATCCATGGCATGGTAGATGCCGAAAACCTCACCAAACATCCAGTCCGTCATGCGCATGGGCATGAGGCCCTGCATGAAGCGGGCGAAGCGGAAGGCGAAGGGCACACCCTTGAAGCGGATGTTCTTCTCGATGGCTCGCAGCACACGCTTGGCTGTCTTCTCGGGATCGAGGATGGGGAAGAACCACGACTTCACACCGTCGAACATGCCTGTATTAATAAAATAAGGTGCAAAGGTCGTGATGCGCACCTTGCTCTTCATCTCTCTCAACTCAATCCACACGGAGTCCGACCATCCCATCGTGGCCCACTTGCTGGCCACATAGACCGACATGTGGGGCACGGCCAAGAGTCCTGCTGCCGAGGCTATGTTGCAGATGTGGCCCGAGTTGCGGGCTATCATGTCGGGCAACATGACCTGTGCCACGTACATGGGGGCGATGGAGTTGATGGTGAGGGTGCGCTCAATGTCGCATGCCGTATTCTGGTCGAATGTCTTGTTGGTGGTAACGATGCCCGCGTTGTTGATGAGGATGTCCACCTGACCAAAGTCCTGCACGGTCTGTGCGTAGGTTGCCTTCACGGTTTCATAGTCCGAGACGTCTACGATGTAGCCTTTCGTTAGTCCTAGTTTACTGTGCTCGCTAACAACCGTGTCAAGGTTCTGCTGATTGATGTCCCAAATGGCAACGCCCTTGGCGCCTTTCTCCAGAGCCATGCGCCCCATGATGCGACCGATGCCCGATGCACCGCCGGTGATTAACACTACTGAATCCTTTATTTTCATAATCTAACTTATTTTACGGAATATACGTGTCACCCCATTCCGGCTCGCGCTTTTCAAGGAAGGCTCGACCGCCCTCTTGTGCCTCATCGCTGAAATAATACAGCATCGTGGCATCGCCAGCCAGTTCCTGAATGCCGGCTTGGCCATCCAATTCGGCATTGAGGCCGCGCTTGATCATGCGAAGGGCGATAGGGGAGCGCTTCATCATGATCTGTGCCCACTCAACGGTGGCATCCTCCAAGTCGGCGTGGGGTACTACCTTGTTGACAAGTCCCATCTGGAGTGCTTCTTGCGCGGTGTAGAGTTGGCAGAGGAACCATATCTCGCGTGCCTTCTTCTGACCCACGATGCGTGCCAGATAACTGGATCCGAAACCTGCATCGAACGAACCTACCTTGGGGCCAGTCTGACCGAACTTGGCATTCTCTGCGGCAATGGTCAGGTCGCATACTACATGGAGGACGTGACCTCCACCCACGGCAAAACCATTGACCATGGCAATGACGGGCTTGGGGATGCTGCGTATCTGTTTCTGTACGTCGAGTACGCTGAGGCGTGGGATACCATCCTCGCCAATGTAGCCGCCACGGCCTTTGACGTGCATGTCGCCACCCGAGCAGAAGGCGTTGGTCTTCATCCACTCCTCCTCTGTCTGGCCCTCGCGGCGAGGACTGTCGGCGCCTGTCAGGATGACGACGCGTACGCTACTCTTCTCGCGACAGATGCGCATGGCGTCGCTCAGTTCCCATGTGGTGAGTGGGGTAAAGGCGTTGCGTACATGGGGGCGGTTGATGGTGATGCGGGCAATGCCCTGCCACTCGTCGAATAGGATTTCCTTATACTCTTTGATCTGTTTCCAGTCTCTCATTTTATTCGGTTTTTGATGATTTGTGGCACAAAGTTAGGCATTTTTCGGTCAAATCATTGTTAAATGCCAAATAAATAATAGTAATAGTTTACTTTTTTGTATCTTTGTGCAAATAATTGACTAACCAAACAGTGCATTTTGCACATTACTAAGATATGAAGAAGATATTTCTCTTATGCTTTGTCGCCCTTGCGACTTTGACATCTCATGCCATAGAGATAGACTACACGGATCGTGTGTCAGAGGCAGCGTGCAACACGGAGCAGAGCGTTGACGTGTGGACATTGGATCAAACTGGTGGCGATAATGGCATCCTGCGTTTTGATACGTGGTCGAGCCGCGGTGGTAAGGATGGCAGTAACATGACGACTCCTTTTTTGGAGTATTGGTCGAACTGGACTACACTGAGCGACGCAACGCTGATGCATGAGGTGGTGACGGGACTCCCTGCGGGCACGTACCGCCTGACGGCCTTGGTACGTGGCTACAACGAGTATGACACGAGCCAGAGTGACCTGTCAGGTGCTTACCTGACGGTTGGGGCAAATGAATACGAACTCTTCAAGGGTGTTGCCGAACGCTACAACAATCAACCGTTCGAGGTGGAGCAACTCAGCGTAGAATTCAAGGTTGGGGCAGGTGGAAAACTGAACTTCGGTTTTGTTCTCCGTAACACCAATATCAGTTGGCTCTCGTTCAAGGAATTTCGGTTAGTGCATGTAGATGGTGTGGCTGGTGAACGTGACGGTGGCGCTGATCCCAACTTGGGCGAAGAGGGTAGTTATCCCGACCGGATTGCTCCACAGGCGCTGAAAACCGGCACTTACTATCTGCGTAACGTGTTCACGGGGAAGTATTTGTACGTGGCAGGCAACTATGGAACGCAGGCTATGCTTGGCGATCACGCCATACCCGTGGGCTTGACAAAACTCGGTGGAAATAGTTTCATTGCAGATGCAGGCTTCTCCGGTGACAACGGTAATAATGTGGGCATCATGGATAATATCTTGTACATCGATATGCCAGCATCTACCTGGGATGTCGAGCCAAACAAGTCAGGCTATTACACGATTGAGGTGGAAGGCGAACTCATCGGTTATGATGGTACTTCTGATGCCGTGCATATCGGCATAAGCAGTCCAAACAGCAAGTATGCACAATGGGAATTGCTGACGCGTGAGCAGATGCTTCAGGAAATGCTTGCCGGTAAACTGAAGGACGCCACGTATCTGATTGAGAATGCTCGTATGGACCGAAATTACGCTAACAGCGGAGCCTGGGTTGACGCTTGCACTATAGGCGGTGATGATACGAACCGCGTCATGGAGTCGTGGAACAGCGGCAGTTTTGATGCATATCAGGTACTCGAGAATATTCCTAATGGAACATACCGTCTGTCATGTCAGGGCTACTATCGCTATAACATCAGTAATGGATGGTGGGGCAGCAGTAACACCAATGCCAACTCGAGCCAGGGTGGCAGCTTTGCCTTCCTATATGGTAATAATGTTACTAAGGCGTTGATGAAGATTGAGGATGAACTGGGAAATCTTGTAGCCTACGCCAGTGGAAGCGATGGAGCCAACATGCCCTTTGGCATGGGTGATGCCTCAAAGAACTTCTCTGCCGGCCTCTATGCCGACAACGTGCTCGAGGTTGACGTCACCGATCATACCTTGCGATTAGGCGTGAAGAAAACACAGCAGCAAGGCTGCGACTGGGCAGTGTGGGACAACTTCGAGTTGGCACTCGTCAAGTTGGGTAATAACACTGGCTACTCTCCTGGTGAGAATGCTGGCGGTGAAGATGTAAGCGGGGCCACATGGGACAATCCTGAGGATGTTACTGCACAATACATCAAGAACGCTGACATGAGCAGCACGTCTGGTTGGAGCGGTTCGCCCGAACTGAGTAATGGTGTGGCACGTAAGAGTTACAACGACTTGGATGTATACCAGACCGCCCGCAACGTACCCAAGGGTTGGTACCGACTGAGCGTCCAGGGTTTCTACCGCTTTGGTGACATTGCCTACGAGCAGCAGTACAGTTACGACTATAGCAACCAGGAGTGTGTCAACAACCAGGTGTACGCCATGTACACCATCCCATACGCCACCATCTCGCGTCAGTGGGGAATCGAACGCCAGCGTGCAGAGCTATATGCCAACGACTATAGCGTGGGGCTGCCCTCTATCTTCGAAGATGCCTACGAGGAATATCCCTACAACAACTATGTGGAGACGGAACTGGGCTATGTGCCCAATGCTTCGAACGCTGCCAACTGGGCTTTCAACCAAGATAAGTACAACGTTGAGTTGGTGTTCCCTGTCTTTGATGGTACCATCAGATTGGGTGTTCGTAAGAAGGGTGGTTACAAGAATGACTGGACGGTGTTTGACAACTTCAAACTGGAGTATCTGGGTACCGACCGTCTCGTTTATGCAGAGAGCATAGAACTCGATAAGGATGATATACATTTGACCTCAGGTCAGACGATGCAACTCTCTGCCAGCGTGTTGCCCGAAAATGTTAGTGAGAAAAAGATAACATGGAGCACCGGCAGTTCGGCCGTGGCAAAGATAGATGCTAATGGCGTCATCACCGGTGTGAATGATGGTGTTACGGAAGTCTATGCTTTCGCATCGCCCAATAAGGAGGGTGATACTCCTGTAGCCATTGGTAAGGTGACGGTGACTGGCGGATATGATACGCCTTCTGCTCAGAACATTGTTATCAACGAGATACAGGTAGCCAACATCGACATGTTTGTTGACCCCTCGTACAACTACGGTGGATACGTCGAAATCTATAATCCCAGCAGTAAGAGCGTGAAACTCAGTGGTCTGAAGATCAGTTTGGATGGCGGTGTCACCAAGTACGCTGTAACGGCGGGCGTAGCCCCTGGCAAGGGGTATGGTTTGATATGGTTTGATCATCATGACGTGCTTTCTTCGCAGATTAATGCCAAGATGGACATGGAAGGTGGTACGCTGCAGATATATAGTTCAGGCAATGCGTTGTTGGCCAGCCAGACATATCCTGCAGCCATAGCACGTACCAGTTATGCCCGCACCACTGACGGCGGGAACGAGTGGGGTGTTACGGCTACTCCGACCCCAGGAGAGAGTAATGCATTGAGCAGTGAGTTTGTTGATGCTAATAATTATGTGCGTCTGGAAGAACCTGTGGTAAGCGAGGAGTCAAAGGTGTTTACCAGTCCTTTCACAGTGAAGGTCGACATACCTGAAGGTGCTACATTGCGCTACACCAAGGACGGTTCGACACCTACCTGCGAACAAGGAGAAACAAGCACGGATGGACACTTCAATATAGAAGAGACTACCATATTGCGTCTGCGCCTGTTCCAGGACGGCAAATTGCCCAGTGCTGTCAAGACACTCAGTTATATCAACGACGATAAGGGTTACATGCTTCCTGTATTGTCGCTTGTAGGTGACCCCGTGAATTTCTACGATGACACGATGGGTGTCTTCGTGCCTGGTACGAATGGTGCGGTTGGCAACGGCGTGAATTATCCCAGTAACTGGGTGAAGGAGTATGAGCGTCCCGTAGCCTTTAACTATTTCACTCTTGATGGGAAAGTCAACTACAGCCAGGAGGCTGATATGGAGCGATGCGGTGGATGGAGCCGTTCTTGGTTCCCCTTCAGTTACAAGATTAAGGCTACATCGCAGTACGAGGGTAGGAACTTCATTGAAGAGAATGTTTTTGGTGAGAAGCAGCATCTCAAGCACAAGGTGTGGCAGGTGCGCAATGGTGGTAACGACCTTTTATGTCGCATCAAGGATGCTTCTCTTACACACCTGGTGCTGAGCAGCGGTTTCCATCTGGACTGCCAAGACTATCGTCCTGTTCACAACTTCATTAATGGTAAGTATCAGGGTATGCTCAACATACGTGAGCCCAACAACAAGCATTATGGCTATGCGAACTATGGTCTTGACACCGAGGCTATGGATGCTCTGGAACTGGGTGGCGGCTATAGTGTAAAGACGGGTAATTCCACGGCCTTTAACAAGTGGACGGAACTGGCATCGACTTGTGGCGTTGCATCTAATTACAAGGCCATCTGCGACATGGTAGACGTGGAAGAGTTTGCCAACTATATGGCAGCGCAGATATACCTGGGTGGTGACGATTGGCCCGGCAACAACTGTAAGGCTTTCAAGGGCAACGATGGTAAATGGCATGTCGTTTTCTTTGATGTGGATCAGGCACTTCGCTACGATGCTTCTGCCATCTCACACGTCAATGGCAGCAGCAGTTGTCCGCTCATCCGCATTTTCCGCGACATGATACACTACAGCGAGGATTTCCGCAAAAAGTTCATTACAGCCTACAGCATTGTGGCTGGTAGCGTGTATGAACCCGAACGTGTGGAGCGTGTTATTACGGAAATGGCAGAAGAGATGGAGCCCGCACTGGCACTCGAAGGACTTGAACCCTGGACAACAGCCTATAACACGATTCGCGTGTTAGGCTCGACCGATCGCCAACATACGATGATGACTGCCGTGCGCAGTTTGGCTTACATCAATCTTAGCGGTACGCCTGAGTCTGCTGTGCTGCAGAGTAATATCGAGGAAGGCCGTCTGCAGTTGAATGGACAGGACATCCCCACGGGTTACTTCAATGGATACCTCTATGCACCTTGCACCATCACGGCATCTGCCCCCGAGGGCTACACCTTCAAGGGTTGGGTTGACAGCAGAGGTGAGATTGTCAGTACAGATCCTAACTATACGCTTACCGAGGCAAAGGAATTGGATCTGACCGCAACCTACACTACTATTAGCGATGATGAAAAGTTGCTCGCCGAACTGGCGATGCCTGTCAAGGTCAACGAGATTAGCGCAGGTAACACGGTCAACATCAATGACCTCAAGAAAAAGAATGACTGGATAGAGCTGTACAACAATACGGATGTTGCCATCGACGTGGCCGGTCTCTACGTAAGTGATGACATCGAGGAACCGCTGAAATATCAGATTCCTTCAAGCAATGGTCTGCAGAACACCATCATTCCTGCTCGTGGTCATCTTATTGTTTGGGCTGACAAGTTGGAGGGCGTATCTCAGTTGCATACAAACTTCAAACTGAGTAATGCGGACGATTGCATGGTTATTCTTAGCAGTAGCGATCAATTTGTAGAGAACAATCCTGCCTATTTCAATAAGCATCCCAAGATGAAGAACTTCGTGGATGGCATGACCTATGTGACGCATCGTGGCGATCAGACAGTAGGACGCTTCCCTGATGCGGGTGGATCGTTCTATTTGATGAATAAGCCTACTGTCGAACGTCAGAACGTCAAATTGTTGGAAGATCAGAAGGTGGGTGATGATGTGAATCTCATGCCTTCTTACAGCGACTTCTTTGAATATTATTTGGCGCAGGGTTGGAACTGGATGTCACATAATCTTGATGCTTCCATCGTGTTCGGCCAGTTGCCTACGGCTGTTCAGCGTGTGTTGAGTAAGAATAAGGAAGCCTCAAAGGGCTCTACAAATGTATGGAGTGGTACGCTCAGCAATATGGATGCTGGCAAGATGTACAAGGTCTATAGCAATGCTGCCGCACAGGTGAGCGTGGCTGGTGATGCTTGCGACAGCAACTTGCCTCTCTCTCTGAATGCTGGATGGAACTGGTTGGGCTATCCTGTGAATGGAGTGCAGACTTTGGCCGCTGCCCTCAAAAACTTCTCGCCGGCAGAGGGCGATGTGCTGATGAGTCAGGATGGCTTCTCGCTCTACAGTAACGGTAAGTGGAACGGTACCTTGTCTTCTTTCGAGACTGGTAAAGGTTACATGTACAAGTCTGCAGAAAGTACATCGATGAGTTTTTCTGCTCCTGTGGTTGACGTCAAGTTAAATAAGGTACGTGCGCGTAAGACTCGCGAGGCTAAGTTCGGTTACGACAAGAATGCCTATCCTAATGTGATGGGTATTGTGGCAGAGATAAAACTTGATGGTGAGTTGATTACCGATGATCGTTTTGACCTTATGGCTTATGCTGATGGTGAGTGTCGTGGCGCTGCCAAGTGGATTGACAATCTTCTCTTCCTGAATACATACGGTCAAGGTGGCGAACAGTTGACCTTTAAGGCTGTCGACAATCTGGATGGAACCGTATATGATGTGAAAGAGAACTTGACTTTCGCAGCAGGTGTTGAGGGAGACTTGAGCACCCCTGTTACCTTTACGCTTACGGATGATGAGACGGGTATATTTAATCCCTCTGACATGGCCGTTTCCGTTCATGGTAGCGTGATGGGTTACTACTCACTAAGCGGTATCCTCGTAGGACATCGTTCAACAACATTGCCCGAAGGCGTATACATTATTAAATATAGTGATGGGTCACATAGTAAGGTCTATGTGAGATGATCATTTCGATGTGAAATAAAAGCCGCTACAGTTTTCGGAAGATGCTGTAGCGGCTTTTGCTGTAATGCTGCTAAGGATTTTTATGTCAAATATCATTCTGTGCCTAATTGTATATTGTTTCCATTTATTTTTTTTTAGCAAAAAAGGCTCAAGGGTTCCGATTTATATGGGTTAAGAGGTCGATAATTAGTTTACTATGACCGTCGAACCCTGCGTCGAACCCTTGTTTAGGGTTCGAC
>JAZQQO010000017.1:0-9176 GCA_045629085.1 Bacteroidaceae bacterium
AGTAAATTGTAGACTCTGGTCTTACGGCAATTCTAGAGTACCCTCTGGAGGTTAATCCGTCCTTCATACAACAAAGGTACGAATTAACTTTTGTTAGTACAAATCCTTGTTATTTTGTTTCGGCTACAAAGGTAGGACGGCTAATTTGCGGTAATTTACGTTAGCCGAAGGCATAAATACTCGTTTAGAATTCCAGGAAAAACAAGGATACCTAAGTTGATACAATTCCCTAAAGTGTGCAAATCAGCATTACTGTATTGACAATAAAAGCGTTATGGGAGGACTATTCTCTACGCCACGGCCGTGGCGTATAAGCGTCTCGGGCGTGACGTATATACGCCACGGCCGTGGCGTACAAACGTCTCGGGCGTGGCGTAGAGAATTCCTGCGTAGGAAAATGGAAATTGAAGCATGGGAAAAACAAAATATGTTGGCAGGGAAATAAGTATGCTTTGCACGAAAAATAGCAGAAAAATGGGTAAAAAGTAGCAAAAGTGTGGAGGCTTGGAAGTAGCCTCCACACATATAATGCGCTGAATGATAGTCTGTAGTAAAGTTTGTGGAGGGTGGAGGCTTGTTTTAACTTTCTAGGAAATGCGCGCGCGTACGCGCGCGAAGTATTCTTTCGCTGGTAACTTGTTAATTCTAGAGCGGATTTCGTATGAAAAATAATCAAGTATATTGAACAAAGATGTTGAATAGTTATGCCATTGGGAGTACAGGAAGATATTACATTTAGTTAAAAATACATATAAACCAAACATTTTGGCTTCAGAATGGCTGATGATTGACGAAAAATGATTATCTTTGCAGCCAAAGGAACGATACGCTAATTAATGAACACAAAAATGGAAAAAGTCATCAACATACCACAAACTCAGATTGTACTTGCCTTTGTCGCTACATGCATAGAAGCAACGGCACGCACATTAGGTGTGACGTATCGTGAAGTGTTTATGCGTATGAAACGTTTGGGAATGATAGAGAACTATATCTTTCCCAACTATGGTGTGCTCCACACAGAAAGTCGTGAAAACATTGTACTTGATATGATTGAGTACATGAATGCATGGGAGGCGAAAGGGTGAGTATAATCGTTTATCATGGTGGTACAGAGAAGATAGAGCATCCTCTAGCTGATGCTGGCAGAGCAAATCTCGACTTCGGGCTTGGCTTTTATCTCACTGACATGCTCTCGCAATCAATTGAATGGGCAAAGAAAGTTGCAGATCATCGTCACAAGAGTCCTATTGTCAACAGATACACGCTTGCCAGAGATGCCATCTTAACAGAATACCGCTGTAAGGTATTTACGGATTACGATGGTGAATGGCTCGACTTCATTGTTGATAGCCGCCAAGGACAAAAGCCGTGGGAGAAATATGATTACATTGAAGGAGGTGTGGCCGATGATCGCGTCATTGATACCATCACCCTCTACATGGCAGGCCTTATGACACGCGAAGTTGCTCTTGCCCGTTTGTCAGAGCACCGTCCTAACAATCAGATGTGCTTGCTCTCCCAGAAACTCATTGACAAATATCTTATATTCGATGGAACAGAATCAATATAATGATCCCGTGAAGTCTCCCATCATTCAGGAGATTATCATGAGCAACCGTATAGGAGGTATCTGCATGGAACTGTCACGTCGATTGAATATTACTCCCGCAAAAGCTTTGATGCAATTCTACGAGAGTCAGACTTGTGCCGACCTTCACGACCGCTCCACAGGACTCTATCTCTATGGTGACCTCTATGTGGCTGATGAGTACATGAGAGAAATTGGCAAATAGAAAACAAAAGTCATACAAATAAATTCAAGTATAGTTGAATTACTGATATTTACATCTTACAGCTTTCGGGAATTTTGACACAACAAGGTCGTACGACTCCTTTATCCAAGCCATTACAAGGGTTTCATCGAGTTGCTCATAATAAACATCACTCCAGTGTTTCTTGTTCCAATGCCATGCAGGAGTTACTGCGGAGTATTGTTCCCGCAACTCTTCGTTCCTGTCGGGAGTCAGCTTCAGAGCAAAACGTGGTTGTCCGTCCTTCATATCATGCCTACCACCACCTAACCATAGGCATAAGAATATCTTTCCTTCTATGCGGAAGGTGATAATGTCATCACCAAAGGGCTGATCTTCGGTCACTCCATTGATGGAGAGTGTGTATTCTCTTATTTGTTCAATATTCATCATTACTATATTATCTCTATATTCAACTTTCGCTTTGCTCAAGTTGTTCGGTTAATTTTTGGAAAACACATCACTCCATTCTTTGCTTTCATCTTTCCTTCGGCAATACATTCAGCATCTTCATTGCGATAAACTACCTTACAAAAAGGAAAAATGGCAATGTTCAACACCACCGATATGATGACATATAAAATCAGCGTTTCCATAATTCTCGTTACTGATTAAAATTTACGGTACAAAGTTACTATAAATATTTTTAATCGTAGTTACTTTGTACGAAAAGTCTGTTGTTTATTCGTTAAATTTAGAGGATGTAGTTAGTTTTTGCACGTTGCCTCTAAATCGTAGTTCTGCAACATAGGAGCAGAAAAAAGTGACGCAGCGGGATTTTAAAAATGATGCTGCGAGATTTTAAAAATGATGCAGCGGGATTTCAAAAATGATGCAGCATCATTTTTCTGTCTAACATCTAACATCTAACAATAAGAAAGTGTGTGGTCAAATGTTAGAAAGAATTTGTAAGGAGTTTATACCTTATTAATATAGTATATAAATTCATTATTATATTTCTATCTCTACATCCTATATCTCATAGCCATTGCCAGCGTAAGCCACACAGTATACACTTTCTTATTGTTAGATGTTAGATGTTAGATTGGCATGGTTGCATGAATGCAAAAAAAGTGCATCAGTAATTTGAATATTTCAGAAATTATCACTATCTTTGCGTTTGATAGTTAACCTGAAACAAAATCAAATTTTCTAATACCCAAATTCACCTACCCAATTATGAAAAAGCTCTTATATATACATGGTTACAACGGCTCTCCTGAGGGTAGCAGTTGCCGTCTGTTCCGCAAGCATATGCCACAGGAAGAGTGGCAGGTGATAGGTATGGACTATACGCAGGATGACTGTGCGTTGGCGTTGCAAGAGATTCGTGAGACGATAGAGCGCGAGGGCATCGATCTTGTGGTGGGTTCCTCGCTCGGTGGTTTCCTCACATTGCTCTGCAGGGAACAAGAGCAATGTTAAAATAACAAATTTGTTAAATAGAAGTTATCACAAGAAAACTTAAAAATCTAAATATTATGGCAAATTATTGTACAACCCATTATGTAGTTGAGGGAAAGCGTGAAACCCTCGAGAAGATCAAAGACGTTATCAACACTGTGGCAAAGCGTTACACCGAGGAGAAGAGCGACAAACTGAACCTCTCTGGCGTGCTCATCGCTTTGGGACTCTACACCGAGGAGTCGCTCAAGGAAGCCACAAAGGACTTCAGCGAGGACACTCCTGAGAAACTGGGTGTAAGTGGTGACTGGCATGATGCCGAGGTCAAGGAAGTGAATGGCAACACAGTGCTAACCTTTACCGAGGACTATAAGTGGAAGTGCAGCTGCAACATGGAGGCTCTGATCAGGTTGGCTCCATGGAGCGAAGAAATCACGGCCGTCTATCGCCGAAGTGAGGAACCGGGATGCGACATCGACGAAACCACCGATGCAGAGGGCAAATACTTCCCCAAGGGGATAAAGATAGCCAGCGGTCTCTCGGCTGGTGACCTCCGCAAGATTGCTCAGCAGATTGTTGAGAAGCAATTCGGCGAGAAATAAATAGAGTAAATAGAAAGTGTGGCATTATGAATACATTCCAATTTCCAGCAGGCACGTCACAGATCAGCAAGAAAGAACTGAAAGAAGCGTTTTCCAAATACGAACGGGTAGAAATACCTAACACTGTGCTTAGGATCAACGTCCGCTTTGATAATGACGAGAGTTCTCGTTTTATCGTCAAGGAACTTGTGCTGAACGAAGGCATACAGTGTCTGACATTATTTGCGAATAGACGTTTTTCGGTTAATGTTCCGAAGTCTCTGTTGGAGATTGAGACGAATACACTATTGCCACGAGTACTCTGTTTACCTGAGAATTTCATCAGGCTAAACTGGGGCATCAATGGTGTAGAGTATCTTCAAGCATACGGTGAATCGGAGGTGCGTTACTGTTTCGGCAAAAACTCTAAAATCAAGCATTACGTACTTCTTGGGAAAAAACTTACGCCTAAGAAATACCTATTTGACAACATTCCTGCAGGTTGCGTAATACATGTTGAGAGTGAGAAAATGGCAAAGAGCGTACTGAAGAAGGGAGGATTTGACGTATCGAAGGTTTATGTTATTCCAGACGCATTAGAATGGAAGGACTTTCCTGCCGATAAGCTTGCCCTAACGATGGAGGAGTACAATCCAGCGTCCCGCATTACATGGGCACAGATTACTTTGTTAGAAAAGAAGGTGGAAGAGGCAAAGCATAAAGCAGAAGAGTTTGCCAAAAAAGAGCGTGAGCGAAGCAAGGCTAAGATAATGGGTGGAATGCTTCTACCTTTGGTAGAGAATTTCATGTCGGACAAAGGAATTGAGTATAAAGTAGCGAAAATTGCGTGTGAGGGGGAACTGACCATCCAATTTAAGTTGGCAGAGGACCTTTTCGTGCTTTCAGGAATTAAGCCAGAGTGTCCGGAGGAAAGCCTGGGACATATCGTGGATGCTGCCTTGAAGCTTAGAGACATGTATTCCCGATATCAAGAGGATATTGCGGCATTATTCATTTGGATTCGCAGATCCTGCGGTTTTAACAGACGCAATCCATTCATGTCAATTCCGCTTGCTGAGAATGTATATGTTACAGGTAATATGCGCATGACGTCGCTCGCCACAGATGCCACGACTATCACGACTTTTGCCCAAGAACTGAAGCTTATACTCGATGATTCTGTAAAGAAAGGAATACGATTAGAATTTCAAGACCAAGAGAGATGGTTATAACTAAGATTTTCTGTATAATATCGTGAATATTTTCAAGAATTATTACTATGAGTAAACAAAAATTTAAATTCCCCAAGGGAACCACTAAGATCTCCGCTAAGGAAATGACGGAAGCCCTCTGCAATTACGAAACGGTTGAGGTTCCTGGCACTGTCCGAAAGGTGCATGTAGATATGGAGGAAGAAGACCGAAAGTATATCGCTAAGGAGTTGATCCTGCACGAAGGCACCTTGGAATTGAGGTTCGGCTATTCCACCCAGAACATACAATATAATGTGCCCGAATCCGTCCGTGAAATAAGATGCTGGTATCACTATAGTGATGATAAGTCTAAAGGTTTTCAGGCTCCTAAAGTGTTATGTCTCAATGATGATTTCCAATATGCAGGAGGACTGAGGGGCGTGGAATATCTTCAACACCACAATTCGTCCTGTGTCGCTATGTCGCGTTTTAGGAATCTCAAACATTATGTGTATCTTGGATCAACAATAAATCAAAAGGGAGGGCAGTTCGAGAGCCTCACTGGTGCTGTAATCCACGTCGAAAACGAGAAGGTGGCAAAGAGCGTATTGAAGCGAATCAACACATTCGAGACGTTAATATTCAATAGCTATGTGGTCGTAGATGCCTTGGAATGGAAGGACTTCCCTGCCGATAAACTCGCGCTGACGATGGAGGAATATGATCCTGAATCGCGAATCTTGCCTCTTCAGAAAAAGATGCGCGAGGAGAAACTCCAGCAAAAAGCAGAAAAGGAACGCAAAGAACAAGAGGAGGAACGCCAAAAGCAGAAGGACAAGATGGTGGCCAGCATGACAAAGCCTATCATCATGGGCGCTTTGGAACCATTGTGTGACAGCTGTACAATCTCAAAGGTTGATAATGATAAGGATACGATCTCGGTAAGTGTGTCTTTGGATGCCATTAAGTGGTATGACCATAGAGACAGACTTGTAGGTACACGCCTTGAAATATCTTCCTCAATGGACAACATAGCGGAGAATGCACAGAAGATGGCAAAGGTGCTGAGCGAAATCAAGGATTTCTTCCAGCGCTATGCCGGGGATATGGAACGCCTCAAGATGAGAATGCAAGAGAGTGTTAATGCTTGGATGCATGTTGATTGGAGTATCCTCCTTGCCACACGTTGCCAAGGAATTAGCATTACGGCGATCGTGAAAAGAGACAACATCGTAGAGGACAGCAAAGTGTTCACTGCTTTTACGGAAGAACTGGACAGCATTCTCACTCACGCTAAAAATGACGAGAATATAAATGTAAAAATAGGAACTGAGTAATAACTATGCCAATAACAATATCAACCAAACTGTTGCACCGACTGCTGGACACCATGCCAAGCAGCCAGAACATCATGCTCGCCGGTCGTCACGGCATCGGCAAGAGCGAGATTCTGACAAAGTACTTCCAGGACAAGGGCATGAAGGTCGTTGCCCTGTTCCTCGGCCAGATGTCCGACCCAGGCGACCTCATCGGTCTGCCCAACAAGGACGAGAAGACTGGCAAGACGGAGTTCATGCCGCCTTACTGGTTCCCCGTTGACGGTAAGCCCATCGTGCTCTTCCTCGACGAACTGAACCGTGCCCGTCCCGAGGTGCTGCAAACCATTATGGACCTTGCCCTCAACCGCAAGCTTGCTGGCAAGCAGTTGCCCGAGGGCAGTGTGGTTATCTCTGCCGTAAACGATGGCGAGGAGTATCAGCTCACCGACCTCGACCCAGCTCTCGTCAGCCGCTTCAACATCTACACCTTCTCGCCAACCGTGGCAGAGTGGTTGCTGTGGGCAGAGCAGAATGGCGTGGACGAGCGCATCACCGGTTTCATCCGCGACCACAACGAGTGGCTCGACGGCAATGTGGATAAGGCGAATCAGTACGAAGGCCTAGAGAAAAGCCCCGACCGCCGTGCATGGAAGAAGGTGTCGGATCTCATCAAGGGCGTCGAGGACTTGGACGATGACTACAAGATCTTCATTGCTGGCATCGTTGGTGTGCGTGCTACCGCTGCCTTCTGGAGTGCCTTGAACGAGATGCGACAGCTGAGCGGCAAGGATGTGCTGATGGACTTCAAGAAGGTGGAGAAGGAGTTGAAGAAACTCCAGGTACACCAGTTGGCTCTGATCAACGAGGATATCTTCCGTTGCCTTCAGGTAAAGAACTATGAGGGGGGACAAGAGACCACCATAGCAGAGAATCTCACGGCGTATGTCACTACCCTCCAGAAGGGTGGACGCAAAGAGACGCTTGCCCACTTCGTCAGTCTCATGACCGAAGGCACTTACCCCGAGGCTACGATCTTCATTGCCACAAAGGCAAGAGAGGTATATGCTGGTTTGATGGAATTTATTCGTGAAGTATAAGCAAGGATGACCGAGCGAATTGAGAAGATAAATATGGATTGGTTCCTGATGGAGCCGGCACTCTTCAAGGTGCTGTGTTCCCATCAGGTAGTCGCCAATACGGACATGCGGTGCCCGATGCGAAGCGGTGGGAGGAGGATTGAGTATAATCCTGCGTTGTGCAAGGCGGTCTCGGATGATGCATTGCGCGAACTCTTCAAGACGGAGTGCATCCGCATCCTGCTGAAGCACCCCTACACCCGTCAACCGGAAGGTTGTTGTGCCGAGGCCATCACTCGCGGCAGCAACTGCGTGGTGAGCGACAACTATAAGATGAAGTACATCAAGCTCGACGCCCCCAAGGACTACGGGCAGGAAAAGGGCATGCACTTCGAGTATTATGCCAGGGCAATTCAGGAGATGATGCAGAGTATGAGCATTGGTGGCATGGGTGATGGCGATGAAGAAGCCCAACAAGTTCCCCAGCAAGATGATTCCAACAGCAATGATCAGCAAAGCCAGCAGGACAATCCCGAAAGCGATGGTCAGCAGGATGCCAACGGCAATGACCAGCAACCTCAGCAGGATAACTCCGGCGGAAAGTCTCAGCAAGGCGATTCGGATGATGCAGATTCTTCCTCCGCGGGAAGTCAGGAAGGCAGTCAAAGCGATGCCTCTGCCCTGTGGAAAGAAGACCCGATGACCGCTGCCGAGGTGAACGAGATGATCAAGGTGATGGAGGCCTCCAACAACTGGGGATCGCTGGGAGGCAGCCTTGTAGGACAGATTATTGCCTCGACGAAGGTGAAGATTGACTATCGCAAAGTGATGCAGTCGTTCCGTGCAGAGGTGCTGAGCAGCAAGCGTCACCTGACGCGTATGCGTCCCAACCGCCGTTCGGGTTTCGAGAACTTCGGTAGCGTGTATAGCCTTACCTCGCGTCTGCTTGTTGCCGTTGATGTCAGTGGCTCGACGACCGACGAGATGGTGAGCAACTTCTTTGGCATCATCAATAAATTCTTTAAGTACGGCATCGAAGAGATTGACGTCATACAGTTCGACGCAGACATCAAGGACGAACCGATGACGCTGAAGAAGGCCAAGCGCGGAGGCATCGGCATTACAGGTCGCGGCGGTACATGCTTCCAACCGGTCATCGACTATTGCGCCAAGGCCAAACATTACTACCAGGGACTCATCATCCTTACCGATGGCTATGCCTCGGAGCCCACCTTGCCCGACTTTTTCAACACTCCCGTACTTTGGGTATTGCCGAGCGAAGTGGAATACGAACAGCACAAAAACTGGATGAGGAAGACCGGAAAAGCCTGCTTCATAAAATAAATATGCCCGAAATATTGAATTTTCAGAAAAGTTGATAATATTAGCAGCGTAATCAAAAAATGAAATAGCTTATGCAGACAATCACGAAATTCCAGATCGGCAGAAAGTATTATCCCAATGAGAAGAGCATCCTGCTCCAGATACTTGAGCGCAATGGCAAAGAACCTCGACAGTGCTGATATCCTGACCGAGCACACGCAAGCCTGTCCTGAGTCCAGTCGAAGGAATGCTGATGGCAAAGTCACCATCACGCATCGTGTGATTGACGAGAAATAAGAAACCAACAAACATTTATATATTATGGCAAATTACTGTTTTACAAAGTATGCTATTGAGGGCAAGAAGGAAGTCCTCGAGCAAGTTGCTGATGCCATCAACCGTGGCGAAGGCTGGATGGTGAAGTCTATCGAGAACCTCGGATTGAAGGTTGACGAGGACGAGTATG
>JAZQQO010000018.1:0-6037 GCA_045629085.1 Bacteroidaceae bacterium
TTGTTTAAAACAAAACAGGGCCATGTGTTTGTCAGCATCTGGCCGTTTCATGTCTTATTGGATGATCTTATTACATCATGCCGCCCATGCCACCCATACCGGGAGCACCCATAGGCATTTCGGGCTTGTCCTCCTTAGCGTCGCAGATGACACACTCAGTGGTGAGGAACATACCTGCGATAGAGGCTGCGTTCTCCAAAGCCACGCGGGTAACCTTGGCGGGGTCGATGATACCGCAAGCCTTCATGTTCTCGTACTTGTCTTCGCGAGCATTGTAGCCGTAGTCACCCTCGCCATTGCGTACGTTATTCACTACCACGCTGGGCTCCTCGCCTGCATTGGCTACGATCTGACGCAGAGGCTCCTCGATGGCACGACGGATGATCTGGATACCGGTCTCCTCGTCAGTGTTGTGGCCCTTGACATCCTTCAAGGCAGCCTGAGCGCGGATGTAGGCTACACCACCGCCGGGGATGATACCCTCCTCGATAGCAGCGCGGGTAGCACACAGGGCATCGTCCACGCGATCCTTCTTCTCCTTCATCTCCACCTCGCTGGGAGCACCAACGTAGAGTACGGCAACACCGCCAGAGAGCTTAGCCAGACGCTCCTGCAGCTTCTCCTTGTCGTATTCGCTCTTGGTGTTGGCAATCTCGTTCTTGATCTGGTTAACGCGATCCTGAATGAGCTCGCTCTGACCGTGGCCATTCACGATGGTGGTGTTGTCCTTGCTGACAACTACCTTGTCGCAGGTGCCGAGCATCTCGATGGTAGCCTGGTCGAGTGTAAGGCCGGTGTCCTCGCTGATTACGAGACCGCCAGTCAGGGTGGCGATGTCCTGCAGCATAGCCTTGCGGCGGTCGCCGAATCCGGGAGCCTTAACGGCGCAGATCTTCAACTGAGTGCGCAGACGGTTTACTACGAGTGTGGTCAGTGCCTCGCTCTCCACGTCCTCAGCGATAACGAGCAGGGGACGACCGCTCTGTACGGCGGGCTCGAGGATGGGCAGGAAGTCCTTCAGGTTCGAAATCTTCTTGTCATAGATGAGGATGTAGGGATTCTCCATCACGCACTCCATCTTCTCGGTGTCGGTCACGAAGTAGGCTGACAGGTAGCCACGGTCGAACTGCATACCCTCAACCACGCCGATGGTGGTGTCACGGCCCTTAGCCTCCTCGATGGTGATGACACCATCCTTGCTAACCTTCTGCATAGCGTCAGCCAGCAGTTTACCGATCTCAGGATCGTTGTTAGCGCTGACGGTAGCCACCTGCTCAATCTTCTGGTAGTCGTCGCCTACCTGCTCTGCCATGCTCTTGATGCTCTCAACGACAGTCTTTACTGCCTTGTCGATACCGCGCTTCAAGTCCATGGGGTTGGCACCGGCTGCCACGTTCTTCAAGCCCTCGCGAACGATGGCCTGAGCCAGTACGGTAGCGGTGGTTGTTCCGTCACCTGCATCGTCGCCGGTCTTGCTTGCCACGCTCTTTACGAGCTGTGCACCTGCGTTCTGGAAGTGGTCAGCCAACTCGATCTCCTTGGCAACGGTCACGCCGTCCTTGGTGATCTGAGGTGCGCCAAACTTCTTCTCGATAATCACGTTGCGACCCTTGGGGCCGAGTGTAACCTTCACTGCGTTAGCCAACTGGTCTACGCCCTGCTTCATCTGCTCACGGGCGTCAATATTGAATTTAATGTCTTTAGCCATATTCTAGGCCCCTCTCCCCAACCCTCCCCCGAAAGGGAGGGAGTGGTTACATTTGCTTGTTATGTGCAATATGTTGCAGGCTGAGGGGTAAATGCCTGTTTTAAAGTTTATAATTTAATAGCCGGTTTTAACCCAGGATTGCTACAACGTCGCTCTGGCGCATGATGAGGTACTTCTTGCCCTCGTGTTCCAACTCGGTACCGGCATACTTGCCATAGAGTACCTGGTCGTTTACCTTCAGCACCATCTCCTCGTCCTTCGTGCCGTTACCTACGGCTACTACGGTACCCTGGAGGGGCTTTTCCTTAGCGTTGTCGGGAATGATGATGCCACCGATGGTCTTTGTCTCTGCAGGAGCGGGCTCAATCAGCACGCGGTCTGCTAATGGTTTGATAGTCATAATTTCTTTTTTTATTTATTTATATAAAATCTTTTCTTTCTGACAAATCTACGTACCATAAATGTGCCAAAGCATTCTTCTGTTGCCAAAATGGCAGAAAAAAAGTTGGTGGTTTGGCATATTATTGTTAATTTTGCACCATGAGAGGGAGAAAAGTGTGACATTTTACTCCTCCGTTACCATGAAATGAATCAATATCTGAAGCAAAATACTCGAATCCTTAGCTATGTGGGCATCGGTGTGATCATGATGCTTACGCTTACCTGGCTACCTATGCCTGGAGGCTATACATGGGTGCCATGGATTATCAATCTGGCTACGACGCTGATGTTTCTGCTGTTGGTGTTCCTGACTGCCCGATTGGCTAAGACGGACAAGACGGGACTTGGCGTACTGCTGACCGGTGCTTTCCTGTTGCTCTTTTGTCCTGGTGTGGAGAAGTTCTTCCTGCGCGATGAACAAGGCCTTATGGAACTGGGTTCGCAATGCATCGTACCTTTCTTTATCGGGCAGTACACGCGCATACGTCGTAAGGACTTCCATTACTGGTACTTCCTAATGCTCCTGATGGGCATCTTTTGCAGCTACACGCATAATGGCGTCACCATCCCCCTCTGCGCCGCTTTCCTTTGGCTCTCATTCCGCCATTTGAAAGGCTTCTTCCGTATGGCTTGCTGGCCCATGGTGATAGGTTTTGCCATCGGAACGACACTGAGTATCCTCTTCTCGAATGAGTCGGAGATTCGTCTGGGCATGGATGAACTCTTGCCCGACACCATCAACCAGATGTCGCGCACCACCTTGCGAGTACTCCGCACGCTGTGGGATACCAAGGTTTTCGTGATTGCTACCATCCTGACTGGCTATCTGCTTTATGGTCCCAAGGGGCGCAAGATGCTTCTTCGCATTGCACGTCGTCATTACGCCCTTACCGTTTGTGCAGCCTTCTCGCTTATCTCCATGCCTCTGGCTCCCCTTGGCATCGACAATGCCGTACATGGTGTCTGCTTCTTCTGCATGTTCTGGTTGCTCTTCCTCGTAAAGTATTTGGCAGAGCGCTATTGGGAGAAGCGCATCTGATGTGGCACCTCTCTAATAATGTTGCTGCGTCTTTCTTGGAGACACGCTGCATCTTTCTTTGAAACATGCTGCGTCATTTTTAGAATCACGCTGCGTCTTTTTGGGAAACATGCTGCGTCTTTTTTGGAGACACGCTGCGTGTTTCTTAGAGGCGGCTGGTCTTCTCATAAAAAAAGCCCCCTGCAAACTCTTGCGAGTTGCAGGGGTATTATTTGTTGTCTTACGATTCTTATTTGAATCCTACTTGAATCCTCGTTGAATCTTACTTAATTTTGGGTAACTATATAGAATTTGACCCGAATTAGGAATTATGAATATTTATGCATTTTATTGCGTAAACATACAAAAAGGTGAACAGTTAATTCTGCTCACCTTTTATGCTATTAGCAAATTATCTTTAAGATAATTATTGATTGTTTCGGAAATGATTTGTCCTAATCTTACTAAATTGTTATTTATCGGTGTACTTGGGTGATAATTATTGTGTTCTGGAGTGGAAGGATTGTGCGCACTATCAGCCATTTTATCACAAGGCAACGCTTCTTGTGCAGTAAATGAAGTTTTGCTTTTATTATAGTATCCCCCAAAATACCATTTTGCATCTTTTGTTCTGTATACAACATAGTTCTTTGCAACCCAAATCTTTAATTGGGTGTCAGAAGCCAAGTATAATCCTCTTACTTGTATGTCTTGGTATAGTTTTCTGATTGCATTTCCAATGTTAAGGCTAGGATAGTGAATTTTCCACAAACGATATTGTTCTAATACATTTTGTCTTGCATTTGCACTAATTCTGAATATCATGTTGTTCGTAATATTTGTCTATCTTGTCAGCCATTTCAATAAGTTCGGCAAATGCTTCATCCAAGGATAGGTCTTGTCCTTCACAACCTTCTGCTAAAGTCGTTTTCAATTCATCATTCTCTATTACAAGATTATGCCCTAAAGCTAAATGTTTGATATGTATTGCTTTCTTATTCATACTTCCATTATTATTTACATATAAATACTACTTTATTTGCAAATATACCTAAAAAATCTGTAAAAAACAAATTCTATGTGATATTTATAAATAAAAACTGAAATAATATGAATAAGAATAGAATTAGACTCACAGAGAGTCAATTACACAGAGTTATTAAGGAATCTGTGAAGAAGGTATTGAATGAAGCAAGGACAACCGATTATTTAGGTAGGGAACTAGAGACACCTACATTAGATAATCATAGAAGAGCAACTGCAAAACTTAGTGATATGAATTTTAGTGTCTCAGAGGAACAGATACTTGATGCATTGAATGTGTTAGGTATATGTTTAACTGATGTATACGGTGGAAAAATGTGGTCATGCCCTAGACTAAGACAGCATTATTGGGATGTTAATGAAGCATTAGAGGACATAGATTTATCTTTTATGAATAAATTAACACATAATGATTTGAGAGACAATCAGGATATGTAATTTTAAGCCACTTGCATAAGTCCGACCTTAATCTCAGCCCACTTCTTGATAAGTCCAATAGACTGAGCAAACATATCAGTAAAGCGTTCCGTTTGGGACGCTTTTCTTGTATTCCAACGATACACAGCCTCGTCAATGTATGATTGCAAATGCTCGTCAGATACATCGTGATAGCAGCCACTAATCATTCTACGGAAATGTGACCAAAAGCCCTCAATGTTGTTTGTGTACACCTTACCATCACAAACAAACTGCAATGCACCATGATTGCAAATCTTATGCTCATAGCCCATTTCTGCAAGATGGTTGTATGAGTTAAGCTCATCAGTGAATACTGTTGAACCCTCAGCAATGAACTGACCTATAATAGGTTCAAGAGTTGCTCTGTTGGTGTTCTCAACAACCATTGCACGAACGTAAGACATAAACTCAGTCTCCCCCTTCTTGTTCACAACCTCAGAACGTTCCATCATGCCAAAGATTGGAGTCTTTGTCTTGGTTGAACGACCTTGGGTATGAGGTGTGCGCATTGACTGATGCTTCCACTTTTCCTTGCCACCGATATACACCTCATCGCACTCCACCTCACCACTCAAAGCCTCAGAGTCATTCTGAGCCAAAAGTGTACGAACCTTGTGCTGCATATACCATGCTGTTGTCTGAGTTACCTCAATATCTCTTGCCAACTGACAAGAAGAGATACCCTTCTTGTGAGAAGAGATAAGGTACATTGCCATGAACCACTTTACAAGTGATACATTCGTGTTCTGAAAGATAGTACCAACAAGGCAAGAGAAATTACGCTTGCAGTCCTTGCAACGGAAACGACCATCAGTACGCTTTACACAGTGTACTGAGCCACAATAAGGACAAACAACCTCAATTGTACCATCCTCGTTTCCCCAACGAGATTCAATGATTGCATTCTTGCATACCTCATCATTGTTGAAGTACTGAACCATTGAGAAAAGAGAGTCAAAATTAGAGAAATCTACCATTTTTCAACTATTGGATTTAAAGGGTTAAACTATGTTCCTTATTTCACTACAATTGTAGTGAAAAAATCTGAATTATCCAAATTATAACCATTTATTTCTCAGGATATTACATTTTTTCTTTGGTATAAATCAGATAATCGCTTTTTTCGGTTAACCTATTCAACTAGTTGAAGAACGTTCAATGCAAATATACAGATAAAATGTGAGAAAACCCAGAAAAATGAAAACTTTTTTTCAATTGCACAAAAAAAGAGGGTGTGTCAAAATGCTGGCACACCCTCTTTTCTTTCATGTCATTCTAACAGTCAGGCAACTATACAGGAAATTGTATGATTGCTTGTTTTTTTCGCAAAATCGCACTTCTGTGGCTTGATTTAGGTCTTATTGGTC
>JAZQQO010000019.1:0-44149 GCA_045629085.1 Bacteroidaceae bacterium
ACTCCTTGCCGCAGAAAGCACATTTTCTTGTCTTTCTCATTTGATTCCGAATTATGTGGTTTTACATTCATTTTCGTGTAAACCACCACGGAGTGAACTCATGTTAATCATTGACAACGCTTGTCAACTCTTTCCACGATATTCCGTTCTTCAAACGAGGTCACTTCCTTGCTTCCTTCCCTTTGGTCATTGTGTCAACCTTGGTAAACGCTTGTAAACCTATGTCAACTCCGTCCACGGGATAGCAAAATAAAAGCTCCCTAAATTCTCCGCGGTAGAAATACGTTGCAAAGGTAAGCGGAAAATCGGGAACCACCAAATAGCAAGTCCGAAGTGTTAAAATCTAATATCTATTGATAATCAACTGTTTATCTCTATGTATTTTTCGTTGTTTATGGTTGTTTTGAGGGCTCTAAATACATTCATAGAAAGCATGGTCTCCAATACTCGTCACGGAGTTGGGAATACTAACAGAGGTCAGGCCGCGGCAATAATAGAAAGCATAGTCTCCAATACTCTGCACGGAGTTGGGGATGGTCACGGAGGTTAGGCCGCTGCATTGATAGAAAGCTTTGTAGCCAATAAACCTCGTCCCTTCCTTTATTTTGACATCAGTCAACGATTTATCTACTAATTCTACCAGATAGGTATCCGCATAGCGAAATCCATCAATTACGGGTAAGCCACTGCAACCAGAGAAAGCACTGGTTTCAATACTCGTCACAGAGTTTGGGATGGTCACCGAGGTCAGCCCACTGCAACCAGAGAAAGCATTGATTCCAATACTTGTCACGGAACTGGGGATGGTCACTGAGGTCAGGCCGCTGCATTGATAGAAAGCAATGCTTCCAATACTCGTCACGGAGTATTCGACGTCTCCATACGTTACACTGGCAGGAATCACGACGTCATCCAAGTATTTTGGGCTTTTGCTCGTCACTTCTGCCGTTTTGCTTTCATTGTTCAGATTGTAGGCGATGCCATCAATCTCAACTTTTTGTGCCCATCCTGTCACGATAACGGTGAGCAACACTAATAGCGTAAAGATTCTTTTCATAATTTTCCTTTTGCCAAATCATCCCACCGTATTGACATTGTTTAGATTGAATAAGGACAAAAGAAAAGCGTGAGGGATGTCCTTACCCATCTAATTCTTGGTATCGCCAAACACCATTACCGAAATGAATAACTACAACTCACCCACGCTGTATAAGTGCCACTATACAGCGCGGGGCTGCATGAGTACGTACTACATACAGGAAGGCGCCCTGTAACATTCATCCTTCGGTATATGAAATTGGCGATTTCAGAATTAAGGATGAAAGCATGGAACGCTTTCTTATCATTTTGGCTATCCCGTAGGTGCAAAACACCCACTTCGCTCCAAAAGACGGGGCAAAGTTAGTAATTTGAAATTAAACAGCCAAGAAAAGATGAAGTTTTTCGACCTCTACAAGTGAAAATAATTCGACCTGTACAAATGAAAGCCCATACGAGTATTTATGCCTTGTGCTTCGCATCCCTTCGGGACTCCCCTGTCGGTCGCGACTGGCCTACGGCAAGTTCGGCTAACGTAAATTACCGCAAATTAGACGTAAAGCGTGAATTTATTCTTCAACCAATAGACAATTTATGAAAATTCGCTTTAAATTCACGGTAATTTACGTTAAGCGATAGCTGTTTCATTTGTACAGCTCGAAATAATTCATGATGTGTCATCTACGCAATCTGCGTCTAAAAACATAAAAAACTAGTGATCTTGTGTACTCGCGTTTTAATTTAACTATCAAACTCTTGAATTGATGTGATCAGACTGGTCAGCCCCTAGATATCTAATTCAATCCGCTTTAATTTTCTAAAAGAAGTAATGCGCCTGTGGTTTTGACACAGATTACGCGATTTTACACGATTTTTCGCTTCGCAGACACGCATAATTCCCTTACATTGCCGAAACGGCAAAGATGAGAATGGCGTAACGGGCGGCCTTGCCGATGAAGATGGTAAGTAGGGAAAACCAGGGATTGAAACGCATGTAACCCATCATCACGGCTATGGCGCTGCCAAGGATGGGGATGAAGCAAAGGACACCAGCCCAGGCACCGTATTTCTGGATGGTGCGCTCCTGCCGCTCACGTTTCTGCGGGTCTTTGGGCATCAGTCGCTCACGCCACTCGGGTTTGCCAAGACGACCGACACCGTAGTTGAACATGCTGCCTCCCACATTGCCTATGGTGGCGCTGATGAAAAGCGGCAAGGGATCGGCACCGCTTACCTGCAGCAACACCATGACGGCCTCGCTGCTGAAGGGAAAGACGCTGCCGGCGATGAAGGCGGCTACGAACATGCCCCAATAGCCGTATTGTGCCAAGAAATCTACAAAGGCATCCATGGGAAAAGAAGGTTGAGATAGCCCAACGCGAGGAAACTAAGCAGCGATAGCACGAAGAGGGCATTGGTGAACCACGACCGCGTGAGGGCAAAGAAATGAGCCGTGAGGGGGGCGGACGTGACCATGAGGATGGGTAGCATGGTGGTGAGGTGCTGGGGCTGTAGGGCTACGTATATCTCCACGATGAAGAACTGAAAGACAAAGATGTAGAGCAACATGCGCACCTGTATGCGGTCGTTGTAGCTGGTGCTGAGGTAGTGTATCACGCCGATGAAGGCGAGTAGGGTGAGGAGTCCCCACGAAGCTATCTGCTGAAGGCTGAGTGAAAGGTAGGATGCGGCTTCGATGGGGGCATAGCTGGTGAGGACAGAGAACCATCGGAGGAGCGGGGCGTAGTCCTCGCGAACATACCAGTAAGTTGCCCATAGGAGCAGGGGGAAGATGCAACCGACGAGGGCGGCGCAGAGGGTGCGGAGCGTGGTGCTGCGCAGAAAGACGGTCTGATGCCAAAGGAAAAACGGCAGGAAAACCAGGAGTTGTGGCAGGAAGATGCTGCCAAGGCCAAGGAAGAGGGCATAGTGGAAGGTGGCTACCTCGCACTCCTTGCGCTGATAGGTGGAGAACAACAGATAATAGGAGATGGCGAGACAGAGGGCTGCCGCAAGCCCATCGCTGTAGAAGTGCACCACGGGAATGGTGGTGGCTGCCAAGAGCCACGTGGATGACACCATGCGGCTGCGCACTCGGATGAGCATGTTGACGTTGTTCATCTCGATGAGCACGTAGGTGATGAGGGCTGCCAGGACGAAGGCTATCGAGCGATCTGTCACCTGCGCGGTGGGTATGGCCCAAGGCAGGCTGTCGGGCAGCAGCACGGGGAGCCACCAGGCGAGACAAGCTACAAAGGCACATACGGGCAATGTGAAAACACTGCCCGAAATGTGGTTTTGTAGTCTGTTTTTATTCATTAAGGTGGCTTGCCTTACAAATCTGCTCCGATGTCGCTACGGAAGTACTTCTTCTCGAACTGAATCTTCTGCGCCTCTTGGAATGACTTCTGCAGAGCCTCGGCCTTGTTCTGGCCATAGCTGCTGACGGCGATGACACGTCCACCGGCGGTCACTACCTGACCATCCTTCTGTGCCGTACCGGCATGGAAGACGATGCTGCCCTCGACCTTATCGATGCCGGAGATGGGGAATCCCTTCTCATAAGCCTCGGGATAACCACCGCTGACGAGCATCACGCACACTGCACTGCGATCGTCGAACTCGATGGTCTTCTCTGCGAGCGTCTGTGTAGCCACGCCTTCGAGCAAATCTACAAGGTCGCTCTTGATGCGCAGCATCACGCTCTCGGTCTCGGGGTCGCCCATGCGTACATTATATTCAATGACCTTGGGATCGCCATCCACGTTGATGAGACCGAAGAAGATGAAGCCCTTATAGTCGATGCCTTCGGCAGCCAGACCATCCACGGTGGGACGGATGATGCGATCCTCTACCTTCTTCATCCAAGCCTCATCGGCAAAAGGCACGGGACTAACCGAACCCATACCACCGGTATTCAGACCGGTGTCACCCTCACCAATACGCTTGTAGTCCTTTGCCTCGGGCAGGATGACGTAGTCCTTGCCATCGGTCAGCACGAAGACACTGCACTCGATGCCACTCATGAACTCCTCGATGACCACGCGACTGCTGGCACCGCCAAACATACCGCCCAGCATCTCCTCGAGTTCCTTCTCGGCCTCCTCGAGTGTGGGGAGAATCAGTACACCCTTGCCGGCGCAAAGACCGTCGGCCTTCAGCACGTAGGGAGCCTTCAAGGTCTTCAGGAAAGCCTTACCCTCTTCGAGTGTCTCGCCCGTAAAGGTCTGATAGGCAGCGGTGGGGATGTTATGACGCATCATGAAGGCTTTGGCAAAGTCCTTTGAACCTTCCAGCACAGCACCCTGCTTTGAGGGACCGATAACGGGTATGTTCTTCAACTGCTCGTCAGCCTTGAAGTAGTCGTAGATGCCCTTCACGAGAGGATCCTCGGGACCCACAACCACCATATCGATACCCTTTTCCAGCACAAATGCCTTGATGGCTGCAAAGTCATCAGCCTTCATGGCCACGTTCTCCGAAACGCACTGGGGAGTGCAGCTGCAACCAGCGCAGGGAAGTCCTGCCGTACCGGCATTACCGGGAGCCACAAACAGTTTCTCCACCTTCTTACTCTGTGCGATCTTCCAAGCCAGTGCATGCTCGCGACCGCCTGAACCTAACAGGAGAATAGAAAGCCCCTCTCTGGCGCAAGCGCCATCTCCCCCGAGGGGGGAGAATGATGTTACATTAGTCTTCGTGTTATTTGTCATAATCGTATATAATTAACTATTTGCTGAATAACTGAATCTATATTGTAAAGTACTTCTTCATTCGTGAAACGTAAGATATTATAACCACTCTCTTCAAGCCGACGGGTACGAGCCTCATCCAGTATCATCTGCTCTGGCAATTCGTGATAACCTCCATCAACCTCAATGACCAGATTGTTCTCAGGACAGAAGAAATCTGCTATGTAGTCCAATATGACACACTGTCTCTTGAATGCCACTCCGAGAGCTTTACTTTTTATCTGCTTCCAGAGAAAAGCTTCTGCATCTGTCGGGTTATTGCGCATCGTACGGGCATGTTCCTTAAGAAGAGCGTAGACGTCACTATTGGCTTTCGCAAACTCATAAGGCGTCCTTTCGTAAAGCTTGAAAGCAAGCTCGCTGTTCACATCGTCTGCCATAGGATTCTCGTCTCACAATTGTATAATCTCCTCCCCTCTCGGGGGAGGTGCCCTATGGGCGGAGAGGGGCTAAGTGGTCCTCGAAATACCTCGTAATCCTCTCGTGCAGATGCACCTGCTTGCTACCCACCATGTTATGTCCCTCGCCGGGATAGGTGAAGAGGTCGGGCTGCGTGTTGGCATCGATGCAGGCATTGAGGAAAGACAGCGTGTGCTGAGGCACGCAGGTGGGATCGTTGTAGCCGTAGATGATCTGCAGTCGGCCCTTGAGGTTCTTGGCCTTGGGCAGCAGGCTGCTCTGCGCATAGCCCTCAGGGTTGGTCTGAGGTGTGTCCATGTAACGCTCGCCGTACATCACCTCGTAGTATTTCCAGTCGATGACCGGACCACCAGCCACACCTACCTTGAAGACGTCGGGATAGGAGCACATCAGGTTGGTGGTCATGTAGCCACCAAAGCTCCAACCATGTACGCCCATACGATTGCCGTCCACGTAGGGCAGCGACTTCAGGAACTCTACGCCCTTGATCTGGTCGGCCATCTCCACATCGCCCAAGTGACGGAAGGTAGCCTGCTCGAACTCCTTGCCGCGCCACTCACTGCCACGGTTGTCGAGGATGAAGAGCAGATAACCCTTCGTAGCCATGTAGGCTTCCCATCCGCGCAGACCCCAATGCCAGCTGGCCTCCACGTTGTGGGCGTGAGGACCGCCATAGACGTAAACGACTGTAGGATATTTCTTGTTAGGATCGAAGTTGACGGGCTTCACCATGCGATAGTAGAGGTCGGTCTCGCCATCGGCAGCCTTGATGCTGCCACTGGTGATTTCGGGTATGTTGTAGCCCTGCTCCTTCCAAGGGTCGGCAGCGTGGAGGAGGTTCTTGCCCTTGCCCGTCTTGGTGCTCAGCAGATTGACGCTGCGAGGCACGGTTGGTGAGGTGTACTGGTCGATAAGCTGCTGTCCGTCTGTGCTCAACGTGGCATGATGTACGCCATCAGCCTCGCCGATGAGGGTTCGCTTGCCGCTCTTCACGCTCACGCTGTAGAGGCAGCATTGGCGGGGATCATTCTCGTTGCCCATGTAGATGAGCGTCTTGTCCTTTGTGTTGAAGCCGAGGAATGCCTGCACGACCCACTTGCCGGAGGTAAGCTGACGCACGGGCACGTTGTCGCGGCTCGTACTGCTGCCCACCGTGGTAACGGGCTGCTGTAGCTTGGCTGCCAAGTCTACGAGGTAGAGATGGTTGTAGCCATCGCGCTGGCTTTGCATCACAGCCTTGGTGGCATCCCAGGGCAGGAACTCCAAGCCGTGGAGAGGCTCCACGTAGCGATCATCACACTCCTGCAGGATGGTGCGGATGCTCTTGCCTGTTTCAGGGTTGTAGGCCACAAGACGCATATCATTCTGGTCGCGGTTGAGCTCGAAGACATAGATGGTCTTGCCATCGGGCGCCCATGAGATATTGGTGTGGTAGTCGTTGGCCTCGCCTTCGAGTTCGAGCCACACGGTCTTCTGTGTATTTACATGATAGATGCCTACCTTGACCTGGTGGCTCGTCTCGCCAGCCATGGGATAGTGGTCGGTGTAGGTCTTGGCGATGCGGCTGGTGATGTCAACCTGCGGATAACTTGGCACCATGGACTGATCCATGCGATAGAAAGCCAACTGCTGACCGTCAGGACTCCAGAACGTGCCCTTCACGATGCCAAACTCATCGCGGTGAACGCTCGTTCCGTAGACGATGTTGCTGGTGCCGTCGGTGCTACCATCCTTGCTGATTTGCTGAGCGTTACCCTTGCCGTCCATCACATACAGGTTGCCCTGGATGGTATAGGCGGTGAAACGGCTCGTGGTGTTGAAGTCGGTGTTCTGTGCCTCACGAGGCAAGGTGACGTCCATCAGCACTTGCCCCGTCTTGAAGTCAACCTGCACACGACGGTTGCCGCGGGTAGTCTCCACTACAGACTGATCGGCGTAGGGGAACATCAGGTAATGGCCGCTGTAGGCCACCTTCTCGGGGAGCCACTTGTTGAACTGCTCCACGCTGACGATTGTCTCGCCCGTCAGGAGATTCTTTGTTTCCTCGGGAGTTGTCTGTACGGGTGTGTTGCCCCACCATGTCGTATATATGTTCTCGGGACGCAGGTTGTGCGCATTGTCTCCACCCCAAAGCAAGTCATTGAGGGTAAGACTCTTCTGAGCCATCATAGGTGCACATACAACCATTACGACGAACAATAGGCAATGTTTAATCTTCATCATCAAATCTTCTTTTAAAGTTTCCACCATCTCTGCGTGGTTTGCGGTCACCACCCTTGTGAGAGAAACGACGGTCTCCATCCTTGCCGCCACGGAACGAACGGCGGTCGCCATCGCCATCTCTGCGGAACGAACGGCGGTCACCATCACCATCTTTGCGGAATGGGCGACGCTCGCCATCCTTCTTGAAAGGACGACGCTCGCCATCTCTGCCACCACGGAATCCACCACGCTCCTCGCCATCTTCGCCACGACGGAACGAGCGGCGGTCATCACGGCGGTAGCGGCCATTGTGCTCCTCAGCATCACGGTCGCGGCGACGCTGCTCGAATGAGCGACGATCGTCCTCCTCCTCAAGACCCTTCTTGAAGTCGCGGTTCTGCTTGAAGCGTCGCTTCTGTGCCATTTGCTTCTTGTCGTCCTCACTCTTCACCTCTACGCCCTCGGCGCGAGCCTCGTTATACTTGCCGCTAAAGAGCTGATACTTACGTAGCTCGCACTCCAACGAACCATTGTAGAGGGGAGTCTTGAGCGAAGGTTTCAGACCGATCTGCTCGAAGCACTCCTCGCGATAGCTCAGCACCCAAGCCTCGTTGCCAGAGAACTGATGCTTCAGTCTCTCGCCAATCATCTTGTAAAGACCCAGCAGGTCGGGAGCCGAGATGCGCTCGCCGTAGGGAGGATTAGTGATGATGATGCTCTTCTCCTCGGGCTGTGTGAAGTCCTTGAAGTCTTGCAACTTGATGTCGATGTCCTTGCTCAAGCCTGCTGCGCGCACGTTGCCTGTGGCAATCTCCACGGCCTGACGGTTGTTGTCATAACCATAGATGTGATGCTCAAACTCGCGTTCCTGACTATCGTCGTTGTAGATGCGGTCGAGCAGTTCCTGATCGAAGTCAGGCCACTTCTCGAAGGCATAGCCTTTGCGGAAGACGCCGGGAGCGATATTGCGGGCGATGAGGGCAGCCTCGATGGGGAAGGTACCGCTACCACACATGGGGTCGATAAAGTCGGTCTCGCCTTTCCATCCCGTCATGAGGATGATACCGGCAGCCAGTACCTCGTTGAGAGGAGCCTCCACCTGCTGCGTGCGGTAGCCGCGGCGATGCAGACTCTCGCCGCTCGAGTCGAGCGAGAGGGTGCAGTCGTACTCTGCGATGTGGATGTGGAGCTGCAGGTCGGGGTTGGTGATGCGGATGTTGGGACGGTTGCCAGTCTTCTCACGCATCTGATCCACGATAGCGTCCTTCACCTTGTAAGCCACGAACTTAGAGTGGCGGAACTCGGTGCTGAACACCACGCTGTCCACGGCAAAGGTGGTTTCGTTGGTGAGATACTGTGTCCAGTCAATCTTCTGCACAGCCTCGTACACCTCGTCGGCGCTGGTGGCGCGGAAGTGCTTGATGGGTTTCAAGATGCGGATAGCCGTGCGCAAGGCAAAGTTGGCACGGTACATCATCTCCTGGTCGCCGGTGAATGACACCATGCGGCGGCCAATCTGTATGTTGTTTGCGCCCAGGTCAATCAGTTCCTTGGCCAATGTTTCTTCAAGTCCCTGAAAGGTCTTGGCAATAAGTTCAAATTCCATTCAAATAAAATTTCTATGTTTGTTTTATAATAATGCTACGTTTTTTTGAAATCACGCTGCGTCTTTTTGAAAATCATGCTGCGTCTCCTCTTATTCCGTCTGAGTCTGCTGGCGTCTGGCTTGTACGAGACGCTCACCAGGTTTCGTGTCTTCTGTCACCCAGAGGTTACCACCGATGACAGTGTCGCGTGCTATGGTGATGCGCCCCAGGATGGTGGCATTACTGTAGACGATGACATTGTCCTCGAGGATGGGGTGGCGGGGTATACCCTTGATGGGATTGCCGTTCTCGTCGAGCGGGAAACTCTTGGCTCCCAGCGTGACACCTTGATAGAGTTTTACGTTATTCCCAATGATGCAGGTGGCACCGATCACGACACCCGTGCCGTGGTCGATAGTGAAGTGATGGCCTATCTGTGCGCCAGGATGTATGTCGATACCCGTCTCACTGTGTGCCATCTCTGTGATGATGCGCGGCACGAGGGGTACTCCCAGCAAAAGGAGCTCGTGGGCAATGCGGTAGTTCGTGATGGCTTTGATGATGGGATAGCAACTGATGATCTCGCCATAGCTTTCAGCCGCAGGATCGCCATTGTAGGCTGCCTCCACGTCGGTGGCCAATGTCTCACGAATGCGGGGTAGACGACTGATGAACTCTTCCGCAATGCGCTGTGCCTGTTCCTTTCGGTCTGTGCTTCCGCAGGGCACATTGTCTCCCTCCTCACGGGAGAAGCACAGCGCAGCCAGTATTTGCTCAGTCAGCAGGTTGTAGAGCTGCTCGGCATTGACGCCGATATGATAGGAAAGGGTGCGGCTGTTGATGGTGGATTTCCCATAGAAACCAGGAAACAAGATGGCGCGGCACAAGTCTACTATTGTGCGCAAATCCTTGCCGGAAGGCAGTGGGTCATTTTCACGATGTTCGTGAAAGAGGCCCTTCAGTGTACCTGTATCCGACAATTGGCCTACTACGTCAGTCAGTATGTCGTTTGTCATATTCCCTTAATAACTTGTTCTTTCTGTTTCCCGTTTTCCACTAGAATGAAGAGTTTGTCGCTCGGACGTATCTTCCTGTCAACGGGAATGCTTACACGCCATCCCTGCTGTGCCACGTCCACAGGTTTCAGGTCATAGCGTATCTCCTGTACCGTCATGTTCAGGGCTCCTGTCGTGGGACCCGTGATGAGGATACGGTCGCCTACGTGCAAGGGTGTGGCTTCAATCTTGAACTCTGCCACCTGGAGCTTGCTATAGTAGCGGATGCCCTTGGCGCAGTACATCTTCTTTTCGGTAGCCTCGGAACCATGCTTGGTAGCCCATTCGCCCAGGCGCTGTCCTTGGTAGTATCCATCCCAGAAACCGCGATTGAATACGCGGCTCAGGCGCTCGTCCCATTCGGCCTTTTTTTCATCGGTGAATTCGCCGTGCAGCACGGCATCGATGGCCTCGCGGTAGCAGCGAACGACGGTATCTACGTATTCTGCTCCACGGGCACGGCCCTCAATCTTGAAGACGCGCACGCCAGCCTCCATCAGGCGGTTGATGAAACCGATGGTCTTCAAGTCCTTGGGACTCATAATGTATTTGTTGTCGACATCGAGTTCCAGGTCCGTCTCGCGGTCACGTACCGTGTATCCGCGACGGCATACCTGCATGCACTCTCCGCGATTGGCAGAACGCCCCATGTTGTGTAGGCTCAGGTAGCATTTGCCGCTGATGGCCATGCACAGGGCTCCGTGGCAGAACATCTCGATACGCACCAGGTTTCCGCTGGGGCCACACACGTTCTGCTCCACAATCTGATGGTAAATCTCGCTAACTTGATCTACATTTAGTTCGCGAGCCAACACCACAACGTCGGCAAACTGGGCGTAGAACTTCAGCGCCTCGATGTTGCTGATGTTGAGCTGTGTGCTAAGATGCACTTCCTGTCCTATCTGGCGGCAGTAGGTCATGACGGCCACATCGCTGGCGATGACGGCTGAGATGTTGGCTGCCTTGGCGGCATCCAATATCTGGCGCATCAGGGCAAGGTCCTCGCCGTAGATGATGGTGTTGACGGTTAGGTAGCTCTTCACACCACAAAGACGACACTCCTCGCTTATGCGGTGAAGGTCGTCAATGCTGAACGTGCTGGCCGAGTGGGCCCTCATGTTCAGGTTTTCTATGCCGAAGTAGATGCTGTCGGCACCAGCACGCAAGGCTGCGGCAAGGGATTCCGGAGAACCCACAGGTGCCATAATCTCAAAGTCACTACGGTTCATTCAGGGCGCGGATGACTATTGTTCCAAGTCTTCAATCTCTTCCTCCAAATAATCCTCCACGAGTTTCTTCAACTCTTGGTAGGTGGGGTTTACCAGATTCTTGAACTCTGTTGCAGTCTCGGTATCCCCATCAGCCTTAACCTCTTGGTATTTGGTGCGTACCTCGAACAAGGCTTGGTTGATGTTCTGAATAGCATCGTCGGCTGCCAGAGAGCCTTTCTTTTCCTCATATTCGGCCTTGGCCTTGTTCATGATGTCCAACTGCTCCTGACCAAATCCCATTGTCGTCTGGAAGAAGAAAATAAAGTAAACGGCTACGCCAATGACGGCCAATACGCCCAGTGTGGTAAAAAACTTTTTAGGATTAAATTTGATTTTCATATACGATCACTAATAACTATAGTTTTACTATTCGTAAAAATGCGGTGCAAAATTAACTATTTTTTTGCTGCACAACAAATTATTCCTTGCTTTTTTAGCAAATTAAGCCTTCAGACGCTCTGCTATCTCATCCATGATGGCAAACAGGCTATCTACAGTCTCAGCCTGAAGCATAGCAATGCGCGTCTCGCGGAAGTTGGGAATGCCCTTGAAAAGGGGACTTGCAGCCAAATGACGGCGTATGTGCAGGATGCCACGATATTCGTCGATGCGTGCCACGCTCTGCTTGACTTGCTCCTTGAGAATGTTCATCTTCCATTCCGTACTCATGTCCGTCTTGGGCAACTCGGGATGCAAGTATTCCTGTATCTCGCGGAATATCCAAGGACGTCCGAAGGTGGCACGTCCTACCATCACAGCATCTACGCCATAGCGATCGAAACATTCCTTAGCACGTTCGGGGGTGGTGATGTCGCCATTTCCGATGATGGGGATGTGCATGCGGGGATTGTTTTTCACTTCACCAATGAGGGTCCAGTCGGCCTCGCCGGTGTACATCTGTGCACGGGTTCTTCCGTGTATCGTAAGAGCCTGAATGCCACAATCCTGCAATTGTTCAGCCAAGTCCACAATAATGCGGTGGTCGTGATCCCAACCTAAGCGTGTCTTAACAGTGACGGGTACGTCGACCGCCTCCACCACAGCCTTAGTGATGGCTAGCAACTGAGGCACGTTCTGCAGCATGCCAGCACCGGCTCCTTTGCCAGCTACGCGCTTTACGGGACACCCGAAGTTGAGGTCTAATACGTCGGGATGTGCCTGATCGACAACAATCTTGGCTGCCTCGCGAACGGCATCTACCTCCTTGCCATAGATTTGAATGGCTACAGGGCGCTCCTCCTGACAAACTTGCAGTTTCTGTAGACTCTTGTTCACCAAACGGATAAGTGCATCTGCTGCTACGAACTCACTATACACCATTGCGGCTCCCATCTGTTTGCACAACAAACGGAAGCCGATATCCGTGACATCCTCCATCGGAGCCAAGAATACGGGATATGGCCCAAACTCCAGATTACCTATCTTCATCCTTAATCTTCCGAACCACGATAGTAGTTGTAGTTACGTTCTTCCTTCTGGCCATAGGGGGTGTAGTGGGTGTTGGCTGCACGGCCTTCGTCACCCCAATATGCACCACCCTGATAGGGAGTGTAGGTAGAACCTGAGGTGTTGATAGGTGCACTGACCTGTCCCGATGTGCCACCATTTACGTTAAGATCGATGGTGGGAGTAAAGTAATAGTCCTTCCTCTCCGTACAGGCGCAGAATGACAATACCGAGAGCGCCAGAATGGCTAAATAAGAGAATCTTTTCATTTCCATAACAGTGGGATTTTAAATATTTTATGCCTCCTTGGCCTTGAAAGCCAACGCGTAGAGTTTCATCTGTTTGAGCATAGCCAGCAGACCATTGCTGCGAGTGGGGGATAGGTGCTCGCGAAGACCTATTTCCTCGATAAAATAAAGGTCGGCATCGATGATCTCGCTGGGGGTATGGCCTGATAATACACGGATGAGCAAGGCTACTATACCCTTGACAATCAGTGCGTCACTCTCAGCTTGGAACATCACCTTGCCGTCCACCAAGTCTGCCTGAAGCCACACACGACTCTGGCATCCGTCTATCAGGTTCTGTTCGGTCTTGTACTGTACGTCGAGTGGAGCCTGATCGTTTCCTAAGTCGATGAGCAACTGGTATTTATCCATCCAATCTTCGAAGTCTGCAAACTCCTCGATTACCTCGTCCTGTATTTCGTTTATGGTCATTTCCTTTATCGTTTTTTATATAACAATTGTTATTTCCCCCTCATTCTTATTCCCCCCTCGGGGGTTAGGGGGGCTACTTTTTTTTCTTATCTTTTATTTGCTGTTGTCGTTGTAAATCATCTGCATGACACTTTGGCCGACAGCCTTCAGTACAGCGGGGTCGATATTCTCGGGTGTATCGTTCACTGTATGCCAGGTCGGACCGAAACTGCTGGGACCTTGCTCGAAATGGGGGATAATGTCGATGCATGGGATGCCAGCAATCTCGTTGACTGGTACGTGGTCGTCTGTAATCATTCTACCTTCTTTCATGGGGAAGAATGAGCCATAGCCAATCTGCGCGGCCAAATGCCAAAGCATCTGCACCACGGTTTCGGCATAGTATTTTGAAATGACTTCCTGAGCAAAGGTCGATCCGCGACCACCCACCATGTCGAGCAGGACACCGTAACGTGCCGAATAATCTGCACGATGCGGATTGCTTGCCCAGTATGTTGAACCTAAACACCAAGAATCGTGGCTATCGGGATAGTTCTCTTCGTCCCATTCAGGAGTACCCCAATCCTCTGCGTCAAAACAGATGAAGTCAACGCCAAAGGAGGTCTCCTTGCTCTGCATCACACGTGCCATTTCCATCATCACGGCCACGCCACTTGCTGCATCGTTGGCAGCCAGAATGGGAGTGTGATGGTTTGCCTCGTCGGGATCGTGGTCTGCCCATGGACGGCAATCCCAGTGGGCACAAACCATGATACGGTCGGGGCAGTCTGGGTTGATGCTGGCAATGATGTTGCGGCCAGGCAACTTCTGACCATTATAGGCTGTTAGTTCGGCCGTTTGCTCTGTGACGCTGCATCCAAACTCCTTGAATTTGTTCACGATGTAGTCACCACACTTGAGGTGTGCCTCAGTGCCCGTTACACGAGGACCAAAGGCACATTGCTCCTCGATGTATTTCATGGCACTGTCTGCCACAAATTTTGGACAGTCTGCTAGTGCTATCGTGTCAGCTTTCGCTATGTTGGTGGTTTGTTTTCCACCGCAGGAAATCAATAGAAAAGCGGTAGAAAGGAGAAAAAGATATTTCTTCATTTTACTTGTAGTTTTGACAAATTCTCATTACGCGTAGGAAGTTCTCTCCCCACAGTTTCCGCAAATCGGCAGAGGTGAAGCCAATACGCAGTAATTCACGAGTGAGGTTGGGAAGTTCGCTTGCACTGGCTACGCCAGGTACACCGCCGTCGCCGTCAAAGTCTGTGCCGATACCCACATGATCGATGCCCATTATCTCCACGGCATGTTGGATGTGGCGCACCACGTCCTTGAGTGTGGCCTGGCCTTCCTTGACGAGGAAACCGTTATAAATCGTTACCTGCATCACGCCGCCCTTTTCTGCCAGAGCCTTCATCTGCTCGTCGGTAAGGTTGCGGGGATGATCGCATAGACTGCGACAACTACTGTGGCTGCACACAATGGGGGTAGCGCTGCATTGCAGTGCGTCCCAGAACGTGCTTTCCGCAGCATGGCTGAGGTCTACCATCATGCCAAGGTGGTTCATCTCGCGCACCACCTCCTTGCCGAAGTCGCTCAGTCCTCCATGCTCGGCGTTACCGCGTGCCGAGTCACAGATGTCATTGTCGCCATTGTGACAAAGCGTCATGTACACAACGCCTCGCTGGCGGAAATGCTCCAGATTCTTGAGGTCCTTCCCGATAGCATAACCATTCTCGATACCCATCATCACTGCCTTTTTGCCTTCGCGTTTCAGGCGATAGAGGTCATCAGGAGTATAGGCGATTGCGGCCGCGTCGGGTTGCCCGTTCACCATGGCTTCCAACTGGTCCAATATGTTGTCAGCATAGCGCTTTGCTTCTAACAGTGAAACATCGTCACGCTCTTTTTGAGGAAGATAGGCCACCATGATGCCGGCGTCTAACATGCCCTCGTGCATCTTGTGAAGATCTATCAGCACGTGGTCATCGCGATGTTCGAATCGTACGCCCTGATGGAAAAACATTGGAGTGTCCTCATGGCTGTCGAGCGTCAGGATGTGGTGGTGCAGATGTCTTGTGCGGGCAAAGAGACGTGCCTCGTCAGTCAGCCAGCCAAAGAGCGGCATCATACAGTTATCACCTTCCAATACGAAGCACTCAGGATGCCATTGCACGCCCAGAATACTCTTGTGCTCGCTGCTTTCCACTGCTTCGATGACACCATCCTTGCTGCGAGCCACGACACGCAGGTGAGGACCAGCCTCACGTACGGCTTGATGATGAAACGAGTTGACGGCCAGCGTCGACTCTCCATTTACATCGTATGTCGACTCTTCTATTATATTATATAAGGTGGAATCCTTGTCTATTGCGACGGTGTGCGAGGCGATGCCGCGGCTGAGGTCCTGACTGTGCTTTATCAGCATGGCATCCTTCTGCTCACTTTCGCTTCGACGTAGCGAAGGTATGTATTGCGTGGCCAGATCTTGCCATACCGATCCTTCGAGTGCAGTGGCCAGCACTTGTATACCACGACAAATGCCGAGGATAGGCATCTGGCGGTCGTAGGCCATACGCACCAAGAGTAACTCCGAAGCATCGCGCTTGGGGTTGATGCCATGCAGTGCGGGGAGCGGCTCTTCGCCCGTATAGAGAGGGTTAACATCGGCTCCGCCCGACAAGAGCAGACCGTCAAGGCGATCGAGCAATGTTCCCAAAGCATCACGATCAGCATACGGAGGAATTACGACAGGTGTGGCGCCTGCCTCCAAGACAGAGCGATAATACCCCTCAGCCAGTTCACAGCCCTTGTCTCCGAAATTGCCGGTGATACCGATTAGCGGCGTAGAATGATAGCCTGGGAAAGTACTATGCAACTCGTCGTAATTCTTCTTCCAGTCGAATTTGTTCACCATTTACGTAATCGTAAATCGTAATTATTTAAATCGATAATAACAAATCAGTCCTTGATCTTGGTCCAATCCTCTTCCATGGCAGGAGCATGCTCTTTCTGTTGGCGACCGATGGGAACCTCTTTCTTGATGTTCTGCTTCAATGAAATCAGCGTCTCGGTAGACATTACGCCTGGGATTTCCTGAATTCGGTTATTAAGCAATTCCATCAGGTCGGCGTTATCGCGTGCATAGAGTTTGATGAGCATCGTGTAGGGACCAGTCGTGAAGTGGCACTCTACGATTTCGGGTATCTTCTCGAACTCAGCGCATACCTGCTTGTACATTGAGCCCTTTTCGAGTGAGATGCCGATGTAGGTGCAAGTATTGTAACCCAGACTGGCAGGATTGACGTGGTAGCCCGATCCTACGATTACGCCTAGGTCGATAAGACGCTGCACGCGCTGGTGGATAGCTGCACGGCTCACGCCGCACTCAGCTGCCACATCCTTGAATGGAATACGTGCGTTGTTAGAGATGATTTCTAAGATTTTCTTATCCAGATTATCAATTTTTTCCATAATTCCCTTTTGTTTATGTGGGTCAAAGTTACACAAAAAAACAATACGACACACTACTTTTGATGGAAAATTAACATAAAAAAAGACACCGAACGTGTCATTCAGTGTCTTTTTGCCGTTATTAAGACAATTCTGCCTTGCGTTTTGCTATTCAGTAGCCTTGCAAACTCCGTTAGTTTACTTGACAATCTCGAGCAATTCTACCTCGAATATCAGTGTGCTGAATGGAGGAATCTTGCCGCTCTCGCGTTCGCCGTAACCCAATTCCTGAGGAATATAGAGTTCCCACTTGCTGCCTACGGGCATCATGGTCAGCGCCTCGGTCCAACCCTTGATAACCTGGTTGCAACCGAAGGTAGCAGGTTGATTGCGCTTGTAGCTGCTATCGAACTCAGTGCCGTCGATGAGTGTGCCGCGATAGTTCACCTTTACGCGCTGCGTGGCAGTGGGAATCTCACCTTCGCCCTTGGTCAGCACCTTGTATTGCAAACCGCTGGGTGTGGTCACTACATCCTTCTTCTTGCCATTCTCCTTCAAGAACTCCTCACTGGCTTTCTTAATGGGGCCGTACTTGCGCTCAGCATTGACATTCTTATAGTAGGTCATCTGCTTCTGCACCAGAGCCTGTGTGCTGTCCATGCTTACGCCGGGTACTTCCTCGCCGAGCACACCAGCGCGGAAACCGCGGATGAACTCCTGATGGTTGAGCAAGTCGATAGAGTCGTTGATCTGGTTTACAGTCGAAGGGATAATCTGGTTCTCTACCTGCTCACGGATTTCCATACCTGCCAGACGAGCCTTCATACGCTTGTCGGCCTCGCTCATCTGCTTGTTCTCGAAACCAGCCATGAAGTCAGCAATGTAGGCTGTGTCGATGCCCATGCGCTGCACGAGGTACATCTTCAGACCGTTGGAGTTGGCACGGCCGATGTGAAAACTGAATACATCAGCGCTCACGGTATCCACTACCTCCACAGGAGCGGCAGCCTTCTTCTTCTTGCTTGTCTTCTTGTCCTTAGCAGAAGCTGCCGTGCACATCAGCGCGGCAGCTACTATCAGGATAAATTTCATTGTCTTCATAATGCTTCCTTACATTACTCTGCACTAACGATATCGAGCAGCTCAACGGTGAAGATCAGAGTTGAGAAGGGCTTGATGGGACCGCCAGTATCCTGAGCGCCGTATGCTGCGTCAGCGGGGATGTAGAGGATCCACTTGCTACCCACAGGCATGTGGGTCAGTGCGTTGGTCCAACCCTTGATGACCTGGCTTACGCCGAACTCAACGGGCTCGCCACGAGTGTAACTGCTGTCGAACACGTTGCCATCAATGGTCTTACCCTCGTAGTTCACCTTTACGCGGCTGGTCTCTGTGGGGATTGCACCGTTACCCTGAGTCAGCACCTTGTAGTAAACGCCGTCCTCCAGAGCCTGTACGCTATCGCTCTTGGCAATGTTCTGCATGTACTCCTCGTTCTGCTTGCGATACTCACCATAGGTCTGCTCCATAGCCTTAGCCTTCACGTCAGCCATCTTGGTGCGGATGAGGGTCTCAACGTCATTGATAGAGATGATGGTAGAGTCACCCTTGATGGCAGCGATGAAGCCAGCCATGAAGTCCTTCACGTTGACAACCTGAGTAGAGTCAGCGTTGGGGCCGAAGACCTCATAGCGGAGGTTCTTGTTGACTGAGTTTGACAACTGCTGACCGATAGCGATACCGGCATAGTATGCTTCCTTGCTCTTTGAACCGTCCAAGTTGGCACCATCGATGATACCCTTGATCAGTTCTGCCTCGTAAGCTGAGTCCAGGCCGATACCTCTCTCTGAGAAAGCATACTCCTTGAAACCGCGAGACTGGCTGACACCGTAAGCATAGCACAGTGTGTCAACGTCGTTCTCCAATGCAGCCTTGGGGGTAGAACTGCCACCACAAGCACTCATTACAATAGCTGCAGCAGCAGCCAACATCATTGAAATCTTTTTCATTGTTTTTCTTGTTATTTTTGTTTTTTCGAATTATCGAGTTTTCGAATCGTCGAGCAATCGAATCATCGAGCAATCGAATCGTTGAGCAATCGAATCATCGAGTTGCCGAATCGCCCGCTGCTTACAACACCTTGATCAACTCTACGTCGAAGATGAGCGTGCTGTAGGGAGGAATGCTGCTGCCGGCACCACGCTCGCCGTAACCCAACAGGTAAGGGATATAGAAGCGATACTTGGCACCCTCTTTCATCAACTGTACACCCTCTGTCCAACCTGCGATAACCTGATTCAATCCGAAGTCAGCGGGCTCACCACGCTTGTAGCTGCTGTCGAACACGCTACCGTCGATCAACTGACCCTCGTAGTGGCAGCGAACCTTGTCCGTAGCCTTGGGGCTCTTGCCGGTACCTTCGGTCAGCACCTCGTACTGCAGGCCACTCTTCGTCGTTACCACACCCTCGCGCTTGCCGTTGTTTTCCAGGAAGGCAGCACCCTCGGCGATGCTCTTCTGTGCGTCCTCCTTAGCCTTGTTCTCGAAATACTCGTTCAACAACATCTGAGCATCGCGAGCAGACATCTCCGTGGGCTGGTCGTTCAGCACGTCTGTGATGCTGCGGGTAAACTCCTCAATATTAAAACCGTCAATGTGCATGCTCTTCAGCTGCTGGCCGATACCGAGGCCCAAAGCATAACTAATCTTCTCCATTCTCTTTTTATTTTATTTTTTAAATTCGGCTGCAAAAGTACAAAGAAAATAGGAATTAGGAATTAGGAATTAGAAATTATTTTGGTTCATTCACGTTTTTTTCCTATTTTTGCACACCAATTATATATATTATGAAGAAATTAGTCGTTTTAACCGGTGCTGGCATCAGTGCAGAGAGTGGTATCAGTACCTTCCGTGATAACAATGGACTGTGGGAACAGTACCGCGTAGAGGACGTGGCCAGCATCGAGGGTTGGCATCGTGATCCGGCCCTGATGACGCGTTTCTACAACGAGCGCCGCCGCCAGTTGCCCACCGTCGAGCCCAATGCAGCCCATCTTCTTCTTGCCGAACTTGAGAACCAGTTCGACGTGACCGTCATCACGCAGAATGTCGACAACCTGCACGAGCGTGCCGGCTCCAGCCACATCATCCACTTGCATGGCGAGCTCATGAAGGTAACCTCCAGTTTCTCACCCAACGATGCTCGTTACATTCGCACCCTTCCCGCCGACGACCTTGAGGTGAAGATGGGCGACACGGCCGAGGATGGCAGTCAGTTGCGCCCCTTCATCGTGTGGTTTGGTGAGGCTGTTCCGCAGATCGAGCCAGCCATCGAGGAGACGATAAAGGCCGACCTCTATCTCGTCATTGGCACCAGCCTCAACGTCTATCCTGCAGCAGGTCTGCTCAACTACGTGCCGCAATCCACTCCCATCTATCTCATCGATCCCAAGCCCATCGACAGCCCCTTCCAGTTCACTCACATCATGAAGGGAGCCAGCGAGGGAATGAAGGAATTCATGGAGATTATTAACAAATAGTTTGATGGTCTATACCTATAATGGATAGCAAAGGCGCTAAGACGCAAAGTGTTTAGTCATTAAGAAAATCTTTGCACCTTTGCGCCTTTGTATTTATAAAACTAAATTATCTTTCAATGTCCAAGAAATCAGAATACAAGCAGAAGAACGAACAGTTCATGGTGAACATGCGCAATGAAGAGGGCGTGCAGGAGCTGCGTGGTGGAGTGCTGTACAAGGTGTTAGCTTCAGGCGACGGGCACGGCGACGTTTCGCCCCGCAGCATCGTTACCTGTCACTACAAAGGGTCGCTCATAAGTGGCAAGGTGTTCGACAACTCCTTCACGCGCAGTTGTCCCGAGGCCTTCCGTGTCAACGAACTCATCAACGGTTTCCAGATAGCCCTCGTCAACATGCACGTCGGTGATCATTGGCTCGTCTACATTCCAAGCGAGATGGGCTATGGCAGTCGCTCCACGGGCGACATACCTGCCAACTCCACCCTCATCTTTGAGATACAACTCATTGCCGTTGGATAATCCCCCTAAACAACTAAACATGAGAAAATCATTTATTCTGGCAGCCCTGATGCTCAGCACCATACCGCTGTGCGCACAAGAGAAAAACTACCCCAAACAAGAAGACATGCGCCCCGGCATGTCCGAGTACTGGACACCACAGCCTCCCGTCGTCACCCCCGGCGACATTAGGACACAGTCTGCCCCCTCAGATGCCATCGTCCTCTTCGACGGTCGCGACCTCTCGGCATGGACCAACGACCGTGGAGAACCCGCCGCATGGACTGTCAAGAGAGGCATCATGACCGTCGACAAGAGCAAGGGTGACATCCTCACGCGCCAGCATTTCGGTAGCTTCCAACTCCACATCGAGTGGTGCGTGCCCGAAGGCATTCAGGGTGACAGTCAGGCACGAGGCAACAGCGGCGTATTCCTACAAGACAAATACGAGGTACAGATTCTCGACAACTATGAGAATGAGACCTACGTCAACGGTATGGCGGGTAGCCTCTACAAGCAGACCCCTCCCCTGGTCAATGCTATGCGCAAGCCTGGCGAGTGGAACGTCTACGACATCATCTACACAGCTCCCACCTTCAGCGCCGACGGCCTGCGCTACATCCACAAGCCTCGTGTCACCGTCATCCACAACGGCGTTGTCGTTCAGCACGATACTGAACTTCTTGGCACCACCGAGTATATCGGTTTTCCCCGCGTCGTAAAGCATGGCGATGGTCCCATCCGTTTGCAGTCGCACGGCGATCCAAGCGCTCCCATCAGCTTCCGTAATATTTGGATACGCAATATGGATTGACCGTCCATGCATAGTGTTGACGCTGTGAGTAGTATAATTAGAAGCGCTTCATGGCTACGGTGCCTGGCTCGTCGGTGTCCTTGGCAATGATGTCAAAGATTTGAAGCCAACTCTTGGTGTTGCGTTCGGTGCGAGTCATGCCACGGAAACCACACTTGGGGTACTTGCAGGTGGACGACCATGCACCACGGAAGGCGGGTGAACGCATGATGGCTGCAGCGCGCTCGCTCTGCGTGAGGTCGCGGTAGCGGTTGAGGTACTCGGCATTGGGTAGAGCGTGCTCCTCGCGCATGCCACCGGCATAGAGGTTGGCATAGAGCTCGAGTTCATAGTCGCCTGGTATGAACCATCCTTCGCCAAGGCCGTCGGCCCATGCTGCGTCGGGAAACTCGTAGGCAAGGATGAGGCCCTTCTCATCGCAAAACTCTACGATGGCTTTCTGATTGGCTTCGCCATACTCGCTGAGGCGAGGTATGAGTTCGTTGAAGATGGATTCCTTGTATTTCTCCTTATTCTTCTTCTGCTTAAGGTACTGAGTGCGGTCAACGGCATTGAGGCGTATGTAGTCGCGCACGTCCTCCTTCTTCAAACCGCCAGCCTTGACGAGGCGCTTGGCCTCACGGGTGGCAAGGTCGAGGGATACGACACAGCGTGACATGACGAGGCCGTGCTCGCCAGTCTCATCGACATAGATGACAACGCAGGGCGTTTCGTCAATCTCCATGAAATCACCCACTTCGATAGCGCGAGTGAGGAGGGGCATGAGTAGTAGTGCAAGGAAAAGTTTTAGTTTCATAATGTTATCAATTTTCGATTTTTATTTTTCAATTTTCAATCTCTCCAACGCTTCGTTTTCGGCAGCCTCCATCACAGAACGCTCGGCGGGTGTCTTGTCCTTTAGGCCAACGAGGTGGAGCAGGCCGTGGATGATGACGCGATGCAACTCGTGGTCATAACTGGGAGCGTAGATCTCAGCGTTGGTGCGGACGGTGTCGAGCGAAATGTATATGTCGCCGCTAAGGATGCTACCCTCGCAGTAATCGAATCCGATGTGGTCGGTGTAATAGTCATGACCGATGAACTGGCGGTTCATGGCGAGGATGGTCTCGTCGTCGGTGAAGATGTAGTTAATGTCACCAAGACGCTTGCCATAGCCTTGGGCCACATCGGCCAACCATAGCTCCACGGCTGCGGTGTCGAGGGAGGGGAGTGGGGTGTTCTGGACGTTGAAAGTGATCATGGGCGCCGTCCTTTTCATTGTAACAACTCCACAGCCTTCTTGACCATCTCGTTGTCCTGATAGATGATCTGGAAGTACTCGGACATGTCCCAGAGGTCGCGTGCAACGAGTGCCTTGAGGGTGCGCTTGGCTTGGGGGATGGTGGCAGCGCGCTCCTCGTCGTCCTTGGGTTTCACCTTCTGCTTCTCGGCATCGTTGAAGAGTTTCTCTATGACATCTTCGGGCATCTCAAAGTTGGCGTTGAAGGTGTCGAAGTCGGGGAACTGTTTGGCGAGCTTCTTGCGATGCTTGTCCATGTAGTGGAGGTTGGCGTTGACAATGAGGCTCTTGGCTGACAGTTCGCGGTAGAACTTGGTGTAGATGGTAGTGTCGAGGGGAATGAAGTGATCGGGCATGATGCCACCGCCACCATACACGGTGCGATGCTCGCGGAGGGTCTGATACTTGAGCGAGTCGGGGATGTGAGCCTTCATACTGTCGACGTTGGTGAGCTCGCCGCTGTTGAGGCGGTTGAGCACGTCCTTCTGATATGCTTCCTTATTACCCATCTCGTAAGGCTTCTGCACGCAGCGGCCTGAGGGAGTGTAGTAGTGGGAGATGGTGAGGCGTATCATGGAACCGTCGGGAAGGTCGATGGGTCGCTGCACAAGGCCTTTTCCAAAGGAACGTCGACCGACAACGAGGCCGCGATCCTGATCCTGAATGGCTCCGGTGAGGATCTCGGCAGCAGAGGCACTGTACTCGTCGATGAGCACCACGATCTTACCGTTGAAGAGACCGCCGCCCGTGCTTCGGAACTCCTGGCGAGGGAAGCTGCGTCCCTTGGTATAGACGATGAGGTCGCCCTTGGGCAGGAACTCGCTGGCTATCTCGGCAGCGGCGTTGAGATAGCCGCCACCATTCTGTTGTAGGTCGATGATGAGTGACTGCATACCCTTTTCCTTCAGCTCCTTAACGGCTTTGGTCACCTCGTCGTGGGTGGTGGCACCGAAGCTGCTGAAGCGGACGAGGCCGATGGTGGGGGTGACCATGTAAGCGGCATCGAGCGTGGTGACGGGTATCTTGTCGCGCGTAACATTAAAATAAACAATGTCCTTGATGCCCTCGCGCTTGATGCCGAGCTTCACCTTCGAGCCCTTGGGACCACGCAGACGGCGCATGATTTCCTCACGCGACATCTTGACGCCGGCAATGGCGGTGTCGTTGACGTTGATGATGCGGTCGCCAGCCAAGATGCCCACCTTTTCAGAAGGACCTTTGCTGACGGGCTGTATGATGAGTAACGTGTCCTCTAACATATTGAACTGCACTCCGATGCCTTCGAAGGAACCTTGCAGGGGTTCGTTGAGCGACTTGGTGTCCTTGGCGTTCGAGTAGGCAGAGTGGGGGTCGAGCTTGGAGAGCATACCGTTGATGGCATCCTCGACGAGCTTATTGCAGTCGACGGAATCGACGTAGAAGTTGTTGGTCATGACGGCTGCCATGATGAGTTTGCGCATGGCATCGTCAAGGTTTGCTTGACTCTGGGCATGGAGCAGGGTGGGGCAGAGGAGGGTGAGGAGGGTGAGGGTTATTGTCTGGATTGTCTTTTTCATCGTATTTAGCATTATTTCTTCATGTTAGGTAAAAAACGGGTTATATCTTGTCCGAAATGTTGGAGCTCGCGCACGACGCTGCTGCTGATGCTGGCCAATTCGGGGCGGGCAAAAAGTACGACGGTGTCGATGCCGGTGAGTTGGCGGTTGACGTCGGCCATCTGCAGTTCGTACTCATAGTCTTTGACCGAACGAACACTGCGCAGGATGGCTGTAGCTCCGCATTGCTTGGCGGCATCGACTGTAAGGCCGCTATAAGAGATGACCTCAACGCGGGATTCTTGTGCGTAGAGCGATCGGACGGTATTTAGTCTGTCTTCAATGTCGGCCTTGTTGCCTTTCTGCTCGTTGTAGCCAATGGCCACCACGACGCGCTCGAAAAGGTGCAGGGCACGCTCCACAATGTCGGCATGGCCGATGGTAAAGGGATTGAAGGAGCCGGGAAAGATAACAGTCCTCATACCTTGTATTCTTTTTCTTCGGTTTCCTCTTCTGCCAGATCCTCCTCGATAACGAGGTTGTCTATGATAAAGTTCTGGCGTTCCATGGTGTTCTTACCCATGTAGTATTCAAGGAGTTCGGCTACCTGGTCGCTCTTGTTGAGCGTAACCTGTTCGAGGCGGATGTCAGGACCGATGAAATGCTTGAACTCGTCGGGTGAGATCTCACCAAGACCTTTGAAACGAGTGATCTCGGGATCGGGACCGAGGTCGTTGATGGCCTGAATGCGCTCCTCCTCGCTATAGCAGTATTGCGTCACGAAATCGTTACCGAAACTGATGCTGCGCTTGGGGCCGCGTGAGTTGTCGTCCTCGTCGTGCGACTTCAACTCCTGCTCGATGGCTTCGAGTTTCTTCTTGCCAATCTTTGTCTTGCGGTTGCGGACGCGGAAGAGAGGTGTCTGCAGGATGTATACGTGTCCCTTCTTGATGAGGTCGGGGAAGAACTGCAAGAAGAAGGTAATCATCAGGAGACGGATGTGCATACCATCGACATCGGCATCGGTGGCCACAATCACCTTGTTGTAGCGCAGTGAGTCGAGACCGTCCTCGATGTCGAGTGCTGCCTGAAGGAGGTTGAACTCCTCATTCTCGTAGCACACCTTCTTGGTCATGCCGAAGCAGTTGAGTGGTTTGCCACGAAGCGAGAATACAGCCTGCGTGTTGACGTCACGACTCTTGGTGATGCTACCGCTGGCAGAGTCACCCTCGGTGATGAAGATGCAAGACTCTTCTTTGAGATCGCCCTTCGCATCGGAGAGGTGCACACGACAGTCGCGCAACTTACGATTGTGCATGTTGGCCTTCTTCGACATCTCACGCGCCTTCTTGGCAACGCCGGCCATGGCCTTACGCTCGCGCTCGCTCTCCTGTACTTTTTGTATGATGATGTCGGCTACGTCGGTGTTGCGGTGCAAGTAGTTGTCTACCTGCTCCTTGACAAAGTCACCGATAAACTTGTCGATGGAGATTCCACCTTCGGGAGCGGTCGAGAGTGAACCGAGTTTGATCTTGGTCTGACTCTCAAAGAGAGGCTCCTGGATGTTGATGCTGATGGCAGCCACGATACCGTTGCGGATGTCGCCGTAGTCGAATGCCTTGCCGGAGTAGTCCTTGATGACCTCGGCAATATATTTCTTGAAGGCAGCCTGGTGCGTGCCTCCCAATGTTGTGTGCTGACCGTTGACGAAGGAATAATATTCCTCGCCATTTTGGCGGCAGTGGGTGAAGGCTATCTCGATGTCCTCGCCTGTGAGATGCACCACGTCGTAAAGGGTGGTGGACGTCATGCGGTCGGAGAGGAGATCGGAAAGACCGTTGCGTGAGATGATGCGGCGACCGTTGAAGATGATGGCAAGGCCCGTATTGAGGTAAGTGTAGTTGCGCAGCATTACCTCGATGAACTCGCTCTTGAAGGCATAGTGCTTGAAGAGTGAACTGTCGGGTTCGAAATAGACGTAGGTGCCGTTCTCCTCCTCTGTTGTTTCGGTAACGTCGCTCTGCAAAACGCCCTGCTTGAAGATGGCGCGTCGCATCTCGCCGTCGCGCACACTACGTGCTTCGAAGTTGAGGCTCAAGGCATTGACAGCCTTCAGACCGACACCATTCAGTCCGACGCTCTTCTTGAAAGCCTTCGAGTCGTACTTACCGCCCGTGTTCAGCATTGATACGGCATCAACCAACTTGCCAAGGGGGATACCACGACCATAGTCGCGAATCGAGCAGCGCAGGTTGTCTGTGATTTCGACTTCAATCTTCTTGCCAGCCCCCATCTTGAACTCGTCGATACTGTTGTCGATGACCTCCTTGAGCAGGACGTAGATGCCGTCTTCGGCATGGGTTCCGTCGCCCAATCGGCCGATGTACATACCGGGACGGGTGCGGACGTGCTCCATGTCGGAGAGGTGGCGGATGTTGTCGTCGGTGTAGGAGACGGCATTGCCATCAGACCCACCCCCTTGCCCCTCCCTCGAAGGGAGGGGAGTAGTATCGTTTGTTGGTTGCATTCCTTCGTTATTAGCCATTGTGTTTTCGTAGTCTATTGATGGTCTTTCGGCTTTTTTTACAGCTTCTTAATATAGCAGTTTCTCTTTTTGTGAATCTCGCACTCGAGGTAAGCCCACTGATCCTGGCTTTTGTTGTTATCCTCGAGTTGCAGGTGCGTCTCTCCCCATTTAAAGCCCATCTCCATGCCGATGGGGATGAGGTCGGCAAAGAGTAATGCGTTGACACCCTTGCCTTGATACTCAGGGACTACGCCAACGAGCAGCAGGTCGAGGTACTCTGAACGAGCGCTTTTGCATTTGAGCGTGCGCAGCAGATGCCACCATCCGAAGGGGAAGAGTTTTCCCTTTGCCTTTTGGAGTGCGTAGGAGAGTGAGCCCATGCCCACGCCCATAGCTACTACGTCGCCCTGTTCGTTCTCGACGATGGTAAGCAAACGCATATCGATGAAACGCAGATAGTTGTCGGCGTAGGTGTCGATCTGACGCTTGCTCAGTTCGCTGAAACCGTAAAGCGGAGCGTATGACTTGTTGATGACGTTGAAAATCTTGTCCACATAGCCGCCATCCTTGATTTCCTTCAGATTCTTGAACTTGCGAACCTTGAGGTTGAGACGTTTTTTTACAATCTCAGCGATGCGGAAGAACTTCTCGTCCTGTGCATGGTGACCAGGCCCAGGCACGGTTACCTTGCGCTCTACCCATCCTACTTCTTTCTCCATGCCCAGTTTTTCCATATGGACGGGATAATAGGGGTAGTTGTAGATGGTGGCCATCGTACTGAGTTGGTCGAAACCATCGATGAGCATTCCTTCGGGATCCATGTCGGTGAAGCCCAAAGGTCCCACGATGTTCTCCATGCCACGTTCGCGGCCCCACTTCTCCACTGCCTCGAGCAGGGCGCGGCTTACCTCGATGTCATCGATGAAGTCAATCCATCCAAAACGCACATTCTTTGTGTTCCACGTCTTGTTGGCCTTCTCGTTGATGATGGCAGCCACACGACCTACAATCTTACCGTCCTTATAGGCAAGAAACTGCTGGCAAGAACAGAAGTCGTAGGCAGCATTCTTCTTAGGATTAAAGGTGTCGAGAGTATCTTCAAGGAAATCGGGTACAGCGTATGGATTTCCTTTGTATAATTCATAGTTGAAACGGATGAACTGCTTGAGTTCTTTTTTTGTTTCGACAGGCTTGATAGTAATGCACTGTTCGCTCATTATTTTCTACGTTAAAATGGTAAAAGACAAAATTTATCTTACAAAGATAGGTGTTTTTGGTGATTTTACGTGTGTTTTTGGTGAATTTTATACTTTTTTTAACTCGAAATGCAAAAAAAGCACAAATATTTTTGGATAAAAATGTGAAACAAACTAATTTTGTCTATTCATTGTGAAGAATCAAAAATAATTAACCATCAATATTCTGTTATGAAAAGTTTCAAGAAACTCTTTACCGTAGCTTTCGCAGCTACGATGGCAGCTACTCCTGTCATGGCACAGGATGCCGAGGACGACGGTCTTGACTACAAGCCTTTCCCCCACATGTTTATTGGTTTACAGGGCGGTGCTCAGACTACGTTTACCAACTATGACAACTCGAAGTTGATTACCCCCACAGCCAGCCTTGGCATTGGTGCTTGGTTCACTCCCGTTGTTGGTGCTCGTCTGCATGTCAATGGTCTTTGGAATCAGGGCGGCATTAAGAACAGTGTGTTCACTGATCAGGAGGATAACTTCGGTAACCCCATCTATAACGTGACCGACAACAAGTACGATTATAAGTACGTGACTACCGACCTCGACTTGATGATCAACCTTGTTACCTTGTTCGGTAAGAAGAACTACTATCCTGTGAACGTATACCTGATTGGTGGTATCGGTTTGAACACTGCATGGGACAATTCTGATGCATACGCCATGAAGGATCTTATGCCTTTCGCTTGGAACGGCAAGCGCTTGAGCCATAATGCTCGTGTAGGCGCTCAGCTCGACGTTAATCTGCACAAGAACGTGAGCCTGAATCTTGAGGTGGCTGCTAACAGCCTCTCTGATCGTTACAACAGCAAGGTGCACAGCAAGGACGATTGGCAGTTGACTGCTCAGTTGGGTCTCGCCTTCAAGTTCGGTTACAAGAAAAAGCCCGCTCCCGTGGTGGTTGCTGAGCCCGAGCCCGTATACAAGACCGTCATCGATACTACTTGGTACGACGACGTAACTTACAGAGACGTGGTGAAGGATGGCGACATCGACAAGCGCATCTTCTTCGTTATTCGCGAGAGCGACGTAGAGAGCACCGATGCTCAGATTGAGGCTGTTGCAAACTTCCTCAAGGAGGTTCAGAATGGCGAAATCACCATCACCGCTTATGCCGACAAGGGCACTGGTAACCCCAAACTCAATATGGGTTACTCTAAGCAGCGTGCTGAGAAGACCAAGGCTGCCTTGATTGCAAAGGGTGTTGATCCCAGCATCATCAAGAGCGTAGAGTGGAAGGGTGACACCGTGCAGCCTTATCCCAACGATAACGACAAGAACCGTGTCAGCATCATCACCGGTCATGGTGTTTACAAGCAGCAGGAGAAGGTCGTAACTAAGAAGTTCAAGACCACCGAGCGTCAGGTTCGCGTAAACTAAATAGAACTCTATAAAGATAGTGGAGAGATGCGCAGCGCGCATCTCTCCATTTTTTTGTAAGCCTACGTAGTATTCTTTAAGAAAGACGTTGCATCTTTTTTGAAGAGACGCTGCGTCTCTTCAAAAAACACGCTGCGTCTCTCCAGGAAAGGCGCAGCGTGTCGTTATAAATCAAATAATAGGTTTTCTGTTTATCTCACCATAATCTTGCGGCCATTGCGAATATAGAGGCCTTTCTTCAAGTTGGTTGGCAAAGTTCCATCCTCGTTAGATACGCGGCGTCCGTTGAGGTCATACACGCCAGCAAAGTGGCTCCTTGAAGACGTAGAACAGAAATCGTCATTAATATTCTCGATTGCATCGGTGACTGAGGGTACTGGCACGGCAAAGGCGGCACTGATAGCCGTGCTGGCACCGAAGGCCTGCGTGGTGTAGTCAATGTAGGTAGGCTTGCCGTCTTTCGTGGTAGCAAACTTGCCGTCCTCGTTGGCCTTGGTCAGCCATGCCGAGTGTCCGTAGTATTTGCTGTTCATGTTGTTGTAGGCATGGAAGGCGTTCTTGATGAGCCAGGCGCTGACCTTTTCATCTTTGAACGTGCGGGCGTAGAGACCTGCGTAGCGCATGAGGATGCCCTTGAAGCCCTGAAAGTCGCCGTCGGCATTCTGGCAAACCTTGATGATGCCATCAGCGTTGCATAGGTTTTCCATGGCATACTTGATGATGAGGTCGGCATCCCTCTTGTACGTCTCGTTGCCATAGTGCTGGTAGAGCAGTACGGCAGCTCCGAGCATCGTACCTTGGTTGTAGGTCGAGGCCCACGTGTTGCTGCTCACCACCTTGCCCGTGGTGGGATCCAAGACTACGCTGTCGTAAACATGTCCGTTGCTGGAGTTGAAAAGGTAGGTACGCTGGTTGTTGTACAGTCCCTTGGCTATCTCGAAGTACGACTCGTCGGCTGCTGCGATGGCGATGTAGCAGGCGGCCACCTCGGCAGGGCCGTTGATGCAACTATTGGTGCCGTTGCGGTTGCCCGACGATTCTGCCCAACGCAGCAGTTGCACGTAGCCCAAGTTCGCGCGCTTGTAGATGGCATCGAAGTTACGCTTGGCATCTGCCAGGAAGTTGGCGTTGCCGCTGGGAGCAATGTTGGCAGCACGGGCAGCACCGATGATCTGCCACATCACGTCGTCGTTGAAGTCGTAGCCATACCAGTGGTAGCCATCCTTGGCACCGCCTGTCCAGTTGTCGCCCACCTTGTTCTTAAAGTAGCGGTAGCAGTAGTTATAGTCCAGCCAGTACTTGTTCTCACCTGTCATCTCGTACATGTCGAGCACGGCCTCCTGCGTCTCACTCTCGCCCCATCCGCCGTTTACGAAGGTGCGGTAGCCTGCGCCCTTGTTCTGCAAGTACTGGTTCAAGAAACCTTCGGCCATGCGGTCGCGCATGACGTCGTTGAATTCTGTCTGTGCCTCTACCTCTACAAACTGCCACTCCATTTTCTCACTCACCATGGTGGGCTGAGTGCCATCGTCGAAGCTGCTGACGCTGGGCGAGTTGTTGTTGTAGGCCATCGTAAAGATGTTCTTCTCGGCATCAATTTCTGTCAATACCCAATAAATAGGACTGGTCTTGGTACCTTGCACCAGTTTGTTGTTCTGCACGGACAGGTACTTGCCCGAATAGGTGTTGACGAGCGTGATACGTGCTCCTGCCATCGACTTCACCGTCCATTGCTGGGCGGGTACGTTAGTTTCCGTCCAGAGATATACGGGTACCTTGTCATCTTGTGAGGCATTCTCTACAAAGAGCGACTTCTCTGGTTTCGCTGCAGGGCAAATACGATAAGTCTTGCCTTTCTCAATGGCAGCCCACATTCCTTGTATGCTTACTGCAAAGAGGAAAAGAAGGATTATTCTTTTCATGGATTTATTTCCTTATAATATTCAAGTTTACTCGATCACGGCAGCGTAGCCACCATTGCGAACCATCTTGATGTTGAGCTTGGTGGACTTGTTGACCATCTCATTAATCTTGTTGTAGTGCATGGCCTGATAGTCGGCATTGATGCCATCCTTGAAGCCGTTGAGCTTGTGCTGACCGTCAGAGAGGAAATCGAGACTAACGGTCAGGTCGCGACCTTCACCATTAGCGATACCACCGATAAACCATTTATTGCCTTTGCGCTTAGCCACTACAACATACTTACCCACCTCGGCAGCAAGACAGCGGGTCTCGTCCCAAGTGGTGGGAACGGAAGCGATGTAGCGTGTGCAGTCATCATTCTGATAGTAGCGGGTGGGGCTGTCGGAAAGCATCTGTACACCACTCTCGAGCACCACGAAGAGAGCCAACTGGTTGCAGCGAGTACTCATGCTGCCGGGGCTGGGACGCTCTCCGTTGTAGCAGTGAGGCTGGAAGTTGAACATGGCACCGGGAGTGAAGTCTGCAGGACCGACAGCGTTGCGGATGAAGGGATGGTAGGTGTAGTTCTCGGGCTGGCAGCCCCTCATGTACTCCAGACCGCGGATGCCCTCGTAGCTAACGAGGTTGGGATATTCATACTCCAGACCGGCGGGGGTGAAGGCTCCGTGGAAGTCGACGATGAGGTGATGCTTGGCAGCCTCCTCAACGACGCGCTTATAGTAGTTGACCATCCACTGGTCGGCATGATCCATGAAGTCAATCTTCACACCCTTCACACCCCACTTCTCGTAGGTCTCAAAGAGGTTGAAGTTCTGTTCTACAGCCAGCCAGGGCAACCACAGGATGACACCCACCCCCTTGTTGCCAGCATACTTGATGAGTTCCTGCAGACGCAGTTCATCCTTACCCTCGAAGGGATTGCGGGTACTCTTGGCCCAACCCTCATCGAGCAGAATGTATTTCACTCCATACTTGGCAGCGAAATCTGCAAAGTAGGCGTATGTTTCGAAGTTGTTGCCAGCGCGGAAGTCTACGTCAGTGCCATAAGGTACGGCACCGTTCCACCACTCCCAGCTCATCTGTCCGGGCTCGATCCAAGAGGTGTCCTCTATCTTTGACTTGCGCGAGAGCTGCAGAGTGAGCGTCTGCTCGATGATGCCCTTGGTGTCGGTGCAAACCACATAGCGCCAGGGGAAGGTACGCTTGCCCTCGGTTTTAGAGATGAAGTTACCCTCCTCGGTGATGGTCTCGCTGCGGTCGCCACGGGGCTCCCACTTTACGGGAGACTTGGGCATGATGCTGGCAATACCCTTCTCGTTGGGCTGCAGGAAAGCCTTGGGATAGTCATCCACGTCGGCCTCACCCAGCAGCAGCTGGCTGTCGTTGGGGCCAGAGAGCAAGAGGGGGATGGAACTCAGACGGCGGTCATCCTTCTTCCACTCCTCCATGGTCTGGTGGCGATACTCCTCCTCAAAGCTTGTGTTGAAGGAACCACAGGGCTGTCGGTGTGCAACGTAGCCCTCAGCAGGTACGAGGGTGAAGTTCTCCTCGTTTACTTCAATCTGCCCCTTCATGTTGGTGGCAAATCGGTAGGCAACGGCATTGTCCATGACGCGTAATTCCATGGTGCATGCGCCGATTTTCATTACAGCCTCGGTGTATTTGCTTTCCACGCTGCTATATTTCAGCGATACGAGCGGTGTGATGGTCTCATTTACCTGGCGCTGCTTCACGCTACCGATAGCGGTATTTCCACCCAACTCTTTGCCATCAACCTTCATGCTGATGTCCTGCATGGTGTACAACGCTACGCCATCGCGCGTCACTTCCATCTTGAGAGGCTTGTCGCTCAGGCTAACCTTGATGTTCTTACTCGGAGAATTGACAACAACCGTCTTGGCATTGGCAGTAGTTAAACCGACAAAAGCCATCAATGCGGTACAAGCAAACAATTTGCCTAAAGATCTTGCTTTCATATTTTATTAAGTTTTAAATGTTTTTCAAGAAAAAGGGGAAATTTGATATTTTGCTTGCAAAATTAAGTATTTGGAAGCAGAAATCCAAGAAATACCCAAACTTAATTTCAATAAAATCCATTCTGCTGTCACGATCCTTGCTGCGCTGTGCCTTTTTTCAGGCACAGGCGCAAGGGTCAAATGGTGGCTGTCATTAGATTAGTTCATAGTTTTTTATGTCGTGAGCAGGATGCTTTTCTCTCTTCTCTATATATTATTAATGTATAAGGTGTGCTGGTCGTGGCTTCTTTTTGATGTTTTAGGCACCCTTCCTCTCTTCTCAGAGAAGAAGAGCACCTTTGACATCTACTAACCAAAAATTACTAACCAATTACCAAATAAAAAAACTTCTTATTTCGTTTTCTGGTGCAAAAATAGACATTCTCTTGATATAACACTCCTTGTTACATGCCAATTTTTGCAAATGTCACGCTCGCGTGCATTCTCGTCGCTAATTCGTACAAATTCCACATTATATGCCTGATATTTTATAACATTCTGGGTTTTCGTTCGTTCGTGAAGCTGATTGACTGCATTTCTAAGTGATAATAGAACTATTTTGCCACAATATACCACTTTTTTGCTAAATTATGGGAAAAAACTAAAGTACATGCGCGAAGAAGAAGTGTATTTCATTAAAATAGTCTATCTTTGTGCGAAAGTGAGAACATTTTCAGAAAACCAACTTAAACGATATGAAAAAAAATCTATTTCTTGCCCTCGTGGTATTTCTCCTGACGGGTTCCGTGAAAGCACAGCGCTTGGACATTACGTTGACCGACAATTCCACCGTGTCCTATGAACTGGCTAAGATTAAGTACATGGAAATCTTCCAAAATGGCGAGCCTGGTCAGTTGAGCGGCCATTGGTATCTGGGTTACCGCAAATCATCATCGGGCACTACCCATTATGATGGTACCGAGCATCTCCTGTTCAACGGCAATCGCCTGAAGTGGGAAACTGCCAATGGTGAGACTAACTACACATTGACCTATGCTGACGATTTGCTTAGTTTCAAGGCTGTCGAGGATGGAAAGACCGTGCCTATCACCTACACCATCTTTGCCGCCGAGGATGATGTGCTCATCCTGAAGCGTAGCAGCGTTTTCACTTACTATTTCTATAAGTCGCGTGAGGCTGCACATAGTGCAGAGATGGAGACATCGTATCCCACCACGCACAATGAGACAAATGACATCAACAAGATTCTCTCGTATAAGGGTGGTTCGTCTTACTCCAGCATTACCCCAATGGGTAAGCACTTCGAGAAGTTCCTGACTCCCGTCTCAAGTGACAAGATCGCCTGGCTGCAGGATGCAACCAAGCAGCCTGCCTTTACCGTGGGCGACAGCAAGTACTGGACTACCAAGAACGTAAACCTCTATCCCTTCGGTGATCCTCAGCCTGCTGATGTCAACCAGCACGCCATCGGTAACTGCTGCATGTGTGCTGTTTTGGCTTCTATGGCTTATCTCTATCCTGATTACATCAAGCATATTATTACCCAGCCCACCAGCACCACCTACAAGGTGGCTATGTTCGACCCTAAAGGCCAGCCCATTGATGTGCTTGTCGATAACAAATTCCTTTGCAATGCTCGTGGCGATTTGGCACAACTCACCGGTAAGAACAATGCTGTGACCTGGGCCACCATTCTTGAGAAGGCGCTGATGAAGTGGGAAGAGGTGTATCAGTGCAACGGCATTGAGGGCATCGGTACCGAGCATGCGGCTCCTCCCTTTACTGGTGAGGGTAACAGTTTTTCCATTAGTCCTGGTACACTCTTCAATAAGGAGATGCAGAAAGTTGTGGATTACGCCATGCGGAATGGTATGATCAGCATCGGTGGTTTCAATAAGGGCGACCTGCTTTGCGGCACGCTCACCAGCGTTACCGGCCACGCCTTCACCCTGATGTACACCAATAAGCCCGACCAGTATCTGTGGAGCATGCGTAATCCTTGGGGTATTACCGAGGTGGATGGTGTGCTCGAGATTCCCAACAAGCGTGAGATCGTAAAGACCATTGACTTCCGTATTGTGTATCCTGGTGCTGCCAAGCCTTATCTGCGTGCCGACATTGCTGGCTACAACGTGCCCAAGTTCGCACCCCGCAAGGGTGACCTCGGTGTCTCAAAGCGCCTGCTGAAGATGGTTGGCCTCGAAAGTTATGGCCCCGAGCAGGTGATAGATGGCGAGGAGGAAGAAGAGTAAGCCTTCCTTACGATAATAATAACATTGAGCCTCGAAAGCATAATTGTTTTCGAGGCTCAATGTGTTATGTGATGTATATTAAAGGAGAGACTTTTAGTCAATCGTGATGCTGTTTAGCAAGTCGAGTTTGCCGTCATCGATGAGTTTGATGATGAGTTCGCCGAAGAGGGTGTTCTGCCAAGCAAACCATTTGCGAGTGAAGTTCGAGGCATCGTCCTTGTGGAAGGACTCATGCATGAAGCCTGTGCCGGCATCGGTCTTCATCAGCATCTCGATGCACTGCTTGATCTCATTGTCGTCGGTGCTGGTGAAGCACTTCATCATGATGCTCATGGGCCAGGGCATGTCGTAGCCGATGTGCGGGCCGCCAATGCCTTCGCCTGCCTTGCCACGGAAGAAGTAGGGGTTGTCCTCGCTCCATACGAAGCGGCGTGTGTTCTTGTAGATGAGATCGTTGGCGGGTACGTCGCCCAGGTATGCCATAGCCAGTAGCGAGGGTACGTTGGCATCGTCCATTAACATCTGGTTGCCGAAGCCGTCCACCTCGTAGGCGTAGATCATGCCGTACTTCGGGTGGTTGTAGACGGCGTAGCGCTGCAGGGCATCGTAGACCTCATTGGCGAGGTCGGTGCAGTGCTTGGCGAGGTCGGCACGCTTGTTGACCTTCTCCAGAATCTCGGCTGCATGGCGAAGTTGCGTCACAGCCATGAAGTTGCTGGGAACGAGGAAGAGCAGCGTGGTGGCATCGTCGCTGGGACGGAAGGCCGAGGCAATGAGGCCAACGGGCTTGACGGGCGACCCCCATCCGCCGTTGTTCATGGTGTCGAGCTGGCGCTCGGTGCGGCGCTGGAACTGGTACTTGCCATTGTCCTGCTTGCGCTGCTGGTCGCGGAAGGTGTTGACGATGTTGCTCACGGCCTCAATCCACTGGTCGCCGAAGATGCTCGAGTCACCAGTCTGCTTCCAGTACTCGTAGGCAAGGCGAAGGACGTAGCAGGGCGAGTCGATTTCCCACTTGCGCTCATGCAGCTCGGGAATCATGTCCGTCATATCCTTCATCCAGTCGCCGTCGGGGTTGGGCTCCTTGTTGAAAGCGTTGGCGTAGGGGTCTATGTTGATACACTTGAACTGGCGCAGCAGCACGCCTTTGAGCATTTGTTGCAGATGCTTGTCGTGCTTGGCGAGGCGGACGTAGGGGAAGACCTGCGCACCAGAGTCGCGCAGCCACATGGCGTGGATGTCGCCTGTGTAGACGAAGGTGTCGGGATTGCCTTCCTCGTCGCTCTCCTCGAAGTGCACGGTGGTGTCGAGGGTGTTGGGGAAGCAGTTGGTGAACATCCAGATGAGGCGGCGGTTGGACAGTTTATCGGTCACCTCCTTGATTTTCTTTTCTACGGCCTCGCTGCGGAAAAGGCGATCCTTGGCGGCAGGGCGCTGGCTCTTGCGGATAGCGATGGTGGTGTTCTGGTCGTCGGGGGAGGTGGTGGGAGTCGCAGCCTGTGCTTGGCTGCTCTGCAGTATCATCGAGAAGATGAGGGCTGGTAATGTCAGTTTTTTCATGCCAATATAGTTAATTTAGTTTCGTTTTTGCAAAAGTACAAAAAAAGCGAAATAGCACAATGCTTGTGTGGTGTTTTTATGGTTAAACTATGTCAAAATCTGCTATTTTCTTGCTTTTATAAAGAAAATAAAGTAATTTTGCGCCCAAAATATAAATAGGAATAAGAAATGAAGCGTTTCAGATTGGTAGACAACCTCATGGGTTGGCTTATTTTTGCTGTGGCTGCATGGACGTATTGCAGCACCATCGAGCCTACGGCAAGTTTTTGGGATTGCCCTGAATTCATCACCACCGGCTACAAGTTGGAGGTGGGTCACCCACCAGGCGCACCCTTCTTTATGTTGACGGCAAACCTCTTCTCGCAGTTCGTGAGCGATCCTGCCGACGTGGCCAAGATGGTGAATATGATGTCAGCACTGTTCAGTGCGCTGTGCATCTTGTTCCTTTATTGGACTATTTCGCATCTTGTGCGAAGATTGATTTGCAAGACACCTGCGGGTGGAAGCACCATTCCGCAAGAGATAACCACTGCTCAACTCATTACTACTCAGGTAAGTGCCACAGTTGGTGCTTTGGCTTATTGCTGGAGCGACACGTTCTGGTTCTCGGCCGTAGAGGGTGAGGTGTATGCCTACTCTTCGCTTTTCACAGCGCTTGTCGTATGGCTGATGCTGAAGTGGGAAGACCACGCCGACGAGCCTCACAGCGACCGTTGGCTTATTCTCATTGCCTACATGACGGGCTTGAGTATCGGTGTGCATCTGCTCAACCTGCTCTGCCTTCCCGCGCTCGTCCTTATTTATTATTACCGCAAGTATCCAGATGCCAATCTCAAGGGTTCGCTCATCGCCTTGCTGGTGAGCTTTGCCCTCGTGGTAGTGGTGCTCTATGGCATCGTACCTGGCATCGTGAAGGTGGGCGGTTGGTTCGAACTGCTGTTTGTCAATGGTTTGAGTATGCCCTTCAATACAGGTCTCATCGTCTACCTTGTCGTTTTGGTGGGCGTGGTGCTTTGGGCTATCTGGGAAAGCAACACGGGCAAGAGCCTCGTGCGTGGTAACATTGCCTACATGGCCAGTGTGGCCCTGTTAGGTATTCCTTTCTACGGACACGGCACGTCAAGCATTCTGATTGGTATCGTTGCCCTGGCTATCTTGGGTGTCTGCCTGTGGAAGAAGGATCTCATCTCGGCTCGTCTCAAAAACACCTCTCTTCTCTGCATGTTGCTCATCATGGTGGGCTACAGTTCGTATGCTGTCATCGTGATACGAAGCACGGCTAATACACCCATGGATCAGAACTCGCCTGAGGATATCTTCACCCTTGGTCAGTATCTGGGTCGTGAGCAGTATGGCGACCGTCCCTTGTTCTACGGACAGGTGTACAACTCGCCCATCGAGTGGGATCGCAATGGTAATCCCGTCAGCTCGACTGGTGCAGCCGTATATCAGCGTAAGGAGAAGGCCTCACCCGATGAGCCCGACCGCTACGAGGTGGTTCGCTACAACACGGACTACAAGTATCAGGTCAACATGCTCTTCCCCCGCATGTACAGCGACCGTCACGCCGGTGCCTACGAGAGTTTGCTGGGCGGCATCGATGGCCGAAAGGTGCGTGTAAAGGAGCGTAATGGCGAGTCGTACGAGATCAAGGTGCCCACGTTCTTTGAGAATCTGAAGTTCTTCTTCAGCTATCAGGTGAACTACATGTACATGCGCTATTTCATGTGGAACTTTGCAGGTCGCCAGAATGACATTCAGGGCAATGGTGAGTTGGAGCATGGCAATTGGCTGACAGGTATCTCCTTCATCGATAATGCACGTCTGGGCGACCAGGAGATGCTGCCCGATGACCTGAAGAATAACAAGGGCCACAATGTATATTACTGTCTGCCCTTGTTGCTCGGTCTCATCGGTCTGTTCTGGCAGATCATGCGTTCGCAGGAGAGTGTGAAGCAGTTCTGGGTGGTGTTCTTCCTGTTCTTCATGACGGGTCTTGCCATCGTCATCTACCTCAACCAGACACCTCAGCAGCCTCGTGAGCGTGACTACGCTTATGCGGGTTCCTTCTATGCTTTTGCTATTTGGATTGGTTTGGGTGTGACCGCAATCACCGATTTGCTGAACAAACTCTTCAAGAAGCAGCCTGCGTTGGCAGCCATCCTTCCTGCTGTGTGTGTGGCAGTGCCCATCCAGATGGCTGGTCAGAACTGGGATGACCATGATCGCAGCGACCGCTACATGTGCCGCGACTTCGGTCAGAACTATCTGAACACGTTGCAGGAAGAGGGCAATCCCATCATCTTCACCAATGGCGATAACGACACCTTCCCCTTGTGGTATAATCAGGAGACGGAGGAGTTCCGTACAGATACGCGTGTCTGCAACCTCTCTTATCTGCAGACCGACTGGTACATCGACCAGATGAAGCGTCCTGCCTACGACTCACCCAGCGTGCCCATCTCGTGGAAGCGCTTGCAGTATGTGTCGGGCACCAACGAGGGAGTTTATATCTATCCGGACATCTTGTCGGATGTGATGTCGCAGCTCAAGGAAATGGGCTTTGATGATGCACGCATCCGTAGCACCTTCGGCGATGATCCCTACGATTTGAACAACATCATGGATAAGTGGGTGCTGAACAACGATCCTCAGCTCAATGAGATCAAGAAATCGCTGCAACTCACTGACGATAGCGGTGAGCCGCTTGCCCTCATTCCCACTGACAGCCTTGTGCTGACCGTTGACAAGGAGGCCGTCAAAAAGAGCGGTATGATGATAGCAGCAGACAGTATTCCTGAGAAGATGCAGATCTCGCTCAAGGGTCGCCGCGTCATCTACAAGTCGGAGATGATGATGTACGACATGCTGCGTGGCTGTAACTGGGAGCGCCCCATGTACGTGGCCGTGACTGTGGGCGGTGAGAACTACGGTTCGTTGGGTGACAATTTCGTGCAGGAGGGTCTTGCCTACCGCATCACACCTTTTAATACTAAGGAGAGCGGTATGCGTCTCGACTCTGAGCGTATGTACGATAACCTGATGAATAAGTTCAAGTTTGGTGGTTTGGAGAAGGAAGGTCTTTACATCGATGAGACCGTAATGCGAATGTGCAAGACACATCGTCGCATGTTTGCTCAGCTCACGCAGCAACTTCTTCGCGAGAACAAGACCGACAAGGCAGCGAAGATTCTTGCTAAGGCAGAGGAGGCTATACCTTCTTACAACGTGCCGCATACCTTTGATGGCGGTAGCGTTGACTTGGCAAACGCTTGGGCTGCTGTCGGTAAGAAGGCTGAGGCTGAAAAGATCCTGACGGCTGTGCTTGACAATGTGCAGCAATACGTGGATTGGTATCTGGCACTCGACAACTACCATTTCGTGGGAAGTGTGGAGGATTGCCGTTACTACATGTATCAGTTCAGTCTGGCCGTTGATGCACTCGAGAAGGCTGGCTCGGAAAAGGCTAAGAGCTACGCCAGTGCCTTCGAGTTGCGCTATGGCACCTTGAGCAACCGCATGGCTCAGTTGAACCTCATTGACTAACGACACTGTTATTCGCCGATGTTCATAGAGCAACCGTCAATTTATCTCCGATGGCTCTATCCAAAGGCGATTTGGAGAATGGACCGTCGTCAGAGGGCAGTATATCTGACCTTTGACGATGGTCCTATTCCTGAAGCAACACCTTTCATACTCGATACGCTCGACCGTTTTGGTGTCAAGGCAACCTTCTTCATGGTGGGCGACAACGCGCACAAATATCCCCATTTGTTGGATGAGGTGCGTCGGCGTGGTCATCGTATAGGCAACCACACCTTTAATCATATAGGCGGTCTGAAGTGGTGGAGTTGGCGCTATCTGCGCAATGCTCACAAGGCTAATGTCCTTTTGCAAACCGATCTTTTCCGTCCGCCTCACGGGTGGATGAAGCCTACGCAGTATCTTCGTTTAAGTTCACGTTACCGCATCATTATGTGGGATCTCGTGACGCGCGACTACAGTAAATGGCTCACGGCGGAGGACATCTTGAATAATGTGAAGAAATATGTCCGTAACGGCAGCATTATCACCTTCCACGACTCGCTGAAGAGTATCGAGAAACTAAAGTCTGCCTTGCCCGAATCCCTGCAATGGCTTAAGGATCAAGGCTACGAATTCAAGGTTTTCGATTAATTGCACTAATGTTGCGTGTCAATCCCTCGAACTTTGCACGCTTGACGGCCGATCCTTTGAATAGGCGTTGGTATTGCTCAACTGTCAACTCGCGCCAGTCATCCCGTGTCATGGCCAGCAGTTCTTCATTTGGCTGCATTGCCGTTTCTCTTGTCGGCAAAGCATGTAGGTGAGGGCAAGCCTTCATGCAGCGGTCGCATCCGTAGAACACATCGCCCATTTTCTCTCCTGCCCAATCGGGTAGGGGACCGCGATTCTCGATGGTCAGATAACTGAGGCATTTGCGAGAATCGAAGGTTTCTGCTATAGCCCCCGTGGGACAAGCCTCAATGCACTTGTGGCAGTTGCCGCAATGATTTTCAATGGGCGTGTCATACTCGTCAACCTCTTCTTCTATAAATAGTTCACCAAGGAAAAAAGCACTGCCAATGCCAGGTGCGACAATTTGTGAGTGACGTCCTATCCATCCTATCCCACAGCGCCAAGCCCAATAGCGCTCCAGCACGGGAGCTGTGTCCACAAAGCAGCGTCCATGTCCACCGATGGCCTGCATCAACTGGCAGAGCCGATCCTTCATCAAGTCGTGGTAATCCTTGCCTTGTGCATACCAGGCAATCCCCGGGGCTGTTTGGCTTGGATAATAATTCATGGCCACGCTGACAATGCTTCGCACTCCTTCGACCAGTTGTCGCGGATCCATTCGCTTTTCTATGTGGTTTTCCAGATACTGCATCCCTGCTTGTCGCCCTTCCTCAATCCAGTGACGGTAGTGCTCTGCAACAGCATCGTCGACAGGCATCGCTTGGGCAATGCCACAACGGAAGAATCCCAATCGTTGGGCTTCTGATTTGATGGTTTGACTGCAAATTGTCATGATGCAAGGGATAGTTTGTGCTGCAAAATTACCTTCTTTTCGTTAGAAATGCAAAACGAACTTTACAAAATAGAGAAAAAGAGGCAACGAAACTCAAAAAATAAGTTAATCGTTTCGCTATTTCGGAATATTGCACTAACTTTGTATCGTCTTAAACTAGGGACTATCCTTATTATAAGACAATTTATAAGGCAAAAAGAGAGAGAGAAAAGAAACTAGTTTATCAATCATTTAATATTTTAAAACCAATGGCAACATTAGATTTGACTAAGTACGGCATCACTGGTTCAACCGTGATCGCACACAATCCTTCTTACGAGGTACTGTTCGCTGAGGAGACCAAGGCTGGTCTCGAGGGCTACGAGGTAGGTCAGAACACCGAGCTCGACGCTGTTAACGTAATGACTGGTATCTACACCGGCCGTTCACCCAAGGACAAGTACATCGTAATGGACGAGAACTCAAAGGACACTGTATGGTGGACCACCGAGGGTTATAAGAACGACAACCACCCCATGACCGAGGAGGTTTGGGCTACCGTTAAGGACCTGGCTGTTAAGGAGCTCTGCAACAAGAACCTGTACGTTGTTGACGCATTCTGCGGTGCTAACAAGGACACCCGCATGGCTGTTCGCTTCATCGTTGAGGTAGCATGGCAGGCACACTTCGTAACCAACATGTTCATCCAGCCCACTGCTGAGGAGTTGGAGAACTTCGAGCCCAACTTCATTATCTACAACGCTTCTAAGGCTAAGGTTGAGAACTATGCTGAGCTCGGCCTGAACAGCGAGACTTGCGTTGCCTTCAACGTAACCAGCCGCGAGCAGGTTATCATCAACACCTGGTACGGTGGTGAGATGAAGAAGGGTATGTTCTCAATGATGAACTACTACCTTCCCCTCCAGGGCATCGCTTCTATGCACTGCTCTGCTAACTGTAACATGGATGGTGAGGAGACCGCTATCTTCTTCGGCCTCTCTGGTACCGGTAAGACCACTCTGTCAACCGATCCCAAGCGTCGCCTTATCGGTGATGACGAGCACGGATGGGACGACAATGGCGTCTTCAACTTCGAGGGTGGTTGCTATGCTAAGGTTATCGGCCTGAGCAAGGAGAACGAGCCCGACATCTATGGTGCTATCAAGCGCAACGCTCTTCTCGAGAACGTAACCGTAGCTGCTGATGGTAAGATCGACTTCAACGATAAGAGCGTAACCGAGAACACTCGTGTTTCTTATCCCATCAACCACATCAACAACATCCAGCCCGGTTCTTCAGCTCCCGCTGCCAAGAACGTTATCTTCCTCTCAGCTGATGCATTCGGCGTATTGCCTCCCGTATCAATCCTGACTCCCGAGCAGACTCAGTACTACTTCCTGTCAGGTTTCACCGCTAAGTTGGCTGGTACCGAGCGTGGCATTACCGAGCCCACTCCCACCTTCTCAGCTTGCTTCGGTCAGGCATTCCTCGAGCTGCACCCCACAAAGTACGCTCAGGAGCTCGTTAAGAAGATGAACGCTAACGGCGCTAAGGCATACCTCGTTAACACTGGTTGGAACGGTACCGGCAAGCGTATCTCTATCCCCGATACTCGTGGTATCATCGACGCTATCCTCGATGGCAGCATCCTG
>JAZQQO010000020.1:0-56505 GCA_045629085.1 Bacteroidaceae bacterium
TCCTTGGTTGGCTCGTCAATAGCGGAGATTGAAGTGCCATAAACCGCAGTGAGCTCCTGATACGCCTGACCATCTACCTTATATATAATCTTATAAGAGTTGGCAGAGAAGGTACCGGTGATAACAACATCCTTAGCAGGCATCGTCTTCGGCAAGGTACTCCAACCAGAGAACGTCATACCCTCACGAACAGGGGCATCAATAGCCTTAAGCTCGGTGCCGTAGTCAACCATGGCGCTGCTCAATGTATCACCATCAACTACGAACGAGAGCCTGTACTGGTTCACGATAAATGAACCCGTAATCTCCACATCCTTTGCAGGCATAGTCTCGGGTATCTCGCTCCAACCGCTGAAGGTATAGCCCTCCTTGGCAGGAGCATCAACAGCCGTAAGAGTAGCCCCGTATGCCACCTGCTCCTGCCTATACACCTCGCCATCCACCTTATAGGTCAGCAAGAGCTTTTCAACAGGAATAACGTATTCGGCAGATTGCTGCGACACATAGTTCTGGCTGTTGGCATTACTGAGCACGATGTTGTCAATCCAGATCTTCTTTCCACACACAGACAAGTCGGCATCCAGATTGAGCGTGAAGATATCACCCTCATTGCCACCGATTGCCGTATTGTTGAACGAGAACAACACAACCCTATAGGTCTGTTCACCGTACTTCACCACCGAAGCCGTCAATCCCTTCATGCGGTCCGTCTTCTGCAATGCAGTGTCGAGGTCGCCCACCGTCATGCCCTCAGGCACATGGATGTCCATCTGTGCACCCACGATCTTGGTAAAGTTGTCCAAAGCCACATGCAGCTGATAGCTCTGCTTGTCTGCCGACCACTGTCCCGTCATCGACATTCGGTTGTCCTCATACGCACTGACCGAGAGTTCAACAGGCTTCATTCCATTGTCCGGGTCGTTCGAGTAGATGTTCATCTGCGTCGTTACACTGCCCTCCTTGCCTGCCGCATAGCAAATCGTCAGGTTAGCCGACTTGCCTGCTTCAAGCGTCAAAGGCAACGTCTCTTTCAACGAGAAGCCTTTGTCCAGGAACGCCACCTTGCTGATGACCAAAGGATGCTGACCCGAGTTCTTGACCGCAATCGCCTTCTCCACAGTCATGCCGACAGCCACACTGCCCATATCCACGCTCTGGTTGCAGCTGATGGTTGGACAACTGAAATACACACTTCTTCCACTCGTGGCAGAGATCATGTTCTCCATAGCCGCATTGCTCAGCACAACGTCCTCAGGTTCAATCCAGTAATACCCGCTCCTTCCATTCAGTCGTACCTTGAATGTCATCAGATTGCCATCGCCTTCCGGTATCGCCTTGTTGCCTTGCGAGTAAAGGAAGAGTGTCAGTTTCTGGCCCGCCACATTTGCCACTGCCGTCAGTCCCTCGGCACGTTCGGCAGCCTTGGCACTACCCTCCACGTAGGCAAGCTCCTCAGGAAGATTGAACGTACACTGGGCTCCCACGATAGGCTCCATGTTATTCATCTTCAGCGTGACGGTCGAGAGCAGATTCTCATCACCGTTGGTAGCCTCCACATGCAGTTCGTTCACCGAGAACGGATCTGCCACAATCGCCATCCTGCGCGTACCATTGCTGGCATTGCTCTGCACGCTCATGGTCTCGCTTATTGCACCACGCATCGTTGGAGCATACTTCACCTCCACCTGTCTGCTGCTTCCTGCCTCAATGGTCATTGGAGTGGCAATGGTAGTGGTGAGTTCCTTGGCAGAGAAACTGATACCCGTGATGTTGAGAGCGTCCGTGCCGCTGTTTCTCAGCGTCACATACTGGGTATAGCTTTGTCGGATGGGCACATGACCGAAATCCACCTTCTCCTGCTCGATCGTAAGCTGTGGCACAAGGATGGTAGCCTCTCCTCCCTTCGCTTCTGCCGTCACGCTCTGCCCCGAGGCATTACTGAGCAACACGTTTGGAGTCAAGGAAACCCTTTCAGGGCTCTTGCCGAGCTTCAAGCCGAAGGTCAGCAGCGATCCGCTGTTTCCCTTCAGCGGCTTCGAGCTTGTGCTATAGACATAGATGCGCAGTTCGTCCCCCACCTTGGCAGCCGAAATGCTATGTCCGTTGCTACGGCTGCTGCTGAGTGTGGCTGTTCCCTCTGCCAGCGTGAAGTAGCGGTTGAGCGGAATGCGAAGCTCCACGGCGCTCACCTCGTCGGTGTTCGCCAGCCCCACATCCACCGTCACCACCTCGTCTGGCTTGCCGCTCACCGACGACACCGTGACGATGTTGTCGGCAAGCAGCGGCATTGCCAGCACAAGCAGCAATATGCTTGCTAATATCTTTCTCATCTGTTCAGAATCTTATAGCTCTTGACACATTTACCACCGATAAAGAGGCTCTGGATAGCCACACCACTCTTGCTGGCAGTCTCGGCGCTCACCCTGCGACCCGTGAGGTCGTAGTAGCGAACCTCTGCACCCTCGTAGTTCTCAATGCCGAAAGGCAGGCTGGCAATGCTTGTTGCCGTGCCGTTGATGGCAAGGACGTTATGACCCTTCGCATCGCTGGCAACCACATCCGTGACCTCGGCATCGCCAATACGCATCAGAGGCTGCTTGCCAGAGCCAATCACCCTGCCGCTCATGCTGTAAGCCAAGAGCATGTACTCATCCTCGGCTACCCAGACGCCTGCCTGCTCCATGCCGTCCAGACCTTCGAGAGCCTCAAACACGGTGTTGGCATTCGCCTTGATGGATACCTGCACACCACCCAGAGGCGTATCGCTATCCACATAGAGGATGCCGTTCTCCACGGTGTAGGTAGCCTTGGCATCAGTGCTTGCAGTTGCAGCTCCCTTAGGCGTGATGATGATGTTCACCGTTCCCACCACATCGAGGATGTTCACCGTCTCATCGCTGTTCACGTCGGCAGCCTCGAAGATGAAAGGCTGAGGATTCTGACCCGTCAGGTAGTTCACCTCGGTCACCACGTCGGCAATATCCACATTCATGCTTCCGTTGGCATCACCCTTGGTTGCGGTGAGAGGAGTGGCAGCCACCACCTTGCTCACATCGTGCTGCTGAAGGTCGGTACCCATCTCCATGATGTAATAATAATAGGTAGTGCCAGGCTCTACGTTGTAATCGGTGAGTGTGGTCTCGCTTGGGTCAATAAGCATCTCGTTGACCATTACAGTATCGCGAAGAATACGTGTTTTTTCCCAGTTGCCCCATTCATGATTGTCATTATAGCCCCATTCATAGTATTTCTCTTCTCTTTCGTTATAGCGATAAAGATTATAACCCATCAGGTCAGCAAAGTCTGCCTCATCGGTTTCCCATTCCAGTTCCACCTTACCCAATCCTGCCTTGGCAACAAGGCCGGTTGAGAGGGAGCCTACTACCTGCACCATCACATTGAAACGAACATTCTCGGTTGGGCAAGCAAAGTGTTCATTGTCCTCTGCCCCTGAAACCACGATGCGATCCAAGCCATCCACAGCACTCTTACCTGTTAATGTGAGATAGGCGGTGTAGATGGTACCATCCTCGTTCCATGCACCATCTTCCGCAATAGGCAATTGGTTGTAAGGCGCACGCAGACCCATGGTGATGCTTGGCTTCACCTCCTTGTTCATTGGGCGATTGAAGTACACTTCAAACTTATGTCTACCTATACTGAGAGCTGGCATCTCATCAAATTCATCCTGTGCATCCTTTCCGTCCACACACACCTTCCAGACAATGCCATGAGCCTGTGCAGAAGGGCGTGTCAGCATATTTGAGAGATCGAAACTACCAAAATAAACGCCATTATAGTTCGGGGTGTTAATATCCCAAACAGATTCACGCACGAGACTCTCTTTTGCCGAGCCATAATAATTCGACCCGATTTTATGTACTACTGGACGTTCTGCATATGTCGTCAGATTTCTGGACCTACTTATAAGATTGGAGTTTTCAATAACAGTACCGGCTCCGTAATGATCAAACTTTCCGACTTTAATTCCTTCTGATAGATTTGTAAAATTGCAACCATCAATAGAACTAATATAAATTCGAGAATCAACATTCGATTGATGTGAACAATCATTAAACACACAATTCTTAACATTTATACCCTGGAAGGACACATTCGCCGGGAACCAAAAATTCTCGAATATACAATTCTCTAAAGTCATCGAACCATTGAACCTAAAACACGCATCAACGAATTTAACATACTTAAATTTACAGTTTTCATTCACAGCAAGATTACACAATTGGAAATCACCAGCCGTAAAAACAATCATGCTATCAGGCGTTCCTTCTGCAATAATTGTTCCATCACTAGCTATTCCCGCGCCCTCCAGAAACTCTACCGTTGCACCAGGTTTGATAACAAGCGTGGATTTCTCAGTTAGCGCAAGATTACGCTCCACCAGATTACGCTTGTCGGCAGAGAATACAATCACTTTCTCCTCCTCCATCATGCCCGACACACGCGTTGCGTTAATTACTTCTATTCCGACTTCTTGACGGTCAGGTTCATGCAGGTTTCCACCCGACAAGGTGAAGATGACCGCAACAGTTGACTTATCCGTTATCTCGGGAGAAAGTTTCAGTTTGATTGGGTCAGAGAATCGCATGCTACCACCTGCACTGAGCGAATAGCCCAATGTCACGTCATTCTGTACAATCTCCACCAAGTCCTTGTATTTATCTTCTTTAATGTCTATATGCACATTGAAGTCACGCACCGTACCCCATACACAACGTACGGTTGGGTAAATAGATATCACGTCGCCTGCGTTTACTTCATTTTTACCATCTTGATTATGACCGTCAATCGACATCAAGCGTACCAGCGACTGACGGTTTTCGTTATCAAAGGAACAGACCTTAAGGGCATCGAATACTTGGCTACCTTCCGACACAGCAGACTGAACATCACCCATCCAAGAGTCATCACGCAAATATTCTTCGCCTCTCACTTGGATGATGCGCGACAACGCACCAGCCACAAGAGGACATGCCATAGACGTACCACTCAAGGTTTTATATCCACCATTAGGGAAAGTACTGAGGATGTCTACGCCTGGAGCAGCTATGTCATAATTGAGGAATACGTTGGAAGCCCCGGAGAAAGCAAAATCAGAGAAGAAAGGACCATCTGGGTCATAATTAGAGAATGATGCCAAATTGCCATATCTGTCGGATGCCATCACGCCAATTACACAGTCGAAGGCAGCAGGAACACACAGACCGGAAGATAGTTTTCCCGTCTGATAAATAGGCCAACCGTTATTTCCCGCAGCTGCAATAGGGAACACTTCGTTCATACAAGCCTTTGTCAAAGCAGCGTAAATAGGGACATAAACATCCTCAGACCCTGGCTCATATCTAAAAATAGGCTTATCGGAGCCAAAACTCATGCTTATTATGTCTGCTCCATTGGCAATTGCATAGTCAATAGCAAATATAATTTCTGCGGCACTGCCTGAACCGTCATCATTTATCACTTTAAGCGGCATGATTATTGCATCGGGATTTGCGCCGACTACACCAATTCCATTATTGCCAACAGCCGCAGCAATACCGGCACAATGCGTACCATGGCCATTTCTGTCGCGTCCAAGTTCTTCTGAAGCAAAAATAGGCACATTCATAATGAAGTCCCATCCATGCACATCGTCTGCATAGCCATTCTTGTCATCATCTGCCAAAGCATCGCCCTCTGCCTCAAGCGTGTTTGTCCAGATATTATCCTTGAGGTCGGGGTGCTCAATATCAACACCCGTGTCAAGTATGGCGATGACAGGACGTCGGTTGGAGGCTTTTGGCAATCCCCACACCTTAGGCATGTTGATGGTAGGAAGTCCCCACTGCTGCGAATACAGGGGGTCGTTGTATGTCGTTGGTTCCTCCCCGCAAATAGTAAATATCATGTTAGGAGTGGCATATTCCACATTGTCGAGCTGCCTCAACTGCTCTACAGCCTCCTCCACGCTCATCTTTTCCTTGTCGAAACGCGCCACATAAAGCTGAGACAGGTCAACGTCCTTCAGCATTCTATTCGATGAGATAGCCTTGCGCATACCCTTCTTGACCTTACCTCCAGTCAAAGGCATCAGTTGTTCCATCTCGAAGGTTCCCATCTCCTGCAGCTTGGCATTCACCTTGCTGGAAGAAGCCGACTCAAAGCGTCCCTTTACATTGCGTCTGATGGCAATTTGTTCAGAATCCTTGAACTTTACAATCACCTCGCCATCCACATAGAGAGGTGCTCCTTTTTCCACTCTGTACACACCATCCTCATTGTCATTGCTCACATACTGAGCCTGAGATGGCAGTGCCGTCAGCAGCATGGCACACGCTGCGAGGCAAAGTTTGAATAGTTTCTTCATTGTATTTTGTTTTATATGATTATACGTTCACAAATGGCACATTCACGAAAAGTACCGCAGACCTGTCATCAGCGGCAGACATAAGGCAATACTATTTTTTTGCAAAGTAACTACAAATTATGGAAACAATGTCCATGAAAACCAGTGCTATTTTAGTGCTATTTTAGTGCTAACGGCGGAAAAAGAAGCATATATCAACAAGAATTTGTATCTTTGCAACCAAATTACAAGACAGAACATGGACACGGAGATGACAGCAGAGGAGTTGGAGGCATTGCTTCGCAAGGAGGTGGAGCAGACATTGGGTATGCCCGTTCGCACACCCAAGGACTTCGATTTGCTGAGCAACAAGATATACGAGAAGACGCACGAGCAGATCAACAGCTTCACACTCAAACGGTTCTACGGCTACATTGACCGTGGCCGCTGCAGCCATGCCACGCTGGACATCCTGTGCCGTTTTGCAGGATACCACGACTGGCTGAACTTTGTGCATAAGAAGAAAGAGGCGAACGCAGCGGAGAGTTCGTCGGAAGAGGTGACGAGCCTGCTGACAGCCGACCAGCTGCAACCGGGCGACCTGATAAAACTGACATGGCAGCCCGACCGCGAGGTGCTGGTACGCTACATCGGCGACGGATGCCTATCCATCCTGGACTCGAAGAACAGCAAGCTCCGTGCTGGCGAGGTGTACCAGTGCAACGTCATCGTAAACAAACTGCCCCTTGTGCTGAAGGGCGTAAAAGACAGCCAGGGCAACATCCTTCCTGCCGCCAAAGCATATGTTTGCGGCAAGAAGCACGGAATCACGTTTAAGGTGCTGTAGGCTGGATTAAGAATCCAAGGCTAATTGTGAATTGGGTTTCATCTCCCTTTGAAAAGCAAAACAAAAACAGAAATCCACCCCTTGTGTATATGCAACCCTCGTTCCTCGGGTCTGATGCTGTGCTTACCCAAAAATCCTAGCAAGCAAGCTTCCAGATATTTTTGGATAATCACATCATCAGGTCTGTTCCAGACCTTGCATACACCCAAGGCGATAAACTGAAAATAAACCTCCATCCAGACACCACAAATGGGCGAAACCTGTTTTATGAATGTTAAAAGACCTGCACACAAATGAGAAAATATAAGATAGAACGATTGTTGGATAAAGATCCCGCATTATACCAGAAACTAAAGCGGTGGTGCTATGACATTAATGGATGTTGCCAGGAGGTACATCGAGACATGGGACCGTTCCTAAACGAATACATGTATCAAGATGCGCTTGAAATTGCCCTTGAAGAACGGCAGGTCAAACCGTTTACCCGCGAGTACTATTTCTCGGTTGAATTCCATGGCAAACGCATCAACCATAGACATTTTGTTGACTTCTATGTTAAGGACAAGGCCTTTATCGAGTGTAAGGCTGCAGAGACGCTTTGTCCTGACCACCGTCAGCAATTATGGAATTACATGCGACTGACGAAGACTCGTATTGGCATACTTTGGAATTTTGCTCCAACTCATGACCAGAGCGAACACTACTATCTCGACACCGACACCGACACAATGTACATGTTCTGACAAATGGTTAATTTCTGGTTTATCGCCTTGTGCTAGTGCCAGGTGGTGGAACACCACTGATGATGTGAGTAGCTGATTTGATCTGTGAGGTTGGTCGTATGGCCCGAGGACAAAGTCCGAGCCTCACAAATCAAATCAGCTACTCACATCAACTAAGCCAACAGGCTTAGCACTAACACAAGGGGTGGATTTCGGTTTTTGTTTTGCAGCTCAAGGCGCGGAATGCTTAATGCTCATTTAACTACAACGCCACAATCTGGCAGTCGCGCCAGCACTCGGCCTTGCGGTAGAGGTCGACAGACTCTGCGGGCACATGGAGCGTGATGCGTTCGGGGTGGTCGAAGACATCGATTACACGCTGGGGAACGGGCGACAGATTGTAGACATCCATCAGCATTTCACACTCGTAGAACGCATACAACCCTATCATCTCGACAGAGGCGGGAATGGTAATCTGGCATAGCTTGGGGGAACGATAGAACACGCCACGCTCTACAACCCGCAGCGTACCAGGCAACTGTACCTCAGTAAGTTCGGGACTGTCACAGAAGGCATCGCGACAGATGCGCTCCACACCCTCGGGAATAACGATACACGTCAGACCAGTATTATTGAAGCAACAGCTGGGGATGGTCTTCAAGGAGGATGGCAAGCGAATGGCCGAAAGCTTGTGGCAAGAGGTGAAGGTTGCGCTGCCCATACTGTCAAGACTCTCGGGCAAGGCGATGGACACCAGATTGGTATCCCCACGGAAGGCACTCTCACGCAGATAGCGTATCCCCTCGTCTATATGAACAGTCGTGACGAAGCCGTAGTCGCGGAAGCAGCTGTCTGTCAGCCCCACCACCTTATATTTCCTGCCATCGAAGTTGGCCGTACTGCTGATGCCCACATTCGCAAAGCCCGGTTCATCCGACCTCTGCATATTAGGTCCGGTGACCTCGCATGTACCCTCCTTCTCGGACAGTACGCGATAGCAGAGCCTGTCATCGATGAAAGTGCGGTTCCGCTGCGCGTCATCATCGTGTGCCCCATGCCTCATGCCCATAACGAGGAAGAGGGCTGCAAGAATTGTGCATGCTACACCTCCCAGCCAAAGAGACAAACGTCGTGGACGCTTATGCATCAATTCTTTTTCCAGGAAATCTCGGATATCTCCTGCCGTCTGCCAGCGATCCGCCTTGGCAGGTTGCAGTGCCTTTTCCATCACCTTGCGCAAGGCGGGATGCAGACGCTTGCCCTCGCCATCCAGCAGTTCGAGCAGGCGTCCCAAGGCGTAGATGTCGGTACGCGCATCGACATCGTTGCTGCCATCGGTCTGCTCGGGGGCAGCAAAGCGGGCATTGCGCCCCATGGAGTGGGCAAAGGAGTCGGAATAGCAGTAGCCAAGGTCGAGTATCTTCACATCGTTGTTCACCTTGGTGAGCATGATATTGCTGGGCTTGAGGTCGAGGTGCACCACCTGATGGGAGTGCAGATAATCAAGGGCTTCAAGAAACTGACGGACAAAACGCAACTGGTTGTCATAGCTGTCAAGCCATGCCTTATCATCGACAAGCACGTCCTTCAGCACACGTCCATTGACGTACTCCATGACAAGGTAGCAATCCGACGCCTCGTCATGGAAGTCCTTGTAACGAACGATATAGGGGCAATCAAATTGGCTGCCCAATGCAAATTCTTTATAGAAAAGTTGGTGATAGTGGGACTTGCCTACAAGCTCGGGCCGCAAGCGCTTCACGAACATCGACTCTCCATGGCGATAGAGCATGAAGGCAAGGCTAGTAGCACCTGAGCAAGGGAGGGGAATGGTACTGCCACCCTCCTGCTCGCCGTCCTGCATCATCTCCACGTCCTGGCTCACCGAGCCCGACTCGGAGATGCTGGTAGTTTCTGATGTTTCGCCTGTCATGTTACTGGTTTGAAAATTATAAGTTTGCGTTGCCCTTTTGCCCCAATCCTCGACAAGGTATGATGCCATGAGGACGGCAGAAGAGGACTTACTACAACACTGTTTATATTCCGCTGAGGTCAAGTTTATATATCTGCTTCTCTGCAGTAGGATGTTTTTGTATAAACATCAGCATGTAGATGGGGAGGTAGGTTCGTTGACCAACAGTTGCCACATTGCCATTACAAAGCACATAGGCATTGTTTATGCAATATGACTCATTCTCCAACACGTTATTCAGAGCATTGTGGCGATCGTAGGCCTTACCCGATTTAACTTCTACGGGTATGACCTTTCCGTTCTGTTCCAGTACAAAGTCCAATTCACCCAGCTTCTTATTATTGAAATAATACAGTCCACGATCTTCGCCCGCAAATCCATGACAATTGAGTTCCTGAGCAACAAGATTTTCGTAAATCGCTCCATAATTAACGTCAATCTCGTTCTGAAGGAGTTTGAGTTGAATACCTGCAGCATATTGACAGGCCAGCAGTCCCACATCATTTTGGAAAAGTTTGAAGAGATTGCGTTGTTCGTTGAGCCGTAATGGAATCTTTGGCTCTGTAATGTTATAAGTAGGAATAGCATCTCCCGCATCCCTCAGCCAAAGGAAGCTTTCCTCATAACGCGAGAAACGTGCGTGTTCGTTGAGGTTCTTCAATATGAAACGCTTATTCTTTGCATCCAGTTCGGAAGGTATAAGCTCAAAGATTTCATTTATCTGAAGTTTTTTCTCAGGATCGTACTGACTGATATCCAGCTTATAAAGAGTAAGTATTTCGCGCTGTTTCTCCTCTACAACATTAAGATCGTTAGTATCGATGTATGCTTGTACTGCCGCAGGCATACCTCCAACTATGAGATAAAGTTGAACGAGTTTCAGCATTGATTCGTGAACCTTAAGGTCAACAGGGATTTTACTCTCCCATGCATGACGAATTGAGCAGAAAACCTCATCTGAGAGTCCAAGCGCGCGTGCAAATTCTTCCATGTCAAGCGGATAGACTTCCTTGACGGCCATATATCCCACTGGTACACTTTCGATATTCTTTAGTTCAACACCCAAGAGACTACCACTAAGTGCGTATCGGCAACTACCCTCATCAACCAAGAACTTAATCCACGTGATTACCTCCGGACATTTTTGTACTTCGTCAAAAAAAATAAGTGTATTGTCTGACGAAACCTTCTTGTGCATGTGAGCCGAAATACGAAGCAAGACATCCTTTGCATTGTCTGCCCCATCGAATAGAGTTCGAGCTTTCTTATCCTCATAGAAATTAATTTCAATCAGATTCAGCCCATGCTTCTTTGCATACTTTCTGATTGCATAGGTCTTTCCCGTCTGCCTTGCGCCTTTCAGCAGAAGGGAAGAATGACTTGTAGCATAATGATTCTCAATATATTGATCAAGTTTTCTATTAATCATACTCACACTCTTCTATGGTTAAAAACAGGGACGCCACACACTTTTCCAAGGCATTTCCGACCACTTTCATACACTTTTCCAAGGTATTTTAAGCTGATTTGATACACTTTTCCAAGATTTTCACATTGCAAAGATACATATTTTTTTATTACGACAATGTGTTTTAACCAATAAAATCTAGCTAAATAACAAAGAAAAGGCCGCTCCTTGTTCGGGAGCGGCCTATGAAATGTAGAATTTCTACACTAGAATTACAAGTTTGCGTTGTCCTTGCCCCAGTCCTCGACAGCGGGTATGATGCCATGAGGACGGCAGAAGAAGGTCATGGAATCCCGCGTGCTCTACATCAGTCATATTTCAACGTACTCTCAGTTGAGAGCACTCTTGAAGCCCTCGTTGCCTTTGTTGATGTATATGCCCATATTGAATAGTCGTTAAAAAATCGAATTTACAATTCCTCTACATTCCAATCCTTCAGCGTGCGTTCCTTGACATCGAAATAGGCACCTATCTTGATAATACGACGCTGGATGGTGCGGTATGGCTCATAGTATTTCTTCTTGTCAATCTGGTCAAGCGCGGTCTTAGCGTTGGCATTGACCTTGAACTCGCATACAAAGCATTTCTCACCTACTCGCATCACCATATCGGTACGTCCCTCTGACATCACCACTTCACACTGGACGATGGCAGACATGCCTGAGAAGAACATGTAGAGGTCTCGCTGGTAGAAGGCTTCAAGCGTGGCGAGATCCTTCAGGTAGTCCTTGCCTTGCTGCATGTATGGTATGCTGTAGAGGAACGCCTGCAACGTTGCCATGGCTTTGTCATAATCGCCATTGTACAAGTGATTGATAATGTATGTGGCGTAACTCATATTGTCCGCACGGTTGGTACCATTCACCATTGGCAGAATGTTGTCCATAAGCCCAGCCTTGACCTCAGCATTAGGTATGCCGAGAATGTAGCTGCGCGTAAAAGGCTGATACGATTTGATAGTGAGGTAGCCAGCCTGATAGAGCAACGGCAAAGGACTTATCATGTTCTCCGTAGGCTGGTCAAACTCCGTCGACATGGCTGATGCACCTTCGTATTTCAGTATATCCTTGCCATTCCTCTTCAGTTCATTGATGATGAATGTAGGCGTTCCGCTGGCAAACCAATAGGAGTCGAGCCTGCGGTGACAGAATGCTCGAAGGAGGCTGTATGGATTGTAGATATCCTCGGTATCCTCCATAAAGTGATATCCATCATACAGGTTTTTCAGTTCGGCGTACATCTCCTCTTTGCTCACGTTCATCTTGTCAGCAAGCATCTCAACATCGATGTCGAATATGTCGTGAAGTTCCGATTCTGTGATGCCACAGATGGATGCGTACTTCTCGTCCATCGTGATGTTGGACAGATTGTTTAGTGTGGAGAAGATGCTCATCTGCGAGAACTTGGTGATGCCGGTGATGAAGACAAAGCGCTCGTCAGCATCACACTCCTTGACTGCCTGATAGAACTCCTGAAGTATCTGACGCACCTGTGCCTTGTGCTCCTCGTCGTGCATATGGGTGAGCATAGGGGCATCGTATTCGTCAATGATGACAACTACCTGCATGCCTGTCTGCTGACGGGCACGACGTATGAGGCCCATAAACCTCTTGCCAGGAGTCGTTTCGTCTGCACTTGGCATACCATAGATTTCCTCATACCATCTCAATTGAAATCCTAATCCCGATGCCATCTGGTCTATTGGCATGTCCTTGACAGAGCTGATGCTGAAGTGCAGCACAGGGTATTGCTTCCACTCCTTCTCCAGATCCATTATCTTGAGTCCCACAAACAGATCCTTCCGACCCTCAAAGTACGCCCAAAGGGTGGAGCATAGCAATGACTTGCCGAATCGTCGAGGACGACTTAGGAATACGAACTTCCTTTTTGTCATTTCGTAAATATACCCCGTCTTGTCAACATAGACACAGCCTCGACGGCGAAGATCTTCAAAGTCTGCAATACCATCAGGGTACTCTGCTGAATCCCTATATTTTTTCACTTGTTCCATCATACTCTCTGCTTATCGGGCACAAAGATACGTTTTTCGAATTAAACAAACAAAAAAGTGGGTAAAAAAAAGCCGCTCCTTGTTCGGGAGCGGCTTATGAAGTTTAGAATCTCTACACTAGAATTACAAGTTTGCGTTGTCCTTGCCCCAATCCTCGACAGCGGGGATGATGCCAAGGCTGATGATTTCGTCGCGCATCTTCTGCAGGTGCTCGTAGCTGGCCTGGAGAGCAGCCATCTCCTCCTCGGTACCCTCGGGAGCGGTGAAGTGAACGCCGTCCTTGTCGATAACGGTGGGCATAGCCATCATCACGTTCTTGTAGCCACACTTGTCGCAGTTGACATAGCAACCAGCGGGCCAGGTGAAGGGCTCGCCACCCATAGCACCCTCGATCATCTTAACTGCCTGATATGCGGGGCTCTGGAATGAAGAGCGACCACGCAGCTTGATGATGTTAGAACCACCCTGGGTAGTCATGTGCTTAATCTCTGCCCAACGCTCGGGAGCGGGCATCATGTCAGCGAGGGGCTTACCGTCGATGAGAGCCTTGCTAGCGAATACTGCCATCTGCTCGCCGTGACCACCATAGGTGTAGGCGTTGGTAACCTTGTCCTGCTGTACACCGAACTCCTGTGCCAACTGCTGCTGCAGACGGGTTGAGTCGAGAGCAGCGAGAGAAGTGAGTTGGTTGGGCTTCAAACCAGAGTGGATGAGAGCGGTAAGAGCGGTAACGTCAGCGGGGTTGAAGATAACGACAACGTGCTTAACGTCGGGACAGTACTTCTTGATGTTCTCACCGAAGTCGGCAGCGATCTGGCAGTTACCCTTCAGCAAGTCCTCACGGGTCATACCCTCCTTACGGGGAGCACCACCAGAAGAGATGATGTACTTAGCACCGGTGAAAGCCTCAGCGGGATCAACGGTATAGCTCAGGTTAGCACCGGGGAATGCGCAGTGGCACATCTCATCATATACGCCATGAACACCGGGCTCATAGATATCATACAGACAGATGTTGGGGGTGAGGCCGAGCATCAGCACGCTCTGCACCATGTTAGAGCCGATCATACCACCGGCACCTACGATTACGAGTTTCTCGTCAGTTAAAAAAGCCATAATTTTCTAATATTTAATGATTAATGTTTATCCTTGGTATTGTGGATGGTTTATTTCACGGCAAAAATACAAAAAATACTTATCCGCACCAAACTTTTCGGCAAAATATTACACATTATTATATATTATGGAATAGGCACATTGCAATCTGCCGCAGAATAAGCTCACCTTAGAAGGTCATCTTCATCTTAATGCGACTATTCCTTCACCACATACTTAAATCCCTTACCCGTCCATTCCAGGTAGTTGTCCTGAGGGCCTGTCAGCGAGATGTTCTTGCCCCGACGAGGAAGTACAATGTTGCACTCATATTGGAAGTCAAACTTACTGATGGGAGCCGCAATGGGTTCAAGCGTCTTCTTCGCAGCATCGTATCGCATAAAAAGAAGGCGTTCGATAGTGTTCGTCGCATTCCCATTCTCATCCTCATCGTTAAATCCGTAGTGCAAGGCCACCAGCTTCTTGCCGTCGGTAGTGTTCCAGTAGCACACCTCCACCATATTCCAGTACTTCGTATTATACTGTATCATGGCATATCCGTTCTTGACATCCATCACGTACTCCGACACCTGCGACTTGTCATATCGCCCCGAATAGAGTTCCGACAAGGCATCGCCCAACTTGTAGCAGTCGACACAATAAAGCGCATTGACTACCGACTTAATGTTGAAGGCACCCTCTACTTTTGGATGCAACGCGAACCAGACGTCAGGTATTTCCTCTGGATCATAGATGTGCTGCTCCCACTCATGTTCCTGAGGAACCTTCTTGTCAAGCAACAGCTGATAGGGAGCAGAGAAATGCAGATAGAAATTGTCCAGGCAAAACTCGTTTTCCTCCAGACTGGCCTTACTTCCCACCACGACAGGCTTACCGTTCTTTTCGGTCAGCACATACTCTTCCTCATTACTGACATGGAGGTAGAGCTCAGCCTTACCGTCGTGATTGAAGTCATTGAGCACATATTGTGCCATACTGATGTCACTTGTGTTGATAGCCTTTACCACCTCAGCCCAATGTGCCTTATAGAAGGCCTTTTCCTTTGGGTAACCGAAATCCTGGGCAGCTGCCGTCTGCACCATCACGCAAGCGATTGCGCAAACGCAAAATCTAATTAACGAGTGAATTTTCATAATCTTCTTAGTTTTCGTTATGTATTAATAATATGTATGCATTACCAATGGCAAAGTTAACCATTTTATCATACCCGAGCAAGCTTTTTCGCAGGAAAATGACTCGTTAAGCAACGAACTACGCATTTCAACAACCCTTGTTGAGGAAAAATGCTTGTCTGCCACACCACAAAGCACTAACTTTGCAACGAAATCAAAAAAGCAGCCCCCCTAACCCCCGAGGGGGAATAAGAGTAATGTTAAAATAACAAACTTATTATATAAAAGTATTCACAAGTAAAAACAAAAGCCTTATGAAAAAGAGAGTATTCAACCTGATCATCGTAGACGAGAGTGGTAGCATGTCTTGCATCCAGCGCCAGACAGTAAACGGACTAAACGAAACACTGCAGACCGTTCGCCAGGTGCAGAAGGACAATCCCGAGCAGGAGCATCTCGTCACCGTCATCTTCTTCAGCAGCACACAGGTACGCACCCTCTACAACGCCGCACCAGCCAACGAGGCCAGGGACATCGAACCTCGCGACTACCAACCCGGAGGCTGCACCCCACTCTATGATGCCGTGGGCAATGGCATCACCAACCTTCGCGGCCTCGTTGCTCCCGCTGACTCTGTCCTCGTAACCATCCTTACCGACGGCGAAGAGAATGCCTCTCAGGAGTACAACCACGCTGCCATCAAGGCACTCATCGACAACCAGAAGAAGCAGGACTGGGTCTTCACCTTCATCGGAGCCAACATCGACGTACCAACCGTCAGCCACGACCTCGGCATCAACTTCTGCATGTCGTTCTCACAAGACGAGGCAGGCACACGCGAGATGTTTGCCCGCGAGCGTCGCTCTCGCAGCAAGCTCTTCAGTAAGTTAGGGGCCAAGATGAAGAACTGCGACGGAGCAGCCCCATGCCCCATGGCAGAACTGGCTGACGAGGACGGATACTTCGAATCGTAAGCAGACAGAGAAAGTTTCCAGTTCTTGACAATTGCAGGCAAATCACTTATAATGAGCAAAGAGTAATTCAAGTTTCGCTTTGTTGTATGTCTGCAATTTTTAATGAGTTAATGAATAATGAGTAATGAATAATGAGTAATGGGATTTAATGAGAGGCTGGCGCAGTGATATGTTCGAGGACACACATTGTTGCTCATTACTCATTACTCATTGTTCATTATTAATTGTACATTAATCACATTATTGTTCAAGGGTGGGAAACTTTAGTTAATCAATTATGTGACATGCGAAAGTTGAATAAATTATTATTGTGCCATTTTTGTGCCATTTTTGGTTACAAACCAGTCTAAGATTTTTGTGCCTTTGCGTCTTCGCGTTACTTTTTTCTTCGCAGACACAAATTATTTTTGAAAATATCAGAAGCTATTGCACTCACGTAATCTCATTTTTTGTATATTTGCACACGAGAATACCATAACGCCATGCATATATGACCACACACCTTCTTCCAATCCTCTGCCAGCAGGCAAACGCAGTAAAGATTCTGGTACACAACGACAATGTGCCCCTCCAGCCACGCCAGGTGCTCTTCATCGAGGATGCTTTCCACCCCCGCACCAACGAGTATATCACCACGCACCTTTCTGAACTGACCCAACGCTTCGAACTGCGAGGATTCACCTTTCTATACCTACCTGCCCTGACACTCACGCCGGCGCAGATGGCCTATTGGGATCCCTCCCGTTCACAACGGGCCGCCACTCTTCGGTTGCGCGCCTCCATGCTCTACGATGTCATCGAGGCTCAACTGAACGCCGGTCACCTTCCAGCCATCGTGCTCCCCGACGAGAATGCCCTCCCTCAGCGAGTTCTCCGTGGCCTCACCATCGACGAGAACGATCCCTCGACAGCCTTCGACCAGTTCTTCGACCTATGCGACAGCGAGGAAGAAGAAGTTTCTTTCTGCATGATGGACGGCTGTGCTGAGCCATGCCCATCCCCTATGCCCCCTGTAGCAGAACGTGAAGCAGTCGCAGATATCGTCGTCCCAAAGTCCAAGAGTAGCAGCAAGCGCCCAGGCCTCTTCAAGCGGATGTTGCATTGGGACATGGAAACAAGGGGTATTTGTGCGCCAGAAGGATCGTCAAGAGAACCAACACAAAAGATTGAGGAAGAGCCACTTGAACCACAACTCACCGAAGAGGAACAGCAACTCATCCGCGACATACAGCGCAACCTCGACCTCCTGCGTGCCCACGGCATCTCGGAGAGTGTCTTCGAGAAACTCTTTGCTCCTGCCGTGAAGCCAAGCCGTATGCGCATACTCAAGAACGGTACTATCCTCCTACCCGACTACAACAACACCGTCATCGAGATGATTCCGCTCGACAAGGTGCTCTATCTCTTACTCCTGCGCCATCCAGAGGGTATTTTCCAGAAGGATCTCTCCGACCACATCGACGAAATGAAGCAACTCTATTGCCGCATCAACGATGGTTTCCTACCTCAGCGCGCCTTGGCTGGCATACTCAACCTGGCCAGCCCCCTCTCCAATTCGTGCAACGAGAAAATCTCACGCATCCGCAACGTCTTCCAGAGCCATTTCCAACCTGCCATCGCAGCTTTCTACACCATCTCCGGCGGCCGTGCCGAAGCACGTCGCATACCGCTCGACCAGGAATTGGTGGAGTGGGAGTAGTATGTTATGGCTCTCTCGCGCGCACACGCGCGCATTTCCTAGGAAATTTAAAAAAGCCTCCACCCTCCACAATCTTTATTACAAATTATCATTCAATGCGTTATATGTGTGGAGGCTACTTCCAAGCCTCCACACTTTTCACGTTTTTAGGCCTATTTTCTGCATTTTTCGCGCAAAGCATACTCATTTCCCTGTCATAAAATGTTGTTTTTTCCATACCTCAATTTCCATTTCCCCACGCATGAATTCTCTACGCCACGCCCGAGACGTTTGTACGCCACGCCCGTGGCGTATATACGTCACGCCCGAGGCGTATATACGCCACGGCCGGGGCGTAGTGGATTCTCCACCCATAACATTTTTATTGTCAACACAGTAATGCCGAATTGCACACTTTAGGAAAAAAGAAAGCATTCACTCCAAAAGGAGGTGTTATTGGTATCGACTACACCTGAAGAAAAGCTTCAAACAACGACGAATAAGAGCAAAATTGGCTGTTTTACGATGCATTTTTGCTGTAAATGTGTTAAATTTGATGCAAAATCATTGATTTATTCATGTGAATTGCCGTTTTTTTTGAAGAAAAAGTAGTAAATTTGCAAACTAGAAGTTTGCGAACAAGCAAGATGGCAGTTTCATAGATATGGACACAAAGAAGATTATACAGGCACTGGCTTTCTTTGCATACAATCAGCCAGATCATAAGTTGGACAACATGAAGGCGTACAAACTCCTTTGGTTGGCTGACCGTTATCAGTTGCGCCATAGCGGAAGATTCCTCTCTGGTGACAAATACTTTGCTATGCCGTTTGGTCCTGTACCTTCCGATGCCAAGAATATACTGGAGGGTAAGCCAACTGTTATCACAACCAACAAAGAGTATGCAGACGAATTCCTGAAGTCAGAAGGCAAGCGATATACTGCGCTGAAGAATCCAGACCTACGCGCTTTCTCCATTTCAGATCGAGAAGTATTGAACCAGGTGCTTGCTCTTTATGGTGGTATGACCGCACAGGAGTTGTCTGCCATGTCTCACCAATTCCCAGAATGGCTTGCTTACAAGGACTTAATTCAGGATGAGAAGTGCAACAGCTCTTATCCAATTAATGTTGATTATTTCTTTGACGATACAGAAGCTGATGATAAGGGATTCTTCACTGACGAACCTGAAGCATTAGGTTTGGCACGTGATCTCTATTATCAAAACAATCGCATCTAAGCAATATGGAAATTCCTGCATCGTTGCTTGGGGTGGTTGCAACAGAGGGAGAAATATTCTTCTTTGAGAAAGGCTGTCCTGTAGGCATAGAGAATCATCCTCACATTCTTGTCAGACATAATGGCAACTACTTATTCCTAAACACATGTTCTTCGTCACTTGACACTGCCATCCGCCTTGCAAGGATTCGCCGTTGGGATAACAGAACCTACCCTGTAATTGCTAAGAGTGCGGTAAATAAACTTATGCGAGACTCGTATGTCAATTGCAATGAGTTTGTTGAATTGTCAGAAGAAGAGTTTGGTAATCTAACTCGACAAGGCCTGATTCATCGAGAAGTCGGTGGAGGCACAATTCCAGAAGCTGACATGATTCGTATTCGTGAAGGTATAGACCTGAGCGTAAATATCTCTGATGAAGATAAGGATCGCATATTAAGATAGCAATAGACACCATTACCATAGAGCGCGATATAGGACATCACACTGCGCACAAGCGTGGTGTGATGTTTGTATGCATTAGCGTGAGAGGTCTCGACGCCTTCTTACATATCCTCCATTGAGAGTCCCCGATAGATGATTTCGAACTTCTTGAACTTGCCTGTTGATTGTAGGAATGTTTCGGATTTAGAGCGCAAAATGCTCATGTCGAGCTCTTTTTAGTTTTTCTATCTCTTGTTTACGATCAAAGAATTTCATGGGTGTAAAGTATCGTAATTTATATTACCGAAACGAGCATTTCGGTTGCAAAGATACTGATTTTCTGCTATTCTGCAAAGAAAATTAAAACTAATCTTCCATTGATTTGCATTTACTCATCATTTCACCCTTTCATTATGACAAGCAAGCTACTTCACAAGCAGCGTCGTCACAGACCTTGCTGTCAGCAACGCCTTGCTCAGCTTCACAGTGCCCAGATGGCGAAGGTTCTCACCCTCGACGTCTGAGGTGCGATAGGCAGTAGCAGTCTTCTGCTTGCCAAGGGAGAGGTCGATGGTCTTATCCTCCTTGCCGTAGTTGATGGCTACGATGGCTGTCGTGCCGTCGGTATTGCGATAGGCAGAGAGCATGAGGCCGTCGTGCTGCATAGCGCCTTCCACCTCCAGGCGGACAGCACCGGGACGGACAAAACGGCTATAGTTGCCCAGCACCCACATCAACTTACTATCACGCACAAAGTTATGGTGCACAGGAGCCGAACCGCGACGACCAGTGCGCTCGCCACGCACATACATACGGATGAGACCATCCTTGTAGTTGCCACCAGCGGCACGCCACCACTGCCAGCTGCGGGCATTGGCTACGGTCATGTCATAGTGCAGTGTACGGGCCACGTAGAGCGCCACCTCCATCGAGAAATCGAAACCACCGCCGCCATGTATCTCCTCATCGTTGCCCATAATGCAGAGTTCCGTCATCCAGAAGTCCGTACCCACCTTCTTCAGTTCATCAGCCACACGCTTGCGGTAGCCATAAAGTCCCACCTTATTATATTTACGATCCGTGGGCTTCAATACAGGCGTGTTCGTCCAGTACGAATGTCCCGCCATGATGCGAGCCACATTAGGCAGATTGCCCACATAGGTATCGGTGCTGTCAGGATTCCAGAAGCACTGTATCTCGTTGCCTCTCTCCCACCCTGCCTGGTACTCGCCCAGCATACAACGGTAGTCGCTCGACTCGTTGACAAGAATCTTAGTCGTGATGCCACGCTTTACGAACTCACTACTCATCTCACGCGCTATGTGCGCCACCTCACGGTTGGTGGCCGGCGTACCCTCCTGCTTAGGACCCTGCCAGTTCCAATGACCATCAGGCTCGTTCACGGGGCAGAGATAGTCGAAGTGTATGCCATCCTCGCGTTCTGCCATCTGCACCATGTCGGCTGCATAGCGGGCAAAGTCATCATAGCAATCAGGACGCAGGTTGAACGTTCCGCCACGACCAGTGTTCGTACCCAAACCGTTCTGTGTGAGGTGTACGGGAGGCGTGTTGTAGAAAGCCAGGAACGTGGGCACGCCACGCTGCTTGGCCAGTTTCAGGAACTGTCGCTGCCCCGTCTGGCGTGCAAACTCGTAAGTTCTCGTATCGCGGTTGATCTTGGCAGAATCACCTTGCTCCGCGCTGCCTGCTCCGGCATTGAATCGCCAGATGCTCAGTCCGATGCCACGAGGGTTCCCCTCCTTGTCATTCTCCATCGAGAAGAGCCAGTCTGCCACCTTAGTCTGCAGAGAGTCCTCCCACGTTCCGATTTGCCAGAAGCTCCATGCATCACTGGCGCCAAAGCCGTCTATGGTCTGGCACTCGCGATTTGTCACCTTATATTTTTGCGCGCTCGCAACAGTAGCAAACAACGCTGTCAACAAACAAACAGATAGAAATCTTGCTTTCATAGTTTATGCCTTTACCTTGAAGATAGCCTTGCGGATAGATACGGGTGAGATGGCGGGGGCATGACCATCGTGGGGGAAGAAGATGACAAACTGCTCGGGACGTACTGTGAAGTAGGTTTGAGGAGCGTCGGGATAGAAACTGATGTCATCGCCCTCGTTGTAAGTAGCCTCGGGAAGGTCGCAAAGAGGGGTGTAGCCCATCTCTTCGCCACCGGTGATGGGTATCTGTATGTCGATCATGCGACGGTGGCTCTCCAGTTTGGCATCCTGACGCGAGCGGGGCGAGGTCTCCTGAATGTTGACGTAGAGGTCATCGCCCAAGATGTCATGACGACCGGGAGAAAGCGACTGCAAAGGGTTAGCTGCAAGGAAACGAAGCACTTCGGGGAAGAGTGGGTTGAGGGCAGCATATTGCTGCAACTTGTCTAACGTATCAAGAATCATAATTTGAGGTTTTGAGGTTGTAAGGTTTTGAGGTTTTGAGGTTATGGATGCAAAATAACAAAAAAAAGAAGAGAAAAGCAAGGTATTGTCACAAAAAAGACTTATCTTTGCAGAAAAGAAAAGGGAATGCCATGAAAAAAAACATAACATGCCAAAGAGTCGAGAGTTTGAGAGAGTGGATGAGGGAAAATGGACTGCAAGCCTTCATCTTCCCAAGTACCGATCCACATTGTGGCGAATATATACCTGACCATTGGAAGACGCGCGAATGGATCAGCGGCTTTGACGGTTCGGCTGGAACGGCTGTAGTGACACTCGACAGTGCGGCACTATGGACAGACTCACGATACTTCCTCGCTGCTGCGGAACAACTGAAGGACACGCCTTTCACACTGATGAAGATGGCATTGGAGGACACGCCGACCATTGCCGAATGGTTGGGCGAGCAGCTTGAGGAGGATGACGTGGTAGGACTCGACGGCAGTGTGAACACAGTGGAGAGCACAGAGGAACTGATGGATGAGTTGCTGGGCTATGGCATCGAGATAGAGACAGAACTCGACCCAGCTGAAGAATTGTGGGTTGAACGTCCCGAGATACCCACCAATCCCGTTGAATACCAACCATACGAATATGCCGGCGACCACGCCGAGGAAAAAATGGACTGGGTACGTGCAGCCTTGCGCGAGAACAAGAGCGAAGCACTAATCGTCAGCCAGCTCGACGAGATAGCATGGCTGCTGAACCTGCGCGGAACGGACGTGCATTGCAGCCCCGTATTCGTGAGCTACGTGATACTGACACAATTTGAGTGTACCTTATATATTGATGAGCGTAAGCTGACGGACGACATCAAGGAATACCTGAAGCGCCGAAAGGTAAACGTGAAGGACTACTACGACATTTGGGACGATCTGGCCGAGATGCCCAACGACTTCATGTTCGACCCTCGCACCACCAACTACAACCTCTTCAACAGCATCGACCCCGAAAACATCATCACGCGAGGCCAATCACCCATCGCCATGATGAAGGCAGTGAAGAACAAGATGGAGATATGGGGTTACCAGAAAGCCATGCAGAGGGACGGAGTTGCGCTCGTCAAGTTCCTGCGTTGGCTGAAGCCCGCCGTGGAGGCTGGTGGCCAGACTGAGATGAGCATCGACCGGAAGCTGACAAGCCTGCGCGCCGAACAGGAACTGTTCCGCGACATCTCGTTCGACACCATTGCCGGATACGGCCCTCACGGTGCCATCGTTCACTATGAGGCCACGCCCGAGACGGATGCCACGCTTGAGCCTCACGGTCTGCTGCTGCTCGACAGCGGAGCGCAGTACCAGGACGGCACGACGGACATCACCCGCACCATCGCCCTCGGCCCCTTGACCGAGGAGGAACGTCACGACTACACGCTCGTGCTACGCGGCCACATCCGACTGGCCATGGTGAAGTTCCCTGCCGGATCGAGCGGCACGCAACTCGACGTCTGCGCACGCTATGCCATGTGGCAGGAAGGCATCAACTACCTGCACGGCACTGGTCACGGCGTGGGCAGTTATCTCAACGTGCATGAAGGTCCGCATCAGTTCCGCATGAACTACATGCCGGCTCCACTCCAAGCCAACATGACCATCACGAACGAACCTGGCATCTACAAGGCAGGCAAGCATGGCGTGCGCATCGAGAACACGATGCTCATCACGCACTACAAGGAAGGTGAGTTTGGTGAGTTCCTGCAACTCAAGCCTCTCACATTATGCCCTATCGACACGGCTCCCATCAACCTGCACGAGATGCAGCAAGACGAGATAGACTACCTGAACTGGTATCACTCATACGTATTTGATAATCTCATTCAATTCCTCTCAGATGAGGAGGATAGGCTATGGCTTGCCGAGGCAACTAAACCACTATCGAAATAACACAAAGAAACTGTATTATGCCAAACAACAAAATCATTGAGATATTTTTCCTTGGAATGTACATCATGTACTTCCTTTACACTGGTGCATTCCTACTGAAACACCCTTCCAACCGACACTGTAAGGTTGTGGGCTACACAATGATTTTGTGGGGAACCTTGGCAATCCTTTCGCTCTACCCCTATCTCAACCACGGCACAACGAAACTGTACAACAAGGTCGTGTACATCATCGACATGAACGATGTAGCCAGCGGTTGGATACTCTTGTCCACACTGTGCTACCGCACTAAGATGACATGGGGGAAGGCCATACCGCACTACTTGCCGTTTACGGGTCTGGCTATCGCCCAGTATTTCTTGCCTGACACCAACCTGACATATATAGCAAGTTTTTATGCACTCATATACAGTATCATACAGATCTTCCCCTTCTCGACCCACATCACGCGCTATCGCGACTACATCTTCAACCACTACTCCAACCACGACAAGATTCACCTCTCATGGCTATGGCAGCTCTTTATTTGGTTCTCCATAGTACTCGCTGCTTGGTACTCCTCTGCTGAGCTTCGCCTTTCCGAGACGATGACGCCCTATTACATCATCAGCATGGTGGCATGGTTTCTTATGGTGGACAAAATCACACATCAAGAAGAACTCATCAGAGAGCGCATGGGAAGAGAGGTAGCCCAGAAGATTGTAGAGGAGGCTAAGGAGAGTCGGAATTTCAAGCATGAGGGAGAATACGAATTTGCAGACAACCTGATGAGCATCTGCCAAAACCGCATCTACTTCACACGTCCGAACTTCACGCTCACCGACTTGGCTGACATCCTGCATACTGAGCCAGCCTTGCTGACATACTATTTCCGTCACGAACTCGACACGACGTTCTATGAATTCGTCAACATACAGCGCACCAACATGGCTGCCACACTATTGCAAACCGGCAGTACAGACCTAGACAAAATAGCACGTCAATCAGGTTTCTCCAGCACAGAAACCTTCCGTCGGGTATACAAGGATGATTTCGGACATGATCCAGAAAAGGAGATACAGAAAACGAAAAAATGATAAATTATCACACGAAGGCACGAAGCTCACAAAGGGCTTCGTGCCTTCGTGTGAGATAAAAACAAAAGCAATATGGCAATTATAAAGAGACTGGAGGGGATGCCTGCACCCCGATTTGGCAAGCACTGCTACTTTTCAGAAGGAGCAGTCATCGTAGGAGACGTAGAGATGGGTGACGACTGCACCGTGTGGTTCAATGCCGTGATACGCGGTGACGTACACTTCGTCAAGATAGGAAACCGAACCAACGTACAGGATAACAGTTGTATACACACCCTCAACGGCAAGGCACCTTGTATTCTGGGTGATGACGTGACCATCGGTCATTGTGTCACACTGCATGGTTGTGAGGTGCAGGACGGAGCACTCGTAGGTATGGGAGCCACCGTACTCGACCACGCTGTCGTAGGTAAGGGGGCCATCGTTGCAGCAGGTGCCCTTGTGCTCAGCAACACTAAGATTGGCGATGGTGAACTATGGGGAGGCGTACCTGCCAAGTTCATCAAGAAAGTGGATCCAGAACAGGCACAGTCACTCAACAAGACCTATGCCGCCCACTACATCGAGTACAGCGACTGGTTCCGCAAGGCTGACAGCAACCCTGCCAACACACAGAACGTCACAACAAGCGAGGAATACATTTAATTCACAATTCACAATTCACAATTCATAATGCACAATAATGTTGAGCACGAGATGCTACACGCCAGCCTAATTGTGAAGGCTCGACGTAGTCAATTATGAATTATGAATTGTGAATTGTGAATTGTGAATTATGAATTAAAGAGGTGTTGCCAGATGATGTCGGTAGCACCGGCATTATCGCGGATATACTTACCCGAAAGTTCGCCACACTGCTTAAGGTAAGCGGAATCGTTGTGGAAACGATCCATCAGGTTGTTGAAACTTTCAGCATCCGTCACCTCATGGCAGGCACCAAGATGCAGCAAATCCTGAGCCTCTTGGAACTTTTTGTTGTTGGGACCAAAGAGCACGGGCACACCATAGACAGCAGCCTCGGGCACATTGTGGATACCCACACCGAAACCACCTCCGACGTAAGCCACTTCACCATAACGGTAGATGCTACTAAGGAGACCAAAACAATCCACAATCAAACAATCGGACTTTTCAATATCCTCACGCGTAGCTTGCGAAAGACGCAGCGCTGGACGCGTGAGTTTTCCCTCTATCTCACGTAAATGCCACTCATCGATAACGTGAGGCGCAAGGATAAGTTTCATCTCGGGATGCGCATTGAAGTAAGGAATGATGATATCCTCATCAGGTGTCCAACTACTACCTGCCACTAACAACGGCATGCCATTCTTGAAGCGTTCCACAGCAGGCAAGTTCTTTGCCTGTCGGTTGATGTCGACAACACGATCGAAACGAGTATCGCCCGTCACGGTCACATTCTGGTAACCTATGCCTGCCAGCAATGACTTAGACTCCTCATTCTGAACAAAGAAATGGGTGACATTGTGCAACGCCCAACGGCGATAGAATCCCCACCAATGGAAGAATCCCTGTGAAGGACGGAAAATCGCGCTAACCATATAAATAGGTATATGGAGGAAGCGGCATCCCTGATAGAAATTATTCCAATACTCGTACTTGATGAAGAAAGCCATTTCAGGGCGTACGAGACGGAAGAAACTCATGACATTACCCGGCGTATCGAAAGGCAGATAGCAGATGATGTCAGCACCTGTATAGTTCTTCCGCACCTCGTAGCCAGAAGGCGAGAAGAATGTCAACAGAATCTTGTACTCAGGGTGTTCGCGACGGAAGCGCTCCATCAAGGGGCGCCCCTGTTCGAACTCACCTAACGAGGCTGCATGAAACCAAGCATAGCGCGCCTTCTTATCAACCTGATGGCGCAAGATACGGAAGGTATTGATATGGCCTTTCACCATCAACCGTGCCTTGCGGTTGAAAGGATAGGCCAATATGACAGCCAGCGCGTAAAGATATATACCTAAACTATACATATACGTTTACCCCAGATTGGCAATGGCAAACTGCATACGTTTCAGTGTCTCGTCCTTACCCAGGAAGGCTGCCAGCTCATACATGTCGGGGCCCTGACCAGCACCAACAAGGCATACGCGCCAAGCATTCCAGGGACGCAATTGCTCTGCCTCCACCCAAGGATCGATTTCTGCTTTCAAGCCTTCAGCCGAGAAGTCATTCACCTCAGCCAAACGCTCAGCGAAACGGACCATCTCATCAGCCGTGCCTTCCTTCCAATTCTTCTTAATGAACTTATCCTCACGATCAAACTCGGTGGGAGCCACAAAGAAGAACTTTGTAAGAGGCCAGAGGTCGCTGGCAAAACTGATGTTACGCTTCTTCTTATTGCCCTGACCATCAACGTACTCGATAACCTTGGTCTTCATCATGCGCACCACCTCAGCCATCTGCTCGACAGTAGCTTCGATGCCCTGCTCGCCAAGTACCTTCCCGTATGCAGGAGCCCAAGCCTCATCGGGTTGCTGAATGAGATACTGATGGTTGAACCATGCTGCCTTGACGTAGTCGAACTTGGCACCGTTTTTCGAACACTTTGAAAGATCAAAATACTGCACCAGCTCTTCGAGCGTCATCATCTCGTCGTGTGCCTCACCGGGGTTCCATCCGAGGAGAGCGAGGAAGTTAACAACGGCCTGAGGCAAGTAGCCCTTCTCGCGATAGCCGCTGCTGATCTCACCACTCTTGGGATCGTGCCATTCGAGGGGGAATACAGGGAAACCGAGTTTGTCACCATCACGCTTGCTGAGCTTACCGTTTCCGATAGGCTTGAGCAACAAGGGAAGGTGAGCGAAACGGGGCATGGTGTCAGCCCAATCAAATGCTTCATAAAGAAGGACGTGAAGGGGCGCACTGGGCAACCACTCTTCGCCACGAATGACGTGAGTAACCTCCATCAAATGGTCGTCAACGATGTTAGCCAAATGATAGGTGGGAAGTTCGTCTGCACTCTTATAGAGCACCTTGTCATCGAGGATGCTGCTATTGATGACAACCTTACCACGTATGATGTCATCCACCTCCACGTCACGACCGGGCTCAATCTTAAAACGTACCACATACTGATATCCGTCAGCAATCAGAGCATCCACCTCCTCCTTGGAGAGGGTCAGTGAATTGCGCATCTGCAGACGTGTGCTGGCATCGTACTGGAAGTTTTCTATCTCGGCGCGCTTGGCATCAAGCTCTTCGGGTGTATCGAAGGCAATATACGCCTTATCGTTGTCGAGCAACACTTGTACATATTTCTTATAGATGTCACGACGCTCACTCTGACGATAGGGACCGTGATCGCCACCAAAGCTTACACCTTCATCAAACTTTATGCCGAGCCACTTGAAACTCTCGATAATATATTCTTCGGCACCGGGCACAAAACGTGTAGAATCCGTATCTTCAATACGGAAGATCAAATCGCCACCGTGCTGGCGTGCAAAAAGGTAGTTGTAAAGGGCTGTTCTCACACCTCCAATATGCAGGGGACCTGTAGGACTTGGAGCAAAACGAACTCGAACTTTCTTGTCTATCATATCGCTATTTTACATTATTTATGCAAAATTACGACTTTTTTTCGTAATAATCGGTATATTTTTCGTATTTTCGCATCGTAAAAGTCAATTTGAACAATGAACAGGTACAATCATCCCAAAAAACTGAAGATACGCGACTATCTAATCCGTTCCCTTTTTATCGTTGTCTCCATCGCGCTGCTCTGCTTCTTCTGCCCAAGAGAATCTGACATGCAGTTGCATTACAGACTGGGAGAGCCATGGGACGCCAATGAACTCATAGCAAAAGACAGTTTCGACATTTATAAAAGCGAAGCAGTACTGGCAAAGGAGCGCGACAGCCTGAAGCGTTTCTACGAACCGTATTATGAACTTAACATGGAAGTGGCTGAAGTCCAGCTCCAGCGTTTCGAGCATGAGCTCGACTCTGTGGCTGCCGCCAACATGTTCTCGATAGCTATCGGCAAAGTCGTCATCGACAAATTGAAAACTGCATACGAGGCTGGCATCATGCCTGACAGCAGCTATACGCAACTGAACGAGCAAGGCATCAGCAGAGTTCACATCTATAGTCACAACACCAGCGAGCGATCCATGGTGGCGAACATGAAATCGCAGAAGATGGTTTACGAAGAACTCATGTCGCAGGAAGAGGGATTACGCAACATCCTACTGCGCATCAAGGTAAATCGCTACATACAGCCCAACCTCCTCTATGATGCCGCAAAGAGTATCAACCAACAAAACGAAATCAATCAACTCGTGACGGTTTTCGCGGGTCGCGTGCAGACTGGAGAAAAGATTGTGGATAAGGGCCAAATCGTAACGCAAGCCATTTGGGACAAACTGGCATCCTACGAGAAACATGAGAACGAACGTCATAAGACACAAGGTGAGCTGTGGAGTCAACTGGGTGGGCAGATCATGTTCATCTCCTTGATGATATTCTGCCTATTCTTCTATTTCAACCAATTCCGCAGCGACTATACACGCAGCCTGCGTCATGCCATGCTGATATGGCTGTTGCTCATGAGTTTTCCCATCATCGCCTATATCCTTATTGAGAACGACTGGGCAAGTCCCTACATCGTACCGTTCTGCATGGTCCCCATCTTCATCCGTGTTTTCATGGACTCACGCACGGCTTTCATCACGCACCTTATCTGCATCATGTTGACAGCTATTGCGATAGAGAAACCCTTTGAATTTGCATGCGTACAGATGTTGGCAGGACTGACCGCCATCTATGCCTTAAAGCAATTGCAACAACGCTCCGAACTTTTCATCGCTGTCGTATTGGTCATCGCCATCAGCGAATTGGCCTATCTATGCCTTGACCTCGTACACATGAATTTCTTCAACACGCAAGGCGTCGACGGAAGCGCATACATATATATTGCTGCCAGCGGTGCGTTGCTGTTGCTGTCCTACCTGTTGCTTTTCCCCATCGAAAAGTTATTTAAGTTCACATCCACTGTGACACTTGTTGAGCTATCCAATATCAACAATGTGATACTACGTCGTTTGTCGGAAGAAGCACCGGGCACGTTCCAGCACTCCATGCAAGTGGCGAACCTTTCAGCCGAGGTAGCCAACAAGTTAGGAGCCAATGCCCAGCTTGTGCGAACAGGAGCCTTGTATCATGACATTGGTAAATTGTCCGACCCCGTATTCTTCACAGAGAATCAAAGCGGAACGAACCCGCACAACGCCCTGCCATTCGAGGACAGCGCGCAAATCATCATCCAGCACGTAAAGCATGGTTTGGAGTTGGCAAGCAAGCACAATCTACCACAAAGCATTAAGGCATTCATTGCCTCACACCATGGACGTAGCAAGACTAAGTTCTTCTACATCTCTTACGTAAACCAGAATCCTGGCAAGGAGGTCAACGATGAAATATTCACCTATCCCGGTCCTAATCCTTCCTCCGTAGAGGAGGCCATCTTGATGATGGCAGACTCGGTAGAAGCCGCATCGCGCAGCCTTTCGGAATACACGGAGGAGAGCGTCAGCATGCTGGTGGATCGCATCATTGACTCACAGGTCAAGGATGGGTTCTTCAACCACTGCCCCATCACATTCGAGAACATCGAAACGTGCAAGCAAGTCTTCAAGAATAAACTGAAAAGTATCTATCACACTCGCATCAGTTATCCCGAACTGAAGAAGTGACATCTTAGTTGTTTAGGCGTTTAGGAAACTGGTCGTTTAGGCGTTTAGTCGTTTAGGAAACTGGTCGTTTAGTTGTTTAGGGAGATTTGTGTTGGCTGTTTAATTGGCAATGTAACTTTCCTAAACGACCAAACGGCCAAACGACTAAACGACTAATCGACTAATCGACGTCGAAATAAATCTGTGCTGCCTTGTACTTTTCAAGTGCAAGGTAGTATTTTTGTGCCTGACGAAGACGGTTGCGCACTTCGGCCATATTGGCGTTAAGCTCCACCTTCAGTACGATTTTGCGGATATAGAGAGACTGGATACGTGCTACGGGAGGTGTGTCTGGACCTAAGACACGGGCGCCAAACACCTTGCGCAGTAACACAGCCATCTCGTAAGCAAGTCCATTCAACACAGACTCATGACGATGCTTCATGTAGATGCTGACAAGACGGCAAAGAGGTGGATAGTGGAACATCTGGCGTTCCTGCATCTGATCATTATAGAGCGCCGTGTAGTCATTGTCCACCACCTGACGCACGACGGGCAGGTCGGGCGTCGTCGTTTGCAGGATGACACGTCCTTGCTTGTTGCGACGGCCAGCACGACCAGCCACCTGCGACATCATTTGGAAGGCGTGCTCGTAACTACGGAAGTCTGGCATATTGAGCATCGTGTCAGCATTGAGAATACCCACGATGCTGACGCGGTCGAAGTCCAGTCCCTTGGTCACCATCTGCGTGCCGACAAGAATATCGGTATTGCCATGCTGGAAGTCGAGGAGTATCTTCTCGTATGCCTGACGGCTGCGTGTCGTATCGAGATCCATACGAGCCACACGAGCATCTGGGAAAATCTGCTTGATGGAATCTTCGATGCGCTCTGTTCCAAATCCCACGTTATCAAGTTGCATGCCTTCACAGTTCGGACATTTCGTAGGAATCATCGTCGTATAGCCGCAGTAATGACAGGTCACCTGATTGAGGCGCTTGTGGTAGGTCAGGCTCACGTCGCAATGTGGACAGCGCGGCACCCATCCACAAGCGTGGCATTCCACGGTGGGAGCAAAGCCGCGTCGGTTTTGGAAGATGATGATTTGTTCTTTATTCTCGAGCGCTTCGTGCATCGCATCCAGCAGGACGGAACTGAAAGGCCCGGTCATCATCTTTTTGCGACGCTCCTCTGCAAGGTTCACCACACGAATCTCAGGCATCGTGACTTGCTGATAGCGTTCAAACAATTCCACCAATCCATACTTCCCACGCTGACAATTATAATAGGTTTCGAGCGAGGGTGTGGCCGTGCCGAGCAAGGTCTTTGCACCCGCATTATGTGCCAGCATCAAGGCCACGTTACGCCCATGGTAACGTGGAGCTGGATCCTGCTGCTTGAAACTCGTTTCATGTTCCTCGTCGACAATGACAAGGCCCAGTCTCTGAAAGGGAAGAAACACCGACGATCGCACGCCCACAATGATTTCGTACGGTTCGCGTGACAATTGTTTCTGCCAAATCTCCACGCGTTCCGCATCTGAATATTTGGAATGATATACGCCAAGCCTTCCACCAAACACACGCTTTAGACGCGTCACAAGTTGAGTGGTCAAAACGATTTCAGGCAACAGATAGAGCACCTGCTTCTTCTGCTCCAAAGCCTGATGTATGAGGTGGATATACACCTCAGTCTTTCCGCTCGACGTTACGCCATGCAGCAAGCAGACATTGTGATCAACAAATTGTTTGTTAATACCATCCAAGGCAAATTGCTGAGCGGGACTCAACAGGTGCAACACCATCTCGGTAGGCAATGCATCGTGTTCGAGACGATCGATTTGTTTGTCGTAACTCTCTAAGATACCTCGCTCCACGAGAGCATTGAAGATGGTCGTGCTGCAATCTGCCTGCTTGAGCAGTTCTTGCTTCTCCACCTCCAGCAAGAGGGAGGGGTTCTTGAGCGTGAGCGAGGCAGCAGCCTTGCTCATGTCCAGATACTTCATCAACAATGCCACCTGCTTGGGCGAACGCTTCAACTCGACAAAAACACTCACCAGCTTCGACTCATTGAAATACTCTTCCGTAAGTCTTACGCACTGCACGAACTTAGGCTTATAGCCCGACTCTTCGTCTTCCTCCTTCAAGCCGCTCGGCAAGGCAGCCTTGTAGACAGAGCCTAACGGACAGAGATAGTATTCAGCAATCCATTGCCAAAGTTTGAGTTGTGACGCAAGCAATATGGGTTGATCCTCAAGCAAGCCAATAGCCTCCTTGATTTGGTAGTTGCCGGCTGGCTTCTCGTCATGCACGCGGAGCACGATGGCAGAGTAGGTCTTTTTAGCACCAAAGGGTACCGTAATACGGCACCCTGTACGCACAAGCCCTACAAGTTGAGAGGGCAGTGAATAGGTGAAAGTTCCATCAAGCGGAACCGGCAGAATAACGTCTACATAATGCATAGTTATCGTCTCTGACGACGTGCGGTAGAACGGGGAGCGGCCTCAGAGGCAGCAGCCTTTTCCGACTTACTGTTGGTACGGCGTGTACGCGAATTCTTGGGTTCTGCAGCCTTCTTGTTTCTTTTGGCCACCTTTGGTTCTTCCACTTGCAGGCTGTCCAACGTATCGTTTTTCTCCACGTGTCCCCACAGATGATCCTCAAAATCCGTGAGCTGCTTCTCGATGCGCTTCTGCTCCTTTACCATATCAGAGTCGGTCTTGCAATAATCCGCAATGACCTTTCCCTGCATATTGTTGGTCTTATAGATCTTACCCTCATAGCGGTTCATCGTGAAATAGTCGTCGGCAGTCATGTTGGTGACGTTGTTGAGGTCGCTTGCCATGACGGGCAACTTGGCCAAATAGGGAGCCACGTCATCATACTTCATCCAGAACAAGGGACGAGGCGTAGCAGCATCTTCACCGAAGTCACCGCCCTCAAGCAGGATGGGACAGATAGCCAAGACCTTGGTATGGGTAGTGCCGGTACGCTGATCCAAGTAACTACTCTCTTTAATGTAGTAGCGCTTCACCTGCTCGCTAGGCACGTCGGCATCAGCCACAGTAGGCTTACCATTCTTCTCCTCATAATATATAGAATAGCGCTGCAGGAAATCCTTTATTACGACTTTATCCTTCTCCTCAAAGGACTCCACACCCGTAATCTTGTAGTCGTAGGCATTGACACGACCCGACAGAAGCAGACGGAACAGATAGGTAAAGAGATTACACTGATTACCAATAGGCTGCACGGGATAGTAGAGCGGAGAGTTCTTGTCCAACTTCAAATCGAGCTGACGATAGATGTCACGCTTCCACGACACATCCTCGGGCATGGCATCGCTCGTGGGGAACATCAACGAGAAACGGTCTGTGCCATTCTGCGCAGCACTACCGGCCTGACGTTGTGGGAGCGTCGGCGTTGTGGGAGTCGTTCTACGCTTGGCAGGCTGTGCCGAAGCACCCAATGCCACAAGACCCAACAATATGACTAAAAGATTTCTTTTCATAAATATTGGCCCCTCTCCGCCCTAAAGGGCACCTCCCCCAAAGGGGAGGGACTGCGCTTGGGGTAATTATGCGTCAGCCCATTGTTAATTATTAATTGTTAATTATTAATTGTTAATTGCTAATTGTTAATTGTTAATTGTTAATTGTTAATTAACTATGACTTCCATCGCTCCATTCAGCGTGCGCTCTATGCCATCAGGACCGATGGCCTTGACCTTGGAGATATAGAAACGCTTACCGCGAGAGAGCTGACGGATGACATTCTTCTGACGCTCGGTAAAGCTGGCAGAAGTGGCGACTTCAGGAACGGCATTACCCATGTTGTCGAAGAAGGTCGTCTCGAAACCCGTCACACGGAAAGGAATGTTCAGCAAACCATCGTCGATGGCAGCACCCAGCTGGCTGGCCTCCATCAAGGCCTGTTTGCTCAGCTTACCGCCGAGGAAGTGATCGTCGCCATTAGCGATGTAGGCCGTAGGATCGGGCAACTTACGAACGCGGAACTTGAACTGTCCCATCTGCTGTGTACGTCCCTCCAACTGTGCTGATACGGTAAACACAGCCTCCGTGCCGGGAGTAGAAGGCTTAGCGATATACTTACCTTCACCCTTGGGAGTAAGGTTTCCGCCCGTCATAGACAGTGTAATCTTGCTAGTAGGAATGCCAGGCACACTGACACTCATAGGGTTATCGTAACCGGCGTAGAGCACGTTCATGATGTCGGCGCTCACCGTAGCACTGGGAGCCACGACGGTGTACTTCTGTTCGAAGTCACGCTTCACCGTCTCACCACTACCATTGATCATCTCGATGTAGCCCTTCAGCGAGAACTCACCCGTGCTTCCACAAACCGTCTCATAGATGCCACGCTCGTTCTTGAACTCCTTGCCACCGATGAAGATGGTAGGACGGTTGGTGGTGTCGACAGCGGCCATGATGATCTGTGCACTGAAACGTCCACCCTGCACAATGGTCTGCGACTGAGGAATGACGTATGCATTCAGTTCGTTGACACGGATATCCTTCACGTCGATGTTGCTCACCAACCTATGCAGCACCTCACCCTCAGCATAGCGCACGTCGCTCTGCAGCTTGGTCAGCAGCGTCACTGCAGCACTCGTTGGCATGGTCTCAAACATATACTCCTGCCAATTCTTGCCGAGCGTCACGGCCTTCTCAGGCACCGTGGTACTGAGGTTGCTCTCAATAATCTTCTTCTGCTGAGGGTCATTGACCATTTTCAGGATGTCATCACGATAGTTATTGATAGCATCGAAGAGTTCCTTACCACGTCCCGTGCCGGGAGCCAGCATAATCTGTGTGGCAGCCTCCAGGTCCTCACGGTTACGGATGTCGTGCACATCGCCTTCCTCGCCATCGCTCTTCTTGACGATAGCCACCTTCAGTTCCTCGGCCAGGTTATAGAGCTGATCACTGATCTTGCGCACATGCTGCGCCTTGTCGTACCACTCCTTCACCTTGGCAGGATTGCTCTTATATTGCTCCTCGAAATTCTGATAGATGCTCTGGTTTACCTCGTTAGCATTCTCGGTCGAACGGTTCAGGCTCTCGTCAACCAACGAGAAGCCGTTCAGTACGTCGCTACTAACGTTAAGCGCCAGCATCGCCATCAAAACCACGTACATCAGATTGATCATCTTCTGACGTGGGGAGACCTTTTTCTTCTTTATTGCCATTGACTAATCAGTCGTTATTGTTGATATTTGCTGCAGGAGCCACACCACCGCCCATGTTCACGGTCAAAGCTGCAATCATACGGGCGTAGACATTATTCAACTCCTCTATCTGGCGTGCCATACGCTTGGTCTGCTCGTCAATCTGCTCGATGGTCGATACCTGCTTGCTGATATTTCTAAGCTGCAATTCGTATACGGTAGCAATACCAGTCAACGTACGGTTGAGGTTCTCCATCTCCTCGCTGTCGGTACTCATGCGAGCAGCCTGAGCCTTTACGCGGCCCAGCACCTCGGTAAGCTCGGTAAGCTCTTCTGCATAGTTCTTGACAGCCTCTTCGATGGCTGCGGGATCGGTAGCCTTGATGGAAGCGGGATTGATGCCCGCACCACCATTCTGCAACTGGCTCAAAGCCAACTGCGCCTCTGCAGCAGCCTGACCAGCCGCTGCCAAGTTAGCAGCAGCGGCACTCAAACCTGCGCCAGCAGCCAATGCCTCAGGATCAGCATTCACGACAGGCTGACCGCCAGCCACGACAGGACCACCTGCCACAACGGGACCTCCGGTTACCACGGGACCACCAGTGTAGACCACGCCAGGCTGACCACCACCAATTACGACAGTTCCACCCTGCTCGTCACCTTCCACGGGAGCCATCTCGCCATCACCGACAGGAGCACCCACTACCACATTGCCACTCACGCCCGGAGTGCCAACGACGCCATTCACGACTACGCCGCCCTGCTGTGCAGGCTGGTCGGGCATTTTCTCCGTCACACGCTCGAAACCGGCGATGAAGAACACGAACACCTCAGTACCCATACCTATGAACAGCATCAGGTTGGCGCCGGGGATATGGGTCAGCTTGAAGAGCGTACCCAAGATAACCACGGCAGCACCCCAGCTATAGGCGTATTGCATAAAGGTCTGTCCCGCGAAAGTGTCCATCCACTTCTGTATGCGGGCTATTGGATTCAATTTACTTGCCATATATAATATATAAATAATGTATAAACCGTCTTTATGAATTACCTTCTCGTTTTTCTGGCGCTTGCACCACCGCCGGCGCTACTCTTACTCTTTGCCTTCGATCCACCCTTGGCGGCAGCCTTGGTAGCAGCCTTACTGTTGTCGCTCACCATGGTGCGCACGCAACGGAAACCGATATACGAACGGGGCTGGTTCTGGTACTCGTAGCTGCGCCATGCCGAGAGAATCATACTCTCGGGATCCTTCCACGAACCGCCGCGTACTGATTTCTTCTTCAGTCTGTAGGGATCCTCCTTGGCTGCATTGTACTTCAGTTCGGGGTTCATGTCGCTCATGCTCTCCACACCGGCCTCAGTATACACCGTGCTGGTCCACTCGGCCACGTTACCTGCCATATCGTAAAGACCGTTCGAGTTGGCGCTGAAGATGCCGCACTTCGAAGTGATCAGGCTACCGTCCTTGGTGTAGTTACCACGGTCAGGCTTGAAGTTGGCGTAGAAGCAACCCTTGTCGCTCTTCACCTCCGTACTCTCCCAGGGGAAGGGGTTGCCTTCCTTGCCACGGGCAGCAAACTCCCACTCTATCTCAGTCGGCAAACGATAGCGCTGGATGTTCTTGGCAGCACTGCCTAAACCCTTCAGTAGGAAGTTGGTACGCCACTCGCAGAAGGCATTGGCCTGCTCCCAAGTCACTCCGACAACAGGATAGTCATCGTACACGGGATTTGAGAAGTAGAGCTTCATGTAGCGCTCATTATCAGCGTTCTGGAAGTCGTTAACCCAACAGGTCGTGTCGGGGAACACGTTTACGATATAAGTATTGAGGAAGTCCCAAGGACCAGTCAATTCACGTGTGATGGTCTGTCTGATGATCTTACCCTCATCGTCCACCCAAGCCGTATCCTTGCTGATCATCACCTTCTCACGACTTACAGCATGGTCGGTGTTCAGGTCACGCTCCTCGGGGTTGAGACGGAAGCGGCGCTGTGCGGCAGCTGCGTAGTCATAAATCTCGTAGCGATAGTTCATCTGACTGGCATCGAGCATCTTGGTACCATCGATGGGGTGAATCACATACACGCTCTCGATGGCACGCTGCTCATCCTCGTTGGGCTTGCGGGGGATGGCCTTGCTCCAATTCAGGTGAGGCGTCACGGGGTTACCGTCCTTATCCTCCTCGATCTTATAGGTCTCGTCGCCGCCGTATGCGGGGTCTGCCAGACGCTCACGGATGATGCTGTCGCGCACCCAATAGACGAACTGACGATACTTGGAGTTCGACACCTCATTCTCGTCCATCCAGAAACCATCGACACTGATGTCACGCGTAGGCTGCGCTATACCCCACAGCGTGTCGGTCTCCATACCGACCTTTAGCGACCCTTTGTGTACGGCCACCATGCCGAAGGGCACCGGTTCGCTGAAGGCCTGTCCTCTCGAGCCCGTCACCTCTCCGCCCACGGACATCGCCGATGACTGAGATCCCATACAAGCCGTAAGCGTCAGGCCTACGGCAGCGATGGCAAGCAATGCTATTGTTCTTATCTTCATTTCTTTATTCTTTATTCCTAATTCTTAATTATAGGATACGTACGCTTTGATGTTTGTTCTTTCCCTTCTTGAAGAGGTTGAGGTCGGTGCTGTAGCCGAGAATGATTTCGTGCGTACCGTGCAAGGCACCAATGCCGCCCGTGTACATCTCGTAGCTATAGCCGATGTTGATGCCCTGAAATGTTGTTCCCAACAGGATGCCCACTGACACCGTAGGGCTGTACGTCAAACCACCATACAACTTGATTTTCTCACCGTTATAGGCCATGCGTGCCGTCACGTCGCCTCGCCATGCCTGGAGGTCGGTGCGCAGGATGCCCGTGGTGTAGAGCACGTATTCGGGACGTCGGAACTTGAAAGCGTAACCTGCCGTTGCGCAGAAGAGCGGGTCTACGTTGACCTCATTCACCTTGTCGTCGCCCAGCTTCACCGTGGGTGCCAGGCAGTGCATCGCGCTCAGTCCTGCGTACCAAGTATTCTTATACGTGTACCGCAGACCTGCATCCAGGTCAAAGGCATTGCCATCCACCTGACTTGAGGCAAACACGGGGTCGCTAGGATCCGTAGCATCTACCTTCGATCCGTCAAACGACTCCATCAGCATGACGGGTCGCACACCGATGCTCAGGCGTCCGCCCAAGAGCGGCTGATGATAGGCATACTGCAGGTAGATCTTCTTGTTCGAGAACAATCCCACCTCATCATTAAGGAATCCCACGCCAACGCCATGACGCGGACCGATGAAATAGACCGGCATGTCCACACCCACGTACATCGTGGCCGGAGCATGTTCAAAGCCGACGAGCTGCATGGAGTACGCTCCCTGCAGAGTGAGTTTGCCGTCCAGACCGCTTACGGCAGGGTTGTAAAAGCTTTGCAGCGCCCAGTAGTTGGTGAACGCCACATCCGACTGCGCCCTCGCCATGAGGACGGCCAGCCAAGCCACTCCAAACCACAGCAGTCTTTTCATCCGTAACTTATATAACGCAAAGGATGGCCATTTTATTGTGCCATCCTCCACTTTTTTTCATTAATATTCGTCCTCGTTGAACAAAAAGTCCTCCTTGGTGGGATAATCGGGCCATACATCCTCGATGGTCTCGTAGATGTCACCCTCATCCTCGATCTCCTGCAGGTTCTCAATCACCTCCATAGGGCAACCCGAACGCATTGCGTAGTCGATCAACTCATCCTTGGTAGCAGGCCAAGGTGCATCCTCAAGTTTTGAGGCAAGTTCCAATGTCCAATACATAACAGTATATAAATTTTAGGTTAGCATTCCTCGTTTCCTTTAAACGGGCGCAAAAATACACATAATTTATTATTAAACCAAATGTTTTCGCCCGTTTTTTTTCATCATGCTGCATGTTTTCCCAAAAGACGCTGCATGATTTTCAAAAAGACGCTGCGTCATTTTCCAAGAGACGCTGCGTTACTTTTCAAGAGACGCAGCGTTACTTTCCAAGAGACGCAGATTTCTCCTTCAAAAAAATCGCTTTAATTCTTCAGAAAACTGGTTGGGGTCTAGGAGTCGGAAAGAGCCTTGGATTACACTTAGGTTTTTTTTCAGGGAATTTCTCTCCCACTTTTGTCCCTCGTTTACTTATTCATTATCAAATAGATAAAGCTTTTTAGGGCAGAAATTCCATTTATTTTTATAAAAATCTTTCCGTACGCGTGCGTATAGAGAGGTTTTGAGAAAAAATATGGAAAAAATGCCCTCGGCATGCATAACCAACAGATACACAAATACCTACACAATCCAAATCTTCCGCCATTTCTTCCCTCAAAAATGCCCCACAATAACTTTTCGGCCTTTTTGGCACCATTTTCACATTCATACAGTCTTTTTCATGCTGGCTTTCATAAACAAGCAGATAATTTGCCCATTCGGAAAAAAATATTTACCTTTGCACCCGAAAAAACCAATTCGATCATGAAACAAAGATTTTTCCTGTATCTTACCCTATGCCTTACCTGTCTGCTGCCCCAGTCCATTTGGGCGCAGAACAGCGACGAGAAAGTCGTCGAATTCCTCTCCGACAACGCCACGATGGAGGATAACCCTAACAAGCAGAACTACAACATCACCATCTTCTCACCCGACGGACAATGGAAGATGCAGCTCAACTACTATTCCGACAACATGTTCGGAACCTTCAGCAACGACGACTTCCGCCTGAGCGGCGACGGCAAGTACTACAACTATGCACGCAACCCGAAGAACGACATGGTGTTCTACTCGTTTACCGACATGAACGTCACCGTCACCGACGAGGGTACGCTTTACCGCGTAAAGGCAAACTGCCTGACAAACAACAAGACACGCTTCATCGTCGAAGCCACAATCGATGCGCCACAACCCGAGTCGACCGTCACCGCCGACCTCGGCTATGCACGTGTGCAACCCAACACGTTCTACGGTACCTACAACATCTATGCTGAGAACGATAATTACAAATTGGCATACGGCGTCGTGAGCGAATCGCTGGCCGGCAACTTCTACCGCGCCGACATGCTGATGCCCGAACTCTATGACAAAAAATCCGACAAGGGCATCACCATACTCACCGCATCGGCCGTACACACACAGGAAGGTGATAACACCATCATGAAGGCAGAGCTGCTGAGTGACGACCACGTGCTCTACATCCTGACGATGTATAACGGTCCCTACGAGATGCCCATCGTCGAGGAGAAGGACATCAACCTCGAGAATTGCTTCGTGCAGGATTTGACCGAGATGTACGGATGCTATCAGTTTGCAGGACAGAACAAAGACTACCAGTTTGCCTTGGCCGTAAAACCTGAGGTGCTGGAGAGCGGCAAGACGGAGTGGAACAAGGACGACATGCTGCTGCAATACACCAACTTACTACTTACTGCCGACGAGAGTTTCGTGGACATTTTCGACATCAAGGCAACACTGGAACGCAGCGAGAAACTCATCACGCTCAAGGCCGACCTCACGAGCATGGAGGGCATACTCTATCACATCAACATGCCGATGGATCAAGGCGGCTACATGCCCGAGGCTAAGGACACCGTCAACATCGACTTCGGCCACGTAGCCATGGTCGACTATTCGCAGGGAATGGGCATCGTGGGTTTCATCGCCGTCAAGCCTGGCGAGTACCAGATGCGCGCTTACCTCTACACATCCAAGCTGGAGGGTGAGTTCGTCACCGATGATTTCATCACCGATGCCTGCGACATCATGGTCATCAGCGACAACAGCTATGTCTTCCACGATGGCAAATACGCTAACGCTACGATGACGAAGGACGAGCAGAACCGCACGCTCATCACCCTTGACATGCTGGCTGTGGACGAGACGCTTTACCACGCCACGATGTACCTCGACGACCTGAATTGCCTCAAAGACAGCACCTACAACATCAGCAACGACAACGGCATCACAATGGTGGCCATACAGGATGGCGAGGACAACAGTTACCACGAGTACACGCTGCAGTTCCAGGACATGGAAGGTGTCACCGAGGGTGAGGTGGGCTACGACGGCAACGGCTACTGCTTCTCCTTCTACTTCGCTCATAACGGCACCGGCATAGGTGGCGAATACGGCTATTCGGCCGGCACACTGGCAGATGACGAGATTCATACCTTCGTCGAGAATGGTTGCGAGGTACGCATCGGCCCTGTGGCTGGTACACTCACCGTCGAACCCAAACAGCGCCTAATGATTGAAGTCGGCGGTTACTACCTGCGCACCTATCTTTATAACACCAGTTTCAAGTTCATGGGGCAGAACGGTGCCATCTACACAGGCGAAGGAGAGAATTTCCTGATCTGCATCGACACCGAGGGGTACCTTGTCGACATCACCAGGGATATTGTCGACAGCATCAACGAGCAACTCGCAGAGCAGGGCCTCAAGGTACGCAAAGTGCTGAAGGACGGCAAAATCATTGTCGAGAAGGACGGCCACGAGTACGATATGCAGGGCAGGACAAGAAAATAACGCCTGAAACACCAACTTTTTGCAAGATTTTCGTCCATTTGAGATTTTTTTCGTAACTTTGTGCGCTATTATTTTAAAGATTACGCGCATGAAGAACAACAAATTATATCTCATTTGTGGCCTTTTAGGCCTGTGTTCCCTCTCTGCCTCGGCCCAGATGACCGACGACGAGAAGAAGTACCAGAGCATGGAGGACGTCAACAAGGTGGTTGACCTGACGCTCGACTCGCTGGAGAAGGCCGCAACGGCTCGTCCAATACCTGGCAGCAGCCGCAAAGGCAACAACCCAGTGCTCTTCCTGGTAGGTAACTCCACGATGCGTACCGGCACCATGGGCAACGGCGACAATGGCCAGTGGGGATGGGGATTCTACGCCCACAATTATTTCGACGAAAACAAGATTACTGTTGAGAACCAGGCGCTGGGAGGCACTTCCAGCCGTACCTTCTACAACCGTCTCTGGCCCGACGTAAGGAAAGGACTCCGCCGCGGCGACTGGGTCATCATCGAACTGGGACACAACGACAATGGTCCTTTCGACTCAGGTCGTGCTCGCGCCTCCATCAAGGGCATCTCACCCACCGACAGCCTCAACGTCACCATCAAAGAGACGGGTGTAAAGGAGACCGTTTACAGCTATGGAGAATACATGCGTAAGTTCATCCGTGACGTACGCGCTGCGGGCGCTCATCCCATATTGATGTCGCTCACGCCAAGAAACGCGTATGACCCCAAGAACCCTGGTCACGTTACACGTGTCAACGAGACCTTTGGCCTCTGGGCAAAGCAGGTAGCCGAGGAGATGAACTGCCCATTCATCGACCTCAACGAGATTTCTGCTCAGAAGTACGACCAGATGACGGAGTGGAAGTTCAACTACCACTTCTACCTTGACCACATCCACACCTCTGCCTTTGGTGCTCAGCTCAACGCACGCTCGGCTGCCGAGGGCATCATGAACAGTTGGGATCTCGAGATACAGGAACTCAAGTCGATGATGATCAACAAGGAACTGCCCACCACAGGCGTGAAGCGCGAGAAGGGCAAGCCCGCCGTCTTCATCACCGGCGACTCCACCGTCAAGAATTCCGACAAGGATGAGGACGGCATGTGGGGCTGGGGAGCCGTAGCCAGCGACATCTTCGACCTCAGTAAGATTACGGTACAGAACTCAGCCCAGGCTGGTCGCTCATGCCGCAGCTACCTGCGCGAGGGCCGTTGGGACAAGGTGTATAATGACCTGCAGCCTGGTGACTTCGTGCTCATCCAGTTTGGCCACAATGATGCCGGCAATGAGTTGGCACACGGCAAGGCACGCAACGACATCACCGGCACGGCAGACTCAAGTCACGTGTACCGTGTCCGCACCAACGACGAGGTACGCAACGAGGTGGTCTACACCTTCGGCTGGTATCTGCACAAGATGATTGACGACGTGCGTCAGAAGGGCGCTACGCCCATCCTTGTCAGCCTGACTCCCCGCAACGAATGGCCTGGCGGCAAGATTGAACGACGCAACGACTCGTTCGGCAAATGGTACCGTGAGGTAGTGGAGCAAACGGGCGTGGACTTCGTTGACCTGCACAACATCTCGGCCGATGCCTTCGACAAGCTGGGCCGCGAAGCTTCAAAGGAGTACTTCAAGAATGACCACACCCACACCTCGAAGAAGGGTGCCAAGCTCAATGCACAGAGCATCGCCAAGGGACTGCGTGACATCAACTCATCACTGGTCAACTTCCTGAAATAAACACAAAGATAGAAACCAAGAATCATGAAAAAGATAACAACCTTTGTCCTCGTACTATTTGCAGCGATGGGAGCCTTTGCACAAGGCATTAAGTCGCTGAACGAGATAAAAAGTACAAAGAAATATGTACTGGAGAATGCCAATGGATATGGCTTTTGCGTGTACAACCCCAACATCAGCGACAAGGATGCCATGCTGGGCGGAGGCATCGTGCCCCACCCCAGCGGCTGCGTCAATCCGGAGTACCTAGAGCCCATCGACGAGACAAATCCCAACAACCAATGGCGCATCACAGCAGGCGAGAAGGGCGTTTACTATTTCTACAATCTTGGCGCAAAGATGTACCTGACGGACATCACTACACAGTGGAGCCCATGGGGCGGCGAGATGATCGACTACGGCAGTTTCTACTTCACCACCGATAAGACGGAGATTGACATTACCGCCAATGGTGAAGGCATGTGGGCCATACGCCTGACGGGCGCTGCCGGATCATGGAGCGCTTCGCAGAAATTCCTTTGTGCTGCCAGCCACTCCACAGCACCTATGGCTGCCTGGACGGCCGACGATGCCGGCAGTTTCTGGATCATCCGTGAGGCCAATGAAATCCACGCAGAAAGCATCACACTCAACCAGACAAGCATCTCACTCGTAGAGGGCAGCAGCTACACGCTCACCGCCACCGTACTTCCCGAAGGTGCCTCTGGAGCTGACAATGTACAATGGTTCACCGATGACGCTACCGTGGCTACTGTCAAGGACGGCGAGGTGACAGCCAAGAAAGCAGGAACCTGCACCATCACAGCCACAGCCAGCGGTCTCGTGGCTACATGTACAGTCACCGTCACTGAGCCGCAGAAGGAGGAATTGGGCAAGTTGCAATTCATCACCTTCAAAGACGGACAGATGGTTGTTATCCCCGAGAAATACATCCTCAGTACCACACAGGAAGGCGACCAGGTGACACTGAGCCTTGTGGGCGACACGACATTCTGCTATATGGCAGGCAACGTAGCCAGCATCGACTCCATCTACAACGGCTCGCTGCCCGAGATTGAGAGCTACAAGTTCAACAACAAGTTCAACGACCAGCTATATGAAGATGCCGAGGGCGAGATTGACCATGAGGCTGGTACCATCAACGTAGCAGTAAGCTGCATCGGAAAGCGTCTGACACCTTCGTTCAAACTTCCCGAAGGAGCCATTGCATACATCGGAGGCAAGGAACAGCACAGCAAGAAGACACGTCTTCGCTTCGATCAGGACTATACCTACACGGTCGTTTACCCCAAGAACTGGATCTACCGCATCGAGAAGATAAGCGACGAGGTATGGAGCACACCTCCCGAAGAGACGGAGGAACCATGGATCATCACCCCCATCGAACTGACCGCAGACATGCTCTCCAGCAACTGGCCCAGCGACAACGCCGACCAGCAGCTGAGCAACATCATCGACGGTAACCGCAGCACCATCTTCCACTCCAACTGGAGCGGATCGAACAATTGGAATGAAGGTTCCTACTATGGCGACGGCGTGACAACATGGCCCTACCTGCAGATTGAGATGGCAGAGCCCATCGAGAACTTCCAATTCAGCTACGTCACACGCGACTATGCCAGCAACAACGGCTATGCGCCCCAAGGATTCATCATCATGGGCAGCCAGGATGGCGAACTGTGGGACGAGGTACGCACGATTGACAAGGAGAAGGACAACCTGCCCATTGGCGCAGCAATGGAGTACACGAGCAACATCATCGAAATGGGACAACCCTACAAATATGTGCGCTTCCAACTCACCGAGTCCTCACGCAAAAACTACCTCGTTCTGAGCGAGTTCTCAATAAATAAGGTGGAGGCTAACCCTGATTACGGCAAGGCTACCGAGGACTTTGTGCCCGAACTGCTCGTACCTGCCGAATACAAACACGACTTCGTGCCCTACGGCCGTGACTACAAGGTGCATGTGGACTTCCTGACCGATCATCCCTCAGGCGACTACAGCGAATACAACGTCCCCCGCATGGACATCTGGTTTGGCGATGAAGAATCATGGAACAGCAGGAATTGGATTGGCCGCTACGGAAAGGAATACTGGGAGGATGCAGAGATACAGATCAATGGTGCCGGTGTATTCCCCGACATGGAGCGCACTGCCATCCAGATTCGTGGTCGTGGTAATTCATCATGGTCTAACAGTTACAGCAGCAAGAACCCCTATCGTATGAAGTTCCCCGCCAAGGTGAAGCCCTTCGGCATGACCAAGGGTAAGTCGTGGGTACTGCTGGCCAACAAGCAGAGCGGGTCGCTCACCACGAATGCCATTGCCATGAAGATTGCGGACATGGTCGAGAGTGCTGCATGCAACCACATCATTCCCGTGGAATTGTATGTCAACGGACAGTACCGTGGTTCGTACAACTTTACCGAGAAGATTGGATTCTCCAACAATAGCATCGACCTCGAGGATGACAGCAATGCAGTGCTGCTTGAGATGGACAGCTACTACGATGAGATGTACAAGTTCCGTAGCAAATACACCAATCAGTACGTCAATGTCAAGGAACCTGACTTCAGCGATCCTGAGTTGGTTACCGACATCACTTTCGACAACATTCAGTGGGCTTTCAACCTGCTTGACAATGAGGTGAAATCGGGTGAAGTGTCGGAGATGGCCGACGTCAATGCACTGTGCCGCGCCATGTTCGTAACCGACCTGACTCGCAACACAGAGATGCAGCACCCCAAGAGCTGGTATCTCTACAACGAGAATATCCTCAACGACTCGCTCTGGGTGTTCGGCCCCGTATGGGATTTTGACTGGAGCTACGGCTATGAGGGTCACAGCCAGTATTTCGTTTACGATGCTGAGGCCGACCTCTTCAACTACGGCAACGTAGGCACTCCCTTCTTCCGTGCCCTGTTGCGCAACTCCGACGTGGTCAAGAAGGAGTACTACCGTCTCTGGACTAATTTCATCAATTCCGGCAAACTTACCGAGCTTATAGAATATTGCGATGACTACTACACATACGTAGAGCCTTCCTTCCAGCACAATGCCACGATGTGGAGCGATGGCCGACAGTATGCCACCGTTACTGAGAAGGCCAAGAGCTGGCTGACCAAACGTGCAAACTACATCTACACACATCTGAAAAAGTATGACCTGGAGCCCGACATCATCGATGACGACGAGGACTTCGGGCAGCCGGACCGCATCGACCTTTCGGTCATCAGTCGTGACGTGGTTGACGTCTACACACTCAATGGCGTTCGCATACGCACACGCGTACCTTATTTAAATTGTACCTCAGGCCTCATGCCTGGCATCTATGTGGTAGAGGGTAAGAAATTTGTGGTAAAGTAAAGGAGAAGCCCGTTATTTATGAAATTTATCAGTTGGAACGTGAACGGCCTTCGTGCCGTGGTGGGAAAGAATTTTGTAGAGGCTTTTGAGGCACTCGATGCTGACTTCTTCTGCTTGCAGGAGACAAAGCTGCAGGCAGGACAGATAGACCTCGACTTTCTGGGATACTATTCCTATTGGAACTATGCCGACAAGAAAGGCTACAGCGGTACTGCCATCTACACTAAGCACGTACCCCTGAGTGTCAGGAATGGCATCAGCACAGATGACAGTTCGGATGCCGTAAAGGAAATGGACCATGAAGGGCGTGTCATCACCCTCGAGATGCAGGACTTCTATCTGGTCAATGTCTACACACCCAATTCACAGTCAGCCGACGAGAAGGGGCAGTTGCCACGACGCTTGGACTACCGTATGGAGTGGGAGGATGCTTTCCGTCAGTATCTGATGGAACTGGACAAGAAGAAACCCGTCATCGTATGTGGAGACATGAACGTGGCTCATGAGGAGATTGACCTCAAGAACCCCAAGACGAACCACCTGAATGCAGGCTTCACGGATCAGGAGCGAGAGAAGATGACCGCATTGCTCGATAGCGGCTTCACTGACTCATTCCGTCACTTCTACCCCACCCTCGAGGGTGCTTACTCATGGTGGAGCTACCGCATGAAGGCTCGCGAGAAGAACGTGGGTTGGCGTATCGACTACTTCCTCGTCAGCAACCGTCTGGTGGAACGCCTTGAGTCTGCCAGCATACATACAAAAATACTGGGCAGCGATCACTGTCCAGTAGAGATAGAACTAAGATAAGAGGAACTACTTCTTATACTCAACCTTGTAGATATTCACGGCATTTCCGCCGCCATTCTTCTTGCCCTGCGAAGTGACAAGCACATACTTGCCATCCTTCGACACATCAAGACCGACGGGATAACTGTCCACGCCAATGTGGGCAATGACCTTCCATGCCTTCGTGTCGACAACATAGAGCGCGCTGGCATTGTTGCAGGCAGCAAAGAGATAGTGACCTGAGGGCGACAGTTCAATGGTACGCGCGCCACCACCTACTTTAATGTTTTCCCAACCAGTGAGGTTACCCACCTTGTTCTTCATGTTGGGAATCTCGTCGATGAATTTCTGCAAAGGAATACGCTGCACGTATCCAGCACCATTGATACTGAGATAAAGGTAACCATTCTTCAGCACCAGGTGTCTCACGTTTGACATCATGCCCAACATGCGACCCAGATAGGTAGACGTCTTGAGGTCGATGACTGCAATACCGCCACCGCCACCCATGCAACCGACGAGCAGATAATGGTTGTCGGGCGTGAATACCGTACCACGCAAGGCGTATCCGCTGCCATTGTCACGGTCAACGGAATGCGACAGGCTATAATTGAGTTGTAGCTGATGGTCAACAATGTGCAGGGCCACGTACTTCCAATCCGTAGGGTTCTGGCTCTCGATATTGATGATGCCCACCGTGTTGTCGCCCCAATGCGAGATGGCTACGTACTTGCCGTCGGGTGAAGTAGCCACCATCTTGGGCAGAGGACCGGTCTCCATCATGCGGATAATCTTGTCCGTCTTCGTATCGATGATGGCCACAGCAGAGGGGTCCTGCGCATTGATGTCGTAGCTGCGGCGATAGTAAGGAACCCACAGATAACGTCCGTTATGCGAAAAGGTACTCTCAACCGGCTTGCCAAAGAAGGTGTTCAGGTTGTGGCTGTAATGGGTGAACTTGAAGAACTTAGATGGTGTGCTCCACAAGGCTGCATCCTGCTTCTCGTCAAAGCGGTGCTTAATGACCTTGATCTTCTCGTTCGTCTCAAAATTATACACCACCGTCGACCCACCTTCCAGCGAATTGACGTAGTATTTCTTACCGTCAGGACTGATATTAACTGATTTCGGTGAATAGATGTCCGTATCTTTCGTGGCAGCATCGCCACCGTAGTTCTGCTTCTTGCCTACAAGCGTTACGGTCACCTTGTCATCATCGCTTGTCACTGTCGTACCGATTTTAGGATGTACCAAGCCCTGAGCAAAACATGAACTGCCAATCACCATTAGAAGAGATAGAAAGTAGTGTTTCATATCGTTTATTATTATAATGTTATAGCACAAAAGTACGAAATATTTATTTTCTAACAAATTATTTGCGCAATTTTAAACCTTTTTTGCCTTGCAACGTCCAACAAATGTATGAGAAAGTCTATTATTTGCCTATTATTGTTCGCATGCTTTGCCACATTCAGCAAAGCACAGGAGAAATATTCCCCCAGTAAATCAGCCTTGGAGGGCATGTTGGGATTGGTTCAGACACTGAATGTGCGTGGTACCGTCTACGATAGCCAGTCACTACAGACACTGCCCGGAGCACAGGTCAAATTGGCCAAGGAGGACGGCACACTCGTCGCCGGAGCCGCCACCAACGACAAAGGACAGTATCTGCTGCAAAAGGTACCGGCTGGCACTTACCGAATCAATATCTCATACGTAGGCTATAAGGCACAGAATTTCTCATTAACCCTTCCTAAGAAGTCGGGTAACTTTAAGGTGAACGACGTACTGCTGCGCGAGGATGCCGTACTGATGAAGGATGCTGTCGTGGAAGGAAAACTCGCTGAAATGACGGTAGTGGATGACACCGTGATGTACAACGCCGATGCCTTTAAACTGCCCGACGGAGCGGTGGTTGAGGAGCTTATCAAAAAGTTACCTGGCGTAACCATCGACGATGATGGTAACTACATATTTAATGGAAAGAAGGTAAGTCAGTTCTTGGTGGATGGTAAGGAGTTCTTCGGTGGTAATCGTGACCTTATTCTGAAGAATCTTCCTGCCGACATTGTAGAGAAAGTGAAGGCTTACGACAAGAAGAGTGACCGTGCCCGCATCACGGGTATCGACGATGGCGAAGAAGAAACGGTACTGGACCTCATCATCAAATCGGGCAAGAAGCAAGGATGGTTCGGTAATGTGGAAGGGGCATACGGTTTCCCACAAGACCGCTATCAGGGTCGCCTGAATGTGAACCGCTTTAAGGGCGATAACAAGTTCAGCCTTGTGGGAAATGGCAGCAATACGGGAGGCAACGGTATGACCGACAATCAGTCTGCCGGTGTTACCATGAACATCCAAAAGAAAAAGATAGAATTGAACGGATCTGCTACAGGTAATTTCAGCCAAAGCAGCAGTCAGTCGTGGAGCAACAGCCAGAACTTTGAGCTTTCAAGTCCTAAATACAACAACAATCACAACTGGAGTGGCAACAAGAACAACAGTTTCAATTTCCAGTACAGGATTGAGTGGCGCCCCGACTCAAGTTGGAATTTCCTTTTCCGCCCAGATTTTTCTTGGTCGAAAGGTAATAGCCATAATGACAGCGAGAGTGCTCAGTTCAATCAGAATCCCTATGACTACACCGATGATCCTTTGAGCAATTGGCGTCAGTTGGATGACGATTACGATATCGGCATCAACCACCGTCGCAGTACGAGCCGCAATGAGAATAGCCGTTACAACGTCAATGGCTCATTGCAAATCAACAAACGATTGGCAAAACAGGGACGTAACGTCACCTTGAACCTGAGCGGTGGATATGGCAACACACAGACCGAAAGCAACAATTACAGCCAGACGGACTATTTGCAGAGCATTCTGCTACAGGAGATGATTGATGGAAAATATGTCCCCATACTGGATGAAAATGGTCAAGAGATTTACGTTGACGACTCTGTATACCACAAAGTTCAGTTTAACAAAAATCCGTCAATCAACTACAACATGACGGCACAGTTAGGCTACTCGGAACCGATTGCCGACCAGACATACCTGCAATTCAACTACCGATTCAATTATCGTTACACAGACAACAAGCGAAACATTCGTGCCATCTATGACAATTTCTATGATGATCACGGTGTGTTCATTGTGCCTCCTTTTGGCGATGGGCCAGGTATGATCAACCTCAATACCTACCGCGACTTCTACGATTCACCCTATGTGAAGGACGATACCTTGCAGCTCGGCTACACCACCAACCGCTACATCAATCAGGAGTTGCGTGCCCAGTTGCGCTTGAATCGCACAAAGTATGAACTGACAGTGGGTGGTAATGTCCAGCCACAATATAATAAGGTGGACAACGTACGTGGCAAGGATGGAAGCAAGATGAACCTGCACACCTCGCGCACCGTATGGAATGCATCACCCAATATCAACTTCCGTTATAAGTTCAGTCGTCAGGAGACGTTCAACTTCCGCTATAATGGTAGTACCGGACAGCCCAACATCACGGATATGGTGGAAGGTGTGCTCTCCGACAACGACCCCTTGAACATCCGTCTTGGTAACCCCAACCTGAAACCCTCGTTCACTCACAACATCAACAGTGACTATCGTCGAACTAATGTCGATGCCCAGCGAACAAACAGTTTGAATGCACAGTTCCGACTGACACAGAACAGTACGACGAACAAGACAGAGTACAACGAGGAAACCGGTGGTAGAGTGTCGCAGCCTGTCAATGTGAGCGGTAACTGGAGCGGTAGCCTGTCTTACAACTTCAACACCGCAATGGGAGAGATGAAGCACTGGCGTATCAGCAACGACATGAGCGGTAACTTCAACAACAATATCGGTTATCAGTACAATAGTAAGGAGAAGGAAACGGTTCGCACGCGTACCAATTCGCTGACCCTCAACGAGCGTCTTCGCCTCACCTACCGACATGACTGGGAAAGCGGCTGGCAGCTCGAAGCAACGGCTGGAGGCAATGTGCGTTACAACATCAACCGCAGTACCAACCCCAATGCTCAGAAACTCAATGTTTGGAATTTCGGTGGCAACTTCAACACTCACATCACTTTCCCCTGGGGCATGCAGATCAATACCGACATCAGTACTACCAAGCGTGCTGGTTATTCCAATTCAGCTGCCAATGATATCCGTACCATCTGGAACGCAAGTATCAGTCAGCGTCTCTTACCCAAGAAGATTCTCACCTTGTCCATTCGTTGGGTCGACATTCTCGATCAGCGTGACGACCTGAACCGCAGTGTGGGTGCAACATCTATCAGCGATTCACACAGCCAGATGGTCAGCAGCTATGTCCTCTTCACTGCCAACCTCCGTTTTGGAAAATTTGGTGGACGTTCATCCCGTTCACGCAACGTAGAGCGTGAGGTAGAGCGTCAGAGCGATCAAATCAGTGGACAGATGGAAGGCGGACGCGGAAATGGCGAAGGACGCACTGGAGGCGCAGCCACTGGAGGCACCCGTAATGGTGGAGGCCGAAATGGAGGTGGCAACGCCGGTGGCGGTAACGCTGGCGGTGGCGGCCGAGGACGCTAAAGAAAAAGGCCGTTTAGAGACCAGTTCGCCTCTAAATGGTCTTTTTTATATAAAAATGATAGGAAAGTCGAAAAAAAACATCAAAACATTTGGTGGTAACCTTAAAAATAACTACTTTTGCGCCATAAAGTTATTTCGCACGTCGAAATGCTTCACAAAAAGGATAACGAATTTAAAAAAACAAATTATTATGAAAACAATCAAATCATTTGCTTTGGCACTTAGTGTTATTGCTAGTGCTGGTGTTGTGACTTCATGTTCAAACGACGACTACAAGTATGATGAGGAGTACGCTCAGAAGGTAGCCGAGGCTGAGTTTAAGGCTAATTTCGAGAAGGCTATCGGTAAGATTGCTCCTAATCAGGAATGGGACTTCTCTTCTGGTAGCGAGTTCTATCTGGCAGGTAATGAGACACGCGCAACTCGCGCTGGAGAAAACTATGGCCCCACAATAAGCACGGACTATTATCAGGTAGACAATAATACACTTGCTTGGCTGAAGGAGAAACTTCCAGAAAGTACAAACAACAAAAAACTTGGTTCTCCCTTCGTAATGAAGGCTCCCAGCAACAAGTTCTCTATTATCCCCATTTATCAGGGTCAGGCTGGTATGGTTTGGGATCTCCACATGGTAGTAGGTACTGGTGAGGATGCTCAGGATATCAAGGTTTGGTCGAAGTCTGAGAACATGCAGACAAGCAGCGACGGTAAGAATTGGAAGAAACTGTCAACTAGTGAGTACACTAACAAATCAGCATACGTACGTGCTAAGGAGTACTCGTTTGAAGGCATCCCCACTGGCGAGAGCATATACTTCTACCTTGAAATAACTACCGGATCAAACGGTTGGGCAACGAAGGGTACCAAGCAGTCCTCACTGAGTGGTATGATGTTGGCACTCGACTGCCCTCGTCCCATCAATATCGACGAGAAGAAGGAGGTCATGGTCATCGGTTGTGAGGATGCCAACCTCTCGGGCTCAGACTGGGATATGAACGATATTGTATTCCTCGTAGTGGGTGACCCCGAGGTACCCAAGCCCGACGTAATTGAGGATGATAAGGTGATTGAGAAGAATGAGAAGCGCTATATGATTGAGGATCTCGGTGTTACCGACGACTTCGATTTCAACGACGTTGTTGTTGACGTAAAGGCAGAGCGCACCGTAACTTACCATATCGTTAATGGTGAGCTTAAGAGCACCGAGTATGGTGACTGGAGCCAGAAGGCAACCATCAAGCACGTAGGTGGTAACATCCCCTTCACCCTGACCATTGGCAATACCGTCATCAAGGATCACGCTCCTGGTTATGCAGATCTTGAAGAGGAGCATGAGATCACAGGTTGGGATCCCGAGAAGAACAACATCTCTGTAAGCGTTCGCAGCCTTACCAATAATACTATCTACAACATCGACTTCCCCAAGGCTGGTGCAGCACCTCTGATCATCGCTACCAACACCAAGCGGGCTTGGATGGGTGAGCGTGAGAAGATCGACTGGATTAAGGAAGAGCTTAATGAAAATAAGTAATTTGTTATCCTGATATATTTTCGCCCCCTGCCGCTCGAGATGAGTCGCAGGGGGATTTTTTTTGCAAAAAAAAGTAAAAATATTTGGAGGTTTCGAAAGAAATTCATACTTTTGCAAAAATTCTTGGGAACAAGAAGTGAGAGATAACAAATAATATTTAAGGATAACATTTAATTTTCAAACAATTATGAAGAAAATCATGACTTTTGCCCTGGCACTTAGTGTTGCCACTGGCGCAGGTATGTTGAGTTCATGCTCAAACGATGACTACAAGTACGATCCCGAGTATGAGCAGAAGGTAAAAGAGGCAGAATATGCCGAAAACTTCCTCAAGTTGATCGGTAACTATCACAACGTTGATAGCTGGGATTTCTCTGACGGCGAGGCACAGCTCGCTACACGTGCTGCTGGTGAGGAAATTACCATCACCCCAGTGGCAGGTATGAACTTCGGCACGATGCACTATTCATACAACACCACTCCCACACAGAACAAAGAGCTGTATAATAACATCAAGACCACTCTGCCTGATGGACAGAAAAGAACAGGAAAAGAAGCTGTATTGGTAGCTCCCTCGAATTCCTTCACAATCTACCCCCTCACTGCACAGGGAGCATATACTTATGACCTCTATGTGAAGGTTGGTGACGAGGAAGAAGTCAAAGTATTCAGCAAGAACTGGACTGCAAGCGACAAGCCCTACTGCAACGGAATGTATTATAGCATAAGCAATAAGTGTAGCATGACTGGTGTAACCATCGAAGCTCCTATCGGTACGCCTATCCAGGTTTATTTGAAGAATATCAAGAACGGCAACAAATCCGTTACCGATCAGAATATTGGTACAGGTACTGGCAATGCCATCTATGTTGATACAAATGTTCGTCCCGAAGGTCTCAGCAAGGACATCATGCCTGATGACGCAGTTATCAAGTATGTAGGTATTGAGGACAATCCTACCATGGGTGACAAGGATTTCAACGACCTCGTTCTCGCTATCATAGGTAACCCCTACACTCCCGAACCCATCATTATCGAGGAGGATGAGTACACTGCAGAGATTGCACGCCCCGCAAAGCGCTACATGATTGAAGACCTGGGTGGTACCGACGACTTCGACTTCAATGACATCGTTGTTGATGTAGAGGATATCATCACAGGCACTTACCACATTACGAAGGTTAACGGTATCATCACTGAAAACAAGCTGATTAAGACAGGTCACAAGCAGCAGGCTATCGTTCGCGCACTGGGTGGTGACCTCGACATCACAATCCAGATTGGTAAGACTACTTGGAACAAGAAGGAAAATGGTTTCAGCGGAATTATCAACACCTTAGAGCCCGATTACAACACAACATTGGCTAAGATTGAGTTGAACGACAATGATTGGGATCCCGAGACAGACAACGTAGTAGCTTACGTACGCGGTCAGAAGAGCGACAATGTCACCAAGATCACCTTCCCCGAGGGTCACACCGCTCCCTTGATGATTGCCACCAAGACCAGTCAGAAGTGGATGAGGGAGCGTGTCAAGATTGATTGGCTCTCAGACAAAATTAGGCAACTACATAGAACTTGACCCGCCCTATGTTTATGAATAAATATGAGGGTGTGTCAAAATGCTGGCACACCCTCTTTTCATAAACGAAGCCCCGACTTTCCCAAGCCAGGGCTTTGTTATATCAAAGTTTTTTTGTAACTTTGACGTAGTTTTAAAGCTATGGCAAAGATACACTTTATTTCT
>JAZQQO010000021.1:0-2608 GCA_045629085.1 Bacteroidaceae bacterium
CCGAGCACCCATGAGAGTTCGATGACTTTCAGGAAATAAAGGAATGCCACGACGAACGTTGCCGTCAGCCATGGTTGCTGGTCATTGATGAGCGTGCCGGTCAGGTAGCCGATGGCGAAAACGATGTAGCATAGTGTGACGAAGATGGTGTTGTTACGATACCTACCACGCATATTGTGACCGGCACGTAGCAGGTTGAGCTCTGCCATGTTGTAGAGCGGTGTGGCAATGACATAGGTCATCATGTTCACCGTCCAGCAGAGTGTGACGCTCTGCTCGCGCAGCTGCCCCACAAACTGTATGGCGAACTGTACGCCGAGTATGAGGGTGGCAGCAGTGATGAACCTGCGTGAACGGTTATAGACAGCCGACTGCAGCTTGCCCCTGTTCATCAGAACGAGGCAGCAAGCAGCGACAAACATCGGTAATGCGCCAAGGAATCGCGCGCCAGTTATAAGCAGTTCTTCCATACTGGAATATGAGTTACAAATTTAAAACCTATCCTACAAACATAACAAAGCCTTCCAAAGATGCCCGTAAGCACCTCTGAAAGGCTCTGTATTCGTCTAAAATATAAAGAGTTACTTTGTGTGCAATCCCCCCCCTATAACGGTGGCACACAGCAAGTTAGCACCATTGCTGGCGCTAAGGGGAGTGTGGTATGTAGGGAAGAGTGCGGTCATTTGCGATTTTGGGGCTGTTTTAAATTTTCTTTAAGTCGAAGTACATCAGACGAGTGTGTATAGGTTCATCCATGGGGATATGGTAGTATTCCCGTTCTTCGTCTTCCGTCTTGTGGAGGAACTTGAAGCCGTTCTGCTCATAGAAATGAAGGGTGCGAGGATGGTTGTGCGCATCCACAACCATGAAACGGCAACCTGTCTTATTGTTCTCGTCAGTGAACCAGTCTTTGAGGATGTCAAGGATCTGAGTACCGACGAAACGGCCTTCTCCTTGGAAATGTTCATCCACGCCCAAGCGTCCAATCAACACAGCAGGGTAGCTACGCCCTCGCTTGGCATTGTTGATATGTCGGTTCAGGCGATTGCTTGTCGAGCGTTCAAGGTATGTCGTCTTGATGCTGTCATTGGAGATGGTGAAGAGACCTGCAATCCTGTATGGCTTGTCTTTGGTAATGAAACAATAGGTTTTGCCTAATAATTCTTCACGATAGAGATCAGCATCATTCTCAAAGAAGTCATTCAGGTCTTGTTCGATCTGTCCATTGCCACAAGAGAATGGAGCACAAAGTTCCTGAACCCTCTTGGTATAGAGAATCATCTGAGTCTCCTGCAAGATAGGGTATGTTGTTTCTCTCTGTATCATTCTGCTGAGAACTGAAGTTGGAACTGACGTGAACTTTCAAGGAAAGCAGCAAGGGCTGCCTTACGCTCAGGAGAAAGTCTAGGAGTAGGCCTCTTTGCATTCTCTTCAGCCTCCAGAACGAATCGTTCTGCCGCTTCGCCTGTCAGTACAGGTATAGTTTTTATTGCTATTGCCATTTTCTTATTGTTTTTTACTTGTTTGTATGAGTGCCGCGTTTTGTCATTCGCGGTCGTTCGACCGCAAAGGTAATCATTTTCCGGCAAAAATCGCACATTTGGGAGGCATAAAGTGCTGAAAGAACGGAGTTTTTAACACAAATCAACTAAAACTGCTCTCTGCTAAATATCACTAAAACATAGGAATTTGAATCTCTCTTTCTTGGTCTTTTAAGCCTAAATTGCTAAATTTGCACGTTGAAGAGTGCATATTCTGTAATAATCTGCACTTTTTGCAGTGCATTTTTAATGATATATCTGCTATGGATTCAATATTGGTTGGATTTATGAAGGAACAGCTGGCCTACGTTCCAACAACCTTCAAGCGTTATATGTACGACAAGTTGCCATGGGAGGCAAGACTTGTCGGTCTGATGGGACCTCGTGGTGTCGGAAAGTCCACGATGGTACTCCAGCACATCAAGGAGCAAGCCGAGGACGTACAGGGCAAGAGCCTGTATGTTTCGGCTGACCACAGTTATTTCTCGACCCACACGCTCATAGACACTGCAGCCCAGTTTGTCCGTGAGGGTGGAGAATGGCTTTACATCGACGAGGTTCACAAGTACGAGGGATGGTCGACAGAACTGAAGCAGATCTACGACTCCCATCCAAAACTTCATGTGTTCTTCACAGGTTCCTCTGTTCTGGATATTCTGGAAGGTGAAGCCGACCTTAGCCGTCGCGTTCTTCTCAACGACATGCAAGGTCTTTCGTTCCGTGAGTTCCTTGAACTGTTCCATGGCATAAAGACTCCAGTACGTTCCTTGAAGGAAGTCCTGGAGGGCAAGGTACAGATAGAAGGGGTCGAGCATCCTCTTCCTTTGTTCGAGCAGTATCTTCGCGAGGGATATTATCCTTTCTCACTCGAAGGCTACTTCCAGCAGCGCCTTCAGCAGGTGATCCGTCTGACGATGGAGGTTGACATACCGCAGTATGCCAACATGACACCTGCAACAGGCAGAAAGCTTCGCCGTATGCTTGGCATCATCGCAAGCAATGTTCCGTACAAGCCAGAGGCATCATCCCTTGCCAATGAGATAAAGGTAAGTCGCAACGATATTCCG
>JAZQQO010000022.1:0-18280 GCA_045629085.1 Bacteroidaceae bacterium
GTAATACGAAACGTGTGATGATTGCACCTGGCAAGAGTAGGGAACTGATGAACAGTGCCCTGCTGAATGCCATGTCCAGGCTAACGAGCATCGTGGCCGTAAGCAAAACCACGATAGTCCAGTAGATGATGATTTTGGCTATTTTTTTCATTGTGCTGCAAAGATACGGATATATTTCCAATTTCCACCCAAAATTGGCCATTTTCTTGCCACTCAAAGCCACTGTCGAGCAGCAAAAAGCCTTTATAAGGGGATTCGACCGGTGAAAACAGGGATTTGAAAGGGCTGAAATTTGGTCATCAGGGAGGGAAGAGTTACTTTTGCAACAACAAACCGAGAAAAGTTGCAACACTCGAATTATTCATCTCAAAACTATTAAAATTATGAACAGCGTATTTGAAATCTTTATCGAAGGCGGTTGGCCGTTTATGTTCTTTATCACACTGGCACTCGTGGGTATCCTCTTCTCTGCCTGGAAGGCACCTCGTTGGGTGAAATACTTCGGACGCGTGGCACTCATCGGTGGGGCTGCAGGCCTGTTCCTGGGCATCATGCAAATCTGCGATATCATGCAGGAGGTGGAGGTGGCAACCCCTGTCCTGGCAGGTGGTATCAAGGTCGTGATGATTGCTCCAATCTACAGTCTGATTGTCTGTTTTTTGTCAGTCATCATCCGCATCATCCAGACTCCTAGGATTTAATGTGAAAACGCAGTAGAATTCGTACTTAGTCAGCCCTTGAAAAACCCAGCATGCATAGATGTGCGAGTTTTTTAGGGGTTGACGAATTAATAGAAGTACCGTTGCAACATCTGCACACCGTCTTTAAGGACGACAACCACTCACACACATACAAAACACTAAATTCAAGCGACATTATGAAGAATTCCGGGATTATATTTTGCCGGGTCAGGGAATAGTCTTATTTTTGCAGACAAACAGCAATAAACATCACCTGTTATGTCAACAGTATTTATCCTTTTTGGATTTATCTTCAAATTCTATAATGATGACCATGAACCCATTCATGTTCATGTTGAAACGTCTGCGAGTAAGTGAGAGCAAAGCGATGCTTGCATCAGCTTTGCCGAGCGGGAGCAGGCTCGACCAAAGGTCAAGGCTGCGAATAAGCGAGAGCAGGAAAGGGTAAAGCCTCAGACTGATAACATCCAGATTCTCACTCCCCCATACAGCATCCCCCCACCGGGATGCTTTTTTTGAAAAAATCGTATCTTTGCACTTGATATTCCCCCTTCCCATTCGTTATATAGATAGATGACAACGAAAGAGTACGAACATAGCCTGCTTAGGATGCGGCCCAAGATGGTCAGCACGGCCACCGGATTCTTCCACAACAGGGAGGATGCCGAGGATGTGGTACAGGAGGTCTATGTACGTATGTTGGAACGAGGATGGCACGAGGGCGACGATGTGGAGGCCCTCTGCCTGCGAGCCACAAAGAACCTCTGCGTCAGCGTGTGGCGACGGCAGAAGCTGCGAGAGACGGAACGGCTGGAATCAGTCCCGGAACGGGCAGCCAGAGACACAGCCGACACGCCGCTGCTACGGGCCGAACGGCAGGAAGGCATCGAAAGGGCCATCAACCAACTACCACCCTCCGAACAACGGGTCGTTCGCATGAAGATGGAGGACATGAGTCCGCACGACATCGCCCAAAAGACTGGCATACCCAGCCGCAGCATCAGCACGATGCTATGGTCAGCCAAAAAGAAACTTAAACAATTCATAATTCACAATTCATAATTTACAATTATTGGTTTGTGAAATCTTAAACAGTCAAGGCATGATAGATAAGGAACTGATACGACAGGCAGCAGAGGACATCGACCTCTTCGGAGACGACCTCAGCGCCGAATTTGACCGACTGAGCCAGCCACCGACACGCACCGGTAATGTCTCCCCCTTTAGGGGGTTGGGGGCTCTCATGGTAGCGGCCTGCATCGCATTGCTTCTCGTCGTGGGCATGTCGGTTCGTTTGTTGACGAGCAGCACCCCTAATGGCTCAGGCAGCCTCGCTCAAGCCCCCCCACCCCCCGAGGGGGAGAAAGACGGCGAGGGGCAACTAACAAATCTTACTCCCCCTCGGGGGGTGGGGGGGCTTGAGAAAAACGGCGAGGGGCAACAAGCAATCCATCTTACTCCCTGCATTTTGACCAAAGTCAAAAGCCGGGAGGTTGGGGGGCAGGAGAAGGCCGTAGAGGTACCCCAGGAAGAGGATGAGTATAGCGAAGCACTACTCTATGCACTCATCACGGAAGTAGAGGCCCAAGCCAAGGCTGAGCAGGCAGAGGAAGAACGCCTGTACCGGACACTAATAGAAGAGATCTCGACAAACATATCAAAAGAAATTAACCAAACGGAATTGACATTATGAAAAAGATTTTATCACTTATAGCACTGTTCGAAGTAGCCATGGGCAGCATGGCTCAGTCCGTCACCACCGTCACCACGGTGGCTCACCCCTCCGAGATCAGCAAATGCATTGCCAACCTCCCCACTTCGAGCCTTGTGACCAGTGCCGGTGAGCAGGAGCGCGACAGGTTGGACTCCGTCAACTACCTGAACACCAAGACCTACGAGTTCCCCTACAACAGCAAGAAGGAAAAGCTGCAGGTGGACAACCTCGTCGCCTCGCTCATCAAGGCATACGACGCCGACCTGCCCCACCACACAGGTGGATATTGCTGGACAGGGGTCCTGCGCACCGACTCTCCCGTAAAGAGCAAGGAGGTGGGCATGTACTATGGCGAGAACCTTGTCCCGTTGACCATTGGTGGTGTGGGACGCAACTATGTAGTGCTGCGCATGAACTACGAGCAGAACCCCGACTACCGCCACATCAAGGGCGTGGAATGGTGGCTGGAGTCGGGCAGCAAGAACACCGCCACGGTCTGTATGAAGGCCTTCACCCTCTCTGGTCCGCAGTCGAGCGTGCACTATCTCAGCGCACTCCGTCAGAGCGACAATGCCAAGGTGGCCAGCGAGGCAAAATCCAAACTTGAAGGTCTGCCCGAGGTATCGTTCAGCACCAGGGAGGACCTATTGACCAGCATCAAGGTGTTGCAGCAAATCTACAGAAATGACGGCGGTGCCATCGACCGTGCCGTGGTGAAGTCTGTCAACGAGAGAATCATGGCCTATCTTAAAATAGGTACAGACAGGGAAGACATGCTCAAGCTGTTCCGTGTGCTGGGCCAGATCAGCATACCCGGTTACCATTGCCTGGTAACAAATTTCAACGATGGCACCATGACCGTGCCGTTCTCCGAGATGGAAAAGATCTACGACAAGCTGCAGATATTCTGTGTTGACTACGGAGGAACCCAAGAAACGGAAACAGGCAGCCAAGAGAGGCCCAACGTTAATTTCCTCTTGCATTTCAAAGTAGAAAACGAAAAGCTGACAGGCTTAGGATACTAAACAACAGCCTTTGTGTGGAATTCACATGAAAGGAAGAATTCCACACTTCTTCACAAATACCTCTTTTTATTATAAATGATGTCTGCCGGCATTCCCATGCCTGCAAGCCCTCACTATGCTCATTTCCTAAACAACCAAACGACAAATTTCCTAAACGACTAAACGTCATGAAACGCCTCATTCTTATAGCCATACTAAGCCTATTATCCCTTGGTATGATGGCCGACGAGAACAAGTACAGCATCTGTGGCACGGTACGCGATGCCTATACCAACAATGGCATCGAGGGCGTGGCGGTGCAGCTGTTGCGCCCGGACAGCACATTCGTGACAGGTGCCACAACGGCCATAGCCTGGACGGATCTGGGTGGAGGCGAAGTAAAGAAGACAGTGGGAGCTGGAGCGGACTTCACCTTGCCCGTCAATGCTTCCGGTTCTTATATCCTGCGCTTCTCCTGTGTGGGATATGAGACACAATACAAGGACGTGAGTGTGAAGTTCAGCCGAATGAAACGTTCAGTAGACATCGGCAACGTACACCTCATGCCTGCCATCCAGCAGCTAAAGGAAGTGGCGGTGGAGGCCACAAAGGTCAAGATGTACTACAATGGCGACACGCTGATCTACAATGCCGATGCCTTCATGGTGGATGGCAAGAGTATGCTGGAGGATCTGGTGCGGCAGTTGCCCGGTGTGGAGATAAGGGATGGCCGCATCTATGCCCGGGGAAGGTTTGTGGAGAATATCCTGATCAGTGGCAAGGACTTCTTTACGGGCAACCCGACGGAGACCTTGCAACGTCTGCCTGCATACATCGTAAACAAACTGAAGTTCTACGACAAGTCGGGTGAGATAAGCGAGACGGCCAGCACGGACATGCACGATGGGCGCTATGTGATGGACATCCACCTGAAGCGTGACTTCCACGGTATGTGGCTGGGCAATGCGGCATTGGATCTAGGTACGAAATGGCGACGTGGCATCACGCTCTATGGCATGCGCTTCGACGACCGCCAGGCGGTGTACCTCTCTGCCGACTATAACAACCTCAACCAGGATCGTGGCTCAAACGACCTTGCTTCGTGGTCGCAAACATCTGACCAAGGCTTGCAGACCTATAAGAAACTCAGCGGAACCTATCGTTTCGAGCAGAACGAGAAGTTCAACTTCAACCTCTCTGTCGACTACCAAGGCATTGACTCGGAGTATGGGGTGGCTGAGAATCAGGAGGTCTATCTGCAGGAAGGAAATATCTTCCGTCGTACCTTGCGCGATCAGTGGAACAAGGATCAGAGCATGGGCATCGTGACATCAGTATCCTCCCGTCCCAAGAAGCGCATCTATCTCAAAGGTGACTATCGCCTCGGCTACGACAAGGGAAAATTCGAGCAAGAGATGAGAACAGAGACAAAGACACAGACCAAGACCCACCACCACCAGACCCCCCAACCCCCTGAAGGGGGAGACATTACTCGGGAAGGCATAATGCAGGAAGGTGTAACTCGGAGAGGAATAACTCGGGGAGACACAATGCAGAAAGATATAACTCAAGGAGGACAGGGAGAACATACTATGGATAACGGCTTCTGGGGCAGTTTTCAAGAGGAATGACTCCCCCTTCAGGGGGTTGGGGGGTCTGGTACGGGGTCTGGTATTGGGTCTGTTGGTCTTGACATTTCTCATGGTCAGAAGGATGCCCGAAGCCACAAAGCATCATTTGAGGGACATGTAGGTTTCATACCTCATCTGCTGAAGGTTACGGCCAACTGGAACAAGACGGCAGGTGGCGACACCAATCATAGCACCTACAATATGTTCACGCCCGATCATGCTGCCGGCAATACTTCGCAATACAGATTCGCGGACAATTCCTACGACAGAGAGAACCTGCAGACTGAGGCTTCATTTATTCTCAAATATGTAGACACGCAGAAGAATAGCGCCGAACTGACAGCCTATTACAGGTATGAATACAACAAGGAGTACTCGGACAGTCCCTTCTTCACCGACACAAGGTTCTTGCCCTCTTCGCGCGACTCCCTGCAGCTGCTCATTGATGCCGAGAACAGCCGATGGACTACAAACAGCGATACGCGCAACATCTTCGGCGTGAGGCTCACGCACGAATACCGCCGATTGCCCAGGAAGAAGTACCTGATGCTGACGATGACGGCAAGTGGTGTGGCATCGCATCCGCAGATGACCTACAAGAGGGTGGATGATGAGCGACACATGGACCATCGCTTCCTTTCGTTTGAGAGTGACGAGAAACTGACATGGAATCCCATTGGCCACGATAGCCTTGAGCACATGGCCTGTTGTTGGACGCTTCGTCACAGGTTGTCACAGCGCACACCTTCGCACCTGCAGATGATGGAGGTGCGCGACAATCGCGATCCGCTCAACATCTCACTGGGCAACCCCGACCTGCGGCAGATGACGACCAACCTCATTTCGTTGGGCTTCGACATGTCCAACAAGCAGAGATGGCATGACCTGAACCTCTCGGCCTACTACACCACTCACAGCCATGCCGTGGCCATGAGTTCCGTCTATGACCCTCAGACGGGTGTGAGGACAACTCGCCCCGTGAATGTGGACGGCAACTATGAACTTGGTGCCACAGCCTATTACGGTCTGCCTTTGGACAAGAAGAAGAGTCTCTGGCTGTCCTTCGACCTCAGCGGCAACTATTACCACAGTGTGGACATGCAGCGTTCCACTGCTACAGGCATGACAGCCATGGAGGCAGATGCCACCCGGTCGATCGTACACACCCGGCAGATGGTGGGCAAGACTGCTGTGAGGTATGACTTTCATGGTGTCAATCTTAACTATGCCTTCAAGGCCGACCTGCGCAACATCCTCACCCAGACCCAGCCCAGCACCACAGTGACAGACCTCTCCAATCAGTTGGAAATAAGCTATGTGCTGCCCTGGAATATCAATACGAAGGCTACATGCAATGTCATCACACGCCTGGGCTACACCGACCGTAGCATGAACCGCAGCGTGGTGCTTTGCGGCCTGTCTGCCTCGCGCGACTTCGGCCGCTTCAATGTTGGCCTCACCGCCAACGACCTCTTCCACCACAACGACCGCCTGACCTGCGTCCTAAACGAGCAGGGGCGTTTGGAGACCATCAACACGAAGTACCTCCCCTCCTACGTTCTCGCCCACGTGTACTATCGGTGGGAAATAGCAAAAAAGAAACACCAAAAAGATTAAGTATCATTCACTCCTTTCACACGTCTGTGAAAGGTCACTCTTCACTAAAACATAGAAATTAGTAAATTAGTTAGTTATAATAAACATGATTTAATGATGCATCGCACCGCCCGCTGTCCGAGAGGATTGTGGGCGGTTATTATATGTAACATTTCCCTAAAGTGTGCAAATCTGTTTTACTGTGTTGACAATAAAAGTGTTACGCAGGAAGTATTCTCTACGCCACGCCCGTGACGTATATACGCCACGGCCGTGGCGTATATACGTCTCGGGCGTGGCGTACAAACGCGTCGGGCGTGGCGTAGAGAATTCATGCGAAGGAAAACGGAAATTGAAGCATAGAGAAACAGGATTTTCTGCGCAGGGAAATGAGTATGCCTTGTGCGAAAAATAGCAGGAAAATGGGCAAAAAGTGGCAAAAACGTGGAGGCTTGGAAGTAGCCTCCACACAGTTATCACACTAAGTTCTTGGAGATTATAAAGATTGTGGAGGGTGGAGGCCTCTTTTAATTTTCTAGGAAAGCGAGCGCGTGCGCGCGCGAGTACCATCAATCCATATTCCCGATGACCCAGAAAATTTTCTCCTTTTTCTTAATTTTCGTTCCATTGTTGCCCATTAATCACATCATTTCTCAAGCGGCTGGAATTTGTGTACGCAATACGGCCAATACTCATGTCCATCGGCTGCCTTGACTTTGGTGCAGGTGAAGTAGTTGTAACCTTTGTAACTAAAAGCCATCCCTACTGAATCGAACTGCATCCAAGCTGCGGTTCCGTATTTCGCCGTGTCGTCATAGTAGAGCGGATTGTCAAGGTATTCGGGCTTATCGAACAGGGAACTGCGGAGGGAGATCATCTCCTGAGAGGTAGTCTTCATTATCTTCATGGTCTTGTGCGACAGATGCGCCTCCCACTTGTCGTGGTAATAGTAGATGGGCATCTGTTCCTCCTTGATTTCCTTCATCTGGAACGAGTGGATGCCTTCCTCGTCGGTGGCAGATACGATGAGTCCTTTGAGCCCCTGCAGCTTCCACGGGCCGGCTGAGATACCTTCGTCCTGGGTGAACCAGACGTGCCAGGTCTTGCCTGCCAGCTGGGCAGTGGCGGCATGGCACAGACGGCCGTTGAGGGTCTTTGTCTCCCCGGTGACCTGCCAGCGTGGCTTGCGATACTTGTCCGTGGCCACGTAGAGGTTGGGCAGTATCATCTCCTGTGTCGTCACCTTGCCCTTGGGATAGCCCGTGAAGACGATAGGCAGGTGCATCAGGGTGATGGCGCCATACCTCCGAAGGGACACCAAGCGCTGTTCCTTGTCATGGCTGTCGAATCTCACCTGTTCCTCACCGGTCTGAGTGTCATACGCTATCATGGGCGCACACTTGGTGACCTTCCTGCCAACCTGCACCACCAGTTCGCATACATCGGTGACGGGCTTGTCATCCTTGTCCAGGGTGTTGATCTTGTACTCATAGACCACGGTGTGGCTGCTGCAGTCCACCGAGTCCTTCTTCTCTCCGAATGCTACCACGCTGACCAGCATGGCAAGCAAAGAAATTACTGTCTTCTTCATATTAAATGTGTTCTGTAAATTATTATTCTTTCCTTTTCACCATGTACCATAGATCCTCGACGAACCAGCGGAGGCGGGTCCAGACAGGGGTTGCCAAGGAGATGATTACGAGCAGGATGCTGACAACAATCACCATGACAGCCAGGACGACATCGAGGATAAAGGGACATTTCATGTTATTTCAATTCAAGTGGTTGATACTCGTTTGCCGACTGCTCCCATGGCACTGCCACGCCATTGATGTAATGGGTGGCTTGCTCCTTGCTGACATAGTTGCCATTTGCCTTGGCATCGGGGCTGTAGATGTCCACACCATCCACATCGCCTTCCGCGCGAACATAGTAATACAGTGGGTTCTTCATGTAGCGAGGGTCAAGGAAGAGCTTGTTGCGCATCTGGATGAACTTGTCGCGCTTGGTCTTGATGGTCGTCGGATCCTCGTGCCTGGTGATGGCACGCTGTACCTGGGTCAGTTCGAAGAGCTGGAAGGAGAAGATGCTGTCCGTGTCCTCTGCCTTGACGATCAATCCAGGCAAACCGCAGAGTTTCCACGGACCGGCCGTGGTGGGAATGTCCTCGGTGTACCAGGCCGTCCAGGTGCGGCCACCGTAGGTTGCCTGTGCCTTGTGGCAGGGATAGTCACTGATGGTGAGCGTATCCTCTGTCAGCGTCCACTCCAACTTGGCTGGCTCCGTGTAGGTGTAGTGGTGAACGGGCACGTCCTCCTGCACCTCCATCTTCTTGTCCTCCTGCCGTACGAACACCGTGGGTACGTGTGCCATCATCTCGCGCTGCTTCAGGTAGTATTCGTCGCGTCTCTCGCCCTGGCGGTCAACCCAGTCCGTGTAGTATCCCATGGTCTTTGTCATCTTGTGGCCCACCAGCAGCACGGTACGCAGGGAGTCGGTGACGGCATTCCCGTCCTTGTCCGTGGTGTGAACTTTGTAGTCATAGCCGACGGTGAACATCGTCACGTCGATACTGTCCCTGGTCTGGCAGAATGCTGCAGACGACAGCAGCAACCCCGCAATTAATGTCGTTGTTCTTTTCATATTATTAGTCGTTTAGGAAATTAGTCGTTTGGTCGTTTAGGAGATTGGTTGTTTGGTTGTTTAGGAGATTGGTTGTTTGGTCGTTTTGGAGATTGGTTGTTTGGTTGTTTAGGAAAAGTTACATTCAGTTCATCAGCAGATTGATCATATATCCCTAAACGACCAAACGACTAATTTCCTAAACGACTGAATTCGATTTCTGCCGCAAAAGTACATGAATAGGGCAAATTTCGGGGCATTTTCGGGTTTTCAATTCTTTTTCAATTGATTGAAAACTCATTTTTCACGCTGTTTTCATGCTTCAAGGGGAAACGTCAGCAACCTCCGTCGCCGCCTCTACGCCAAACTGACCGGAAAGGAAGGAAAGGAATGGACCTGGACGAGATGGTGAATGGCCTGTGCCGATAGATACAAAAAAAGCATCCCGGTGAGGGGATGCTGTATGGGGGATGTGGCTGTTTTTCTCCGGCAAACCGTCCGCTGTTTCTTCTGGTTTTCTGTTGATTAGGGAAGATTCTTGTCTATCAGCTTTATATTCTTCTAAACTCTGCATCTACTACGAACAAGTCGCCGTCCGTGTCACGTAGCACATTTCGCGGGCGAAGGTCAGACACTTCAATCTGCCCATTGTCGTAGGTGGCTTCTGCTGTTTTGGTAAACCCTAAAGCTGCCATGTATGTGTCTATCTCTATTGGCGTGGCTTCTCGTTCGTTGGGTACAAAATCCTGAACCAATATGGGGTATATGCTTCCGCTTCCAAACCCCGTAAAGCCATGCAGCCTGTAGAAAGTCTGTGGAAAAATGGAGTTGTGAATTGTCAACCTGTCAAGCAGTGCAGTGATCGTTTTGCTGGTCATGAGGTTGTTTACCTTATAAATAACATTGCCATCAGAATTTAGGTAAACATCATTCTCTACACCACTTGGAAATGGTGTTCCAAGAGAGGATACTTCGGAGAAGGGAACCCACATTCCTTCTTCTCGGGCAATGCCTTCAGCAGCTATGGTTTCTATGCGGGATAGAGCCGTGCTATTCGTCGGTGCATCTCCTGTGCTTTCTGTGATTCTTCCTTGCAATTTATTTGCAAAGATTTCGATTGGGCAATTTTTCTCAAGCATCGTTCTACGCTTTCCTTATGAAACTGATTAAAGTATGTCATGCCATCTTTATTTATCTTTTGCAAAGATATAACTATTCCCTGAACCGGCAAAATATATTCTCAAAATTCTTTCATTTCTTCTTCGGGTTCTTGTTCCAGTGGTACACGAGGTGCAGCATGGCATAGTGAGGCAGGGAGCGGTACCAGGTGATGGTGCGGCCCTGGGCGTTGACGGCATACTGGGTGTTGGAGAGGTTGTGCAGGAGGTCGAAGGCTTCGATGCGGGCGATGGGCTTGCCTTTGAGGAAGGGCTGCGAAAGGGAGGCGTTGAGCACGAAGTCATCGGTATTGAGGTTGGATGAGCCATAGCCACGGCGGCTATACATGGTGGCATCGGCTGAGACGGTCATGTTGATGCTGGGGATGGTGTAGCGCCCCGAGAGGCCGTACTGATAGTCGAAGGCATTGAGTACGTCGAAGTCAAGCATCTTGCCCTCGCTGTGTCGCCAGCTGATGTCGTAGGAAGCACGGAGGTTGAGCTTGTTGTGGTCGTACTTAACGGAGGTGCCGTTGTGCAGAGTGAGGGTGTTCACCTGATTGAGGTGGCTCATTGTCTCACCAGCTAACATGGTGTGATCCACAGAGTGATTATAGTTGGCATCGGCATTCGCCTTCACCTCCCAGTAGCGCTTCTCATCGAGGTTCTGGGAGAAGTCCAGCTTGGCTGTGGCGATGTAGTTGCCGCTCACATTCTCAGGGCGATAGGTATAGACTCCGGTGGTGGGTGCGTAGGTGACGGCTTGACCTATGGCTTGGTGCAGATACTTGAACGATGTAGCCACGTGGTACATCCTTTGGTGTGCACCATAGTTGTTGTAATACTCGGCCTTCAGGCTGGTCGATTGCTCAGCACGTTTCAGATTCGGATTGCCCAGCTTCACCACCAAGGGGTGGCTGTCATCGCGATAGGTGATGCGGTCGTGGACGTTGGAGCCTACCAGAGCGTGGTCGATTCTCCATTTGACCTCGTGCTTACGATCATTCGTTGGGAACCAGTCGCATTCGAGAATAGGGTTAATGGACATTCTGGTGTGCGTAGCCAGCGTGTCGAGCGAGCCGCGCTGATAGTCGAGCGACTGATGTTCGGGGGTCACCCACAGCTCAAAACTCCACAGCTCATAATCTATTGGGTAGTTAATGCGGCTCTGTTCGGCAGTCAGGTACTTTATTTGACTCAGATGGAACAGCGTCACGGGACGCTGCATGCGGTAGTGGCTGTCGTAGGAATTGCCGCAGTCGGTAATGGCCATGAGCATATCCTGCTGAGAGGGCAGCATGAGGGTGTCGGGATGGTAGAGCCAGTCGTGTGTGCGCTCGTTCAGGGTTGTGAATTGTTCCTCCACGCGCAGCCATAGGCTTTTATTCAAGAAATTCTGGTCGCCGTATGTCAGCCACGTGAAGGTTTCTGTCTTGTTCCTCCAGTAGTCCGTCACATTGTGCTGTGGGCTGGCGATGGGTTTGTCGAAATCATAGCGCTTCATCTGCTCGTTCACCTCCTTGCTGCGGGTGAAATCAAAGTGATAGTTGATGTACCGTCGTTCTTGCTGATTGATTTTCAGATAGCCTGACCAATTGGTATGGAAGTTCCACTGGTTGCCTTGGCTCATGGCGAAGTCGTGCAGACGGTTGGTGAGCGTATCGTTGAACTGCTCCGTCAGCAGGCTTGAGTTGCCGGAATGGGTGCTGCGGTTATAATCGAAGTCAATGCTCAGGAAGTGTGGTTTGAGGAACTTGAAGTTGTTGTGCAGCGACAGTTTGCTGGCCTTGTTCATGGCCGAAGACTGCGTCAGCGTGAGGGGTGTGGCGCCATTGAGGAACAGCTCGCTGCGCTTGCGCACCTCGCTCTCATCCTTGCTCCACTTGTAGTCGACGTTCAGGTTCTCCTCGTACTTCTGGTTGGTGGAGCGGAAACTGAACTCGCCAGCCACGCTGCGAGTGGTGAGTAGCGACTGAGGTGCCGAGGCCGGTGTCCACTGGTTCTCCTTGCCGATGTGCCGACTCTCGTTCACATTGTTCAGGTTGCCCAGCAAGGTGAAGCGGTAGGGATCGGCAAAGCCAAGTAGGAAAGCACGGCCGAGATAATGGAAGCCACCACCAGACCCCCCACCCCCCTGAAGGGGGAGGCAAACTCCTTGGGGCAAGCTGCCCCCACTATTGCTTTGAGACAAGCTGCCCTCACTTTGTTTGTCTCCCCCTTTAGGGGGTTGGGGGGTCTGTGTCTGCGTCAGTCCTCCCCCTGCCATTTCGATATTGGAGATGATGCCTTTGTTGTACTCCTGCTTCAGGTTCACGTCCATCACGTATTTGCGAGGTTCCACGTCGAAGCCCAGTGCCTTGCTGGCGTCGCTCTGCTTCTCGTACACCTTCAGATTCTTTACAGTATAATAAGGTAGATTGTCCAGCAGTACTTTCGAGTTGCCGCGGAAGAAGGAACGTGAACCCAGCAGCAGTTCATCCACCTTCCTGCCGTTGACGTAGATTTCGCCCCCTTCCTTCAAGGTCACGCCTGGCAACTGGCGAACCAGATCGTCGAGCATGGAGCCGTCTGGCAACTGGAAGGCATCGGCGTTATAGACCAGCGTGTCGCCCTTCCAGAACATCTTAATCTTGGTGGCCGTAACGCTTACTTCCTTGAGGTTTCTTACCTTGCGCAGTTCCATGTCGCCCGCATTGAACGGCACGTTCTTCACCATCGGCGACTTGAACGACAGCCATGCATCGTCGTAGCCCTCCAGCGAGCCTCGCAACAGGTATTTCTTGCCGCATTCCACGGTGAAGGAGAACATGGTGAATTCCACTTCTCCCGTGCTGGCCTTCTTGGCTTTCAGCACTTCCACATCCTTGATGAAGGTGCTGTCCTCCGTCATCAGGGTGAGCTTGACATCGGGCAGAGGGGTTCTCAGAAAGGCATCGCGGATGCTTCCGCTGGCCGTGTTGGTGTCTTGTGCGCTGACGCTAAGGATGGCGGTCAGCATAAAAAATGAGAGGAAGAGTAATTGCTTCATACGGTTTTATGATTTATGTTTTTCGACGGCAAAAGTACATGAATAGGGCAAATATCGGGGTACTTTCGGGTTTTCAATTCTTTTTCAATTGATTGAAAACTCATTTTTCACGCTGTTTACTGAGTTTTTCCTACCTTTGCAGCGGGAATATTAGCAAAAAGTATGAAAAACATATTCACAATCCTTGCCGTGCTGATGATGGTCGCCTGTTCCACCCAGCACAAAGAGATGAGCCAACAACTGGCAGAGTTGGAGGCTAACAACGAGAATTACGAGCAAGTGCCTACCGACTCGCAAGCCTTGCAGGTGGCAACCTACATGGAGCTGCACGGCACGCCCGAGGAACGTCTGCGTGCATGGCGCGAGGTGGGAAAGGTCTATCACAGGATGGGCAACGGCGGCTATCGCAACGAGGCATACAAGATGGCGGTGGCCAGCATCGACACCACGCAGGCGTTCGATAGGACACTCTTCGCCCTCACCCTGTCCGAACAGGCACAAGCGCTGGCATGGACACTCCGTCCCGAGGAGGCACGCGCCACCACATTCCGCGCCATCCAGTTGGCAGAGGCTGCAGGCGACACCGTGACGGCCATGTACATCCGTGGAACGAACTATGGTGAGTTTCACACCGACACGACCAGCGGTTTCGTGGTGGCACGCGAGGCCTACGCCTATCTGTGGGAGCACGGCTACTATCAGCAGGCCGTGGATGCCTACGGCGACGCCTTGTTTATGTCCGTCGAGGGTTATGCGCCCGACACGCTCCACATGCATCTTGACCGCCTCGTGAAGCACACCAAACACAACATCACCGATCCGCATTCTTGGTGGACGCGCGAGTATCTGCTGGCCCGAGGGACGGTCTACAAGCGCCAGGAGAACCGCGACTCGTGCATACATTATTTTAAGAAACTGGCAGAGGCAGATATGAAGGGAGTCAAGGTGCCCGGCACACGTGGGCTTATATACCTAAGCGATGCCTACAACCAATGGGGTGATACGCTCCACGCTAAGCAGTGCGGAGAACAGATAATGGAAATGTCCTATCACAACCAACAGCTGAGGCAGGACAATGACGGCAAGATACTGTCGCAGATGACGCACTCCATGCGCGCACAGTTGGAAAAGGAAGAGGCTGCCGACCGCAAGGGCACGCTGATCCTGCTGGCCTCCATCGTGGCATTGGTACTGGTGCTGTTCCTGCTTTACCGTCAGCGGATGATGAGGCGGCAGCATCGGGAACTGCTGCAACAGAATGGCGAATATGCCGCCCTGTTGGCCTCGCTCCAGACGAAGGACACCATCTTGGAGAGCCCCATCGTAAAGCGCATCCATGAGTTATCCGCTCACGATGCCCATCCATCCAACGAAGAGTGGACGCAACTCCAGAACCTAATAGACGAACAGTATCCCCGCCTCTTCCCTACTCTCTCGAAGAAGTACACGCTGACCGAGCAAGAGAAACATACAGTGTGTCTCATCGTAGCCAGATGCACGCCCTCGCAGATGTCCGTCCTGCTGGTATATTCAAAAGGAAACGTCAGCAACCTGCGCCGCCGCCTCTACAACAAACTCACGGGCGAGGATGGCAAGGGCGCAGATCTCGACAAGCTGGTGGCTACCTTGTGCGTGTAATTCCATACACCTCCTTGACGATGTGCCACTTCTCGTGCAAGTCATCGCCATTGTGGATGAGGGCAAGTTCGTCGAAGAGGTATTCCCAGTCGTACTCGGGGTGCTTGGCCTTCTGCTCCTGTGCCCACTCGCGAAACTGTTCGTCAGTCCAATGGACGATGGGGAGATCCTTGACCACTTCATAGTTCTTGATGCCCAAGTCAGCAAGGATGCCAAGGGCACGGTCGATGTCGCACTGCTCCGTTTCGGTGCTGGCGTAGATGTAGACCTTATGATCGGGCAGATGCTTGCCTCTGGAAAGTTCGTCGGCTATGCAGAAGTCAAACTGGTCTTTCTCCCAAGGAGCAATAAACCAATGCACCCAGTCGCCGGCAACGCCCTTACGGTTCAGCATGCCTACCTTGCCACTACCTGGTAGCAGGATAGTCTGCGTGCGGGGCAGATTGCCAATCACGCCATCGGGCACGGCTACGTCCTTGGTCAGCAGGCTTACGGTCGTGCTGTCGCCTTCGGTAACCTGGCGTATGCCAAGCAGATCCTTGTTGGTGAGGTCGGGCAGCGACTCCTTATCGAAGGGTACGCCGTCAAGGGTCATCGTCAGATTGCCCAGGTCGATGAAGAAATAGTACTGAAGTTCCTCCTCGATATACTTCTTGCCATCGCCCAGCTGCACATAAATGCCGGGGCAACAGCGCACAAGGTAGCCCTTGCGATGCTTGCTCATCTGGCGGTATTCCACGAGCGGTTGAGTGTCTATGCTCTTGTCAATCTCGGGTGTCCGCTCCTGCTGCTTGTTCCTTATCAAGGCTACCGAGGCAATGGCGATTCCGCTGAGGCATACGGCGGCAAGGAATATGGCAGCCACCTTGCGCCAGATATGGCGTGTAGCAGGTTGCTGCTCTCTGCGTGAGGGCGTTATCACTTCGTTCCGGAACTTTGCCCATTCTGCATCTACGTCGGGCATTCCTATCTTCTTGTCTATATCTTCGTAGTTCATAATTCAACCATCAATTTTCAATCTTCAATCTTCAATTTTCAACCTTCAATCTTCAACACTTTTCTCAGTCGTGAGAGCGATCGCGTGATGTGCTTGTTCACTGCCGAGTAGCTGATGCCAAGCGTCTTGGCCGTCTCGCCGTAGGTCTTATCCTCTTCGTAGTGCAGGGCGAGGATGCGCCGGTCTTGCTCCGTGAGGTTTTCCTCGATAGCATGATGGAGTTGACCCAGCAGTTCCCTGCGCTCAGCCTCCATGGCTTCCTCCCGATCCTCCTGCAGTTGCCGCTCCATCTCACGCTGGAGGGCCTTGCTGCGAACGATGTGGAGGGCTTGGTTTCGTGTGGCAGTCAGCAGATAGCCTCCTATGGATGCATCGTTGATCTGCGGCTTGCTGTGCCAGAGGTTGGTGAACACCTGGCTCACCACATCGCGGGCATCTTCCGCATCCTCAAGGATGCTATAGGCCATGCGGTACATTTGCCGATACCGACTCTTGTAGAGTATTTCAAATGATTTCTCGCTGTAGTCCATATTGTGTATTTACAATTTATTTGATATCAAATAAGATCCTCAAAAGACGGAATCCAATACCCCCTCAATCATTTTTTTTGCAAAGATAGGCAATTTACAAACAAAAAGGTGCATATTATTCACATAAAAATCAAAATAGTTTGAACCTCACGGTGGCAATTACATTGCACGGACGGAGTTGAGCAATTTGTGTGAAGATATCGAGACCGCTGTAGCTGACGCGGGTGTATTGGCGCTGGTTGAAGAGGTTGTTGGCTTGTAGCTCCAGGTCGACGCGCTTCAGTTTCAGCTTGGCCGTGGCATCGCCAAACCAGGCGTGACGATTGGTGGCGGTGAGGTTGTTGTAGTTGTCCTCGGCAGCCAGGGTCAGCGTGAGGGCCTTGGTGGGATAGATGCTCATGGAGAGGCGCTGGGTGTTGCTCTTGACACGCTGGGCTGCATCCTGATGGCCCTCGGTGTAGCTTCGGCTGTTGGCAAAACCGCAACTGTAAACCACACCCATCCAGTCGGCAGGGCTGAAGGAGAGCGAGCCGCCAATGTTGAGCGACTGGGCGTTGAACTGATAGAGCTTGTCGGCAATGAGTCGTTCGCTCTGGGTCAAGGCATAGCTGGCAAAGATGCGGACGGAGGAGCGCAGGAAGTCAAAGCCCTTGCTGGCCTCGCCGTTCACGCTGTAGTTGTCGGCCACGGTGGGCTGATTGACGGCTTGGATAACACTGGTGGCACCCTCGTATGTGTAGCCATAGATCTGGTTGTCGTGACTGCGACGGAAGTTGAAGCCGATGTTGGCAAAGAGGGCTTGCAGAGCATTGCGGTAGCGCAGGTTGACATTGGCACCATAGTTCTTGGTTTCGGACAGTTGCTCCACGTACGATCGCTGGAACGTACGGTAGTTGCTCATGATGTATCCCGAGTAGATGCCGCCCGGATCGCCCACCGTCTTGGAGTAGCTTGCACCACCATTCAGCCAGAGGTCGCGCGTGATGTCCCACCAAAAGCTTAGCGAGGGGAAGAAGAGCAGATGCGTGTAGCTATGGCGGTCCTGGCGAATGCGGTCGTCCAGCATCTGGCTGTAGAGGTTAAGTGGCAAGCCCAGCGTGAAGCTATAGCTGTGACGTTCGTACTTGTACGACTGGTCAAGAGCCACGGAATAGGTGTTGTACCAGAGGTCGTTACGAGCAGACACAGTCCCAGACCCAGACACAGACCCAGACCCCCCAACCCCCTGAAGGGGGAGACAGTTCTCTTGTGTGTTGATTGTACCTTCTCTTTCTGGTGCCCCCTCAATAGTAATGTCTCCCCCTTTAGGGGGTTGGGGGGTCTGGGGTTGGGGGGGCTGGGTCTGGCTCTGGGTCTGCAGGTCAGTAACGATCCCATGCATATTGGCTGAGGCGTTAATGCCATAATTGAACTTGAAGTAATCGCCCACACGAATGTTATACCCCGTATTGAACTGACCGGCAATGTGGTGGGAGGTGATGTCCTGGGAAGCCCAAGACCCAGACCCCCCAACCCCCTGGAGGGGGAGACAGTTCTCCTGCGTATTGGTTACACCCCCTTCTTCTGACAAACCTCCAGCAGTAATGTCTCCCCCTTTAGGGGGTTGGGGGGTCTGTGTTTGGGGAAGTCGGATCGTAGCCATGTCGTTCTGTGAGCCAAGGA
>JAZQQO010000023.1:0-6393 GCA_045629085.1 Bacteroidaceae bacterium
CGGAATGGGACAAGACGTTCCCCCTGAGCAAAAAAGTCAACCACGAAAAGGTAACCTTCAAGACACAGTACGGATTCACCCTTGCGGCCGACCTCTACATCCCCAAGAATGCCAGCGGCAAGATGAAAGCCATTGCCGTTAGCGGTCCTTTCGGCGCCATCAAAGAGCAATGCTCCGGCCTTTACGCCATGACAATGGCTGAGCGTGGGTTTATCACCTTGGCATTCGACCCATCCTTTACCGGCGAGTCGTCGGGTGAACCGCGTCGCACGGCATCCCCCGACATCAACACGGAGGATTTCCTTGCCGCTGTTGACTACCTCTCCATGCGTGAGGATGTTGACAAAGAGAAAATAGGAATCATCGGCATCTGCGGTTGGGGCGGAATCGCGCTCAATGCAGCGGCTATCGACCCGCGCATCAAGGCTACTGCCGCAATGACCATGTACGACATGAGCCGTGTGAATGGCAATGGCTACTCTGATGCTGACGACAACGAGGAGACTCGATTTGCTGCACGCATGGCATTAGCCGACGAGCGCATGAAAGCTGCGAAGAGTGGCAAAAACACACAAGGCGGCGGCGTTGTTGACCCCTTGCCTGCAGACGCTCCTCAGTTCGTGAAGGATTACTACGACTACTACAAGACTCCCCGTGGCTATCATGCTCGTTCGGGCAACTCAAACGATGGCTGGCACACCTTCGGTTGTCAGGCATACGCCAACACCCGATTCCTTTATTACATAAATGAGATTCGATCGGCCGTACTCATCGTGCATGGCGAGAAGGCTCACTCTCGTTATTTCGGCGAAAATGCCTACGAGTACATGACAACCGGTAAGGCGCAAGGCTATGATGCTGTTCGCAAACCCAATCCGGTTCCGGGAAATAAGGAGTTCATGATCATCCCTGGTGCAAGTCATTGCGACCTTTACGACGGCGGCAAAGATAAGGCTATTCCTTGGGATAAGCTTGAGAGTTTCTTCAATGACAACCTGAAATAATGCAAGAAATACATTTAGATACAATACAACAGTTCAACGACTACAACGGAATGGAGACGCTTCATCCCCTTGTAAGCGTTGTGCATGTAGATAATACAGAACATATCAAAGAGTGCAAGATTCACTATGGCTTTTACGCACTCTACCTGAAGGAAAACAAGGGTTGCAAACTTTCATACGGGCGCACGGCGTACGACTTCGACGAGATGACCGTGACCAGTTTTGCACCCGGACAGGTGGTTACCGTAGAACCCAATCCGGAGGTTCCTTTTGCCAAATACACCGGTCTCGCCTTCCATCCCGACCTGCTCAACCGCACCTCGTTGGGCAAGCAGATGAGGCGTTATGAGTTCTTCGACTACACCAGCAACGAGGCACTTCACCTTTCTGCGCAAGAGGTTGAAATCTTCAAGGGTGTACTCAATATGATAGAGCAGGAGCTGCACCATGCCATCGACAAGCACACCCGCGAGTTGGTGGTCAGTCATATCGAACTCTTGCTCAACTACTGTCTCCGTTTCTACGATCGCCAGTTCATCACTCGCGAGGAAATCAACCACAGCGTTGTGAAGAAATTCCTCACCCTTCTTGACGATTATATCTCAGACAAGGCAGAACGTGAGGGATTACCGACCGTTGCCTACTTCGCCAACAAATGTTGCCTATCAACGGGCTACTTCGGCACATTGGTAAAGACCGAGACAGGAAGAACTGCCAAAGACTTGATCAATGACAGAATCATGGGTAAAGCAAAGGAACTGCTCCAGTCAGACACATTAACAGTCACTCAGATAAGCCAACGACTTGGCTTTGAATACCCACAGCACTTCGTCCGCTTCTTCAAGGCGCTGACCGGTAAGACGCCTACGCAATGGAGAGCGGCATAAAGATATTTAGAAATCTTGTGCCCAATCTTTAGTAAATTCACATTCGAAAAGATATAATTTGCTAAGACTGGGCATTTTTTATATCCGAAATAATGTAGTTTCGAAAATTATTCGCAATTTTGCATCCGAAAGGATATAATTTCGTATCGTTTCTCAGCGAAGACATGAAGGAAGCATACTTAGTACTTATCGACAAAAGAATTAAGGCCTTATCGGATAATTCATATTGAAAAAATACCCCTCATAGCCAGCGTTGTCATGGCAATCGGTTGCTGGTTTGCTGCGAAATAATTACTTTCCAAAGAATTGGTTATCATCCCCCAAATTCAGGTATGCCATAATATAAACAATGTGAGTATCTTTGCAGCACGATTTTGCATAGCACGCACCGTCCGTAGATAACATATTGTACAAAAACACACTCCAACTATTTGCGAAATGAAGAAAATCATCACCCTTTTGCTGCTTCTGATCAGTATCGCAGTTCAGGCGCAAACATCCACCCAAATCGACAGTACTATGATAGTACGTATCAGCGAGATTGAGGTTTATCCCGAATACCTTCAGCAGTATCTGGAGTTTGCCCACAATGTTGGCGCAACATCCGTCAAGGAAGAGCCGGGCGTCATCTGCATCTACCCAATGCAGCAGCTCCGCAACGCCTGTCAGATTCGCATACTCGAAATCTACGCCTCACAGGAAGCCTATCAGCACCACATCAAAACCGAACACTTCCAAACCTACAAGCAAGGCACCCTGCACATGGTGAAGAGTCTCGACCTTGTGGATATGCGACAGATGGCGCCGGAGTGTCTGCCGCTAATTTTTATTAAAGCAAGGGAATAGAAGCAGTATAATCGTTGCAGCACATTTGTCGCTAAAAAAAACTATTAGAAAGGTAACTTTGCCTCATTCATCACTGTTCTTTCGTGTAAAGACTTGATAAATAAGGCTTTTTTTGCTAATCAATCGTAAAAATACGAACAAATATTTGGTGATTTAAAATATTGTTCGTACTTTTGCAAACAGAAATCAAAACGTCGCTTATTATGGCAGAAAAGAAATATTGTATAAAGACGGAGACGCTGGCGGGATTTGCCAAGGCTCTTGGTCATCCGGCACGTATCGCTATCATGAAGTTCCTGGCCAAGCAGGATACGTGTTACTTTGGGGATATTCATGAGGAGTTGCCTATCGCAAAGGCGACTGTGAGCCAGCATTTGTCGGCCCTAAAGGATGCAGGATTGATACAGGGTGAGATTGAAACGCCTAAAGTGAAGTATTGCATCAACAGTGAGAACTGGGCGTATGCTCAGCAGCTCTTCTCTGAGTTCTTTAACATGGAATTGTGCGAGAAGAAGGAGGATTGCTGCAAGTAAATCACTTTATCCTCAAACACACTCTTTGATCCAATTGTACCCTCGTCATTAGCTTCGAGGGTTTTCTTAAAACTTATTTGTTCGTTGTTTTGCGAATTATAAACATTAAATATTATTTTTATTATGAAACAGATTAAAGTATTGGTAAGCGCATGCGCTTGCAACCAGAAATTTGCTTCGCTCGTAGAGGCAGTAGTAAAGAACAACCAGATTGACGCCAGCGTTGAGAAGGTGGATGACATCATGGAGGTGATGCAGTACAATGTGATGTCGCTGCCGGCATTGGTGGTAGATGGTCAGGTAGTGGCTCGTGGCCAGAAGAATGAGAAGGAGTTGTTGGACATTTTAAAGTAGTTTAGATTATGAAGAAGGTATTAGTTATGATGCTTCTTATGCTGACAGTGTGCATAGGAGCAATGGCACAGAAAGCAGAAATCATCTACTTCCACGGCAAGCAGCGCTGCATGACTTGCATGGCCATTGAGAACGAGACAAAGGCTCTCGTAGAAGGCGAACTTGCAAAGCAGGTGAAGGCAGGTAAGGTGAAGTTCCGCATCGTTGACTTCTCGACGGAGGAGGGCAAGAAGATTGCCGCCAAGTATAAGGTAACATTCTCGTCGCTCTTCGTAGTTACACCTAAGGGGGCAGAAGACCTCACTCGCTTTGCCTTTGCCAATGCAAGAAGTAATGCAGAGGGATTCCGTAAGGAGTTGAAGGATAAGATTATGAAAGCAATAAAGTAAACGCGAATGGACTTCCTCAACCAACTCATAGACAACAGCCAGGTGCCGGTGATAACAGCATTCCTGTTGGGATTGCTCACCGCCCTGAGCCCTTGTCCGTTAGCTACCAACGTGACAGCTGTGGGTTTCATCGCCCGCAGCTGTATGGAGGGTAACGTGAATAAAGGCAATGCGCAAAGACGGGTGCTGTGGAGCGGAATGCTCTACACCCTCGGTCGCACACTTGCCTACACGCTTCTTGGCGCACTCCTTATCTATATAATAAGGCAAGGAATCGACACCTTCGGGCTTCAGCAGGTCATCAGCGAATGGGGCGAACTCATTCTTGGTCCTGCGCTTGTCATCATCGGCTTGTTTATGCTGTTCGGAGACAGGTTGCATCTGCCGAAGCTTAGCCTCACCCCCAGCCCCTCTCCCAAAGGCGAGGGGAGCTATAAAGGCAACATGGGTTCCCTACTACTCGGCATCTTCTTCGCCATGGCATTCTGTCCAACCAGCGGTTTGCTATACTTCGGAATGCTCATTCCGATGTCTGCCGAAGCAACAGCGGGTTATCTGCTTCCGTTGGTTTTCGCCATAGCAACGGCGCTTCCTGTGCTTGTGGTGGCATGGGTGCTTGCCTACAGCATGCAATCATTGGGCAAAGTAATGGGCAAGATAGCCGTGTTCCAGAAATGGTTCAACCGCGTCATCGCCATCCTCTTCATCGGAGTCGGCATCTATTATTCAATCACAATGTTCACATAAATTATGACACGCATATTAGTTCTTTGTACAGGCAATCGTTGCCGCAGTCAGATGGCTCAGGGCATTCTGCAGAGCCTTGATCCACAAATTGAAGTTCATTCTGCAGGTATTCAGCCAGCAACTGAGGTACACCCTCTTGGCATAAAGGTGATGGCAGAGATTGGCATCGATATCAGTAAGCATTACCCTAAGCATATCGACCAATACCTTGGCGAGCAGTGGGATTACGTCATTACCGTTTGCGGTGGAGCCAATGAGTCATGCCCAGTATTTATTGGCCAAGTCGGCAAGCGTCTGCACATCGGCTTTGACGATCCTGACGCATTAAAGGGAACGGAAGAAGAGATACTTCCGGAGTTCCGCAGAGTGCGCGATGAAATCAAACGAAAGATGCAGGATTTCTATCTGTCAGAGATTGAAGGCATTAAGATAGAATGCTGTTCGGATAACGCATGCGACCTCATAACCTTAAAACCTCAAAACCTCAAATATGATACAACAATTTGCAGATTGGCTGATCTATGACCTATTCGGCATAGACGCCACAACACGCTTGGGCGAAGCGCTCAACTTCTTCGTCTATGACTCGCTGAAGATCATTCTTCTGCTCTTCCTCATCAGCACGGTGATGGGCATTGTCAATGCATATTTCCCTGTAGAGCGACTACGCAACTTCCTCAACTCGCGAAAACTCTACGGCATGCAATATCTGTTTGCATCGCTCTTCGGAGCAATCACTCCCTTCTGCTCATGCTCATCGATTCCGTTGTTCATCGGTTTTGTTAAGGGCGGTATTCCATTGGGTGTGACGTTCTCTTTCCTTATAACTTCGCCACTTGTCAATGAAGTAGCAGTGGCAATGTTTGCCGGAACATTCGGCTGGAAGGTGACGGTCATCTACGTTGTCAGCGGCATACTTCTTGGCACTATTGGCGGTTTTATTCTTGGCAAGATGAAGCTGGAGAAGAATCTTAGTCCTTGGGTATTGCAAATCCAGCAGATGGCAAATGGTGCTCAAGAGGAATTGACCGTCGAAAAACTCACTCTCCTTCAGCGAATGCCACAGATCATCAAGGAAGCCATTGGCATCATTCGTGGTGTAATCCTCTACGTCATCATCGGCATTGCCATCGGAGCCACTATGCACGGCTACGTACCCGAAGGGTTCTTCGAGGAGTATCTCAGCGGTGAACACTGGTATGCAGTACCACTTGCCGTCATCCTCGCCGTACCCATGTATGCCAATGCTGCAGGCATTGTACCTGTTGTCGAAGTTTTCGTAGCCAAAGGAGTAAGCCTCGGTACAGCACTCGCCTTCATGATGTCAGTAGTAGGACTTTCGCTCCCCGAAGCCACTATGCTCAAGAAGGTCATGAACATGAAGCTCATCGGCATTTTCTTCGGCACTGTATCCATAGCAATCATTCTACTCGGTTGGCTGTTTAATGCTGCATTGTAGTACTTCGCTGCATATAATTCCTCGTATTTTAGACATGCAAATAGATTGATTTCCCAAAAATTGGTTACAACTCCCAAAATTCGGGTATGCTATATTATAAATATTGTGAGTAATTTTGCAGTCGTTAATAAACAAAATATAAAACGATGAAAAAATTATTCACAATTCTTTTAA
>JAZQQO010000024.1:0-14924 GCA_045629085.1 Bacteroidaceae bacterium
CGCGCCGACATCACATTTGACAACGAAGACGTAGATAATGCCATACAGACTATCATACAGCACAACAGTTTTGCATACCGTTCCATACTGTTTCTGCTTAGTCCCAAGCAAAAGATGCTGCTTCGAGCCATTGCTCAAGAAGGCAAGGTAGAGGGCATCATGACGCAACGTTTCTTGCACAAACACCACCTGACATCGAGCGTGGTGCAGGGTGCGTCAAAGGTTCTGCTTGACAAAGATATGGTTACCAACGAGGAAGGTACGTACTATGTCTATGATTACTTCATGCAACTGTGGCTGAAAGATGGTGAGTAGCCGCAAAGTTTTTTAGACACAGATTACACAGATGGCGCATTTTTTCGCTTTCGCTACTATTTTTTGTGGTGAAAGGATGGTTATGTGGAAATTATTGTATAATTTTGCAACGTAGAAGATTGTGCGGCCAGTTAAGGCTGCTCTATACAAACGGATAAATAATTAGACCCCTATGGCAACAGCAACAATACAGCCTGAGGCAAATCAGATGATCGTGACATTTGACGATGTCAGCGTAATGCAGCAAGTTAAGAAAACCCTTGCTTTGGTCAGAGGTGTAAAGTCAATTTCTATACCACGCAAGAAGCGCATGTGTGGTATTGACCGAGCATTGAAGGATGTGGAGGAAGGTCGCGTTACTCGTTGGAATAGCGTTGAAGAAATGTTTGAGCACCTGAATACAGAATATTAATCCATGTACAATGTCATAACTTCAAAGGCATTCGAAAAGGATTATAAACGATGCCTAAAGCGAGGTTTGAATATCAAACTCCTTCAGGATGCCATCATCATCCTTGCCCGAGACGGTAAACTACCTGCAGAATATCGTCCACATATCCTCAGCGGCAAGTATGCTGGCATTTGGGAGTGCCACATCAAGGGGGATTGGCTCATGACATGGCGACAGTATGACGACCGCCTTGAGCTCCTCATGCTCAACACCGGTACACATTCTGATTTATTCTAACCCCTTAATCCTCATCTCCTTCTTTATAACAAGTTTATTATTTCAACATTGCTCTTATTCCCTGCATTTTGACCGAAGTCAAAAGCGGGGAGAAGGGTGGCTACTTTTATTCGAACACGTAAGGCACGAAACGAACGAAAAAAATTGTGTTCCCGAATTTGCGTCCAATTTATGTCTCGAAATTTGTGTCTGCGAAGCAAAAAATAACGAACGCCAAGACGCAGAGTCGCAAAGTTTTCTAGACGTGAATCGATGGGGTCTGCCCCCCAACGATTCACCAGTTCAGTTTCCAAAAGATTCATTAATCCAGAGACTCAGGCTCCGTTTCATCTGTAATGTTCGGTTTCAGAGGTTTGTCCACAATTTCGCGCAGGAGGTTAAGGTATGAATGGTTATCGAGGAAAAACATCTGATCTTCATGCAATTTCTCAGCCATGACGGAATAGCCGTAATTTGCATACTCCTCCATTGTGTGCGTCAGTTCCCTTACTGCCACATCCACTTCGACTTCCCCCTTCTCGACAGCCAGCCAGTCAATGTCGGCTCTTGCCACGAGTGCAATGAAGATGTAGCGGCGTAGTGATGGATACTTGTGTCTTAACCCCCTTTCCTCAATGTTACCCCAGTTCTGCACTGGCCAATGAAAGTTGTCGAGCTCCGTCCTGTCTTTTGTGAGTGGTTTTCGTCTTTTGGCATAAAGCCCGATGAAGAAGGCAATGATATACGTTTCATAACCTGCACCCAGCACCTTGTTTTTACCATCAGAGTATTTGTTTGTGCCAAGATTCCAGTCACAAGTGTATTTAATCACGCTCTCTCTGTATTTAATCTCAAAACGAGGATTACTCCTTCTCTCCCAAATGTCGTAGATAGGTTCGTCCTTCCTGATGTCATCAATTTCGAGGTCTGCCATATCTCAAGAATTTATTTTATGGTAATGATGTTGGTTCTGATTGTCGACAAATCCTTGTCGTTAAATGGTCGCATTTTCTCTATCCTGTAGATGCGTCCCTCTATATCGCTAACACGATTCTGGTCAAGTATCGATTGTCCGTCAGCAGTCTCGTTCAGAAAACTCTTTGTCACAATGATTACCTGTTTTCCAAGCTTCGGTATAAGCTTGAAGAATGCGGTCTCCTTGGCGGTAGTGAATGAAGATGTGGGAGCATCGAAAACCAAGGGAATCTCGTTACCGTGCTTTTGTTCTGTCAATGACGAAATAGCAAAGAGCAATGCCATATACATTGTCGTCTCGAGGGCCGTATTAGGATCAGTAATTACGCTACCATCCTTATCAACCAGTTTGACAGCAAGCTTGCCATCCGTAGTGGCAATGACCTTTACCGATCCCATGAAGTCATGTGGATTAAGCTTAACAAGAAAGTAATTTGTTTCCTTTTGTAACTTGCTGATAAAAGCCGCTTTAGCTCTCTCAGTAGCATTCGCAAAGGCATCACGCATCTTCTTGAAAGCCTGGCTCGCCAGCACCACCTTCTCGGCAATGGAGTCCTTAGATAGCTTCTTCAGTTTCTCTTGTAAATCAGCCAGTTCGGCTTCTTTTTTCGCTATCTGAGGTTTGAGCGCGGTACGATTCCTGTCGGCAGCGTTCTTTTGCTGCCACCACGCATTCAGGTTGTTGTAAATGTTATTGAGTTCATCTTCAGTGGATCCTGCTTGAGCGATGATACGTCGCTTGAGATCTTCCTCCTTTTCGATGGCTCGGTCATACTCTGACACCTTTTTGCGCATATACTCATCAAAAGCAATTTCCTCGTCAATCTTTTGTGGCAGTTGTGTTATCTTCATGAGATTGTCATTGAGCGAGGTCTCACGCTTACTGAGTTCCACAATGTATTCGTTGGGGAAGAGGGTATCCTCCTCTTCCGTCTCTTTCGGTTTCAGCGAGTCAAGGAAGTTCTGCAATCTCTGCTGCATATATTCGTAGGGAGCAGAGCCCTTTGGTGCTGGTCTGCCGCATACCTTGCAAACTTCCTCCTCAAGCATTTCACGCATAGTTTTTTCATCGGGTACATGCACAGCCAGCGGCACAAAGTCTTTGGGAGCATCAGCATCAAACAGCTTCTTGACGGCACTTGCCTGGTCGTATGCCTTCTCCTGTCTTCTTCTCTCCTTACTTAATTTGGCCACCTTCTCGCTAAACTCGCGCGCCACTCCCTCAAAACCTCTTAGCACCCACATGTCATCAAGTAGGCGGAAAGTGTACCAGTCCTTGATTCTTTTCCTACATGCTTCGCGCTGCTCAGTCTTCAATGCGATGGATTGGTTACTTTTCTTTACCAGTTCAGACGCCTCCTGATCCTTCTCCTGATTTTCAATTTTATGTGAGTATATGTCATAGTTCGATTCTGCATCCTTGAACTGCCTTCTCAAATCGTCGAGTTCCCGCTCTACCCTTTTTATGTCACCTAATAGAGCGCTAGCCTTTTTGGCTTGTCTACGATCGGAATTGAGTGCATTTTCAGCGGCTATATTGGCATAGCCAGAAGCCTTTTCCATAAAGTTTACGAACGGCTTATAGCGGTTGACGATGCTGAAGGTGTCAATCAAGTATTCCACAGCCTTCTGACTATTCAGTATTTTCAAGTCCTCTTCACCTTGGAACATACTATAGAGTCTGGCCTCAGGCTTGAAGTCGTTGTTGAAGTCTTCTCCGTCACGCGGTTCGCGGCTTCCGTCAGGCAGGGTGACAAAAAGGCTAAACCTGGCGTTTGAGGTCGTTACTTGTCCGTCGCTCTCTTTCTTGAAATCGAAAGATTTTACCAGCACACGCTCCTCGTTATGTATTTCATACGTCATGGTTACACACACGCTATCTTTTTCGCCCTCCGACAGTTCCTTCGCCCTCATCTTGGAGATGAATCGCAAATCCATCTTATTGCGTCCTGTCGTGTCCATCAGCCAATTCAGCGCACTCCAGAAGGTGGTCTTTCCATCTCCATTTGAACCCACAATGAGCGTCAATCTCTCATTAATCTTGAATACGCTCGTCCCATAGTAACTTCTGAAGTTCTGTATGGATATTTCCTTTATTCTCATAGCATTAGATTGTTTTGCAAGTCAACTGACATACTTTGATATGCCTTCTTTATATCTTGTTCGGTAACAATGCTTCCAAAGTCCTCGTTGATGAGCTTTGTTACGTTGCTCACGATGGCATTGTCAGAAAGCAATGCCTCATCGAAGTCCTCATAGTCTACGCTTTCGTAGTCGCCAAATTCCTGTAGCACAGGGTCACTCAGTACGGCTCTTTGAATCTCTTCCTTGATAGTCATAGCATTAGTCTTTATTATTGTATAAGTTTAGGTCGTAATAATCCATCACGTCGGCCAGCACTATCTCTGTGTAACCTGCGTTTTCGGAGAGCAAGGCAAAATCGCGCACCCTCTCCAATTCTGTTTTCAGCAGACTTCTCTCCATCGGGTATGAGGGCGAGTTGGGGGTGACGTCGGGCACTACGACCATGTCATGGATGTAAGCCCTCGACTTGTCCTTGTGTGTGCGCAATATTCTGCCTCGACGCTGGATGAACTGCCGTGGATTGCCCGTGCTGGCGCAGAATATGGCCATCTCACTGCGAGGCACATCCACACCCTCGTCCAGACATTTCATGGAGGTGAGCACTTGTATGTCGCCTTTGGCAAAGTCGGCTAGAATTCTGTCTCTCTCCTTGCTCCCTGACACAAACTGCTTGACTGTCACATATTTGTCCACATCTGACACCGCTGCAGTAAATAAATTAATGAGATGGATTGCTTCTTCATCATCCTTAACTTTAGTAGAAGTCAGATCAGGTTCCTTAAGGTAATCTGGTTCATTACCTTCTGGCACATAAACCAGCGTATACTTTAGCGATCCGTATTCGCGGAACCGTTCGGCAATGATTTGTCGGAACAGGTGCAGTTTGTTTTCGGCCTTGTGCACGATGCGTTTTCTGGCCAGCAACAAGGCGGTCAGTATGTCATCTTGCTTGTCAAAAGTCCCCGTGCTGTAGTTGAAGTATTTGGCAATCTTTTTTGACAGCTCCATGTATCGTTCTGTCTCGTCAGGAGTAAGTCTGACCACATGCGGATAGTAGTAATAGCGGCACAACACACCGTTGTCGATAGCCTCTCCCATGGTGTATTCGAATGTATATTTATCCTCCACGCCGAAGAAGAAGCGCAGTTTAGCATTGCCGTAGTCATCATATTGCCGCTCTGGTGTGGCCGACAGTCCAATACGACGTCCATACGGTATCTCCTTCAGCCTCTTCAGCATACCTGCTGCCCCCATATTGTGGCACTCGTCGGCTATCAGTAGCAAGCGTTTGGGATTGAGCGAGTTGAGCAGTCTGAATACACGCTCCTTGATATAGGAAGCATAGGTGGAGATAATAATGTATGACGTGTCGGACTGTTCTGTTGCTTGAAAACGCTCGTTATATATGACTGCAGACACTTCGTTTTTCCAGGTGGAATTTTGTGAAAACACCTTGATGATATGATTGAAATGGAATTTTCGGCATTCCTTTTCCCACTGATTTACAAGTGTGATGGTGGGTACCAGAATGAGTGCCTTGTAGTACCCTCTACGTTGGTATATCTCCAAAAGGCAGTTGAGCGAAGTGATGGTCTTACCCGTACCGGTGGCCATGGCAAAAAGCCCCTTCTGACCATTACTTTTCCAACTTTCAAAAGCCTGTTGCTGGTATTTATGAGGTCCTGCAGGGTAGGGAAATGAGGGACGGCCGTACGGAGGCATATCCTCGCTTACGGTCATCATTTCTTCCTCCTTCCTACGGCGACGTATCTCCCTTAGCTTCTTCTCTACGTCGAGCAGCTCCTCAATGTCCTTGTCGCCAAAGTTAGAACTGATAACCGATACAAGATCGTCGGGAGTGAGGTAGGCAATTCCCTTCTTCTTATGGTTCATAATATCCTCAAACTCTCTGCGAGCATTTCTTATACTGTTCTGCACCATTATGTCGATGCTGTCACTTCGTTCTATCTTGATATGCTCCAGGTTGTTGAAGATGCCGCCAATAGTAAAGTTGGCCGACCCATCAAACGACGTGATGCTATCCCCATCGCGAAACTGACCGGACTTATAGTGTGAGATGCCATTGCTGTCACGTGGCCTGATAATGCGTATCTCTATACGTTGCTGCTTAATGAGAAACGCCAGACAATCAAAGAACTGTTGTGTATACTCGTCGAATGTTGCCTTGAGCTGCTCGAAGTCACTCAGGTCAAAAATGTCTATCAAGTCTCCATCAAAGCCTTTGGTGATGGCGTCTTTGTCTTGCTGTGACACGATGTGATTGATGACCAAGCGCATCTTACCACCACGTGACACGAAAGAGGCAAAACCATCGGCTAACACACTGATGGCAGCCGAACTGAAATAGCCCAGCTGTAGGTCAAACTCTGTACTGTTGTGCAGACATTCGTCATAAAACCTCTCGGGCGAATATTCTGAACCTGGCCGATATGTGCCATCAGGAGCCCAATCTACTTCGTACAGCATAGCGCAATTATATAAAGCAATTAGTACACATAAGTTCGTCACCCAGGATGTCAACGAGGGTTGCTCCCTGTTGTTTCTTCTTTGCTTCTTCCTGTCGTTTGATGATGTCGAGCTTTATCTGTCGCACGCGTTCGGGCTTGGCGAGGTCGGCAAGGGTTTCGCCTTGGATCCAAGTATAGCCATCTTTCTCGAAGGTCATTGCCTTTTCGTAGAGGTCGGGGTGCTGCTCAAGCAACCATACCCATTCAATGCGTTGCTGGAAGAAACAGAAGTAGCAACCAGAACGAGAACGGCAGTAAGTTCCCACTTTACCATCAATCTCGAAAGGAATCTCCTCGTAGTAAGCAGGTACACCAACACCACTTTCACGAAGCAGACGGAAGATGTCTTCCTTAACAAGTACATCTTCGTTATCCAACAGAGGGAATTCTTCTTCGGTGAGTTTGCCTACTGGATATTCGGTAGTCTGAAGGAACTTGAATACTACATGATTGAAAAGCTTTACGTCAAGGTCGAGCAGAGCGTTGAGCTTCTTGGAGTAATAGAATTGCTTCGATATTGGCTTGCGTACGATTTCCATCACTTCATCCTTCATGCGCTCAGGACAAAGCTCCTCGTAATAGCCTTCAATCTGCTTCAAGTTGTCATTGCTCAACACCTTGTTGATGACATCAAGACTCCAGATGTTCTTGCGGAATGGGAATACTGCCTGAATGTTTGGCTTGGATGAGATGTAGCCATCACGCTCTTCATCACCACGGATGCCGACATACGAGACAGCATAATCCTCACCAGCATAGCGTTCAAACTCTGCCAGTTTCATTTTCTTTGTACACCATCGTTGTTGTGGCGAAGGAAGAAATCCTCCCATCGCTTTCAGGAAGTGCTCGAATGGTGTAGGTTCAGGGCTTCCCTCAGCAGCACGCAAGCGCTTGATACTACCCAAGTAAGCGCTCAATCGGTCGATGAGTACCTCCGTTTCTGCCAGTTCGCAACCAGTATCAGAGTTGTAGTACTCAATCTTTAGTTGTGGGTATTTCTGCTTCAGATAGATGGAGAGTGCAGCACTATCCTTACCGCCCGAAATGCCTAATATGTGACGTACTTTAGTCATTGTTAAGTCTCTTTTGTAGTATTCGCATCAAGGTGTAAACATCAAGATTGTTATCACCTGATAGAATGTTGTTTATCTTTGATTCCAGCTCTTGTGAACGTGCTTCCTCCTTTTCATCAATCTTGTAATTGAGACTTTCTGAGATAACGGCTTTCTGCTCACACTCCTTGAACAGGAACACAATATCATCGTGAAGTTTGGGCTCCTGATCGTCCGTCATGCGGTCAAGTGGCGAACCAAGAACAGCAAAGCAAACTGACTGATACCACTCTGCCCTATTGTCAAACTGAGCCATAGCGTGTTGGTAAAATTCCTTTTGACGAGGATTCAACAGATGAGGCTTGACCTTTGACAGACGCTGCTGTATCTCCTGAATGTACTCAGCATATTCGCCCGACTCAAAACCAAGGCTTTCAATCAAGTTGCCCTCAATGCGGTCGATGAGTTGGTTGTAGCAACCTCGCAGTTCGCGAACGGCACGCTGGATAACATAGCAGTAATCCTGTACGGCATTCTCGTCCTTCAGTTTGTCATCATCATAGCCCAATGCCTCAGGCAGGTCTTCGAGGAATGCCTTCTCGGGATCCTTGGCACGAGCCAACACCTCACGGAACTTGATGGATTCCTCGTGTGGTAACGATTTTGTATGCTTTGCGTAATCGTTGAGCTGACGGTTGTAGAAGAACAGGAACGGCTTGATTGTCTCAATAAATGCGCCTCCCTTGATGGTGCTGTTATCACCAAGGTTCAGGAACTTGCGGTACTGGTTGAACAGTTGCAGCTTCACGCCATCCACAGCATACGCTTTTATCTTGAACTCGCCGATGTGCTTCTTCATCAGGTCGAGCAACTCGATGTTGAAGTTCGGGATGTACTGACCATTCTCGCCATAGAGCGAATAGTCCTGACGCTTGATGAAGAGGTAGGTTGGCAACCAGAACTCCAGCACGCCATCCTTAATCTTGTAGGGCTGAGTCGAGAGTTTCTTTACCAATTCCGATAACTTGCGAGCCTTCTCGCGAGTACTGTTCAGGAACTCCTCACAAGCATCCCATAAGGTCTTGATGTCATTGTTTGTTGGAGCATCTGCAAATTCTCCGTTCATGTGAAGGCCTGTATTCTTCAGCAGAGAATAGTAGATGGTCTTCTCAGGTGGGAACTTGTCATCTTCAAAGCCCAAGTCTGTTTTATCGCTATTTTCCAACAATGCCTGTAGGTACTTAGCCTTGGCGCCAGAGATATTGCTGCTCAGCTTATGCTTATTGAACAGTTCGTTGTTGATGATAGGAGTGAGCGAATAAACATCATCGCAAACCTCAGACAGCAACTTATTGAAATCGCGATGTGAATACACCTTACGAACCTCACCCTTGTAGAGCCAAGTCACATCATCAAGGTATGAGAACAGACTTTCGCTCAAAGCCTTGTTAAGCAATGTCTTCTCGTATTCCACGAGCTGGGTGAGTTCCTTCAAAGCCACTCGGTCGCTCTTATCCACCAGTACTTTCTCTATGATGTAACGGTACTTCTGTATGTTGTGGAGGTGCTGAACGATGTCGCCCGTATTGTTGAACCAGGCAAAGATAATGGCATGTTCGCAATTCTTACTAAATGCCTCCAACTCTTCGTATTGCTTGTCGGAAGTGCCAAAAATCATCTGCACATAACCATCCACATCGCCTGTCGGAACAATGTCTTGCGGATGATCCAGCAACTGATATTCAAAGTATCTTGGAGTACCTCTGTGGTAGTAGTATGCCTTTACCGGTGAGACACGATTGTTGAAATACACTCGAAGGTCATCCACAAAATTTACGGGTTTAGGTACAACGAGAGAGGCATTCGTCACCTCTTCTTCGATGTTGATGTCGGTTCCCTCAAACAGGATGAGTCGTTTCTTGTATTCAGCATAACGGACAATCTTCAGTCGTTCCAGTTCGTGTAGGATGGTACTTGCAAACTCAACCCCCAATGCCATACTTGCATAGTCCATCATCTCGCTATGCATCATCGTGAAACCAGCATTGCCAAAAAGGTTCAGCATACCGATTGACTTTACTATCTTGATGGCATCCAGCATCTGCTGAGGTTCCTTCCAATCACTTCCCTCAACACGCTCTATGGACAGGCGGATGGCACTCCAACCTGTTGAGTCACTGTTGGCATCATTCAGGTACGAATGGAACGAGTTGGTCACGTAATCGTACACATCCGCAAGGTTGTAGGTGTTATTCTCAACCTCCTTATAAGTGCTGACAGAATGCACACCTTTGGCATTGAGGAACGTAAACAGCGAACGTTCATTTTGTCCATAGCGTTGGATGGCACGAGTGATGGCGTATGCTGCAAACGTGTCCATTGGGTACAGTTTGCAAGCGGTATCGAAGTTGAAGTCTTTGGCGACGAACTTTCCATCAACAGCCATTCGGTAGAGCTTGTGGAAGTTTTTGTCTGTCAGTTTGTACTTGAACTCCGTTGAGATGTGTTCGGCAGCAAGATAAAGCAGCTGCTCGATGGGTTCTGCAAACACAACCTCCTGGAAACGCCCTTTCACCTTTGTCCATTCGTTCTTCTGCGTCTGGCTCAATTTGCCAGCGTATGCGGAGAAGTTCTGGTGCAAGGTGGTAAGCAACAATATATTTCGAGTTGGTGCATTGACTACCTCGGTGAACTTCTGGAAGAAATACAATTCCTCCTCAGGGTCGTGTTTTGCCGCATGTTCCAGCACTTTGCCAAACTCATCAATGGCAATCAACAGGAACTTATTCTGTTTCTTCAGTTTGGCATAATAAGCCTTTAAGAGTGCAAGCACATCGGTTTCGTCCGACTGCATAACCTCCTGTAACTTCCCAAGCAGCAAGTTTGCCAATGACTTTGAATCGCCCAGAATGTTCAGTATCTCAAACTTTCCATCGTGAAGCAGTTCAGTATTCTTCAGTAGTTCCTTGTTCTTTGTACCTACGAGCAGGTCTTGCTCCAAATGAAGTAGGAAGGACGACTTGCCCGTACCGTACGTGCCGATGATGGAGAAAGAGTGAATGCCCGTCTGGTAGCCATCCACAATCTCCTGCAACACCTTCTGTACGTTGGGTGTAACAATGTATCTTGATCCTTCAGCAATACCATTCTCAATGTTTGCTGACAAAGTAAATGTCTTCTTAGCCATAGTATTCGTTCAAGACCTCCTCCTCGCTGATTTCATTGATAAACTGCAACTGACGGATGCCGGCCGTGTCGGTATAGCGCACCTGGTCGATGTGGTGCGCTTCCACAATCTTACACATCTCGATAACCTCCATATCATTCATACAGAACATCAGACCTAACTCTTGAAGCGTGTCGTAGCTGACGGTCATGTCCTTTCCCTTTGCCTTGATAACGGCATAGAGAAATATCTGCCATGGAACCTGTCGCTTGCCCTCGATGTTGAAAAGGAAATTCTTGCCATCGGCATCCATTCGGATAAGGTCGAGGTCGATGAGCAATGCACTGTAATCGTCCAACGCTTTTGCTTTCTGAGGAAGTACATAGTTCAGCAGCAAAGTGCCAATATCTTTTTTGATGGTGTTCTCATTGTACTGGCTCTGCTTGCCATCCTCTGTCATCATTCGCTTGACAAGATTCAAAACATGCTGACGGTCAAACACCTTGCGCTCTCGCTGCAGTTGGGTGAAGAGGATGTTGTAAAGAGTTGCCTCACATGTGCTCACAAGTAGGAAGTGTAACATCCACAATGTACCCAAGTCTTCAATGTATGGGTCTTTGCCTTTGTTGGAATCAAAAAGATAATCGGCTATAGGTTGTGCTTTGTCATTCACTGTCAAACCGAAGGCACGCATCCAATAGCGTATGGATGCCACCATATTTTTGCCTACTCCCAGTTCCACCACAGAATCCGGAGAGTTGAAATTGTTGTTGTTCAGAATAAAGTCATAACCCTTTTTCAACCACAATGTCTTGCAGGTGAAACTCTCATGACCGGAAAAAGTGTATTTTTGAGCCATTTAGTCTCCTTAAGTACGATGCGCATTGACCGGCTCCAGGTGATGCAATCAAAAAGTTCTTATGGTGTGAGCAGATATGAAAAAACGTGGAGCCCAACGTGCTGCCCGCTCCACTTCTTGAGGCCCTGAGACTGCCCTTCCTGTCGAAACGAGCAACGTCCAGAGCCCCACGCCGTATGTTCCAGCACCCCCCCACGACGGGAGGTGCGGATATAACATACCCATAAGGCGTCCATCGTTGCTGTGGCAGTGACAGGAATGAAATTTCTCAGGTTTCAAGAAGTCAAGCCAAAGCGCGATAACGCTTTCCCATAAATGCATCCTTCCCCCGACCCTGCCTCCAAGGAGGCCACGGCGCAGGGATTGGACACGACAAAGATAGTCAATAATATTGATATAAAGGATGAAAAGGGAGAAAAAAGTATTTTTTTCTATGTATTTGCAGAAAAACCGTACTTGATTGAAAGTATTTTCATAACTTTGTCTTGTGTAAATCGAATATTCTTCACGGATTCAATGAAACATTACGATATTGACCCCGACAAGTTGGTACAGGTGTTCGACACAAGTACAGCCAGCTACAAGTTCTTTTGGTTGCGAGCCTTGCTGAAATGTGTGCGACAAGGTAAGGCCTACGCCCCCATCCCTTTCCATACGATGGTGGCTGCTATGGTGGGCATGGCATGGCGTCCACTCACCAGTGGTCTCTTTAGCTTTGGCAAGTGTGATGCACTCGTCAAGAGAATATACACGCTCATATTCAACTCCGAACTCAACACACGCGACCTGGAGGAGCGTGTGCAAAGTTATATGGAGCAGAACACGCATCTTGAAGTGGTTGCTGAAGTGGTCGAGGCCATGACGGTCTATGTGCCTTACCGTTTCCTATACCCATGGTTGGGAGCCAAAATGACAAACAAGCAGACTGCCATTGCCTCTCAGGATTTTGAACACAACCGCTGCCCGTACGCTATCAAGGGAAAGACCATACAAATAAACCCTGCCTGGATAGAATACCTCACAGACCATATTGACATACTCGAAGGCTTTGCACAATGGCGGTTCCAACAGTTCCTGCTCAAACGCAACCCCAAACTCGTTCTGCCGCAGGAGGATACCATACCGATAACTGCCGACGGCATGAAAGTCGTTTGCCCTGTGCTGACTACACCACAGCAATCAAGTATGGATGAAATGATTCGAAAGATAAAGAAATATGAGGCACTAATCAGAAAAATGGCAGGTTGTCTGCCAATGCAGGGAACGGCCAAGCGTTCTACCACAAAGCCACTTGTCGAGATCAATATTGACAAGAATTCCGGAGTAAGCGTAGTGGCAGAGTCGGCTGAAGTGAAAAGCCACTACCATGATGGGTCTATTGGCATAGGACACATTGAACATGTGGGCGAAGTGAAAGGAAAAGATAAGAACTGACAAGTGGACATGGAAGACAGTAAGAAAAAGAACTTAGAGGGAGCGAAGATAGAGAACTACTTCGAGGCTGGATGCTTGTACATCAAGGAGATACAACACGTGGAGAACCTCTATCCCGGCAGCATCAAACAACTGACAGGCAAAGATGATGTTAAGACTGATGTTGAGAGTCAGCATCCCTCATTATACGAAAAGGAGGACTTGCCATACAACTCCCTGGAACGGGCATTGATGGTGGTGGGCGAGATGGTGATGGATGGGACGATAGCCGACAAAAAGGAGCATGCCGCATTGTGCCAAATCATAAAGGAGCGGATTGACAAAGATCTGACAACAGTTGACTATTGTGTGCTTCTTGCATCATATACTCTTTTGCCTGATAGCAAAAGGCCTGTCAATGAGGATATCCGTAAGGTGTCGTTCAGCGGGAAACATTTGTTCCCTGACTGGAAGATCGCCTCGTTCTCACCAACCAGGACTTTGCGATACGTATCTCTTGCCCGTGAATTCCTCATGCGCGAAAGGACTCTTTATTCGAAAAGTTAGAATTTATTTATCAAAAAGTTTTGGAGTTCTGTGTTTTTCACGTACCTTTGCAGCGCAATCCATCTTAAAAACATAGTACAATGCTTGGAGTAAGAGAATACCGCAAACCCATCAGTGGGGAATTCGCACGGATAATCCGCGAATCGCTGCGTCGCAGTATGACTGGAGAGCTAACCCAGCAGGAGAAAGAATGTCGTAGGCGTGAGGAGGAGGCTTCAAAGTTATACGCGGCAGAATGGAAATAAAAGGTATAACCATTAAGGCCTCTGATACAACCGAAGATTTACAGAATTTCCGTTGTGGCGTACAAAATGCAAGAACATAGCGCAGTAGAATTTTACTACAAATGTGGATTTGCGCCCAATGAACAGCCCAATCCCTGCAAAGACACATTGAGGATGTTTTATACGCTCTATTCAAAAAGTTAAGACTGCAATCCCAAATCCGATCCCAAATCCGATCCCAAATCCGATCCCAACAATCCCAAATCCAATCCCAAATCCGATCCTTTATCAGATTTTTTCTGGTGAAGGATTTTTTTTATCCCTACCTTTGCAGCGTTCTTCAAGAACACGGACGTCCAACAATTCACTAAAACAAAGAACGCTATGCAAAAAAAGACAGAAAACCCACGGATGCCACCACAGGGCATGAGGATGCACCGGCAGAGACACACGCGCAGGCAGGATGCCACACAGGCGGACTCCGTCGCACGGACGGACATCAGCGCACCACGCGAGATGACGGATGCCGAGGCCCTCGAGATACTTAACAGCCTGCACGCTGGCGACCGGCGAAGCACCTTCGCACAGGCTCTCTTCCCCTACGACCGCGCACGCTACGGCAGCCACGGACAGTGGGCCAAGGCCGTAGGCACGCTCGTGGCGGGCGACATACGCCACAACCCGCAGCTGCGTCTCCGCATGGAGCGCACCGGATACGTGCCGGGCAAGACGGGCTACACGCTGGAGCAGAGGATCATATTGGTGAAGTATTATAAAGCCTCTCCCCCCGCCCTCCCCGTCTCGGGGAGGGGGCTGCTTAGCAGGGTGAGGGCAGCCGACGGGACTTTTGCCGACGGGCAAAATGTAGGGCTGCTTAGCAGGCAGCGACCAACTCATTAAGAATCAAGTATAATAATAGAAAATTGACAATTATGACAAAATTCACTTACCAGGCCACGAGCCTGAGAAGCTTGGTGAAGCAGATGCTGCCAAGCGCAGAGAGCAAGAACATCAGTGAGAGTAACTGGAGCGGCATGACGGTGGTGCTGCGCGAGACGAAGGCACAGGACGGC
>JAZQQO010000025.1:0-46328 GCA_045629085.1 Bacteroidaceae bacterium
TTGTATCTTCCAAATATCCTTTGGTACAAATGTAAATGTTCCTTCCTTTGCCTGCTTTGCCATGGCGATCATTGCATGGGCAACCTGCGAGGTCGGCATTGGACGGATGATTTGTGTTCTACGTTTATATCAATTTCTCTATCTTCGCCCTATCTACATCAGGGAACAGCCCTTGCAGATGGTCGATGATACGCTTGCGCGACTGCTTGGGAGTCCTCCCCTCTACCCTATCCTTCAATGGGAACAAATCAGGGTACATGGCTTCGGGAGTGCAATATCGCGCAACGCCCCATCCGTATGGTTCACCCTTCTTGGAGATGAGGTACTCAAAGTCGGCAATGCAGACGTGCGTACCCATTTGCAGTTGACCTATCAAGGCATCAAACGCCATACCATTTCTCTTATTGATAATTGGCTGACTAGGATCATCAGGATTCAACTTGTTCCGTTTCCGATTCAAAGTGAATCCACTCGCCACCTTCAACTGCTTGCTGAGCATCGACTCATTCTCTACCAGAACCTTATGAATGTGCCGAGCGTCTGCCGACTCTTTCTTCAGCGGATACAGCGACCGCCTCCAATTCATAAAGTCAGGCAACCACTCAAGGCTCACATATCCAGCCTTCTTCTGGAAGAACTTACCGTAAGCCGCCTCCCATTTAGCGATGATAGGCCCTTTCCATTGCCAAGGTCCATTCTCAAAGTCGTCGCCAAACAACAGTTCTGGCGGAGTCATCTCCTCGATGGAGAATCCCTCAATTCCATTTTTGAAGAACGGCAGGAATCCCCATTCCTTTATCAACGCCTCCAACTGCTCCTGACGCTCTATGATGATACCAAATCTATCCATTATTTACTGCTTTCTGCAAAGTTACGAAAAATATTTTAAAACCAAAGATTAAAAGCATGATAACCCTTACAAGTCCTTCACTTTATTTAGTGTTTTAAGAATTTATCACCGTTATCATGCCATTACGAATCTAAGAATGCATAAAAGAACAGTGACTATTGTGATTATTACGGATTTATTCTTAACTTTGCAAACACAATTCATTATGACGTCAACAGAATGAAGTAAATGACAATACGCAAAGCCACACTTGAAGACATTCCGCGAATGCTGGAGATATTTGCCATAGCACGTAGGTTTATGGCAGAGACAGGTAACCCTAACCAATGGGCAGAAACCTACCCTTCCGTTGAGCAACTGACCGATGACATCAATAGCGGTGATAGTTACATCTGTCAGGAAAATGAGAAGATGGTTGCCACGTTTGTACTTCGAGGCGGCAATGATCCGACTTACGACAAGATTTATGATGGCGCATGGAAGAACAACAATCCATACGCTACCATTCATCGAATTGCCAGTAGTGGAGAGGTAAAAGGTATCTTCAATACAGCAATGGAGTATGCCCTACAATACTACGACACCATCCGTATTGACACCCATCGAGACAATAAGGTAATGCAGAATGCAATAGCAAAAGCAGGCTTCGAGTATTGTGGCATCATCCTTTGTTGGAGTGGTGACGAGAGATTGGCATTTCAACTGACGAACAAAGCATAAATAGAGTGAAACTCGCTTCAATAGACGGGAAACTATTTATCACTTTTCATCCAAGACTGCTAGGAGAGTGTTTTTTCCGCCTGTGGCGGAAAAACAATTACCCGAGCGACATTCGCACCACAACCGCCAGGGAAATGCAAACGCACCCTAGCAGGAACAAAGACACTTCGCCCAAGTAACATTTGTGTCAAAGCAAAAGCTACGTAAAAAAAGTTTTTTAAGGACAAAAAGTCCAAGGGTTCCGCTAAACACCACACACGCAACTGATACTCAACAAAATACCAGCGTCGAACCCCACGTCGAACCCTAGTTTAGGGTTCGACAGGGTTCGACAGGATCCGATGTAGGATTCGACAAAGAGAGAAACACCTAATTACAAAAGAGCGGAGCACCTCCTTGGACTTGATTCTACGCACCCGTAAAAGGCAGCGCACAGAACATAAAGATGGAAAATGCTCAATCACAGGCTCATTGCTTGACAAAAAGCCAAATAATCCGTTTCAAGACGAGACAGTTCAAAGGGTTGAATACGGAGAGAGAAAGTTCCCTTAACTTCCTCTAAACCAAAATAACTGCTAAGAAGCGAGGCTAAATTGAAGGAAAGGTTACTGCCCTGCTTCATCAAGTAACTGACGGTGCGAATGAGGAGAGCACGGTCATCTTCAACTTCACGAAGGGTCTTGAACAAAAGGAACGAGGTTGGAAGCGTAAGGCAATGCAGAAAAGCGTTGATGCGGAGGGGAACAGAAGATACCAGCATGGCGCGCAGGAGTTGTTCCACAATATCAGGAGAATCCAAAGCGGGAAGCATCACTTCAAGAGTCTTACGCTGATCCTCTACCCTATCCTGCAAAGTACTGAAGAAAGGAGGTATCGGTGTTAATGAACGTGAGGGAATATTGCTGCCCGGTACACAACGCGAGGCAGAAAACACCCAACTCTTAAGCACCGTGACAAGGAACGCTTTGGCATTGAAGTCAACCAACACCAGAGCCAAAGCCCAGAAGTCATCATCACTAAGCGCTGGCATGAAACGCTCGCCCAGCATATATCCCGCTGTACGGAATTGTGAGTTGCTGAGCGAAGAGAGGTAAGTGGTAATCAAAGACCATTGCCGTCCGTCAACGAGTGGTCGAAGACGGACGGCAATGGCTGAGTTATAGTGCTTGTCATTCATTCGAGGGCGAACAACAAAGCGTTAGAAACGAACACCGAATGTTGCAGTAACCTGCTGCTTGGTCAGATCAACTCCGACGGGAGTGAGTTCGTTGGGAGAATGGCCTATGTTTGCATCTGAAGGAGCATAGAATGCATAGAAGTCACCCTTCTGATTAATCAACTTGTAGCCTAAGTCAATGTAGGCATGCTTCCAGCGATAGCCAAGACCTAAGGTAAGGCAATTAACGTCACCAAGTCGCATATAGCTCGTTGTTGTGGCATAGTTCATTGCATAGCTGTTGAGAGCATATTGATCGAAAGTTACATTTTTCTTGTAGGCAGAAGTGGCATAGTTGTAACCCAAGCGGAAAGCCCAATTGGAGGTAGGCTTGTACTCTACACCTGCACGCACGTTGTGCGTACCTTTCATGTTATTTTCCGTCTGCAGGTTCATATCATCATCCCATGTGTTGCTGAAGATAGAACTTTGAGGTGTATTTATGGCATCATTGGGATAACCCATCTTAGCCTTGTTATAGAGCGCATATTCATAGTCCACGTCCCATGCAAGGAAATTGCTAACAGTAGAACCAATGCTAAGACGAACCTTGAGTGGTGTACGAAGAGAGTACTCCAGATAACTCTCAGGCATATCACTCTTAACTTTCTCAACCTCATCCGTAAGTTGATAGTAAGTAGAACTCTTGAGGTGATACCATGTAGGAGTCTCCAAAGTGAAAGCAATGCGGAAAGGATTGTCCTCAATGGGACGAACAATGGTACCTAATTTCAGATTAAAACCGAAGCCATCGATGGCATGATCATTATAAAGGGTGTAGTCGCCATGTCCACCCGTACTTGGATTGGTATTCTCTTCATACAAATCGTACCAAGCGCGATAGCGGATATTATCAAAACCAAGCGTCAATCCAAGATAGGCTCTATCATTAATGTTGGTAGAAATATTGAAATCAAATGCATTCTGCGAACCCCAAGTCTTCTGGGTATAGCGATTGCGTTCCCCCGAGAACTGATTAGTGAACTTCTTGGTGGTTTCATCATACTTCAGGAATGAGTAACCAGTCTTGTCGTTATAGAATTCTCCTGCCAATCCTGCCAGATTTCTATAGACATAACCATCGTCATCAGTAGTGCCATAAGCATTCAACAAATCACAAACCTGGTCCATCTGCGACCAACCTTTCAAAAGATCATTGTCAGCAATAAAGGCATTGTTAAAGTTCTTCTTCTTCTGGTAATTGAAAGCAATATTAACATACTGCACCTTGGAGTTACCAGAAAGAGGAATGGCATAGACGCCACCCATCTGGTCGAGCGTAGCATGAGCCTTTGCAAGGCCGTTCACACCCACTTTATCCCAAACTGCTCCAGCAGTAAAGGAAAGGTCACTCTTACGCATCATACCAATGCCCGCAGGGTTCCAATCGATGGTCGATATGTCAGCACCCAAAGCACCCATGGCACCACCCATACCCACGAAACGAGCTGTACCGTACACATCACCAGCATTGTTAGTAAGACGATCGTTGAGATAAGTATCCTGAGCCTGAGCCATTGTGGCTGTACCCATTATGATAGTTGACAGTATTATCTTTTTCATATTATAGAGTATTTAACGATTAATGGAATTGTATCCGAATAGGAATAATTATATACTTATCTGCCACCGCGGCCACCGCCACCGCCACGTGAGCCACCGCCGCCGAAGCTACCGCCACCGCCGAAGCCACCACCTCCGGTGAATCCGCCACCACGTGAGCTGCTTCCACCGAAGCTGCCGGTATTAGAGCTACGTGTCGTGGGAGTATATGTGGGAGTATTTGAGCGAGTGTTAGTTACAGGTGTCGTAGTACGTGAACTGCGTGAAGTAGGTGTGTTTTCGCCAAGAGCACGTGTTGTGGTTACGCGTCGGTTGTCGTATTGACGATTACCACGATTGTCAGATGCTCCACGTGTAGTAACACCACGTGTCAAGTCACCACGTGTACCACGTGTTGAGCTACTAAAGCCACGAGTACCACGGTTAGCCGACATACCGCTTATGCCACGTGTACCACCCGTACGGCTGCCGAAAATGCCAGGATTGTTGCGAGCGATGTTACCATAGCCCCAGTTGGTGTGATGTCCCCAATGATGGTGGTGGTGCCAGAATGGGACGTATCCCCAACCCCAACTGTACCAAGGATCATACCATCCGTACCATCCGTGACGATACCAGGGACCATAGTAGGGGCCGTACCAACCATAATAGCCGGGGCCATAGTACCAGGGGTCATAGAAGAAGGGATCGTATGCCCAGTCGTAGTAGTAGTCCCAATAGTAAGGACTACGAACACCACCATGGAAGCGAACGAGGCGACCGCTGTAACCGTAGTCATCGTCTTCGTCATAGTAACGTACGCTATCTTCTGACAACTGATCCTCTTCAGAGATGTAGAGCGTGTCGTTGCCAATTCGCACCTCACCATAGCGAGTGTTGCCATAATGTCCACGACGGTTATACTCGTCGTCGCTTCGCAACGTACCAACATGATAGTCGGGAGCTGCTTCACGACCATCATTGAAAGCGGACTCTTCTGCCGAATAAGACCTAGCAGCGTCTGTTGCAGATGTCACCGTCTGCTGCGCTTTTGCCTTCTTCTTGGGAACGAAATACATATCATCGTCCTGAGCCATCATATTCAATGGTAACACTACCAACAAAGCTGTAAGTAAGAAATTCGTCTTCATAATGTACTCATTTTTGTTTATCTGTTGCAAATGTACGGATTTTCCATGAAACAACAATAGGAAATCCCTCATTTTGGATAGGAAAATCCCCCTTTTCATTTTTTTTATGTAAATTTGCACAAAATTCACCACATAACCTCAAAACCTCATAACCCTAAAACCTCATAACCCCATAAAGATGAAATACTACGAACTGACTTTCAACATACAACCTTATAGCGAAACCGCAAGCGACATACTCTCTGCACTCTTGGCAGATGTGGGCTTTGAAACATTCATCCCCGCAGAGAACGATACGCTGAAGGCTTACGTGCAGCAGTCACTCTATGACGAAGAGAGCGTAAAGGGAATTGCTACGGACTTTCCCCTACCCGATACACTCGTCAACTATACGATTGATGAGCCGGAGGATAAGGATTGGAATGAAACGTGGGAAAATGAGGGTTTCGAACCTATTATTATAGATGATCATCTCGTCGTGTGTGATACGCATCACGAAGCAGGAAACTACCCAAAGCGCATCCTGATCCATCCGCGACAGGCCTTCGGTACGGGATCGCATGAGACGACTCAGATGATTCTTACCGAACTCCTTGACACGGATCTGAAGGGAAAGCGTGTGGTCGATGCTGGCTGTGGAACGGGTATCCTTGGTTTCCTGTGCCTCATGCAAGGAGCCGAAAAAGTACTTGCCTACGACATAGACGAATGGAGCGTGGAGAACACGCTTGACAACGCTACTCTTAACTTTTGCAACACTGATGGAAAGTTGGAAGTAAGACTGGGGGACTCGTCAGCCATTAAGGGTGAGCAGAACTATGACCTGCTGATTGCTAACATTAACCGCAACATTCTGCTTGGCGACATGGAGCTTTTTACCTCCGTACTGAAGAAACATAATGCCACGCTACTCATCAGCGGTTTCTACAACGACGATATACATTATCTTACAGAAGAGGCTTCGAAATACGGTCTCTCCCTACAGCATGAACGCCATAATGGTGAATGGGCTATGCTTGTCTTGGCACGCTAACAAAAGATTTTGAGGTTATTAGGTTGTGAGGTTATTAGGTTGTGAGGTTGTAAGAAACTTACTTCTTGGAATATTGCTTGATAAGACTATAGGCCGAATAGAGGCCAAGTTCACCGGCTTGTGAGAGATCTGACAAGCCACGCTCTGTATCACCAAGCAGGATGTAGGCAATGCCACGGTTGTAGAAAGCATCGGGCAAGGACGAGTCAATGGCTATGGCCTGATTGTAAGCTTCGACAGCAAGGTCGTAGTCGTGCAGAAGCACGTGAATGTTTCCCATATTGAAATATGCAAACTGCTGCTTGGAATCTATCTCGGTCAACCTCTTCAAATCGTCAAGAACTTGTTTGAAAGACAAACGCACCTCGGTGGTTGGCATCTGCTTCTCGCTGATGCCGGCGGCCAGTTCCTGATGTTTAGCCATGAGCAATGATGAACGTAACTGAGCACGAAGGTAGAGTGCCACAATATGATCGGGACTCTTGTCGAGGAAAGCATCTACATCAGCAATGCCACTTTCGAAATCACGTACATGGTAATAGTCTACTGCTCTGCGTAAGAGTAGATTGGGAGAACTGTCTATTTTTGACTCCAAACTGCTAATGTCATCGAAAATACGTTGTAAGGAACCTTCCGTATTCTGAACGTCCTGGTTGGAGACGTGAAGTTGTGTGAAGAAAGTATGGCTGTTGTTAAGAGCTTCTATTGCTGCTATGTAAGGCACATAGCGGTTGATGGCCGACGAATGCTCATAATAACTCAGCACAAAGGATGGCATGGGTTGGAGAGCCGTAGCCTGGTCTTGCACACGACCACGGTAAGCCGAGGCATATTCGTGTACTGTTTCCTGCGTGTCGTTCTCAATGAGTTTATTATAGTCTTCAAGGTCGTGGTCATCAACCTTACGTGTCTTCTTCGTGGACTTCTTCTTGTGCGAAGTGCCTTCAATGCGTGCTTTCATAACCTTGAACTCATCACGCTCGGCACCATACGTGTCTCCAACCTTACGGCGAATCTGTGCACGCATCAAGTAGCCATCCCAAAACTCGGGATAATCATCGAGCAAAGTTGTGAGGTCACGCATCGCTCCTTTATAATCACCCACATTGTTGAGAAGAATGGCGCGATTATAGATGGCGATGTGGTTGTCAGGATCACGCTCAATGACGAAATTGAAGTCTTCGATGGCATGGTTGTCATCACCCACTTGTGCACGCAGCAAACCACGGTTGAAGTGCCCGACGAAACTGTTTTCGTTCAACTCTAGTGCCGCATCATAGTCATTCATGGCACCACGAAGGTTTTCCTGACTGTAGCGTGCTATACCGCGATTTATGTAAAGATCGGCCTTACGAGGCATCTGGATGATGGCACGGTCCAACATGGCCTCGCCTTCCTTATAATTGTTGCGTGAGAGCAGGAGCATAGCCTTAATACTCAATGCCGAACCATCAAAAGCATTTACCTCGAGCGAACGGTCTACCCATTGCTCCGCAGTTACCGTATCCTTCTCTGCCAACTTCACCTGACCACGCATCGTGTAGTTCTCGCTGACCTTGGGCCACTTGCTGATCATCAATGCCAAACACGAATCTGCCTTGCCGTAACTCTCTTGCTCCATCTGACACAGAACCATATTATGCCAATAGCCTGCATCGGTAGGGTTGATGTTAATGGCCTTCTGATAGTCTTCCTCTGCTTTATCGTAAGACTTTAGGTGAATACGACTAAGTCCTCTGAGTACGTAGAAGTTATCGGAATAAGGATTATAATAAATAGCACTGGAGCAATCGGTCTCAGCACCGGAATAATCCTCCAGATAGAATTTAGCTAAACCACGGTAGAAGTAAGCTTCTGCCCATTGTGGTTTAGCACTAATAACCATATTAAAACGCTGAATGCTGAGTACATAGTCCTCATAGTACAACGCACTACGCCCCATCATCAAAACCCTCTCGGCATTGATTTGGGCATTCAACCGACCAGCAAAAGCAAAAGTCAGAAGAACGACTATGCATAACAGCCTTTTTATCACTTAGTTTAGCGCTTTACCTTAACCTTATATCTACAACTAAAATTACCCTTTAGCAACTGATTGAGTTTGCCCTTAACCATAGTCTTGCGCAAACCAGTAAGGTGATCAGTGAAAACTTCTCCTTCCAAATGGTCGAACTCATGCTGCATAACACGAGCCAAGTAGCCACCTACCCACTCGTCGTGTGCCTCGAATTTCTCATCAAGATATTGAACATGGATACGTGTGGGACGTGTGACCTTCTCGTGAATACCGGGAAGGGAAAGACAACCTTCCTCCGAACTGTCCTTCTCCGTATCGTCATACTCTACGATATGCGCATTAATAAAGGTATGGATATAACCCTTGTACTCAGGCATGTCCTCACTCAAGAGGTCAAGGTTGATAACGACAAGACGGATAGGAAGTCCTATCTGAGGTGCAGCCAAACCAATACCCTCGCTACGGTCGAGTGTGTCGTACATATTCTGAATCAGGGTCTCGAGTTCAGGATAATCGGGTGTTATGTCTTCTGCCACCTTACGCAGAACAGGTTGGCCAAAAGTATAAATTGGAAGAATCATTGATGATTGTTTTGATAAATTTTAAAATGAAGTTATTTAAATGCAAAGGCACAGAGCAAAGATTATGTGTGAGGTTAAAAGCGACGGTTGGACTCCATATAGTCACGAAGGATGATGGTAGCGCTGATTTCATCGACAAGTGCCTTGTTCTGTCTTGCCTTTTTACCCAACCCTGCATCTAGCATCGTTTGATGCGCCAAAACGCTGGTGAAACGCTCGTCATACCATGTTACGGGAATGTTAGGCAAAGCTTTTTGCAAATTTCCCACAAAACTGCGAACACGCTGCAGGTTTTCGCTATCCTCACCGTTCGTCTGTTTAGGTAAACCAACAATGAACCGTTCGACGGGTTCACGACTTACGTAATCAGTGAGAAACTTTAAAAGATCTTTTGTCAGAACCGTACAAAGTCCCCCTGGCACAATCTGTGCTGCATCCGTCACTGCCAAACCAGTTCGTTTAGCACCATAGTCTATAGAAAGTAATCTAGCCACTTCAATATAAAAAGGAGTTAGCACGGTTGCGCTAACTCCATATTTGTATCATTAGAGATAAAAATTACTTGCTATAGAGCAACCAAGCATCAGGATAGTTACCCTGCTGAGCAGCACGGAAAGCAGCAGCCTCATTCTTGGTGTCGAAACTACCTGCCACAACACGATACCAATCAGCGTTGTTAACAACAGCCTTTACGACACGTGCACCATAACCTGCATTAGCAAGTTTGTTCTTCAGACCCTCAGCATTAGCCTTTACGCTGAAGCTACCGACAACGACGCTGTAAGCACGCAAAGCGCTACCGCTAACTACGGTTACATTCTCTGTGCGTACTGAAACATTGCTGTAATCAGGTACATTCTGATTCTGATTATTGTTAACAGGATTTACGGGAGTAACCTCAACAGGAGTGTTCTGCTGCTGTGTGTATCCACCATTCTGAGCCACGTTTTGCTGATTGTTGGTGTACTGCTGATACTGAGCGGCAGCCTGTGCCTTCTCGTAAGCTTTCTTGTATGCACTCTCTTTGCTGTGGCAAGAAGTAAGTGTCAAAGCAACTGTCAGGGCAGCGCCCATAAAGAAAATCTTGTTCATTTTAGCTAAGAATTTAATGTTTCGTTTAAATTTTGCACAAAGATAGTGATTTTCTGCCAATAATCAAGGCATTATGTATAAAAAAAAAGTTAAAAAGCCAGAACTTTCTTTGCGCGTAAAGAAAAAACCACTATCTTTGCGTATCCGCAAAACAAAAACGGGATATTAACCAATCAAAAAACGGGATATTATGAAGAATGTAAATTGTATTGCAGCATTTGTTGGCGGTGCCGTTGTAGGTGCTGCTTTGGGTTTGCTTTTTGCTCCTCAGAAGGGTTCTGACTTGCGTAAAAAGATCATGGAGTCACTTCGTAAGCGTGGCATTCGTCTTAACAACAAGGAGATGGACACCCTCGTTGACGAGATAGCAGAGGAACTTCAGACCAACGAGGAATAACAAAGTATTTAGAGAGTAAACAACATCATGCAGAAGGACAAAGACCAACAAGCCAATCTCGCTGATATCTTATTGGAAGCCAAGAAATACTATGGCTTACAGAAAGAATATCTACGCTACTCTGCCGCAGAGCAACTGACGCGCCTTATCAGCACACTTGCTATTGTGGTTGTCGTAGCTGTCGTGGCCTTGGTGATTTTTGTTTTTGCAGGAATGGCAATCGTGCATTGGCTCGGAGCCGCCATTCAAAACATTGCTCTCTGCTATGCTCTCTATGCGCTATTTCTGCTAATTCTACTTCTCATCTTCTACCTGAACAGAAGACGATGGGTAATCCTTCCGTTAGCTCGCCTAATGACAAGTGTTTTCATAAAAGAAAAAGAGGAAGAAGATGAAGAAGACTGAGCAAGACCGTATTAAGGAGATCATCAATCGACACTTTCGTGCCAGTAGTTCGCACTACAAACCGATGGATGAAATGGAATGGCTGCAGTACAAACGACGCCAGACCAAAAAGAAGCTTGATGCCTCTAAAAGGAAGATGATACTCACCTATCAGACGCTGACAAGCGAAGCACCTCCAACGTCAAAATGGGGCATGTTCAGCTACATGATTGACAGGAGCATGAACATCATCCAAGGTGTAAGGATGGGTTACAAAATCGGAGATGCCATCAGGATGATTCTAAAAATGAGGAAAAGCAGAAAGAACTAATCTGATCACACAAGGCAGCAAATCGAAAGATTTGCTGCTTTATTTATAAAAAATTACCCCTCGACTCGCGTCGAAGGGCAACTACACAAACACAAAATAAAACACGATAAACTTGACGTTGCTAGTACTGCAGCAATAAAACACGATTCACACCGGACTTTACTACCCGTCAAGCTATAAAATATCAGGATAACAAAAACTTATTTCATAAAACGATGTATTGTCATAATTTAATTACATGATGCCACGCTCACGAAGGGCACACTGCCACTTCCAAGCCGAAGCAAGTACCTCCTCAACAGGAGTGTCAGCCTTCCAACCAAGTACGTTGTTAGCCTTGTCTACATTACCCCATACCTTCTCAATATCGCCCTCGCGACGGGGAGCATAGCTCCAAGGCAACTTAACGCCTGTAGCTTTCTCAAAGCCCTGGATTACTTCGAGAGTAGACAAACCTGTACCAGTACCGATATTGAACACCTCAACGGGCTCAGTCTCCTTCTCCAATACACGCTCCATAGCCTTTACGTGTGCCTTAGCAAGGTCAACTACATAGATGTAGTCACGGATGCAGGTACCATCGGGAGTATTATAGTCGTTACCGAAGATCTTCAGTTCCTTGCGGATGCCTATAGCGGTCTGAGTAACGAAGGGAATCAAGTTCATGGGCACACCGTTGGGCAACTCACCGATAAATGCTGTGGGATGTGCACCAATGGGGTTGAAGTAACGAAGGATGATGCTCTTGATGTTAGCACCTGAGTGGATATAATCCTGGATGATTTCCTCGTTGATCTGCTTGGTGTTGCCATAGGGAGAGAGTGCCTTCTGGATAGGAGCATTCTCAGTTACAGGCAGATGCTCAGCAGTGGGCTGACCATAAACGGTACATGAAGAAGAGAAGATAATACCCTTAACCTCATACTTAGGCATAAGCTCGAGGAGGTTCACAAGGCTGATTACGTTGTTACGATAGTAAAGAAGAGGCTTCTCAACGCTCTCGCCTACTGCCTTGCTAGCAGCAAAGTGGATAATACCCTTGATGCCAGGATACTTCTGGAAAACAGCTTCGGTAGCATCGAAATCACGCAAATCAACCTGCTCGAAAGCGGGGCGGATGCCAGTAATCTTCTCAATGCCGTCGAGTACATCGACAGATGAATTAGACAAGTTGTCAACAATGACAACATTATAACCTGCGTTCTGCAGCTCTACTGTGGTGTGTGAACCGATAAAACCAGTACCACCTGTTACCAAAATTGTTTCCTTCATGATATGTTTGTTTATTTTTATTTATGCAAAGTTAGTAAATGTTTCGGAACTAAACAAAAAAAAGAGGTGTTTTTTCTTTCAAACACCTCTTTTTTGCTATTCTCAAATGCCAAAAAGCTTTTGTAAACCGTTGTTGACACCGCTAAAGCCCATAAACGCCATGGCCAATAGACCTGCAGTGATGAGTGCGATACTCATGCCCTGAACGCCTTTGGGAACGGCTACGCGAGACAATTGCTCACGGATACCGGCAAAGACGATAAGTGCCAAACCGAAGCCAATGGCTGTGCTGACAGCGTACACAATACCGGTGAGCAGATTGTGCTCAAGACCGGGAGCTGCGTAGGTACCACTTGCCACCTGAATGGCAACACCAAGAATACAGCAGTTAGTGGTAATCAAGGGAAGGAACACACCGAGAGCCTGATAGAGGCTGGGGCTTACCTTCTTCAATACGATTTCCACCATCTGTACAAGCGCTGCAATGACGAGGATGAATGCAATGGTCTGCAAGTAGCCCAAGTCGAATGCATCGAGCAGATAAATCTGAATAAGATAGGTAACGATCGTTGCGATGGTAAGCACGAATGCTACGGCAGCAGCCATACCAGAGGCGGTTTCCACCTTCTTACTTACACCCAAGAAAGGACAAATACCCAAGAACTGTGACAGCACAACGTTATTTACGAAGATTGCTGTTATAAATATTAATATGTATGCCATAGTCTATTAACCCTTAATCTTATTAATAATAGCTACCAAATAGCCGAGTGCGATAAATGCACCGGGAGCCAAGACGAAGATCAGTGCACCGTAGCTCTCATTGAAAAGCTCCATGCCAAACACATGACCGGTACCCAAAATTTCACGAACAGCACCAAGAAGCGTCAGGGCGATGGTGAAGCCAAGACCCATACCGATACCATCGAAGATGCTGGCAACGGGATTGTTCTTTGCGGCAAATGCCTCTGCACGACCTAAGATGATACAGTTTACAACAATCAGGGGAATAAACAGACCCAGACTCTTGTCGATGTCGGGAGCGTATGCCTTGATGAGCATCTGCAGCACGGTAACAAGTGATGCGATGACCACGATGAACGAGGGAATACGAACCATGTCGGGAATGACATTCTTAATGAGCGAAATCACGAAGTTAGAGCAGATGAGTACGGCCATAGTAGCCAAACCCATTGACATACCGTTTATGGCACTGCTCGTAGTACCCAGAGTGGGACACATTCCAAGGAGAAGAACAAAGGTAGGATTCTCCTTGACTATACCATTTAATAATACTTTCAAGTAGTTCATTTGTCAGTCTCCTATCATTAAACGTTTTCACTATTATTAGTTTCCTCGAGTTCCTGCTCCATGGCAGCAGCCTCACCCTCGAAGTCAGGACCTTCCGTCGTGACATCCTCACAGGCATCCACCTCAGGATTTGCCTGCTGAGAAGCAGAAGTCAAGGCATCGGCATCACCACCGAATACTGCTACATAGGCAGCGTTCACGGCACGAAGGAATGAACGGCTCGTGATGGTACTTGCTGTGATGGCATCCACGTCACCACCATCCTTGGTCACAGCCAAGGGAGTTGCAGGATTCTTACCGATGATGTTGCCCTTCTGACCTTCCTGGAACCACTCACCAGCCTTTGCACCAAGACCGGGAGTTTCATTGGTCTTCAACACAGTGTAACCCATAATGTTACCTTCGTTGTCAAAACCTACGAGAATGGTCAGGTCACCACCGAAAGAAGCATTCTGAGGATCCTGGCTCTGCACTGCCACACCCTTCTCGGTGCGGTAAACCATCGTACCGTCATCCATCGTCTCAGGCTCGGGAATGGCCACGTTGTCGTCACCCAATACCTTGCGAATACCATCCTCAAGATTCTTCTGATTGATCGCAGCAATAGGATCCTTCGTAATACTATTCACGTATGCCAACGCACCACCAGCAATCACAGCAATCAGCGTGAGCACAATGGCCATGTTAGGCAATGTTGATTTCAACTTTTTCATTTTGCAGCCTCCTTTCTAACCACTTCGCCAAAGCGCTTGGGTTTGCAATAATTATTAATAAGAGGTGTGAAGGCGTTCATGATGAGGATAGCGAACGACATACCTTCGGGATAAGCACCCCACAGACGGATGACAACGGTAAGGAAACCGATGCAGACACCATAGATGAGTTGTCCCTTCTTCGTCATGGGTGAGGTGACATAATCGGTAGCCATGTAGCAGGCGCCGAGCATCATACCACCAGCCAACAGGTGAACGAGAGGACAAGCGTACTTAGTGGGATCGATCAGATAAAGAATACCCGTGAATGCTGCAACGGTGCAGAGAATGCTGACGGGGATGTGCCAGGTGATGATCTTACGCCAGAGCATGAAGGCGAGACCGAGCAACAAGGCAATGGCGCTAACCTCACCAAGTGAACCACCTACGTTACCGAACAAAAGGTCGGTTGACTGAGGAAGCTTGTCAAGCTGACCAGCGCTGATCATGGCCAAGGGAGTAGCACCCGTTACGGCATCAGCACCCACAGCTGTCAACTGACCGGGCACAGGCCAACTGGTCATCTGTACGGGGAATGAAATCAAGAGGAACACACGACCTACAAGAGCGGGGTTGAAGGGATTGCAACCCAAACCGCCGAAGGTCATCTTACCTACACCGATAGCTACGAGAGCTCCGATGATGATAATCCAGATTGGAAGATTGCTGGGCAGGTTGAAGCCAAGCAGAAGACCTGTCAGTACAGCCGAACCGTCGCAGATGGTGCAGCGGTTGCTCTTGAGCAGGAATTTGGCAATGGCCCACTCGAAGAGCACACAAGCCAATACCGAGGTGGCAAGCACGATGGCAGCGCCAAGGCCAAAGAACCAAAGGCTGGCCAAAAGGGCAGGCACCAAAGCGATGCATACACCGTACATGTTCTTCTGTACGGAGTCGCCTCCGTGAACATGGGGTGAAAGTGATATGATTAACTTACTCATTTTCTTAAATCTTTAATATAAAGTTACTTCTTCGTTTACCACAAAGTTACTTCTTCTGAGCCGCAGCCGCTCTGCTTCTGATAATGCCCATCACGGTAGACTTACCGAGACGGATATTGTCGAGCAAAGGACGATGACTGGGACAAGTGAATTGGCAACTGCCACACTCGATACAGCTAACGATATCGTTCAACTCTGCAGTCTCCCAATCGTGCTGACCACTAACCTGTGCCAGGAGATAAGGCTCAAGACCCATAGGACAAGCACCCACACACTTAGCACAACGGATACAGGGATCGGGCTCGCTACGACGTGCCTCCTTCTCATTCATGATCAGCAGACCGCTCGAACCCTTTGTCATGGGAACCTCCAAAGAGATGAGGGCTTTACCCATCATGGGACCACCACCGATAATCTTACCGGTATCTTCAGGCAGACCACCGCACTCGTCGATGAGCTGCTGGAAGGGAGTACCGAGGCGAGCCAACAGGTTACTGGGCTGCTTCACGCTCTTACCCGTCACGGTGATGACGCGATCGATGAGAGGCTTGTTCTTCATGACTGCCTGATAGATGGCAAATGCCGTACCAACATTCTGCACCACAGCACCTACGTTAATAGGAATTGCTGGAGGAGCGGGTACCTGACGACCAATGACAGCATCAATCAGCTGCTTCTCACCACCCTGAGGATACTTAACCTTCAAGGGGACGATCTCGATATTGGGATGGCTCTGGGCCTTCTCTGTCATTAAGGCAATAGCATCGGGCTTATTGTTCTCGATACCCACATAGCCACGCTTTACGTCAACAGCCTTCATAATGAGCTCTACACCCTCGAGGATCTCGTCGGCATGCTCAAGCATAAGACGATGGTCAGCAGTGAGATAGGGTTCACACTCTACAGCATTGATGATGACGCACTCAGCCTTGCATCCGGGAGGAGGACAAAGCTTCACGTGGCAGGGGAAGGTAGCACCACCCATACCTACGATACCGGCGTTCTTAATCTTCTCTACAATGGTCTTGGCATCGAGATCGGGACGCTCGCTCAGCTTTACGAGGTTGGTAGAGCGGTCAATGCTCTCCTCCCACTCGTCGCCTTCCACGTCAACGTAGACAGCCATGCGGCGAGTGCCGCTGGCATCGATAGCCACGTCAACCTTTGACACCTTACCACTCACAGCACTATAGATGGGAGCACTGACGAAACCGCCAGCCTCGCCTAACAGCGTGCCAACCTTCACCTCGTCACCCTTCTTGACAACGGGCTTAGCGGGAGCGCCAATGTGCTGGAACATACTGAAAACAGCCTGCTTGGGCAGAGCAGCCTCACGGATGGGACTGCCAGCAGACAGTTTATTCTCTGCGGGATGTACACCGCCTAACTTAAATGTCTTCATATCTGCTTACTGCTTTTCTTCGTTAGTAGTTGTTGTTGCCTCTTCAGCCTTGGGCTTGCGGGGAGGGAAGTTGAATCCCTTGATGGCACCCTTAGGACAAGCCTCTTCGCACTTACGGCACATCTTACACTTCTCGGGATCGATCCATGCCAAGTTGTTCTCCAATGTGATAGCCTCAAACTTCTCACAAGTCTTCACGCACTTGCCACAACCGATGCAGGCACTCTTACAAGCCTTGTTAGCAATAGCACCCTTGTCCTTGTTGTTGCAGAGCACAACCATGCGGCGACCCTTGGGACCGGCAGGACGAATCTCGATGATGCCACGTGGACAAGCCTTGGCACAAGCGCCACAAGCCGTACACTTTGTCTCATCAACCTCAGCCAGACCCGTCTCGGGATTAACGGTAATAGCACCGAAGAGACAAGCCTCCACGCAGTCGCCACCACCCATACAGCCGTAACCGCATAGGGTCTCACCCATACCGGTCATCTGCTGTATCTTACAGCTCTTTGCACCGTTGTACTCAACACCACGAGGACGAGCCTCACAGGTGCCGTTACAACGAACCACTGCCACCTTGGGAGCAGCCTCGCTAGCCTGCAAACCAAGGATGCCGGCAACCTTCTCCATCGTGGCCTTGCCACCGGGAGCACAGTTCAAGTCACCCAAAGAACCACCGTCGGCAGCCTTCACACAAGCACTGGCAAAACCACTACAACCAGGGTAGCCGCAACCACCACAGTTGGCCTGAGGAAGAACCTCTGCTACTTGAGCAATGCGGGGATCTTCGTGAACAGCAAACTTCTTGCTGGCAAAGAAAAGTATCACAGCGGATACCAAGCCAATGCCACCAAGCACGATTACTGCAATCAGAATTACATTCATGTTGATTTGAGTTATTTAGTTAATTATCAATTTTCATCTTTCAATCGAGAATGCGAAACGACGTTCAAAGCGAGAACGCATCACATACATCACCCCATAGTAAAAGACAAGCACCAACAGTGCCAAGCCTGCTGCAATAACATCGCTTCCTGTCCATACATAACCTCCAGCCACAGCTGCTATCACCAACAGAAGCGGAAGGACATATGCCCACCATGTTGCCTTCAGGCCCTGGGTCAGCGAACCGACAAGCACTACCCCATCACCTACAGTGTAGGAAGCAGCATCCTTCGTCCTAACATCCACAATCTTCTCCTTCGTCTCACTCGACTGGCAAAGTTTAGCGGCACTACAACCGCTACAAGCCGACGATTGCAAGATTCTTACCTTTACAATACCGTCGGCTATGCTTTCTACTCGGCCTTGATGCCTGATAGTCTCTGCCATCGTTGACTTGGAGTTTTTATGTTTCAAAGGTTAACTGGAGCGATAAACGGGACTCGAACCCGCGACCCTCGGCTTGGGAAGCCAATGCTCTACCAACTGAGCTATTATCGCGTTTGCTACGCAAAGTTACAACTTTATTTCCATTCAACAAAATCTCACAAAAGAAAAACATACATTTTTTTACGAAAACATGAAAATAGCCGTAAAAGTACCTTAAAACATCGCTTAACCAGCAAGCGATCATGCTATGATAGGCAAGAAAAAAAACTTTTTCTTTATAAATTTCTTTAAAAACTCCTCCTCCTTCTCCGCAATTTCTTCTTTTACTTTTCTTCTTTATTATAGGGGTGTGGGGGAACATTCTTTCTTGTTTTCATTTTCTTCTTTGTAACATGACACAATATTATGTGGCATAATATGGCATAATATTTCCAGAAGACGCTACATGATTTTCCGGAAGACGCAGCGTCTTTTTCAAAGAGACGCTACGTTATTTTTCAAGAGACGCTACGTTATTTTTTGAGAGACGCTGCGTTATTTTTAAGAGCATAAAATATTGACACGAATTTACACTGCAATTCCTTTCTCTGAACCGATAAGGAATTTGTGTAAATTCGTGTCAATCCGTGTCAAGAAATCTCAATAGCAGAGATTACTTAATAATGTCAAGTTCCTTGAACACCTTCTTCAGCTTCTCAACAGAGCGATCAACCTGCTCATGAGTATGTGTAGCCATCAAGGCGTAACGAACAAGAGTGTCGGTAGGAGCACATGCGGGAGGAATAACGGGATTGATGAAAACACCCTCCTCGAAAGCACGAGCCACGACTATGAAAGTCTTACGCAGATCGCGTACGTAAAGAGGAATAATAGGACTTTCGGTGTCACCGATCTCAAAACCTTCCTCCTTAAAGCGCTTCAAAGCATAGTTTGTCACGTCCCACAAAGCAGCAAGACGCTCGGGCTCAGACTTGATGATGCGTAGTGCCTCGCGCGCAGCAGCCGTAGCTGCAGGAGTACAGCTAGCTGAGAAAATATACGTACGAGCTGTGTGGCGAAGTGAGTCGATAATAATCTGATCAGCAGCAATAAAACCACCAATGCTGGCCAACGACTTAGAGAAGGTACCCATGATAAGGTCAACCTCATCAGTAAGACCAAAGTGATCGCACACACCACGACCTTGCTTGCCGAATACGCCCAAGCCATGAGCCTCGTCTACCATGATGCTAGCATTGTACTTATGCTTCAGCTTCACGATTTCAGGCAAGTTACAGAGGTCACCCTCCATAGAGAATACGCCGTCAACAACAATAAGCTTCACCTTGTCGGGGTCGCAACGCTGAAGTACGCGCTCCAGGTCAGCCATGTCGTTGTGCTTGTAGTGCAACTGTGTTGCGAACGAAAGACGGCGACCATCGATGATACTTGCGTGGTCACGATCATCACAGATAATGTAATCATCTTTTCCAACGAGCTGAGGAATAACACCACTGTTAACAGTAAAACCTGTTGAGAACACCAAAGCGTCGTCCTTACCGACATATTCTGCAAGTTCTTTCTCCAACTGAACGTGGATGTCAAGCGTACCATTCAGGAAACGGCTACCTGCACAACCACTACCATACTGCTTCATGGCCTTGCAGCCAGCCTCGATGATGCGCTCATCGCCAGTAAGTCCTGTGTAGGCATTCGAGCCAAACATCAAGACGTGCTGGCCACCCATTTCAACTTCTGTACCTTGTTTTCCTTCAATCTCGCGGAAATAAGGATAAATTCCCTTTTCCTTTACTTCCTTAGCCAAACTATAGAAAGGATGTTTAGCGAGTTTTTCTTGTAATAGTCCCATATATAAATATTGGTAAATTATGATCTCGTTTGATTACGACTTGTTATGCGTTTCAGCGTGCAAAGGTAAGAAAAAAAGAAATAAGTTGTACCAAAAAGGCATTAAAATTGTCATTTCCGTACATTTTACCTTATAAATCGGATGATTTAGAGCAAAAAAATCGTAACTTTGCACCGTTAAAACACAAAAAAAGAATACTGACATGAAACTTATTTTCATCGTAAACCCCATCTCGGGCACTAAAAGTAAGCAACACATACTTGACCTTATCCCCACTTTTTTTGCCGAAAACGAATACGAAATCAAGCATACGGAGAGAGCAGGACACGCTGAGGAGCTGGCACGCGAGGCAGCTCAGAACGGTGCCACGGCTGCTATAGCCGTAGGTGGTGACGGCACCGTCAATGAGGTGGCACGAGGCATCGTCCATACCAACACGGCACTTGGCATCATTCCCTGCGGCAGCGGTAATGGCTTGGCACGCCACATCGGCATACCAATGAAGCCAGAAAAGGCACTGGAGACGTTAAAAAAGATGGATATACGTCAATGCGACTATGGCAAGATCTGCGGGCACCCCTTCTTCTGCACGGCAGGTGTAGGTTTCGACGCACAGGTGAGCTACACCTTTGCACATGCCGGCAAGCGAGGTCTTCCCACCTACCTGAAGACCACCATAGGAGTAGGACTGAAGTACAAGGGTGAGACCTACGACATCGAGATTGATGACAACGGCAAGATTGAGCGCAAGCATTGCTGGCTCGTAACTGGCGCCAATGCAGCACAGTACGGCAATGACTTTTTCATCGCTCCCAAAGCCTCTGTTTGCGATGGAAAACTGGACGTAAATGTATGGACAGTTTTTAACAAATTTACCTCTCCAGCCGTAGGAATCCGCCTGCACAATGCCACCATCGACCACAACAAGCATGTCACAATGGTACGTTGCGACAAGGTTACGATCCACCGTAAAAAGGAAGGACCCATACAATGGGATGGCGATCCTGCTGATGGCCCTAAAGACGTGACGATGGAATGCGTGGCAGGAGGCATCAAAATGGTGGTGGGAACCCCGAAGAAGAACAGACTGTAAGCACAACGGAAAGTCTATCTTGTCTACAGATAAAAGTCACGAGCGAGGTATTTGTATGCCTCGCTCTTTTCATTTCCTGTCTGAAGAATAAGCGATTCTTTTTCAACTACATCCACACGCATATTTGAATAAGTAATCAAAATACGTTTGGGAGCCTTTCTGATAACGGTTTGCACCGTGCATTCACGCACGGAATGAAGACCAGATGCCTCGCACAGCACGGTGAAGGAATCACGGCACGCAATGGGCAACATAACGCTAAAACAACCGCCTGGAGCCAACAAAATCTTCGCCGCAGATATCAACTCATCGAATGGAAGGAGCGATGCATTACGGGCAAGAGCACGCGTACTGTCAGGGGGCAAGGTGTCCTCGGTGTAGAAAGGAGGATTGCAGATAATATGATCAAAACGCAAGGATTCATGATTTGCATAATTCCTTACATCGGAGTGTACGATAGAGATACGCTCAGCAAAGGGGCTGGCAGCCACATTCTCCCTCGCCTGCCCTACCGCATCTGCATCTATGTCCACGCCAATGACACAAGCATCAGGCACGCGCTGTGCCACCATCAGGGCTATCAGACCGCTGCCCGTACCGATATCGAGCAGACGCCTTGCACCTTCCACACGCGCCCATGCTCCCAACACAACACCATCAGTGCCCACCTTCTGTGCGCACCGGTCGTGATAGACACGAAATTGCTTGAAATCAAAATATGCACTTGCCATAAACGCCGCAAAAGTACACAAAAAGTTCCTATTTACGCGCAGATGTACACGCAAACAATATAATATAGGTTACTTTTTCTTAAAATATTAAGGCTGCTACCTCTTTATCTCATATTTTTTTCTTATCTTTGCAGCCGCTTTGTGCAAAATTACAATTTAACAGAAGAAATGAACGATCAAGATAGTAACGTAACGGTGAATTTTGTGGCCGACTTTGAAGGCGACATCGAAGAACTCATCAACATTGAATTACCCGAAGAACTGCCCTTATTGCCTGTGCGAAACATGGTGCTCTTCCCTACCGTGATGACTCCTATTAACATCACGCGCAAGTCATCGTATAAGGTAGTTAAATACGCCGAGATGGAGAACGAGATTATCGCCGTGTTCTGCCAGAAGAGCTTCGAGACGGAAACACCGCAGGACAAGGATCTCTACAAGTATGGTGTAGCTGCACGTGTGGTAAGGATCATCAAGATGCCAAACGAGCGCAACACGGTCATCCTGCAGGGCCTCTGCCGCATCAAGATGGAACAGACGGTCAGTAACGGGAGTACCACGATGGCCATTGTGAAGAGGCTGGACGAGAAGATGCCCAGCGGCATGGACAATATAAAGTTCGAAATGCTGATGAAGTCATGTCGAGATCGAGCCGATAAGTTGATAGAAATGACGGACGAGATCAGTCATGAAGCACAGTTTGCCATAAAAAACATACGCAACGACTACTTCTACATCAACTTCCTGTGCTGCACATTCCCGTTTGCTACGGAGGAAAAAGTAGCCATGCTCAGCGAGAACTCAATTTTAGGGCGCACTATGTCGCTCATGAGAACGATGAGTCTGGAACTGCAGTTGGCAGAACTTCGCAACCAACTGAAGGAGAAGACGCAAGCTGACCTCAACAACCAGCAGCGCGAATACTTCCTGCATCAACAAATGCGTAATATTCAGGAGGAATTAGGTACAGCTGCCGATGCCGACAAAGACTCTGAACGATTGCGTGCCGAGGCAGCCACCAAGAACTGGCCCGAAGAAGTAGATAAGGTTTTTAACCGAGAGATTGGCAAATTGGAGCGAATACACCCCCAGAGTCCTGACTACAACGTACAATTGACTTATCTGCAGACAATCGTGCAGTTGCCCTGGGGCAAGTACACCAAGGACCACCTGAACCTGGCAGCAGCCGAGAAGACGCTCAACAGCGACCACTACGGCATGGAGAAAGTCAAGGAACGCATACTTGAACATCTGGCCGTACTAAAGTTGCGTGGTGACCTGAAGAGCCCAATCATCTGTCTTTATGGCCCTCCAGGAGTGGGCAAGACGTCGTTGGGTAAGAGTATTGCTGCAAGTCTGAAGCGCAAATACGTTCGCGTATCATTGGGTGGTTTGCATGATGAATCGGAGATACGAGGACATCGCCGCACCTATGTGGGTGCTATGCCCGGACGCATCATAAAGAACATTATCAAGGCGGATTCATCTAATCCCGTCTTCATTCTTGACGAGATAGATAAGGTGACACAAGGAACCATGAATGGCGACCCTGCCTCTGCCCTTCTTGAGGTATTGGATCCTGAGCAGAACTCGGCATTCCACGACAACTATCTTGACATAGACTATGACCTCTCAAAGGTGATGTTCATCGCCACGGCCAACAACATCAGCACCATTCCGCAGCCTCTGCTTGACCGCATGGAGTTGATTGAGGTGAGTGGATACATCACGGAGGAGAAGATTGAAATTGCTCGTAAGCATCTCATTCCGAAGGAGAAGGAGAACAATGGACTTACTGACCGCAAGGAACTGAAGATCAGCAAATCTGCTATAGAACGCATTGTGGAAGACTATACACGTGAGAGTGGTGTTCGTGGCTTGGAGAAGCAAATCAGTAAGATTTTCCGCAAGTTGGCACTGAACTTCGCCCGCAATAGCGAGACGGAATTCACTACCGTCAAGCCCGAGAATCTGCCCGACCTGCTCGGCAAGCCTCCCTACAATCGCGACAAATACCAAGGCAACGGCAATGCAGGCGTAGTAACTGGCTTGGCATGGACAAGCGTGGGTGGTGAGATCCTCTTCATCGAAACAAGCCTGAGCAAAGGCAAGGGCGGTAAACTGACCCTCACGGGTAACCTGGGTGACGTTATGAAGGAAAGTGCTGTACTGGCTTTGGAGTACATCAAGGCGCATGCAGACATGCTGAACATTGACATGCGCGTCTTCGATAACTATAACATACACGTCCATGTACCCGAAGGCGCTGTGCCCAAGGATGGTCCTTCTGCCGGCGTCACAATGGCCACTTCACTTGCATCGGCACTGACACAACGCAAGGTACGTCAGCGTCTGGCCATGACGGGCGAGATCACGCTTCGTGGTAAGGTACTGCCCGTTGGTGGCATCAAGGAGAAGATTCTGGCAGCCAAGCGAGCCGGCATAACAGACATCGTGATTTGTCTGGAAAACAAGAAAGACATCGAGGAGATTCCCGAAATCTACCTGCAAGGCGTGAAGTTCCATTATGTAGAATATGTAAGTGAGGTGTTCGACTTTGCCCTGCTCAAGCAGAAGGTGGAGAACCCTATTGAATTCAAATTCGACGAAGAAAGCAAATGAAATTTCAACTACAACATACTGATCCTGAAAGCAATGCCCGTGCAGGCCTTATAACTACCGACCACGGACAGATTGAGACACCTATCTTTATGCCTGTTGGCACGGTGGGTACTGTAAAGGGTGTGATGCAGCGCGACCTGAAAGATGAAGTCAAGGCACAAATCATCTTAGGTAATACATACCACCTTTATCTCCGTCCCGGCACTAAGATATTGGAGCAGGCTGGTGGATTACATAAATTCAATGGATGGGACAGGCCCATCCTGACGGACAGTGGTGGTTTTCAGGTCTTCTCGCTTACCGGCATTCGTAAACTCAAGGAGGAAGGTTGTGAGTTCCGCAGCCACATTGATGGCTCAAAACACTTCTTTACTCCTGAAAGCGTGATGGACATCGAGCGCAGCATTGGTGCAGACATCATCATGGCGCTCGATGAATGTGCACCGGGCACAAGCGATTTTGAATATGCCAAGAAAAGCCTAGGCCTGACACACCGATGGTTGGACCGTTGCTTCAAGCGTTTCAATGAGACGGAGCCTAAGTATGGCTACAACCAGTCTCTCTTCCCCATCGTACAAGGCTGCACCTACCCCGAGCTGCGACGTCAATCTGCTGAATTTGTGGCATCTAAGGAGGCTGACGGTAACGCCATAGGTGGTTTGGCAGTAGGCGAGCCAGCAGAGGTTATGTATGAGATGATCGAGGTGGTTAATGAGATTCTACCCAAGGACAAGCCTCGCTATCTGATGGGTGTGGGCACTCCGGCCAATCTGTTGGAAGGCATCGAGCGTGGTGTCGACATGTTCGACTGCGTCATGCCTACACGCAATGGTCGTAACGCCATGTTATTCACGGCAGAGGGCATCATGAATATGCGAAACAAGAAATGGGAGGATGACTTCTCACCACTCGATCCCATGGGAACAGCCAGCGTGGACACCTTCTACACGAAGGCATACGTGCACCATCTCTTTAAGGCACAGGAACTTTTGGCGCTTGAGATTGCCAGTATCCACAATCTCACGTTCTACCTCTGGCTCGTAGGTCAGGCACGTCAGCACATCATAGCCGGTGACTTCAGAAGCTGGAAAAACATGATGATCAAGAAGGTGACAAACAGGCTTTGAGGTCATGAGGTTTTGAGGTTATAAGGTTATGAGGTTTTGAGGGTGTAAAGTCGTAAGATTATGAAGAAGATTACACATTGGTTCAAACGTAGCGGAAGAAAATCTTTCTCTTTCCGAATTCCATTCCTAAAAAGAATGGACACCTACATCATTGCCAAATTCCTAGGCACATACTTCTTCTCTATTATTTTGATTATCAGTATCGGTGTGGTTTTTGACTACAATGAGAACATTGACAAGTTCACCAACAACCATGCTCCTTGGAAGGAAATCATATTCACCTACTACCTCAACTTTGTACCCTATTATGCCAATCTGTTTTCTGCGTTATTTGTATTCCTGTCGGTAATTTTCTTTACGACGAAACTGTCAGGAAACAGTGAGATCATAGCCATGCAGGCAGCAGGCATGAAGTTTAGCCGCATCATGCGCCCCTACATGATTTCTGCGGCCATCATCGCAGCAATGACATTCTATCTGAGTAGTGAAGTCATACCTCGTGGCAGTATCAAGCGACTTGCTTTTGAGAACTCTTACAAAAACAGGAAAAAGGACCCCACTTACGCAGACAACATTCAGATGCAAGTGGATACAGGCGTAATTGCCTACATCGAGCACTATGACGATAACTTCAAGACGGGTTATCATTTCTTCCTTGATAAATTCCGCAACAAGAAACTGATCTCACATCTTACCGCAACAAGCCTAACGTACGACACCATATCGAACGAGCGTTACCGTTGGCACATCAACAATGTTACGATACGCGACATGCAGACAAATCGAGAAATCATCACGCATTATGCTGCTCTTGATTCGGTCATCATCATGGAACCTCGCGACTTCATGAATCCCCGCCACATGGAGGAGACACTCACGAATGCAGAACTGCTTGACCAGATTGAAAAACAGAGAATTAGAGGAAATGGACGAAGTGCTCAGTTCGAAATAGAATACCACAAACGTTTTGCGTCACCATTCGCAAGTTTTATTCTCGCCACCATCGGCTTGACGCTTTCGGCCAAAAAAAGAAAAAATGGTATGGGTATGGCGTTGGGTATAGGTCTGGGACTTAGTGCTGGCTATATCCTTTTCCAAACCATATCTGCTACATTTAGTATTAACGCAGGCATGTCGCCCATGTTGGCATCATGGCTCCCCAATATAGTATTTACATTTATTGCCGCATATTTATATAAAAAGGCACCCAAATAATTTATGGATTTTTACGACTTAGACCTCAACGATAACGTACTGGATGCACTCGACGACATGAACTTTACCGAGTGTACTCCCATTCAAGAACATGCCATCCCCCCCATCCTCGAAGGACGCGACATCATTGGCGTGGCTCAAACCGGTACGGGTAAAACAGCAGCCTATCTGCTCCCCGTCTTGAGTATGCTGGACGATGGCGGATATTCTAAGGATTCCATTAATTGCATCATTATGAGCCCCACACGCGAGTTGGCTCAACAGATAGATCAAGCCATGCAGGGATTTGCCTACTACACGCCAGGATTGAGCAGTGTAGCCGTTTATGGTGGAAATGACGGTATACGATACGAACAGGAGAAGCGTGCCATGCAGAAGGGTGCCGATGTGCTGATTGCAACTCCCGGTCGCCTTATCAGTCACCTGAGTCTTGGCAACATCGACCTCTCACACGTTTCGTTCTTTATACTCGACGAGGCTGACCGAATGCTCGATATGGGATTCTGCGACGACATCATGACCATTGCGAAGTATCTTCCTAAGGAGAGACAAACGATCATGTTCAGCGCTACTATGCCTAACGACATCATACAGTTGGCAAAGAACATCCTCAACGATCCCGTTCAAGTAAAACTTGCCGTATCAAAGCCAGCTGAGGGTATTCACCAGAGTGCCTACATCTGCTACGAACCACAGAAACTGCGCATCCTTGAATACATGTTCAAGCAGAAGGAACCAAAGCGCGTTATCATCTTCGCTGGGTCTAAACTCAAGGTTAAAGATATTGCCATCACACTCAAGCGAAAGGGCTATAACTGCGAAGCAATGCACAGCGACTTGGAGCAGAGCCAGCGCGACGACGTGATGTATCGTTTTAAGTCACAACAGGTAGACATACTCATTGCCACAGACATCGTGTCAAGAGGTATCGACATCGATGATATTCAACTAGTTGTTAACTTCGACGTACCACACGATGCAGAGGACTACGTACACCGTATCGGACGTACGGCACGTGCAGGATCTGAAGGTGCAGCCGTAACACTTGTAAGCGAAAAGGATCAGGCTTCATTCAAGCAGATCGAAAGATTCCTTGAGAAAGAGGTGGACAAGAACACTATGCCCGAGGAATTAGGCGAAGCACCCGCCTACACAGGCAAGAAAGTTGGAAATGACAAGTCAAAGCGTAAAGGTAAAAGGCACGACAGTAAGGGAAAGGATAGAGGAAAAAAGAGTCACCATTCATCAAAGCCTAAGGCAAAACAAGAAAACACAAAACCCTCAGAGGCAAAGGCAAAACAAGAAAATACAAAACCTTCAGAGGCAAAGGCAGTGGAAACAAAGGCAGTGGACGCAAAGCCAACTGAAGATAAACCAAAGAAGAAAAGACGCAACTCTCATCACAGAAGAAAGCCTGCTGCCGACAAGAAACCTGCTACGGATCAATAATCCAACAAGGTTAGTTCGTACTTGCCATCCATACGAATCAGGACCTGCACCATGTAGCATAATGCATCATCAGGCATACAGATGATAGCATCGAAATGAAAACCATCGCCATCCACATGTTGGAAATTGACATCACTTAACGTAGATTGCTGCAAGAAGTGTGCAGGTATCAAGTCCTTAAAGTCATTCTTGGTGAAATCACGCGACAGCAAAGCCTGGTTGCCTTTATATACCGAAAGGTGAATGACGTTGTCATAATAATAGGTGGAAACGTCTATACCCTCGTCATTAAGACTATTCTTATAGACACGGTTTCGCGAAGGGTTCACAAACACATAGCAATGATAACGAGTGCCGGAATAGTTCACCACCGTATCACGCTTCGTTACATTATTATATATAATAGGTTTGATGCGAACCAAAGAAAAAGCCAAAGAATCCTCGGGATTTTCACTTTTATGCAGATTCACTTCTTCTCCCATTGAAGAAACAAAATGGAAAACATAATCACCTTGCTTCTTGATTAGGTATTTTGTTTCCTCTTCACCATAAAGAACCAAGGAATCATTAACGATGCTGAAACGTACAGGCAAATTTACCGTGTCGGGATAGAAAATAGAATCACCAATGACACGTAGTACAACATTCTGTGTTTCAGCATTTACCCAAATTCCTTCAAAGCGAGACATTGCTGCAGAGTCTACTTCTACAATCGCCTCTTCTGCTTCTTGAACAGAAGAAGAACCGCTTGTATCATTGCTTTTACAAGAAACAAATAAACTACTGAGAATAAAGTAATTAATTGTTAATAATATTAGGCAAATAGAGTGTCTCACAAGTATATTTTCTTAGTAATTACATACAAAGATACAATTAATTTTGAATTACGCAAAACCTTTTTATGGAGAATTTCACAAAGAAAGAAAATAATTAAAAATTATACGAGATCATTAGGAATAATAGAAAAAATATACTACTTTTGCAGCATGAATGAATTGGCACATAACATAGAATACATCCTTCTGTCACGCAACTGTGTGATAGTGCCCTCATTAGGCGAATTTCGCACGATGAGTACACCTGCGCGATGGATAGAAAGTGAAAGCCTATTCCTTCCACCCGTACGAAACGTACATTTTAATTCCTCTATCCTTTCCGATCCTGAAGAAATCTTCCTGCAGTCACTGGCAGAGGTTTATGACCTCACACCAGAAGAATCATTGAAGCGCTGCGAGGAGATGGTGGCAGAATTCCACAAGGCTCTTGTTACTGAAGGAACGGTTGATTTTGGTTCCATTGGTGTTTTCACCTTAGAAGATGATGCTGAAATCACCATGGCATCATGCGAGTGTGGTGTCATTACTCCTTCTTACTATGGACTCGACGCTCTTCACATGAGAAAATTGCAGCGCGAAGACTTAAAGCCAAAGCAAGAAGAACTGCCTTATATTACCATAGAGGATAAGGCATACGCTAATGAGCATGCATCAGAAAGCGCTACAGAGAACAATGCCACAAGGCAAATTGACAAAAACGAGGAAGTAGAGAACACAAAAGAACTTACTTCGGAGGATGTCGTAATAATCTCTCATAATGAAAACGCCGAAGAAAGTATCTCCGAAAATCAAACGACAACAACATACTATCCTCCAACGACTCGACCCGACGAGAAGCATGTAACCATCAAGATACGTCGTAGCGTAGTGAACTATGCGATGGCCATTGCTGCCACTATTGCTCTGTTCTTCATCTTCAAGCCTACTACAATTGAGAACAACTTTGCCAACCAAAGTGCTCAGGCAAATGTTTTCCTCCATCCCAACATGATTCAGATGGCAGATGAGAGCGAGGATTTCTTTCCTGAGAACATTGACACAGAGGAACTTGACTCATTTGACGCCGTTTTGGTCGATATCACTCAGGAGGCACTTAACGAAGGATTTGACTTTTCTAACGTAGATAATCAAGTAATTAACGAGGCAGAAACTCCCTCTACTACTTCTACTCCTACTCCTACTGCCACCGCTGCAGAACAACCCGTTAAGGTTGAGCAACCGGCAAAACCCACAGCTGTTGAAAACACAGCAACTCAGTCAAATGGAAACTATGGCATAGTCTTGGCAAGTAGTATTTCGAGAAGTAATGCCGAGAAGTTCGTAGAAAGACTTAATAAGGAAAACATAAATGCCACCATTTACGAGAAAGGAAGTATGCGTCGAGTAATCATTGGCGGTTTCAACACACAAGCCGAAGCATACGAGTTCCTTCGTCCTTTTAAGATGAATCATTCTGATCTCAGTTCTGCCTGGGTTTCAAAATTATAATTCTTCCTATCAACCATCTTTAACACCCCACCCTCCCTATGAAAAGAGTAAGATGTCCTAAGTGTGAGAGTTTCATTACATTCGATGAAACGAAATACACAGATGGCCAGCAACTTGTTTTTCAGTGCGAGAACTGCAAAAAGCAGTTTGCCATACGCTTGGGAGTTAGCAAGTTGCGTGCCACTCAGAAGGAGGAAGTACTTAACGAGCAAGAAAATGCAGAGGAGCAAGGTAGTATTGTTGTGGTAGAAAACGTATTCCACTTCAAGCAGGTCATTCCTCTTCACATGGGAGATAACGTATTCGGTCGTAAGGTTTTAGGTCAAAACATCAATTGCCCTATCGAAACCGTTGACCCAAGCGTTGACACCAAGCATTGCATCATCCGTGTGCAGCGCAACAAGCGCGGTGAACTTCAGTACATCCTTCGCGATGCACCAAGCAATACTGGCACCTTCTACATGAATGAAATCCTGAAAGATCAGGATCGCATTCGTCTTTCTGAAGGTAGTATCATTACTATTGGTGCTACCACTCTTATCCTCCGTACTGCCAAGGAGGACGAAGAATAGTGAAGATTATTTCACAATGTTTTTTGACCTGTACAAATGGAAACTACATAAAGGAAATTTACGGATAAATTCGCGGGTAATTTACGGTCATTCGCGTTAAAAAAGAAAAAATAATGCCTACGGCGTAACGTAAATGCCCGTGAATTTACCGTGAATTTAATCGTAAATTCTCATTTGTACAGTTCGAAGTTTTTTGACGCGAATTAACGCGAATTTACTCAAATTTTTAAATCTAAAAAGATCTGAGTAAAATCGCGTTAATTTGCGTCTGAAAAGTTGTGGTGCAGGTCATTTCACAATGGCCTTGCGTGTTCGTCCGTCACCATATCGAAGTATGTTGAAACCACGCTTGGGCGCATCCATCTTGATGCCCGAGAGTGTGTAGACGGCAGCAGGAACGAGGTGCAATCCTTGCTCGGTGACGGTGATGCCGGTAGGCATTCCCAGACTGAAGGCATAGGGTGCATTGTAGCTGCCCTGCATGTCGCTGACGAAAGGCTCGGTGGCATAGTTTGTGGTGACGTTGGATGTGAAGAGTTCCACAACGGTCTGCTCGTCGTTGTCGAGTGCATAGAACGTGATGGGCTCATTCTTCTCGCCATAGACGGTGAGGAAGACGCGATCGCCAATCCACTGTCCTACGCCACGGCACTCCTCGTCGGCAAAGGCAGCCACCGTGTATCGGTCGGAAGCAGAAGGAGCAGCGTCGATGATTTGGCCCACGATGTTCATGGTGTTGGGATAGCGATACTTGTCAGGTGCCCATGTCTTGTCAAGACTAGGTGTGAGGCTGCGACCCACAAATGCCTTTACGTTCGACACGATGGCGTTGTTATAGGCAATGCGCTTCTGACCGTTCGATTTGAGCATGTAGCCCTTGCCGGGTGCAAGCATCTGCAACGTACCTATCCACTGTCCGTCTACCCATTCGGCAAAGCCATCCTGACTGGCCATGACATCACCTTCGGCCATGTCGTTGTGCAGCAATGCCTCAGCCATACTCATGGCTTGTGTCACGGGATATCCCACCCAGTTCCATCCGTCGTCGAGACTGATGTAGTGAGCCGATGGGTTGTACTCCGTTCCGCCCATCTGATACTCTTTATCGTTCTGTGCAAGTACCTTGTAGCTCTGTTCGGGCTGCATCATGTCGAGGCCTCCCACCATGCCCAGTATGGCATCATAGTTTGACTCGGCATCCTTACCCACGATGCGTTCAACACCCGTAGCAAAGGCTGACGTTTGCAAGCCTGCATCCTGGTTGTGCGACACCCAGTTCCAGCCCTTCTTGAGCGAGAGGCTCATGTCGGTGGTACGAATCTTATAGGTGAACACGCTCGTTTCGCTCTCCTGTCCGTTTATGCCTACGGCCATGGCACGAATGGTCATTTCGTCGGTGATGACTATGGGACCGGTGTACTTCTTGCGAGTGGCAGCGTCGCAGGGGCAACTGCCGTCGGTGGTGTAGTAGATGGTCACGCCCTCGTTGTCGGTGGTGAGAGCCACAGTCTGTCCGGCATAGACGTAGGTTCCGCTGACGCGTGATGCCTTCGGTGCCACGAGTTCCTGATTGAGGAGAGTAGAATCGACAACGTTGATGACCGAAGCCGTGGTGAACGTGGTTCCCTCAACGGCAAACTGTAGACCACTTGTGCCAGCCAGCAAACCTTCTATCTGGAACTCTACCTCACCGTTCTCATCGAATGTGGGTGCAGCGTCAGAGACGCGTAGCATATCCTCGCTGGCCGAGGTAATGAGCAGGCTACGTCCCTTCACGGCCTCGGCAGGAAGGGCAGCCAGTCGTACGGTGGTCTTCTGCTCTTGTGCCACATTGTAGATTGAATCGTTGGTGAGCTGCTTTACACGGCGTTCTATGTCGAGGTGCTGGCTGTATGCTTCGCGCATCTGTGCTCCGCAATAGCTTGTCACGAGCGGGCTGATGGTGAGGATGGCCTCGTCCATCTGCGAGAGGTCGGTGGCGGTACGCACGCTCCACTTTGTGGCGTAGGTCGTGGTGTCAGCCTTGCTCACTGCTTCTGCATCGAGGGGAAGTATCTCCACATCACTGACCTTCGTCTGCACACCATCCTTCACTGCTATAAGCGTGATGTTGCGAGGCACGAAGCCAACAGGATCCATATACTTAGAGAAACTGATCTCCGCACCGTCGTCATAGGCACGAGCCTCGTTGACGAAAGGCTGCTGACGGTTGACAATAGGCATATTGACATCGAGCTGTGGAGGAGGAACGGGCAGCCATTCCGACTGCTGGTTGTCATACCCATCCTTGTTGATGCGCACCTGCCACATGCCTTCGGGCACATCCCAACGATAGCGTCCCTCAGCATTGGTCTGCTGCGGGTTCACCTGGTCGAACTGCTCGGCATCCCACTGTGTGACGATCTCTATTGGGTCGCCATACATGTCCTTGGTGGTATTCTTCTCGTAGAGTGTGGCTGTGGCACCTTCGATGCGGTTGCTCGACACAGCTTCATAGATGTAGCCAGAGGGGTCGATGAGCGAGCCAACGCCACCACCCTTATGAGGTCCACCATCGCCCGAAGAACTGCCGAACTTGCGCTTTTTCTTCGCACGGTCGGGATGTTCGGGATCCATCATATCGGTTGTGCACTTCAAGCTCCATGCCAGGTCGGCAAGCTTGTTAGCTTCGTTGTCATAATGCTTGTATATCGCGCCAAATACAAGGTCTTTTGCGATGTTTACCAATATGACTGCAATTGTAGGAATAAGTGATGTACCTAGAGTTGGGACAGAAGCAATAAGACCTGTGAATTTGGTACTACTGAGTGCAAGGCTAGCAGCAAAGTCACCAGCCCATGCTATGCCACGGCCTATCATCAGACCAGTGAGAGTTTTATGTATATAGTCTGCTTTAGATTGCTCTTCAGGACATTTCTCTGGTACATCACAATAGAGGTCCCAGGCCTCCAGCTCCCATTTAGCCGCGTCTAAAGCAGAAAAGCCAAATGTCATCATTTTATCGAGTATCTTGAATGCCAGCTTATCTACGATTGGGAATATAAGTTTCTTAATCCAACCTGCAGCCTTCTCAGCTATCTTCAATCTTTTTGTCAATGATGAAATGGCACCGCTACCTTGGAGGAGTTTCTTCTCACATTGAGCTAACAGTTGCGGACTGACATTTCCTGCTTTTAGCATATTGTTGTACTCCTTCTGTAATTTGCCGAGCTGTTCTGTAGCAAATTTAATTTCCATCCTCATTTCAACGATAGGTTTCATGAGGGCTTGCGGCATATCTCTAAGAAGAGTTTCACACGCTGCAATCGACTTCGCCGCTACGTCGTAAAGGCGTGTGCACAGCGTGGAAAAGGCAGACAAGAACTTCTCTAAGCTAAGTGATGTGAAACCATCGACGATCGTCTTGACATCGTCCACCAGATTATCCCAAGGATTATATCCATTATCGGCGGCGGGTGGAGGTATGTTTAGCATTGTCATACCCTTGACCATGGCAGACTCCTCGTCGGTGTAAGTTATTGTCATGCGCAGGTTTCGTCCCGGCCAAACAAGATCCTCAAACTTATCGTTGCGCAGCGTGTAAAGAGTGTCGCCGATGGTGGTAAGGGTGAGTTCATAACCCTCATCCTTAAGTTTGAGGATATCGATGCCCTCGCACGAACCTAAATATACGCGCAAGTCAGGCATGATTGAGGTGTCCGCATCGGGCGACATCTTCAGAGCCAGATCATCCCATGTGAGGAGATCTGCCTGATTCATCATCGTCTCAGTTCTTTGGAGAGTGGCATCAAAGTCGCTAAATAGTTGATTAAAATGAGCTTCAATCTCTTCGTCCGTCATGCCACTGAAGTCGGTGGGCTCCCAATCGTCTGGCAGTGTCGGCTCTTCGTCAGTCTCCACATCGGGCGTATAGGGGATGCCGAACTGACGGGCCAGCTCAGCCATCTCCTCATCGCTGATTTCCTGTCCGTTCCTTTCGGCCTCACCTATGGCCTTGAAGAAAGCCGACATGCGGGCGCTCTCCTCTAACAGTGAGGTGATTTCAGCATACGTATTCTCATCGTCAAAGGCAACATCCGACAGGTCTTGGAAGTCCACACCAACATTCTCCGGTCTAGTTCCCATGGTCAGCTTAGCCAGTACTGTCCAGCACTGTCGAGCCTCGCTCCACTGTGCGGGATAAGAACGAATCTCACCGTCCTTACAGTAGATGTCCAACACAACATTCTTAATGAGTGCCGTGTCATTCTTCTCGAAGTCGATGGTGAAGCTGTAGTCGTTGTCCGTACCATCTACTCTATATCCTCCGGGGTTGGCGTGGGTGTAATAATCGAAGACATTGACCTGATTGGCCTTGCTTTCGGCATTATAGTGGTACATGGTCACGCGTCTGAGTCGCTGAGCCATGCGGTTGTAGATGCAGGTGGTGACATCAGTACGAACGGTTACCTCACCGTTCAGTTCCAGCACGGCATAGATGTTGTGCATGGACATGTTGATGGGGTTCTTCAGCTGGCATGTCGTACTCCATCGACCATTTTCGCCCACGCGTGCCGTACCCACTAGCGTACCGTCGTCATACACCTTCACGGTGCCCTTGCGCAGATAGGGGGCTCCCACCTCACCCGTCACGGAGAATTTGGGCTCAGTGAAGGTCTTATTGACATACATCGAGAGGTCGCCACTATCGAAGTTCATGGTAATGCTGCCCAACGGTTGCATGTACTGCTGGCCGTTCAGGGTGAAGCTGACATTGGCTGAAATGATGTGCTGGCCAGGATCGTTAGGTATCACGCAGAAACGAGTGAGCGGCGTGATGGCAGCCGAGGGATTGTCGAGGGGAACGATCAGGAGCGATTGCTCTTCGTCGTAATCGGTGTTCTTGATAATCTGTCCGTTGTCGGCTCCCACAGGAGCTGTCATGGCTGAACCTTTTACAAACTTCACCCCATTGGGCATGCTGACCAGCAACTTCACGTCGCTGATGCCGTTGCGATAGGCTTCGGCAAACTCAGTGCTGGCATAGACGGTGGCATAACTGCCAATGTGAGGTGTGGAGTTGAGGTTGATGTACGCGTTGTCAGAGAGGAACTTGGTGCGGCTCGTGTCAAAGCGCGGTATAAACGGGTTGACCACTTGGGTGTTCAGTCCCTTCTGCATGTCGATGTCATTGCGCACATAGTCCACGTTGGCCTTCAGTCCGAGCTGTGCGAGTTGCGAGAGCTGGTTGAAGGAGTTAAACATCGGGTCGCTGGCCAACGAGATGAGCGTGTAGTGACCACTGGGCAGTTCCTCAAACTGGATGGTAGCACCGTTGTAGTTGGCACGCTGCAACAGGTGTCCATCACCATCGAAGAGCATACCCACCACCTCACTGTTCTCCGTGCTGCGGAAGGATGCCTTGAGGGTTCCGTTCTGTATGATGACAGCTTTGCCGCTGGCATTGCAACGATCGTCCAGCACCACATCCAGGGTGAAGGGCTCGAAGGCTTTCTTCAGACTGGTGCCCGTGAGGCGCAGCGTGTCGCCAGCCTCGTAGAGCGGTTTGCCGTTCTTGTAGCCCGGACGTATGGTTACTCCCATCAAGCCTTGTTGCAGCTGTGCGATGTCATGCCCCTTGCTCAGGTTCGTTGCCTTGTATCTTACCGCCGTACCCAGACTGCTCACTGTGCTGTCATTGGGTTCGCCCAGTTTATCCACAGCCTTCTGGTAGGCATAGCTCAGTTCAATATCGCACGTGTAACCGTACTTCAACAGCATGGTGTCAGCCTGCAGTACGCCGTCCTGCACCAACGTGTTTATGTCGCCCACACTACCCCACATCTCACCATAGTTCTCAAGATTATAGGTGATGCGGTCGATGGGACTCACAAAGAGCTTCTGCTGGAAACGGCCATACGAATCGGTGGTAGTAAAGGCGGTACTCTTGTTCTGCGACTGGCTGATGACAACCTGCACATCTCTAAGTGGTTGGTGGCTGTCGGCATCCATCACCACGCCCTTCAGGGTGAATGTGGGTCGTGCGGGCAGTTTCACCACTTTCTCGCCCGACTCGTTGGGGAAGGTGAAGACGATGGGTTCGGGTGTCTCGCAGTAAGCAGCCATGTAGGTCTGGTTGGTGAGCGTCAGCGTCACCTCCTCGCCGTCGAACCATGCACACTGCGTGTCGGCAGCGATGCGCTCGCCGTTGCTGTTGCGTGTCCACACAGCCAATCCGTAACGGTAGTACTGCGTCACATCCACGCCGTCGGGATCCAGCACTTTCAGTTGCAACGTATTCTTGTAGTGTATGTTGCTGAATGTGCGTGTCTCGTTCTTGCCGTCGATGACTATGTTGGGCAGTGTGGCACATACCACAGAATCGCTTGTGGTGCGATCCATGAGACGCACAGTGTAGAGACTGCCGGTGGGCAGGTAGTGGAAGACGTAGTCCAGACGGTCGGTGACAACGTACTGACGCATGCCGCCCGTCTGGTGGTTCAGCAGTTCGATGTACTGTCCCTTGCAGCGTCCGTCGGCACAATCCGCGGGCAAACTCACCTGCAACGAATAGGCATCGTCGGTGATAGGCTGTATGTCAAAGCGTCCCCACACTTCATGATCCTTGTACAGGGGTATGGCATCTTCAGGGACACGTATGACAAAGTCTTTGCGGTCGGCCCACAGCTTCTTGTCCGTCACCTCGGGCGGAGTCATGGCGAAGATGGTCAGCGTGCTGACGAGGGGACATCCGTTAAATGCAGAGGCGTCGATTGTGCGTATGTCTTCAGGTAGAACGACCTCTTGTAGGTTCTCTAAATGATAAAAGACAAACTCGGGCAGATGTTTGCCACCCGCCGTACGACTGAAGTCCATCTTCTCGATGGCGGTAAACTGCGTCATGTGCAGTGCATCCATCAGTAAGTCATAGTCCGCGTCCGTTATGCGACCAGCCACTACGAGGCTCTTTACTTTTCTGAAATTGCCATCGGCAAGACAGGGCAGACTGCGCAGTGTGCTGTAAGCGGTGCCTGGCTTGAAGAAGTCCAGCGAGAGGCAGCCTGTAGCATTGTCAAACATGTTCTGTCCGGGCACGTCGGGATGCAGCGCGTTCGAGTAGTAGAATGTCAAGGCCACATTACGTGTAGGCATCTTGGTGTGTACGGTGCCCACACTTAAAACATCGGTGAATTCCAGACGTTTACCCTTATCGGTAACGATGCTGTCGAGGGTGAAGGCAGAGCTGTGCTGCGCCTCGATCGAGATGCTTGTGCCGGCACTCACCTGGGTAGTAAAGGCCGAATAATCCTCGTTAGGCTTTACCTCCAACGTGGTATGACCGACACCGTAAGGGTCATCCTGCCCTACGACATACGTAGCCAAACCCGCGATGTTCTGTCGCATGGTCAGCGTGAATACCTGCCCCGGACTGTTGGGATTGCCTGGGTCATAATCCTTGTTCTGTGCTGTGATGCCCTGCATGCCGCATGTCAGCATCAATGCCAATAGTATGAAGAACTTTTTCATGTAATTTCTTTTTAGGTTATTGGATATAGGTCTTACCTTCTTTCACTACGATGCCACGGTGATGGCGATCAGCAGGCTGTCCGTTCAGTTTGTATATCTTGCCGTTGCACCAACTGCCAGCCTGTACACCTGCAATAGCAGTCGTTGTCATGATGCCCGGCATCAGATAGAAGCGACCTGTTGTGGTGCCACCACTCATGTTCAGCGTTACACTCTGCGAGGGCGTCAGCTCGTACTGTCGGTTCTCCCATGTGTCGATGAGCGTGATCGTCTCGTCGGCAAAGCCACGCAAATCGATGCTTAGCGTGTAGCTACCCTCTTCGGGAGCATAGATGCCCAGCGCTATGGGCTCGTCCCATGAGTCACGCTCGTTGATGGCAAAAGCAATGCCATCCTCCTCGTCATCTATACTGTTGTCCGTTGTCTGTTGTCTGTTGTCCGTAGTTTGCAGCGTGAATATCTGCGGCATATCCTGGCTGTCCGAGAAGAACTTCACCGCATCGCGAGAGGCCTCGTAGGCGCTGCTTGCCTGAGGATTGGTGACGATGCGAGTGCGGTCGGTGTGGGTGGAGTCGAGTGTGAGGGTGATGTCGCACAGACGGCGCTCGTTGGTGTCCTTGCCTTGTCTTCTCGCCTCATACCACAACAAGTCGCTGTCCTCGGTCACCATACGTCCGTTGGCATCATAGTGCAACTTGTCTTTACCATCATACTGCACGAAATAACACTCCTGCGGCTGTAGCACGATGTCGTCATCCAGCGGACTCATAGCCAGATAGTTGACACCATCGTAGCGGATGATGGGCGAAGTGCGGTCGCTGTATCTCATGTCGTAGTAGCACAGGTAGGGGTTGCTGGTGAAGTTCCAACCCGCATCATAGCCGTTGGCAGAAGGATAGGCATGGAGTGTGACATCGACGTCGGTGGACGAGAGGTAACACGTTGGCATCTTGTCCGCTTCTGCAGTCAGCTTGAATGACAGCAATTCTATGGACTGTTCGTACAGATTGTCCTTGCGCTCGTAGTACATGGCATAGGGCTGGCCTGCATAGAGCGTATCGCTGGCTTGCACCTTCATCCAGTCATGAGCCACGCCCGATGAAGCGCGGTTCAGACTCGAATAGCGGCGAACGGCCCACTTGGTATTGCCCTGCAGTCGCAGGCTGCTGAAGGGAACCGTCACAGGCATGGTGAAGAAACGCCAGTGAGATGGGTACGCTGCACTCTGGCTGCTGTTGTAATCCACCGTGTAGTGCTGAGCGCGTACGGTGCCGTCGTTGAGCAATAGCGAGTAGCTGTGCAGGTGCAGGGTGTCAACATCCAGTGTCACACCTTCGCCCACGGTCAGCGAGCCACTCTTTATGTATACGTTTGGCTTGTAGTCGGCAGGGGCTTTCAAGTTGTTCAGCACGACGGGGGTGTTGATGGTCAATTGCTTTGGCCAACTGTCAAAAGGACGTATGTCGACGTTCTGTCCCCAATGCTCGTCTATGACATAGGCTTCGTATCCGATGGCAGGAACGAGTAGAAGGCCGGTAGTGAATTCACCATCCAGTGACGGTGGGAAGGGTGAACGGCAGGTCAGGCTCTCCAATTCGCCATAAGGACCCTTGATGTCGTAGCTTACATCGCATACGCTGGCGGGGAGGTCGAGTTGGGTGACTGCGGTGTTGTAGATGCAGTAGGAACCGAGCGTCTGCAATCCCTCAGACAGTTCCACCTCGCTCAGCCGTGTGCAGTTCTGGAAGGTGCCTTGTGCCAACTCCTCGATGCCAGTTCCTACATGTACCTTCTGCAAGGCATCGATGTCCGAGAAACTGTTTTCGCCCAAATAGGTGAGGCTGTTGGGAAGATGGAGTGCAGTCAGCGAATCGCAGTTCTGGAACGCATACCTGCCAATGGAGTTAAGACCCTCGTGCAGGGTGAGCTGCTCCATCGAGTAGTTCTCGCGGAAAGCATTTTCACCGATGCTGCGCATGCTGGCAGGAATGTCGAGTTGGCGTATGCCGCAGCCGGCAAAGGCGTACTCTCCTATCTTCTGCAGCATGGCGGGCAGCGTCACACGCTGAAGGTTGCTGCAATTCTGGAACATGAAGGCGGGGATTTGCTTCATGGTGGCAGGCAGTGTCACTTCGCTAAGCGTCTTGCAGTACTGGAATGCACTCATTTCCACCTTGCTGACGCCTTCGGGCAAAGCAAGCGTACTGGCGTGAGTGCCTGAGAAGGCATAACTGCCGATGCTTTGTACCGTCGAAGGCAGTTGAATGTCTTCGATCGGACAGTTGATGAAGGCCGAAGCTCCGATGCTGGTGTACTGGCTCTGGGGTACATTATGTAAAGCAATACAATTGCGGAACGCATTATCGCCAATACTCTGCACCGTCGAGGGCAGACGCACTTCGCTGAGGAACTTCATATCGCTCAGTGCACCCGCGGGCAGACTCTTGATGCTGGCGTTACTCAGGTCGAGGCGGACGAGGTATTCGAACTGACGTATGACGTTGAAGTCCTGTTCTCCAAGCGGGCCATAGAGTGTCAGGGCGTGTACGTTGTCGATGTTCACATTGCTCAAGCTCGACACCCACTCGTCGTAGAGCGAGTTGGCCGAGGGCAGTATCAGCGTGAAGTGCTCCACATTGTCCTGCCAACCGTAGCCGTCGTGCAAGACACATTCCACGTTCATGGTTGACAACCACTGACGATAGGCGATGACGCTTCCGTCAGGCACTGTGATGTCGTAGTATTTGCCATAGCCAGGAGTGAATGTCATGGATGGAGGCGTAGGCGTGGTGAAGTGCAGGCGCAGCGTGTGAGTAACGGGAGAGGCGGGAAGTTCCTCGAGGTTGGCTGGCACGGTAAGGTCGTACAACCCATTGAAAACTGACAGTGCATAGCCGTTGATCTGGCGCATGGAGAAAGGAAGTTCCAGACTGCGTATGAAAGGCTGCTCGCTCAGATAGTAAGGCACGCTGTGGGTGTACATCGATACGACATAGTAGGTGCGTCCGTCGCAGTCCACCGTCATGGGTATGGTGTAGGTGGGTTGCTTCACCGTCTCGGCACAATAGGCAAAGGCAGCTACACCGTTTTCGTCATCCAGCAGGTAGTAGGCATCGCCTATCAGCTTGTAGTCGTAGTTCCAGTCTATCTTGCTCAAGTCGATGTCCATCACTTTTATTACAGCAATGTCCTCGGCAGCTGCATCCAAAGCCATCTTATAGGATGCCTGCTGTGCCTGCCACTGTTCCAGCGTATAGCTCTCGTCTCCCTCCAGCATGTTCTTCAGCTTGTTGTATGCCGCCAGGTAGCCTTCATTGTGTATGTACGGCAGGTAGGGCTCCATGCCTTGCAGCTCCTCATTCAGTTGCGATGCCAGCTGCATGGCCTCCATGGCTACGGTCTGGTATTCGTTTATCTCCGCCATGTCATTCTGCACGGCGGTCATCAGTGTTATGTATGCAGCCTGCAGCTCGTCGTAGCTGTGCTCTTGTCCGTCGTGAAGCAGTTTGCGGCCTTCGATGCAGGCGTTTATCAGTTCATTGTCAGTCAGATACGGACGATAATAGTGAACGATGGTCACCATCTCCTCCAGATTGTTCTTCATCTCATCGTATTTTATCTTCTCGAGGGCCGCAGGATCATCGCTCTGCAGGTAGATGTGACTGACCTTGGCCATGTCCTGACCGTCGTTGTCCGAGCCGTCCTTAAGGTAGTGAAGTTCCAGCGTGTGTAGTCCTGGGGTAAGACTCTGTGTGAAGACATCCTGCTTCTCGCCGCTATCCTGCAGCACCAGAATACCGTCCAGCACGACGTAGAAAATGTCGTACCCTTCCTCGCTGCTCACTTTCCACTCAAAGTAAAGGCGCGTGGGGATATCAGGAACATTAAGGTAATAAGTCTTCTGTGAATGACCGTTGTTCTGGCCTTCGCAGCTCGACTGCCACATGGCATAACTCTCGTAATTGGTCCATTCCGTTCCGCTTCCTCCTTCTCCCTCGCCAGCGGGCTGCGGATGGACGGCCAGTGCTGCACATGCTATGGCCAAGAAGCCAATAATGGTATAAAAATATCTCTTCATATCGTTAAGTGGTGAGTCTTTGAGATTACTTTGTTACTGTCAACTTGTGTTTCTTCGTATCAATGGTGATGCCACGATAGCCGTCCTCGGCCATCTGACCATTAACCTTGTAGCGCATGGGGGCGGCATTGTCATGGGTTTCAGATGCCAAAGTTTCGATGCCCGTAGGCATGTTAGTACCGCACTGCAGGTAGAAGCGGTCGACGTATGTACCGGCTTCCAGGCGAAGCGTCAGGCTGCTACCATCGTTCAGTTCGGTGACATCGCCTGTCAGTTTGTCGTACAACCATGCATGTTGAGGCGCACTGAGACGCAGTGTGTAGTCGTCGGTGGCAGGAATGCTCAGAGCCAGACAGATGGGCTCATCGCAATCGGGACGCTCGTTTACTGCGTACGCGCATATATTATATAAGGTGTATATCTGCACGGTGCGTGTATCTGAAGCGAACTTTACAGCATCGCGCCCCGGTTCGTATTGGCGTGTAGCTTCAGCATTCAGCACCACAAGGGTGTGATCCTTGCCAAGTGCCTCGTTACTGGCTTCGATGCTCAACTTGTACACCTCAACATTCTCATTACTCTGCTGGGGCATCTGCATGCGAGCGCCCTCTCCTACTCTCTGCTCCTTGGCGTACGCGTAAGGGTTGGGACGTTCCAACTGTCGGCCTTCCTTGCTGAAGGTGAGTTTGTCATTACCTACCGTAGGACGTTGTATGAAGAAGGGTTCGCCGGGGCTCAGGATGTAGTCCTCGTACTGACTGTATGTGTCGTAACGGCCGTATGAGGGGTTCCATACCGTGATGGGCGCATCGAGCGACATCCACGACTTGTCATAGTAGCAAGGATAAGGATTGCCCACAAAGTTCCAGTTGATGTGCTGGCTTACCTCGCCTGGATTGGCTGTCAGATTGACACTCACATCGTCGCTGACGAAGAGGCCCTGACGTTGCGTGTCATAGTGGGCGGGGAGGGTGAAGGTGTCGTGCTCGTCGTTGTGGAAGTTGCCGTAGAAAACATATCCACGACCGGCCTGCATGATGTCGTCATCGCCCAGTGCTTGCCATGTCAACTGGTAGCGGTTGCGGTCGTCAACCTGCTGCTCGGGGTGATATGCCATGACGGTGTAGAAACTGTTGGGGTGCGACTTGATGATGTCGCCCACGCGTACGTTGAAAGGCATCGTGATGTATTGCAGGCTGCTGTTGGTGTGCAGCGTTACCAGCGTGGTATCACTGCGCATATTACCTTCCAAGAGCAGTGAGTTGCTTTGCAAAATGTCGTAGCGGCCGGCTCCTTCTTCACCCACCACGGAGGGGTTGATGTGCATACTGAAAGAGCGGGCGGAGAACATGCCATTGGTGCTGAGTTGCAAACGTCCGCCAGGTATAACGGTGTAGTAAGGATTGGGCTCGCTGTCCATGACAATGTCGGGATGATACGTCTGCACGTCGTGCTGGTCGAATTGCAGGTTGGCGGTCGTGCCGATGCGGACGGTGGTGGGAAGTTCGTCCATATCGCCCACTATGCTGCCTATGCCGTTTAGTGCAGCACTGCCCTTCCAGTTGTTCAGTCCCTTAGCGGGCACGTGAGCTGTAACAGAACTGGGATATCCGCCTATAAGCGGATAGTAGATACTGCAAAAGATAGGCGTAAGAGAATGCAGGTAGAGGTCGGTAAGCACCTCATAGTCTGTTACATTCTCTGCTTTTCGCAAGGTGGATGGCAGACTGAGGCTACGCAAATGACAGAAAGAGAAGGCGCCATCGCCAATCTCCTCAACTCCCTCGGGAACGGTGAAGTGCTCAGGCAGCTTCGTCATGCTGAAGGCTTCCTTGCCGATGCGACGCAAGGAGGCTGGTAGCTTTTCGATGCGCAACGAACTGCATTGGTAGAAGCAGTTGTCACCTATCTCCTCTACGCTTTCCGGCATGCTTACGTTTGTGAGCACAGGACTCTTTGCTCCGCAATACAGCACACGCTTTGTGCCTTCAGGTATGACGATGGACTGCAGGTAGGGGCCATTGACCGTGATGTCTTCGCTGCCTTGCGGCAATACAATATGGCGCAGATTGCCAATGGACGTCTCGCGCAACGTACTGGTGTTGATGGTGCCTTGCAGTTCGGCTTTGCCCATGTCTACGGTGTGTAGGTTGGGTAAAAACTTGCCCAAGGCCAACCAGTCGTCTTGACTCACACCACCCGTCACATGGAGTTCGTTCACCTTCCATAGCTGGTTGCCACTGGCTGCCTGTACCTCAGCGACGAGTTGTCCCTTGCGTTTGTTGTGCAGATTCAGTACCATGGGGCTCTGTTCCGACACTACATGTATGTTATTACCCACACGAGCGTGGTAGTCGGCCAACTGATTGTCAGGTACATGCAGCCACAAGGGGGTGTTCTTTACTGATGGAATTGCCATACTATACGACGTATTGGTGAATGTAATGGGCTTGTTGCCAGTGACGTGGATGTCTATCACGTGTCCTGACGACGTACCAGAACCCGTGACATAGTAGTCCATCTCCTCCACGCTCTGGGGTAGCGTCACAGATATTACATTACTAAGGTTACCAAAAGCATCTTGCCCCAGTCGTAGCAAGTGTTCAGGCAGTTGAACTTCCGATTTGCGGTCATCCATCTCAGTAACTTCCACAGCCACGATGACATAGTCCACACCACCATAAGTTACCACCGACGGAAAGCGCAGAATGGGGCCATCGCTATTGTCTTGGTAGCGACTCAGCGTTGCCATCTTGTGCTGCTGGTCGTAACTCAAATACATGGATGCTCCATTAGCATCGGTGAAGTATACTGTCTGTGTAGGATTGTAGTCGGCCAGGCTATACTGGTTTGTGTCGGCCAACATACTTGTTGCACTGCAAAATGTCAGTGTCAATAGCAGTAGTGAAAGCGGCAAGCGTGATAATGCGCGCCAAATAGTATTTGTTTCCATATTCTTATATCTATGAACGTGCAAACTAATAAAAAAAAAACGACATTACCAAATTTTTACTCAATTTTCTTACTGAATTTGCACAAAAAGTAATTTGTTGTTAAGATTAATGCCGCTTGAACGCAAAGTTTTATGCACGTTTTATTTACAGCTCGAAAAACATTCGAGCTGTACAAATGAAAAAGATATCGCTATCGCTTAACGAAAATTTCCGTGAATTTAACGCGATTTTCCATAAATTGTCTATTGGTTGAAGAATAAATTCACGATAATTTACTTTCTATGATAATCACAAAGTTTTTAATGTTAATATAGTTTAAAATGATTTATATTTCTGTTTACGCTTATCTCGGGGGCTGCTCGCCCCCAACCCCCTCGGTGTTTTCAGGTATTAGATTTTCCTGACAACACATGAAGGTTAGGCAGATTTGACTGTTTCAGACATGCGTTCTGCTCGCAAAAATTCATGATTCGCCTCAAAG
>JAZQQO010000026.1:0-10066 GCA_045629085.1 Bacteroidaceae bacterium
TCTTCCTAAGACCGCTTGGCCTCCGACTTCGACAATCCCCTCTCCGGCCGTCCCCAAAGCCCTGAGCCCCCGTTCCCAACAGTTTGTCTGTTGGGCAAAAAGAAGAACTCAAATCAACAAAAACATATAAAACAATGAAAAAAATCATCCTCATGGCAGCCGCCGCATTAGCAGCACTGCCCAGCATGGCGCAGGAGAGCGATTCGCTCGCCTTCACCACAGTGATCTCAAACCCCGTGACCAGCATCAAGAACCAGAACAGTTCCGGTACCTGCTGGAGCTACTCTTCACTGGCATTCCTCGAGAGTGAGGTGCTGAAGAAGCATCCTGAGATGACGGACATCGACCTCTGCGAGTCTTTCCTCGTGAGCAAGACCTACGTGGATCGTGCCGACCGCAACATCCGTACCCACGGCGATGCCAGCTTCAGCCAGGGTGGCAGCTTCTACGATGCCATCTTCTGCATGAAGAACTACGGTCTCATCCCCGAGGGCATCATGCCCTACCCCATCACCGCCTATGGCGACTCGCTGTACAACTTCGGCAGCTTCTTCCCTCCCATGGAGGCTTACGTAACTGCCATCTCTAAGAGCGACTCCAAGAAGATCAATCCCGCTTGGCGCAAGAGCGTTCAGGGCATGGTTGACGACTACTTCGGCGAGTGCCCCACCGAGTTCGACTACAAGGGCAAGCACTACACTCCCCAGAGCTTCGTGAAGGATTACCTGGGCCTGAACCCCGATGACTACGTATCGCTGACCAGCTACACACACCACCCCTTCTACGAGACCTTCATTCTCGAGATTCAGGACAACTGGCGCTGGGCAAGCAGCTACAACCTTCCCCTCGACGAGTTCATGCGCGTCATGGAGGAGAGCGTAAAGAACGGATGGACCTTTGCATGGGGTGCTGACGTCAGCGAGGATGGCTTCAGCCGTCGTACTGGCAAGAACCGCTGCGTGGCTACCGTTCCCGACACCAAGTCTACCGCCGGCGTGGGTAGCGACCAGAGCCGTTGGACTGGCGAGAAGGCTGGCGCTAAGATTACCGAAACTGACGGTGCTGGCGAGAAGACCATCACTCAGGAGATGCGTCAGGAGGGTTATGACAACTGGACTACCACCGATGACCACGGTATGCAGATCTACGGTATCGCCAAGGATCAGAACGGCAAGGAGTATTTCATGATGAAGAACTCATGGGGCGACTACGGACCTTACAAGGGTTTCTGGTACGTCAGCAAGCCTTACGTGGCTTACAAGACCATGAACATCATCATCAACAAGAATGCCGTACCTAAGGACATCCGCAAGAAGCTCGGCATCTAATGAACTATCAGTGGAAATATCAACTGCCTACTGAAGAACAACAAGAAACTGCAAAAGCATTGGCTCGTGAATTAGGAATCAACCCAGCTCTGGGTTGGCTCCTAATGCGACGAGGCATCAGCACCGTACAGGAGGCTAAGAAGTTCTTTCGCCCCCAGCTCAACGACCTGCTCGACCCTTTCCTCTTCCGCGACATGGACAAGGCCGTCGACAGACTCAACGAGGCGCTGGGTAAGAAGGAACGCATCCTTGTATATGGTGACTATGATGTAGACGGCTGCACTGCCGTCGCGCTGGTATATAAGTTCCTGCAGCAGTTCTACTCCAATGTGGACTACTACATCCCCGACCGCAACGAGGAGGGATATGGCGTGTCGCACAAGGGAGTGGACTATGCTCACGAAACGGGCGTAAAGCTCATCATCGTGCTGGATTGCGGCATCAAGGCCATTGAAGAGATCAGTTATGCCAAATCACTTGGCATCGATTTCATCATCTGCGACCACCATGTGCCTGACAACGAGTTACCGCCTGCCGTGGCCATTCTCAACGCCAAGCGCGAGGACGCCACCTATCCCTATCAGGACCTCTCGGGTTGCGGTGTGGGATTCAAGTTCATGCAGGCCTTTGCCATGAACAATGGCATCGAGTTCAGCCAGCTCATTCCGCTGCTCGACCTCTGCGCCATCAGCATTGCCTCCGACATCGTGCCCATCTTGGGTGAGAACCGCATCCTGGCCTTCCATGGCCTCCGCCAGCTCAACAGCAATCCCAGCGTGGGAGTAAAGGCTATCTTAGGCGTCTGCGGACTTGGCGAGAAGGAGATCACGATGAACGACATCATCTTCAAGATCGGCCCCCGCATCAACGCCTCTGGTCGTATGCAGAACGGCAAGATGGCCGTCACGCTGTTGGTGGAGAAGGATCCCGAAAAGGCACGCCAACTGGCTGAACAGATCAACAACTTCAACGAGCAACGCAAGGACCTCGACAAGAGTATGACTGAGCAGGCCAACAACATTGTCGACAGCCTTGACCATCAGCACGAGCCGCATTCCATTGTCATCTACAATGAGGAATGGCATCGTGGTCTGATCGGCATCGTGGCATCACGCCTCACGGAGATCTATTTCCGACCTGCCGTCGTCCTTACGCGTACCGACGACATTGCCACGGGTTCAGCACGCTCCGTCAGCGGATTCGACATCTACAAGGCCATCGACAGCTGTCGCGACATTCTTGAAAACTTCGGAGGCCACACCTATGCTGCGGGCCTTTCGCTCAAGGTGGAGAACATACCAGAGTTCAAGCGCAGGTTTGAGGAATACGTGGAGCAGCACATCACGCAGGAGCAGATCAGTGCACAGCTCGACATCGAGTGTACGCTCGACTTCAAGGACATCAACCGAAAGTTCTACAACGACATCAAGAAGTTCTATCCTTTCGGCCCTAACAACCCCAAGCCGCTCTTCTGTTCACTTCAGGTTTATGACTACGGCACAAGTAAGGTTGTCGGACGCGAGCAGGAGCACATCAAGCTCGAACTCGTCGACAACAAGAGTAACAACGTGATGAACGGCATTGCCTTCGGACAGAGTTCGCAGGTACGTTTCATCAAAAGCAAGCACTCCTTCGGCATCGCCTACACCATCGAGGAGAACACCCACAAGCGTGGTGAGGTGCAACTACAGATTGAGGACATCAGACCGTCGGAGCAATAAGAGTTCCTATAACACACATACCTAATCTCACGTGAGCAAGTACCAGCAACTCCTCAAGCAGTATTGGGGCTACGATAGTTTTCGTGGCATTCAGCGTGAGATTATCGACAGCATATGCTCTGGCCGCGACACCCTTGGATTAATGCCCACGGGTGGCGGCAAGAGCATTACTTTTCAGATTCCGGCTCTCGCTTCCGAGGGCATCTGCATCGTCATCACTCCCCTCATCGCATTGATGAAGGACCAGGTTGACCACCTCCGGAAGCGAGGCATCAAGGCTGCCGCCATCTACACGGGAATGTCGCAGGAGAAGGTGCTCACCACTTTCGACAACTGCCTCTACGGCGACTACAAACTGCTGTACATCTCCCCCGAACGTATCGGCAGCGAATTCTTCCAAACCAAACTGCGTCACATGCGTGTCAGCTTCATCTGTGTGGACGAAGCACACTGCATCTCGCAGTGGGGTCACGACTTCCGGCAGAGTTACCTCGAGATCAAGCAAATCCGAAAGTTGGTGCCCCAGGCTCCCATCCTGGCACTGACCGCCACCGCCACCCCAAAGGTTGCAGGTGACATCCAGCACGAACTGATGTTCAAGACAGAGAATGTCTTTCGCATGAGTTTTGAGCGCAAGAACCTCGCCTACATCGTGCGCGAGGCATCCGACAAGGAGAGAGACCTGAAGGAGATTCTCAACCAAAACAGTGGCTCTACCATAATATATATGCGTACGCGACGCGCATGCGTGGAGTGCGCGAAATTACTTACCGATGCCGGCTACAGCGCCACCTTCTACCACGCAGGACTTAGCAGTGTGGAGAAGGATGAGAGGCAGAACGACTGGCAAAAGGACAAGATACGCATCATGGTGGCTACCAATGCCTTTGGCATGGGTATTGACAAACCAGACGTACGCCTCGTCATCCACCTCGCTCCTCCCACCGAGATAGAAACCTACTTTCAGGAAGCAGGACGTGCAGGACGTGACGGATTGCCCTCCAAGGCCATTTTGCTATACACGTCGAGGGACATCGGAAAACTCAAGGAGAAGGTCAGCAAGCATTTCCCCGACAAGCAGCATATCAGGAAAATCTACGAGAACGTATGCTGCTACCTTCAGGTATCCATCGGAAATGGAGCCGGCACACGACGCGAGTTCAACCTCATCGATTTTTGCCAGAAGTTCACCGAGCACCCTTCCATCGTGGAGAACTCCCTCCGGCTACTCACGAAGGCCGGCTACCTCAACTATACCGATGCCGAAGAGGGCACCAGCCGCCTCATGTTCAGCGTCACACGCGAGGAACTCTACCACATTCAGGAGCCTGACAACACTACGGAGAATCTCTTCAAAGCCATCTTCCGACGCTATTCCGGCCTCTTCAGTCAGTACCAGAACATTGACGAGGCATACCTCGCCAGTGCCACGGGCCTCACTGCCGAGCAAGTATACAACAAACTTAAGGAACTCACGAAGAGAAGAATACTCAGCTACATACCTCGCAAGAACATTCCGCACATCGCCTTTCCTCGCGAGCGAATGGCTACCGACGACATACACATCCCACCCACTATCTACGAGCATCGCAAGCAGGAAATGCTTGAGCGCGTCGAGGCCATATCCGAATACATCACTGAGGACGACCAGTGCCGTAGTGCCTATCTGCTATCCTATTTCGGCGAGAGAGTAAACCACGATTGTGGCATTTGCGACATCTGTGTCGACAACCAATCGCCCCATCCCTTTAAGGCGCTCCTCAACAAGATCGGCAACGCCATCACCGGCAAACCTTCCGAAGAAGAACAGCGCCGCGAGGAGCAGCGCCGTGAAGTGAAAGCCAACATCATATCCCAGTTGCAAGAGGCTGGTAGCATCCATCCCTTCATGCTCAACTTTGACAATATTGACATTGAACTAGCACAGGAAGTCATCAAGCAAATGAGCGATGATGGCGAGATCGTTACCGACGACACCTTCCGCATCTCTTTGCGAAAGTCATAGACTACCTGCACATCCGCTCCAGCGAACCTACGAAATATGAAGTGTTATTACGCACGCGCGCGCACACGCGCGCATTTCCTAGGAATTTCAAAAAAGCCTCCACCCTCCACAATCTTTATTACAAACTATCATTCAGTGCATTATATGTGTGGAGGCTACTTCCAAGCCTCCACGTTTTTGCCACTTTTTGCCCATTTTCCTGCATTTTATGTGCAAAGCATGCTCATTTCCCTGTCGTTAAATGTTATTTTTCCATGCATCAATTCCCATTTCCCCACGCAGGAATTCTCTACGCCACGTCCGAGACGTTTGTACGCCACGCCCGTGGCGTATATACGTCACGCCCGAGGCGTATATACGCCACGGCCGTGGCGTAGAGAATACTTCCCCCATAACATTTTTATTGTCAACACAGTAATACTGATTTGTATGCTTTAGGAAAAAAGTAGCCCCAAGTCAAATTTATCTCCAGTATTTATCATTATGATTTATCACTGATCCGAGGGCGTAGCCCGATCCTCCAAGAATCCATCCAGACATTTTCGGCAAATTTATCAAAAATTTATTGTTAAATCTACCGAAGATGTTCAGAACAATTTTAGAAGGTCGTCGCCGTTGGCTCCTCGAATCGGTGATAAATAAGGAAGATAAATCTTGATGATAAATTTTTCTTTCTTACTGCGTCCTCGAGCATTCGGAATATGGAGTGATGGAAGCTATTTATCTCCTGTATTTATCATTATGATTTATCACCGATCCGAGGGCGTAGCCCGATCCTCCAAGAATCCATCCAGTCATTTTCGGCAAATTTATCAAAAATTTATTGTTAAATCTACCGAAGATGTTCAGAACAATTTTAGAAGATCGTCGCCGTTGGCTCCTCGAATCGGTGATAAATAAGGGAGATAAATCTTGATGATAAATTTTTCTTTCTTACTGCGTCCTCGAGCATTCGCAATATGAAGTGATGGAAGCTATTTATCTCCAGTATTTATCATTATGATTTATCACTGATCCGAGGGCGTAGCCCGATCCTCCAAGAATCCATCCAGTCATTTTCGGCAAATTTATCAAAAATTTATGTTAAATCCGACAGGAACCTCAAAAGAAAAAGAAGTGTTTTTGCCTTCGGCTAACGTAAATTACCGCAAATTAGACGTAAATTACGCGTGAATTTATTTCTTCAACCAATAGACAATTTATGAAAATTCGCGTTAAATTCACGGTAATTTACGTTAAGCGATAGCGATTCATTTGTACAGCTCGAATAAATGTCGGTTAACATCTTGTTTGTTATTTCCCCCTCATCCTTATTCCCCTTCGGGGGTTAGGGGGGCTGTCCTGTGCCCACAAATCACGATGTAAACATGCATTTTGTTATTTTTGTGGCCGTTAATGTCACTTTTCTCCCCATTTACTTGCTTATTTCCACGAAAAGCAGTACTTTTGCAACGCAAAAGGTCAGGGAACACCACGTGCTTCCCTTCTAATTCTTTGTCACCATAAAAACAAAAACAATCAAATTAACTAACTAAAACATTTTTTTATGAAGAAAAAACTACTTCTATCCCTCATTGCGCTGTTTGGCATAATGGGGGGGGGTAATTGCTGAAGTTGTTACGTCAGTTAATACAACTTCACTTTACACAATTTCTTGTATTGCTAGTGATCACACCGGCAATTTGGCAGACAAGGGTGGTATCCTCGAAGGTCGTGCTGCAAAAGCAACTTATTTTCATTTTGAGGATGCCAATAATGGAATGTATTACATTCAAAGTGCCATAAGCGGCAAGTATATTAATGCTGCTGGTACTACAAATGGAAGTACAATATCATTTGATGAAACAGCATCTACCAAGTGGAGTGTTGTTGTATGCGATGAAGGTCAGAACGTAACACTTCGTCCCGAAGGCACATCTGGCGTTAGTCTTAACAACAACGGTGCATCTAATGCTACATGTCCTTATCTTAAAATTGGTCCTCACTCAAGTTCTGCAGCCAATGGATGTTCTACATGGATTCTCAATGAAGTTACCGATGTAGTTTATGGTTCATCATTTGACACAAACTTCGAAGAGGGTTACTACAACATTGAGGTTAGCGAGGGTAATGCTCAGAACCATGCGACATACTATGGTTATTACCTGCGTGGAGTAAAGAATGGTAACTGGGGCATCACTCTTACCCAGACCCCCGAGACAGACCCAACTTCATATATCTACATCACAAAGGTAAGTGACGGCAATTATAACTTCACCTTTAACAAGGGCACATCACAAGAATATACTGTAGGTCAAAACACACAGGTTAACGCTACAGCAGGTAACTTCCAGTTCAATCCCAAGAACTCATCGGAAAGCAACTACCTCTATACCATTTGGGGCGGAGGTAACAGAATCCTAGGTTGGACTATTAGTGGCATTGCTTCTTTGGGAAATAAATCTAATAGTCTTACTGATGCTGATAACGCATGCTATTATGTTTTCCATAAGGTTGAAGCACCTGCAATCGTCACATATGTTTATAAATGTGAAGGTCGTGAAGATGTTTCTATCGTAAAATCTCATTCTGCAACGGATTCGTATGCCGCACCTGAGCTTCCTGCCTTTGGTACAATTGAAAGCATGTCAAAATCAGGTACTGTCGAAAATGGCGCTACTTGTGATGTAAACTACACCTTGAATCTTCCTTTCACTCCTGGATATGTTTATCGTTTGAAGGTACGCAATGGTTCTGGTAAATACGTTGCATTTAGCGATTCAAATTCAAAGCCCGTAACCAATAGTGCAAATGGTAGTGATTTTGCTCTCGAAAACCTGTGGACTATCGAGCTAGTTAACGGTACTATTAACGACTATAAACTTTATAATCTTGGTGCTGGCCAATATATCAATGGCAACGGATTCAGTGCAGCTGGTAAGGCTTACACCATCGGAGAGTTTACAAACAAAGATGGTGGATTTAATTTTGTTGTATCTGGTACAACAAGTAATGCTCTTGGTGACCACATCTCAGTTAATGGACAAGGTAATGTTCAGATTGGCGAATGGAGTGGCGGTACTAACAAAAACGATGATGGTTCTTGCTTCTGGGTTGAAGATATCACAACAGTGATTAAAGACCTTACAGCCATGGGCGATGCTCAATCTAAATTCCTTGGTTTGGCGTCACATAGTATAAATGAGACTGCTAAAACAACAGCCGCTAACACGCCCAATGTAGAGAATGTCAAAGCTCTCTTCTCTGTTAATTTTGCTGATGTTGTTGATGCAAACAAGTACTACCGTATTTCAAATTATGACACTTCTCGGTCAGGGTCTAATTGGTTAGGAACTGATGCGGTTGCAAATACAACTGGAACTATTCAGACTAGTGGTCGTAAGCTTGGTTCAATGGATGCTGCAGGTTCTATTGCTGCTCTCTTCCAGTTCGAAGAAAACGATGGCGCATACTACCTGACTCATACAAATAGTGGTTTAAGTATTTGCAATCTCACTATCAATAACTCACAAATGGACTTCCCTATAAGCAAGTCTAATGCTGGTACATTCACTGTGAATCAAGTTTCAGGTAAGTGGTGGAGCATAAAGACAAAGTCTGCTAATGAGTATCTTCATCAGTCAAACTGGGGCGAATCATATAAAAATCAGGTTCTTATCTGGGATGCCACACCATCTATCGCTAATTGTAGTGCTAGTCTTTGGAGCATTGAGGAGGTCACCGAGATTCCTGTAACCATCGGTTCTGCAGGTTACTCAACCGTCTGCTTCCCCATGCCTGTAATAATTCCTAGTGAAGTAGAAGCTTATATCGTTACAGCAGAAACAGAAGAAAACATAACTTTGGCTCCTGTTACCGTAAATACTGTTGCAGCACAGACTCCTCTCATTATCAAGGCTACAGCAGGCACATATAACTTCACAATTGCAGCAGAGGGTACAGATCTTACAGAAACCAACATCCTCAATGGTGCAACCATCCGTCGTCAAGGCTTCGCTGAAAACGGATTTTACGCTCTTGCCGCAGATAACACTACAGATGAAGGTGTATCATTCAAGGCAAATAGCAGCAGCGTAACAGCCGTTCCTGCCAATAAGGCATACCTGCCTGTAACCAATACAAGTGTTAAGGCTCTCTCATTTACCTTCGACGATGCTATTGAGACTGCTATCCAACAGCTCGAGGCAGAGCAGATGGCAAAGAGCACAATCTACGATCTGCAGGGCCGCCGTGTAGAGAAGGCTCAGAAGGGCCTCTACATCATCAATGGTAAGAAAGTAATGGTTAAGTAATTCTTAAAGACAATACAATTATGAAGAAGACATATATTATCCCCAACTGCAAAAGCGCAGAGATGGAAACCTTCGAGTTAATTGCTTTTAGTATGGTTAAAAGTAAAGCCGGTAGTATCCAAAGTGAAGACGAAATCCTCGTAAAGGAACAGCAGTCTTTCGATAGCAACAACATCTGGGACACCGAGTGGTAATCTCGCACGCGCACACGCGTATATATAATAAGGTAAGGGCAGCCCGCATGGGTTGCCTTTACTGCATCTCTCCATCATCCCTTACCTCCCCACCCACTCTCACCACTTTCATCCATTTCGAGTCTTCTGTGTTCGAAAAAACAAAAAACATTTGGTGGTAAACATAATAATGCGTACATTTGCAAAAAGAAACCTACAAACAGATCTATTATGGGAACAAATATTAGCTCTTTAAGAATGAAACTAGACAGCGACAACAAGTTGACGGAGAAGAAAGACATAAAATTCTCTTTCCGTAAACTCTCTGCCGACGAGCTCAAGGAAAATAGGGTTTCAAGCTATTCATACATAGTGTTATAATGCAGACTCTGAATCGATGGGGTCAGACCTAGGCTGTCAAGTTTCTGATAGATAATGGTATTTTTTTTGAAACCAAAAATAGCACAAAAATATCACAAAAATGAATTTATCTACTTATCATGTAGAAGTTAAAGAAGGAAAATATTTTTTGCCATTTTTGTGCCAT
>JAZQQO010000027.1:0-161060 GCA_045629085.1 Bacteroidaceae bacterium
ATCACATAGATCTCTTCGTGTGTCTTGTGTGAGTGGAGGAAAGGTGCATCTTCGCCAGCAGCCAGACGCTGCAACGATGCTTCTGCACCCGTCATACCGAGTTCCTGACCAAGGAAAATCTTACCTTCTACGTTCTGCCAAGCATTGAGGTTCTTGATTGCATAATTCTTCATAATGTACTGTTGTTTTGAGTTAATAACTTGTTGATTTTTCGAGTGCAAAGTTACTGACATTCTTCAAATTACGCAAGAAGGCACTTTTTGTTGTCTTGGTTACCTAAAGGTTAGCATTGGTCATTTCAGATGCTTACAAATTTGACTTTAAATTATTTTAACTATACGTTTTTGATGAATTTTGCAGGTACGCCTCCAACAACGGTTCTTGGTGCGACATCCTTGGTCACCACCGATCCCGCTGCAACAATGGCTCCTTCGCCGATTGTGACCCCTTGCAGGATGGTTACGTTGGCTCCAAGCCAGACCTTATCTTCAATTCGAATAGGCTTGAAGGTCATGTCACCACGATGCTCTGGATCGGGATTGTGGTTGATAGTACAGAGTGTGGCATTATGTCCAATCAGACAGTCATTACCGATGAAGATGCCACCCTGATCCTGGAACTTACAACCCATGTTGATGAATGTGCGTTCGCCAACCCAAGTGTTCTTACCGCAGTCTGTTCCAAAAGGAGGGAACATGCCAATGCTCTCTGGAATCTCATGTCCCCAGAGTTCGGCAAGGAGTTTGCGTAGTTCGTCTGGTTCATGATACTTGCCGTTTATCTCTGCTGTGATGCGTAGTGCATCTTGTGACATCTGATGCATAAGCAGGTGTGCCTCCGAGCCGTTCTCGACTGGAAGACCATCTGCCATGTGCTGTCTGAATTGTTCTATTGTCATAAGTCGATTAGTTTATGATTTCTTTTGCAGCGATTCCAAGGTTTAATCTTAGTTTAATATCAGTTTAATTAACCCAAAAAGATTATATAAGTAATTTTGTTCTTTAACATAATAGTATCTTTAATCATTAGTTGCAATGATGTATTGTGCAAAGTTACAAATAAAATTTCGTAATACCTATTATGGTGCCCAATTCTTTTAGGATGTGAAAGCAATTTGGCACATTTTTTTTGCAAAAAAGGCTCAAGGGTTCCGATCTATGTGGATTAAATAACTGACAATTAGTCTAGTATATGCGTCGAACCCTACGTTGGACCCCGTCGCACCCTAAAGTGGGGTTCGGCGTAGGGTTCGACGCTCGTATTTTACTGAGTATTAGTTTTGTAGGTACTTTTAGCGGAACCCTTGGGCTTTTTCTGCCTTTAAAACTTTTTTTGCATTGCTTTTTCTTTGTTATAAATGTTACTTGGGCGCAGTGGCTTTGTTAATGCTGGGGTTGCATTTGCGCCGCACGGCGTTTCTTTTTTCCGCTGACAGCGGAAAAAAAATTATCGCTGCATGATTTCTTTTTCCGCCATCAGCGGAAAAATCACTCTCCTAGCAGTCATGGGAGAAAAGATGTGCGGTAAAATAAAAAAAATGTTACATAGAAAATCTTTGTGCCTTAGTGCTAAAAAGAATGACATAGTGTGCTTAATTGTATAACATTGCCTTTTATTAAACAAAAATCCCAGCATCCTTACGGTGCCGGGAATTTTGCAAGATGTGATTTAGGATTTAACAAATGTCGAAATATGATTTTAACGACACTGCAAAGTTACAAATTATAAACTCTATAAGCAAATTTTTCGATAGATTTTTTATCGGTGAATATCGTTTAATACGAAAAGTTGAAAAAAAAGGAGAATAGGGTATGCCTATTCTCCTAGATAAATATAGATAATCTTTCGTATTACCTAAATTACTTCTTGTTCAGAGCGAGGTCAACGTTAACGGCGCAAGCTACTGAGCAACCTACCATAGGATTGTTACCAATACCGAGGAAGCCCATCATCTCAACGTGTGCGGGAACTGATGAAGAACCTGCAAACTGAGCGTCTGAGTGCATACGACCCAGAGTGTCGGTCATACCGTAAGAAGCGGGACCTGCAGCCATGTTATCGGGGTGCAAGGTACGGCCGGTACCGCCACCTGAAGCTACTGAGAAGTAGGGCTTACCTGCGCGGGTACGCTCCTTCTTGTAGGTACCAGCAGTAGGGTGCTGGAAACGGGTGGGGTTGGTAGAGTTACCCGTGATAGAAACGTCTACGCCCTCCTTCCACATGATAGCAACACCCTCGCGTACGTCGCCAGCACCGTAGCAGTTTACTGCTGCACGGGGACCATTAGAGTAAGCGATGCGCTGTACCTCCTTCAGCTCACCGGTGAAGTAGTCGAACTGAGTCTGTACGTAGGTGAAACCATTGATACGGCTGATGATCATAGCAGCGTCCTTACCGAGACCGTTGAGGATGCAACGGAGAGGCTTGTCAGCTGGTCTTGACTTATTAGCCATCTGGGCAATCTTGATAGCACCCTCAGCAGCAGCGAATGACTCGTGGCCTGCGAGGAATGCGAAGCACTTGGTCTCGGGCTCGAGCAGACGAGCAGCGAGCTCACCATGGCCGATACCTACCTTACGGTCGTCAGCAACTGAACCAGGGATGCAGAATGACTGCAGACCCTCACCGATGTAGTTGGCAGCCTCAACAGCGTTCTTTGCCTTCTCCTTGAGAGCGATAGCGGTACCTACAACATAAGCCCACTTTGCATTCTCGAAGCAGATCATCTGGGTCTCCTCACAGGTCATGTAGGGATCCAGGCCAGCAGCCTCACAAATCTCATTAGCCTCCTCGATAGAAGCGATACCGTGTGCGTTCAAACAAGCAAGAATCTGCTTGATACGACGGTCTTGTGACTCGAATTTTACTTCTCTAATCATATCTTGTTTCCTCCTTGTTTTTAATTAGTCCTTACGGGGATCGATAGACTTAACAGCACCGTCCTCTTCCTTGGTACGGCCGTAAGTACCGGTAACACTCTTCAGAGCCTCGTCAGCGGGAACGCCCTTCTTGATAGCGTCCATGAACTTGCCCATGTGAACGAACTCGTAACCACATACCTGGTCGTCCTTGTCGAGATACATCTTGGTGATGTAACCCTCGGTGAGCTGCAGGTAACGGGTACCCTTAACCTTGGTACCATAGAGGGTACCGGTCTGAGAGATGAGACCCTTACCGAGGTCCTCAAGACCAGCACCGATCATCAAGCCGCCCTCAGAGAAAGCAGACTGTGTGCGACCGTAAACGATCTGGAGGAAGAGCTCGCGCATAGCGGTGTTGACAGCGTCGCAAACGAGGTCGGTGTTCAGAGCCTCGAGGATAGTCTTGCCGGGCAGAATCTCAGATGCCATAGCAGCTGAGTGGGTCATACCTGAGCAACCGATGGTCTCAACGAGAGCCTCCTCGATTACACCTTCCTTAACATTCAGGGTCAGCTTGCAAGCACCCTGCTGGGGAGCACACCAACCGATACCGTGGGTAAGACCGCTGATGTCCTTGATCTCCTTTGCCTGAACCCACTTGCCCTCTTCGGGGATGGGAGCAGGACCATGGTTGGGGCCTTTAGCCACACAACACATGTTTTGTACTTCGTGTGAATAAACCATAATTAAATTTTGTGTTAAAATTGGTATATGTTAAACCATTTATCTTGTGCAAAAATACGCAAAAATGGGTAGATGGCAAATTATTTTCGTGTTTTTTTTCATAGCGACCCCAAAAAATGATGAGTTTTTATTATCTTTGCACAAAATAAATACGCTGAGATGGCAAAAAAGGAATTAAAAAGTAAGACGATAAACATCAAGAACAAGCGCGCTGCGTTTGATTTTGCCTTGTTTGACGAATATACGGCAGGAATTGTTCTGACGGGTACTGAGATCAAGAGTATACGTCAGGGGAAGGCGTCGCTTGTCGAGACGTTCTGCTACATCCATAATGGTGAGGTGTGGGTAAAGAATATGTATGTGGCGCACTACGAACAGGGTAGCTACAACAACCACATCGAGCGACGTGACCGCAAACTATTGCTCAACCGAAAGGAGATTCGCAAGATACAGAGTACGGTGAAGCAACCCGGTTTCAGTATTGTACCGACACTGCTCTACATCAACGAGAACGGGTTGGCCAAGCTCGACATTGCCGTGGCTCGTGGTAAGAAGGAGTACGACAAGCGTGAGACGATGAAGGAGAAGGAGGACCGCAGGCAGATGGATCGTATGTTCAAGAAGAATTATTGATTTATGGTACAGATAGCAGAAAAGGATATCATTGCAGCAGCTGAGGAGGGCATGGATGCATTCGTGGAACTGTTCAGCAAGAGCATACTGCAGAGTGTGGGAGGTGAACTGAATGCCGAGTCGATGGTGAAGCTGAATGCCGACCAGATAACATTGCTGGCTTACATGACCTACCGTGAGGAAGTGATGGATGGAGGGCACGTACAGCTTATACATAATGGCTATGGTCCGTTCATCTTCCTCAATCCCTTTGCTAAGGCTATGCGTCTGTGGGGTGCTCACGACTTCTCGAAGTTGGTGTACAAGGGGCGAAAGTTCTATGAGGCCAATGCCGAGGTACTGACGAAGGAGTACGATGACGATGAATTTATGGCGCTTTTTGAGCAATATCCCGAAGCCGATGACCTGGACGACGAGTTCATCGAGATGGAAGAAGAGGTAACCGAAACTGTTGCCCGATACATTGACGAACATCTGGATGCTTTTGCAGAAGTGAAGAAGTGAGACATCTTTATCTACTGATAATAAGCGTAGTGCTGCTTGTGTCCTGTTCTCGATGGAAGGAACCTGCAGAAAGTGTTGACAAGGTGCTGGCCATCTTTCCTGATTATGTGGATGTGACCATTCCGAGTAGGATCGCTCCGCTCAACTTTATGGTGAAGGGGGCTAGGCATGTGCAGGTGGTGTTTTGCAACGAGAAGGGCATGGAACTGCGAGCTGATGGTGATGATGCCGTTCAGTTGGATGAAACGGAATGGCAACAGCTTACGGCTGATGGAGGTGTGCTAAAGGTTGATATATCGGTATGGGACGATGCACATCCTGATGGTGCGAAATACCGCACATTTGATGTGTGTGTCAGTAAAGATGAGATAGATCCGTGGATTATGTATCGCCTTTTGCCTCCTGGCTATGAGGGCTGGATGAAGATGGGCATCTATCAGCGTGAGTTGGCCTCGTTTGACGAACTGACGGTGATGGATAATGAAGAGGATCATACACGCTGTATGAACTGTCATTCGACTTTGCAGAACGACCCCGAGTATTTTACATTCCATCAGCGTGGAAAGGATGGCTTCACGAGTATTAGGTGCAAAGGTAAAACGCAGCGTATCGACCTCAAGGCACTGAGCGGTGGACGTCATGGTTCGCACAATGCATGGCATCCTTCAGGACGTTACATTGCCTTTTCTTCGAACGACACGAAACAGATATTTTATGGTAAGAGTCAGGACAAAATTGAGGTTTTCGACCTATGGTCGGACTTATTTATATATGATGTAGAAGGCAATCGTGTCTTGCAGGACAATCGTTTTATTGGCGAACAGCAATTGGAGACGTATCCAAGTTTCTCGCACGATGGGAAATGGCTGTATTTCAGTTTAGCAAAGCCTGTACACATGCCTGAGGAATATGAGGAATTGCATTATGACCTGGTGCGAGTTCCATTTGATGTTGCAAGCGGAACGTTGGGTGAGGTGGATACGTTGTACAGTAGTTATCAGCGTGGTGGCACTGCTTTGATGCCTCGCATGTCGCCCGATGGCCACTTTCTGCTCTATACGGTGAGCGAGAGCGGTGCTTTCAATCTCTACCATAAGGAGTCCGATTTTGAGATGATGAACCTCGAGGATGGCAGTTTGGTGGATTGTTCGCCCATCAATAGTGCAGATGCCGAAAGCTTTCATTCGTGGAGTTCAAATGGGCGTTGGATGTTGTTTAGCAGCAAGCAGGTAGATGGCCGTTACACTCGCCTTTTCATAACCCATTGGGATGGACGCGTGTGGTCTAAGCCCTTTTTGTTGCCGCAGCGTGACCCGAAGCAGAATACGATGCTGATGATGGCATATAACGTAGGAGAATTCTTGAAAAAGAAGTATGAGTAAGGCAAGCAGAAATATCAAGACGCAGCAGAGGACAAAGAGGTCGCAAAAAGCTGCTCATTCGTCCAGTTGGCACCTTCGGATGGTGCTCGCTTTATTGTGCCTGTTTGTCGTGCTCTATACTGTGGTGGTGGGTACACGTTATGACGATATCCTGCGGATGATGGAGGGCAACAGTTGGGTGGAAGACTGGTGGATGTCATTCTTTCGCTGGCCGTACGTGGGTGCTTTTATGATGGCGCTTCCTATGGCGCTTCTTGCGCTTCTGGGTTGTGTCATTATACTTGCTGGGAGTATGGGTTTCCGGAGGTTCAAATCCGACAGGCCTTGCTTGATGTATTTAGGGCTGATCATTCCTTTGTTCCTTGCTTATTTCTGCCCTCCAAAGGCCAATGAGTTAGCCGGCAACTATCGTCTGTTCTCAAAGGAAATGAATGCCGAGGAACAGTATTACAGCTATCTGCGTATGGCCGACGAAAAGCAGTGGCTAGAACTGCTTTCTGCATTGCGTGAGGACGGCACTATTGACACGCCTATCGGTATGCGGTACGCCTTGTTGGCGGAGAGTGGATTGGGTCGTTTGCCCGAGGTGCTTTTCACCTATCCTGTCCGTTCGCCCGAGGATCTTCTTTTCCGTGGTGTACGCGAACCCTTGACATGTTTGTTCAACCGACAGTTCTATGATAACCTGGGCATCTATGACGAGGCCTTCCATCAAGCCATGGAATATGCTCTTTTTCAGCCCAAGGGTAATTGTGTGTACAGTTTACGACAGATGGCGGATTATGCCATCGCAGAGCATGACTGGAAGGTGGCTGAGAAGTACCTCGATGTACTTGAAACGGGATGGTTTAATGGCAGTTTCGTGGCAGAACGTCGGGAAGTGATTCAAAAGAATCAGGATGCTGCCTATAAGAATACAGGTGCTGATAAGATAGGAAATGCAGAAAAACCGCTTCGAGGAGATAATTTCGTGGGTGTTTATCCTTTCCGTTCGGAGATGGTGAGGTTGGCATATTATCATGTGGGTGATTCGCAGAAGTCGCTTGACTATTTGCTTTGTACCGCTCTTTTGCAGAAGAACCTTTCTCTATTCTACAGCGTGCTGACACAGTTCCCGAACTACCAACAGCGTGAGTTGCCCGAAAGTTATCAGGAGGCACTTGCGATTATGCAGTCAGGAGAACAAGCCTTGCGTGACGCTCCTGCGGGTACGTATGCTTACTATTATTATAATGTGGACATTCCAGAAGAAGGTGATGGCCTTCAGATGTCTGCAATAAACTGATGATTATGAAGAAACTACAAGATACGGTTAAAGAGAGAATCCTACTGCTCGATGGAGCGATGGGAACAATGATTCAGACATACAACTTGCGTGAAGAGGATTTCCGTGGTTCGTTTGATATGACTGGACAGTTGATGGGCAACAACGATCTGTTGGTCTTGACGCGTCCTGACGTGATTAGCGATATTCATCGACGCTACTTGGAGGCAGGAGCCGACATTATCACGGCCAATTCGTTCAGTGCTCAACGCATCTCAATGGCTGATTACCATTGCGAGCATCTTGTCAAGGACATCAACCGCGAGGCTGTTCGCATTGCACGTGAGGTGGCTCAAGAGTATACAGAAAAGACACCCGAGAAACCACGTTTTGTCATAGCAACTGTTGGTCCTACTAACAAGACCTGTTCGATGAGCCCTGACGTGAATAATCCAGCTCTTCGTACGATGACCTATGACGAACTCTGCGATGCCTATCTTGAGCAACTTGTCGTGTTGCTGGAGAGTGGGGTAGATGGTGTTCTTTTTGAGACGATATTCGACACGCTCAACGTGAAGGCTGGTATCCGTGCTTTTGAAATGGCAAGCGAAAGGACAGGTGTAACGGTGCCTCTGATGCTCAGCATCACGGTGTCCGATAAGGCTGGTCGTACGCTGTCCGGTCAGACACTGGAGGCGTTCCTTGCAAGCGTACAACACGCGCCCATCTTCTCTATTGGTCTTAACTGCTCGTTTGGTGCCCACGACATGTTACCAAGTCTCCGCACACTTGCCGAGCGAGCTCCTTACTACATCAGTGCACATCCCAATGCGGGTCTGCCTAACACGCTTGGTGGCTATGACCAGACACCGCAGATGATGCTCGATGAAATGCGTGCTTTTGTCGAGGAAGGACTTGTCAACATCATTGGTGGTTGTTGCGGTACTACGCCTGAGCATATCAAGGCTCTGAACTCACTCATAACAGCCCCTCTCCGCCCTTCGGGCCCCTCCCCCGAAGGGGAGGGAGAGGTCACAAGTGCTTCTAAGTGTGAAGTCACAAGTGCTTCTACATGTGCTTCTACATACGCTCCACATATTCCTATCACGAACGAGGAGTTGAACTACAGCATATTCCTGAGTGGCCTCGAACCTTTAATTGTTAGAAATATCCAACCTACTTCCGATCCGTCAAATGCATCTTCCTTCTCCCCTTCGGGGGAGATGTCCGAAAGACAGAGAGGCTCTTCCTTCATCAACGTCGGAGAGCGATGCAACGTGGCTGGTTCTCGTAAGTTTTTGCGACTGATTAATGAAGGCAACTACGATGAAGCGCTCAGCATTGCCCGAAGGCAAGTGGAGGATGGTGCCTTGGTCATCGATGTCAATATGGACGATGGATTGCTGGATGCGGAGAAAGAGATGGTGAACTTCCTTAATCTCGTGAGTAGCGATCCCGACATTTGCAAGGTGCCTGTGATGATTGACTCTTCGAAATGGAGTGTGATACGTGCCGGCTTGAAGTGCTTGCAGGGAAAGGGTATTGTCAACAGTATCTCGCTGAAAGAAGGCGAGGAAGTGTTTGTGGCACATGCACGTGAGATACGTCAGTTGGGCGCAGCCGTGGTGGTTATGGCCTTCGACGAAGAAGGACAAGCCACGACCTTCGATCGCCGTACAAGCGTTTGCGAGCGTGCCTATCGTATATTGGTGGACAAGGTTGGCTTCAATCCGTGTGACATCATCTTTGACCCTAACGTCTTGGCTGTGGCTACCGGAATGCCTGAGCACGATGCATACGCGGCAGATTTCATCCGTACCGTGGGTTGGATCAAGAAGAATCTTCCTGGAGCGCATGTGAGCGGTGGCGTCAGCAATCTCTCCTTCTCTTTCCGAGGTAATAATTATATCCGTGAGGCTATGCACGCTGTTTTCCTGTATCACGCTCGTCAGCAAGGTATGGACTTTGCTATTGTCAACCCTGCTACGAAGGTGATGTACAGCGATATACCTGAGGATCAGCTCAAGATTATCGAGGACGTAATGCTTCGTCCGAGCCAAGAGGCAAGTGAGACGTTGATAAGCTTAGCACAGCGACTGCTCGAAGAACAGATGGCAGCTAAGGAGGCAGCAGCGGCTTCTAGTATTTCTAGTTCTTCTAGTTCTTCTAGTTCACTAGAGGAGCGCCTTATGCAGAGCTTGCAACGCGGTGTTACTGATCACCTCGAGGCTGACCTGCAGGAGGCCTTGCAGAAGTATCCTCGTGCCGTAGACATTATTGAGGGGCCCTTGATGGCTGGTATGAATAGGGTAGGCACCCTCTTCGGTGAAGGTAAGATGTTCCTACCACAAGTTGTCAAGACGGCTCGTACGATGAAGCGTGCGGTGGCCATCTTGCAACCCTACATCGAGGCACAAAAGGCCGAAGGCAGTGCAAGTGCCGGTAAGGTGTTGGTGGCAACAGTGAAGGGTGATGTGCACGATATTGGCAAGAATATCGTGGCTGTCGTAATGGCTTGCAACGGTTATGAAATCATCGACATGGGTGTAATGGTACCTGCCGAGGAGATTGTCAAGAAAGCACTTGAGGTTAAACCGGATATCATCGGATTGAGCGGCCTTATCACACCCAGTTTGGAGGAGATGATACGTGTGGTGACGGAACTGCAGAAAGTGGGATTGTCTATTCCTGTCATGATTGGTGGAGCCACGACGAGTCCCTTGCATACGGCCTTGAAGATTGCTCCTTCCTACGACGGACCTGTCATTTGGGTGAAGGACGCTTCGCAGAACGCTCCTTTGGCCAGCCTTTTCCTCAATCCTGAAACTTCAAGTAAAGCCAAGGAGGATTTGATGAACGAACAGCAGGAATTGCGCCAAGGGGCTGAGCAACCAGAGGGATTACTGAGTATTGAGGAGGCAAGGGAGAAGAAGCTGAAGCTGTTCTAATTCACAATTCACAATTCATAATTCATAATTCACAATTGGCTGTGCAGTCCTAAACGACCAAACGACTAATTTCCTAAACGCCTAATCAACAATTCACAATTTATAATATCTATTTCGTTGGATAAGAAGGGATTACGCAAAGAGATAAGGGCAAGGAAGAAGGCGGCAGAGCCTTCGGATATGTTGCGACAGTCGCAGGAGATCTGCGAACGCGTCCTGTTGCATCCTCGTTGGCAGCAGGCAACTACAGTTTTGCTCTATCATGCTTTGTCCGACGAGGTGGACACGTCTCTTCTTCTGCAACAAACGGACAAACGCATCCTGCTGCCCGTGGTGGTGGGTGAGGAACTGGAACTGAGAGAGTATGATGGTAGGTTGGAGAAGGGGGCGTATGGGATTATGGAGCCCAAAGGAGAGAGCAATGCTCTGCTCGTCGGGGGCAAGGACGGAGGTGAGGCTTTAGCCATTGTCCCTGGTATGGCCTTCGATACGGAAGGTCATCGTTTGGGCAGAGGAAAGGGGTATTACGACCGTTTGTTTGCCTCGCTGCCGTCGGCAAATGTGTATAAGATCGGCATCTGCTATGACTTCCAGCTTTTGGAGGAAGTGCCGGCAGAAACTCATGATATAGTGATGGATGAAGTGATTAGCGGATAACAATCTGCTGAATGACTTGAGCCCCTACGTGCTCGTTGATGCGTGCGGCAATGGAAGCCTTGCTCATCATCAGTTCCTGGCGCAGTGCTGCATTGGTGATGCTAAGGTACATGACGCCACCACGCACCTCCACCTTTGAGGTGTATTCCGCGATCACTGGTCCCATGACCTCAGCCCATGCCGTCGAGGCACGATACTCGTTGAGAGGTGTTTCAAGGCCGTCGGCTCGTAGTATGGCGTGGAGAACGTCGCCAAGTTTTACTTCTCTGGTGCGCTGCATGTTCTTTTTATTTCGTTGATGATGCCCTTTTTTACCTCAAACAGTTTGTAATCCTGCTGAGAGTGTTGAAGAATGTTGTCCAAATGGTCGCGATTGGTGTCGGTGATGAAGGTCTGTCCGAATCGGTCGCTAGTAACCAGGTTTACGATCTGCTCCACTCGTGAGGCATCAAGTTTGTCAAAAATGTCGTCAAGCAAAAGGATGGGCGCTGTCTGATTGCCCATACGGTGTAGGAAATCGAATTGCGCAAGCTTCAAGGCGATGAGATACGTCTTGTTCTGTCCTTGGCTTCCTTCTCGCTTCATGGGATATCCATCGAGGGTCATTTCGAGGTCATCTTTGTGTACGCCATGCAGCGAATAGCCTACGGCACGATCCTTGGCTCTGTCGCGTTGGATGGTCTGTAAGAGTGGGCCTCGGCTACCATGCGATACGTATTCCAGTTTTACTTGCTCGTTGCCTTGTGATATGTTTTCATAAAACTCTTGAAAACAAGGCGTAAATGCTTCTACATAAGACTTTCGCTTTAGGTAGATCAGTTCACCTTCCTGAGCCATGGCTTCCTCCCATAATGCCAGCAAGTCTGGGTCGGGTTCTTCCTCTTGCTTTAGCAATGTGTTGCGCTGCTGCAGAGCTTTGTTGTAACGCATCAGCGACTCGAGGTAGGGCAGGTCACATTGCGAGATAATCATGTCCATAAAACGGCGACGCTCCTCGCTACCTCCAAGTATCAGCATCTGGTCGTTAGGCGATACTATAACGACAGGAATAAGACCAATGTGCTCAGCTATGCGTTTGTAAGGTTTCTTGCTTCTGCGAAACTGTTTCTTCAGACCGCGTTTTAGTCCGCAATAGATCTCTTCTGGGGTGCCGTCCTCGCGCTCGTAGTCACCTTGTAGAACCATGAACTCTGCATTGTGCTGCACTACCATCTGGTCTTGGCTCGTCGTTGAACTCTTACACATTGACAGGAAATACACGGCATCGAGCAAATTGGTCTTGCCCATACCATTTTGTCCGATAAAGCAGTTGAGCTTGTTCGAAAGTTCTAACTCTGCTTCTGCGAGGTTCTTGTAATTCAATATGGAGAGTTTCTTGAGCAGCATCGTGATGCGATTGTGAGTTTTTAGAGTTCTACGTTCTTGCGGTTATATGGTTTTTGTAGTGCAAAAGTAAGCAAAAAAAAGCAGAAAATGGTGAGATGTGATGAATAATTACATAAAAAGTGAAATTATTCTCATAGAAATTTCAGTATCCCACGAAAAATGACTAATTTTGCATTCGCTAATTGCGCATAGTGCGTACGTTGCGCATACGATGTGCATAAATTTATGAATAAACAAAATCAAAAATAAAAATGGCAAACGAAAAGATGAATGTTGCAGAAGAGGCTGTTCAGGAACAGTCCTTCTTGGCAAAGAATTGGAAGAAGTTGAGCATTGGCCTCGGTGTAGTAGCATTGTTGGCCCTTGGCTTTGTTGGTTACAAGAAGTTGATTTCTGAGCCCAAGGAGTTGGAAGCCAGCGAGGCAATTGCTGCCAGTGAGCAGTATCTGGCTCAGGGTCAGTATGACAAGGCTTTGGCTGGTGACGGTCAGGGTAGCATTGGTCTCGTTGAGGAGATCAACCAGTATGGTGGTACTGATGCAGGTAACCTCGCTCAGCTCTATGCTGGTATCGCTTACTACAATGAAGGTAAGTACGATGAGGCTGTAAAGGCACTTGAGTCATACAGTAACTGTGGCGACAATATGATCGATCCTTCTGCGATGGCTGCTCTCGGTAACTGCTATGCTTGCCAGAAGCAGTACGACAAGGCTGTCGCTAAGCTCACTGAGGCTGCTAAGAAGGCTGACAACTCATCACTCAGCCCCATCTACCTCATCCAGGCAGGTGAGATTTATGAGTATGCTCTGAATGACAAGGCTAAGGCTCTGGAGTGCTACCAGCAGGTTAAGGACAACTACAAGACCAGCATGCAGGTTCAGCGTGGTGACATTGACAAGTACATCGAGCACGCAAGTGCTAAATAATCGATATGGCAACAGCTTTTCATAACCTTTCGGATTACGATCCCGAAAGCGTACCCAGTGCCGAGGCTATGCGCTTCGGCATTGTAGTTAGTGAGTGGAACAGTAAAGTGACGGGTGCCCTGATGCAGGGTGCTGTGGACACAATCAAGGCCAATGGCGGTAAGGACGAGAACATCAATGTGCTTACAGTGCCTGGCAGCTTTGAACTTGTCTTTGGTGCAAGTCAGATGGTAAAGTCGGGCAAGTATGATGCCGTGATTGCCATCGGCTGCGTAGTGCGTGGTGATACGCCTCACTTCGATTACATCTGTCAGGGTACTACCGAGGGCCTTGCTCTCTTGAACAAGGACTATGATGTGCCCGTCATCTATGGTCTCTTGACCTGTAACAATATGGAGCAGGCTGAGATGCGTGCCGGTGGTGCACTGGGTAACAAGGGTGACGAATGTGCCGTCACTGCCATCAAGATGGTGGATTACAAGACTCGCCTCGCTCGCATGTAGTTTTTTTCTAGGTACGAATTAACGCGAATTTACACAAATTATCCTTTTCTGGTTTTGAAAGGAATCCGTGTAAATTCGCGTTAATTCGTTTCTAATGTCTTCTTTCGACGAAATCTGCGTCTAAGCTCTCAGGATTACTTCTTTTCCTCAGCCTTAGCCTCTTCCTTCTTGGCCTCCTTCAGCTTCTCTGCGATTTCGGGCTTAGCCTTGTAGCGCTTGTTCAGGCCATTAATTACATCTTCGGTGATGTCGAAGGCGGGGTTGGCGTAGAGCATGTTGTCACCACCCTTTGAAAGGATGTAGTCGAACTTCTTGTCCTTGTTGTAGTCGGCAAGGAAGGCCTGGATGCTGTCGCGCATCTCGAGATTGTACTCTGCCTGGCGGTTAGCAAACTCACCGCTCAGACGATCTGAAAGCATAGCCAGATCCTGCTGCTCACGGTTGATGCCGTTCTGTGCGCGCTCCAACTCGTCGCGAGTGGTGAAGCCATTGTTCTCATATTTCTGCTGCAAGGCAGCTGCGTGCTGCTCGAGGGTGCGCTGCTTGCTGGCAAGCTCCTTCTGGATGTTGGCGTACTCTTGTGCCATGATCTCGCTGTAGTCCTTGCAGAACTGATACTGGCTCATCAGGCTATCCACCTCAACGTATGCTACGCGGATACCACCTTCGGACATGGCTGCGGCAGCCTTCTCGGCAGCAGCACCTTCTTCGTTTCCTGCTTTTGAACCGCAGCTGGCCATTACCACGAGGGCTGAGGCCATCAAGAAAAGTTTCTTCATTGTTTTTTTATTTTTAGTTGTTATTTCTGTTCGCTTCGTTCCTTCACTCTGAGCGGGCTGTCAGCCATCCGTCGTTCCACGGCATCCATGCTCTGCACGCAACTGATGCCACGCTTTCTCATAGCCGCGCTATGGCCGATGTGCTGGCTTCGGAAGGTGTGTCGACGCCCGAAAAGTATGCCTACGCATAAAAAGATGAGCGCTATGGCAATAATTCCGAGACAGAGAAGTGCGACTTTCAACATTATTTTGTATATTTGCAACCGCAAAGATACAGCATTCTTGCCAACAAATCGTCATAATGCGTCCTCTTTTAACCATAATTTGCATAAAAGTGGCGTTTGAGAGGGTAAAAGGGTGCTTTCGATGCAAAGAAAAGGTGAATAACACATTATTTATATATATATTGAAAGTGAGAAGATAAAATTTTTGAAAAACAAAAAATAGAATACAGATATGAGCCAGATTGAATTGAAGCCTGCAAGCGTCTTTGCTTGCTTTGCAGAAGTAAATAAAGTACCTCGCCCCTCGAAGAAGGAAGAGAAGATGATAGAGTTCCTGCTTGACTACGGAAAGAAGCTCGGACTTGAGACACGTCGCGACGAGTGCGGCAACGTCATCATCTGCAAGCCTGCCACCAAGGGGATGGAGAACAAGCCGACAGTCATCCTCCAGAGTCACATGGACATGGTCTGTGAGCCGAGCGATGGTTCCTTTGACTTCGAGCACAATCCCATCGAGACGGAGATTGACGGTGAGTGGATGCACGCCAAGGGCACTACACTCGGTGCTGACGATGGCATTGGTATTGCCATGGAGATGGCGCTGCTTGCTGCCGACGACGTGGAGCACGGACCCATCGAGTGCGTTTTCACACGTGATGAGGAGACTGGCCTTACTGGTGCCTTCGAGTTGCAGCCTGGCTTTATGAGCGGTCAGTATCTCATCAACCTCGACAGCGAGGATGAGGGGCAAATCTTCGTGAGCTGTGCCGGTGGTTGCCGCACACAAGCCGTTTTTGACTATCAGCCTACACCCGTTCCCGCAGGTATGTTCTTCGCAAAGATCTCTGTGGAGAAACTCACGGGTGGACACAGTGGTGACGACATCGACAAGAAGCGTGCCAATGCCAATAAGATTCTGATGCGATTCCTCTATCAGACGATGAAGCAGACTGAACTTCACCTCATTGACATTCAGTCGGGTGGACTCCATAATGCTATTCCTGCCAAGGGTGAGGTCGTAGTGGCTGTACCTATGGCTTGGAAGGAACAATTGACCGTCAACTGGAACCTCTTTGTGACTGACGTAGAGCAGGAGTACGAGGTGACGGAGCCTAACGTGCAGTTCGACCTGCAGAGTACCGATGCTGCCACAATGATGGTGGACGACGATACCGCTTATCGCCTCATTACCGCTTGCCAAGCCGTACACAATGGCATCCTCTCGATGTGCCAAAGCATTGAACTTGTTGAGACGAGCAGCAACCTTGCCAGCATCCATCTCGACAGTGAGAAGAAGGAGATTACGCTCAACAGCAGCCAGCGCAGCAGCATACTCAGTGCCCGTCACAATATGTCGAACACCATCCAGGCTTGCTTCGAGTTGGCTGGTGCACGTGTTGACGTTGGCGAAGGCTATCCCGGTTGGGCGATGAACCCCAACAGCCGTCTGCTGCAGGTGGCCAGCGAGCAGTACAAATTGCTCTTTGGCAAGGAGCCCATCGTACGTGGCATCCATGCCGGTTTGGAGTGTGGTCTCTTCAGTGAGAAATATCCCGGTCTCGACATGGTAAGTTTCGGTCCTACGCTTCGTGGCGTGCATAGCGTGACGGAGAAACTGCACATCCCCAGTGTGCAGATGGTATGGGATCACCTGTTGGCCATCCTCAAAAACATCTAAATATTATTATAGGAGACAGTAATAAAGTGCGTAGAACGTTCTGCAGTATATTGTGTGCTTTGTTGGCCGTGGTCATCTGCGTTTCGTGCGATGACTACGATAAGTGGACTGTGTCCCCCTCTGCAAAGCTCAGTTTCTCTACCGACACGCTTAGTTTTGACACCGTTATCAGCACCCTCAGCTCGCCTACCAAGACAATGCTTGTGTGGAACCGCAACGATGCCGGTGTGCGTATCGATCGCATTCAGCTCAAGGGTGCTCCCGACAGTCACTTTCGTGTCAACGTCGATGGCAGCTACCTCATTGCTGGTATGGGTGATGACTTCGAGGTGCGTCGCTCTGACAGCATCTTTGTCAAGGTGGAAGTTATGCTTCCCGAGACTGACAGCGATGAACCTGTACACTACAGCGATGAACTCGTGTTCTACCTTGAGAGCGGTGTGACGCAAAGTGTTGTGCTTGAGGCTGATGGGCAGGATGTCTACGTACTGAAGGGGGAGGTCTGGAATAAGGATATGCGTCTTTCTGCAGTCCGTCCCTTCCTTATCTATGATTCCCTTGTGGTGGGCGAGGGTGCTACGCTCACAATCGATCCAGGTGCTTGTCTCATGTTTCATGATAGCGTTTCGCTCATGGTGCATGGACGTCTCATGGCGGAGGGTACATTGGAACGTCCCATTACGTTCCGTGGCGATCGTCTTGACCGGCTTTTCGAGGATCTTCCATACGACAATACCTCTAACCGTTGGGGTGGTATTCATTTCTTCGGCACGAGTTTTGGTAACGTGATGACGCAGTGCGACGTGCACAGTGGACGCTATGGTTTACTACTTGACAGGACGATTGATATTGGTCAGACGTCTGCCGAGTTAGCTCTTCTGATGACCGACTGCATCATTCATAATATTGAGGGGCACGCCTTCCAAGCTACCGATACGTCGGCAGAGGTCTACGGCACACAAATCAGCAATGCTCTGGGGCATGTTGTCGCTCTAATGGGCGGTGCCTACACTTTTGTGCATTGCACCATTGCGCAGTATTATCCATGGTCGGCTGGCTATGGTGATGCGCTCAATATAGCCAATACCGAGGACGAGGACAGCGAAGACTCCATGCATCCCCTCTATTGGGCCGATTTCCTTAACAGCGTCATCATGGGGCGTGCCGAAGATGTCATTATGGGTAAGATTGTTGAGTATCAAGACTATCCTTGCAAATATCTTTTCCAGAACTGTTACCTCCGCACGGTAGACAGTGAAGACGAATCTCGCTTCGTCAATGTGGTGTACGACCGTGATACACTTGACTACAAGAAGGATGATCCAGAGCGTCCTAAGCGTTTTGGTTCAAAGAACTTTACCGTGATGGGTGAACACTATCTCTACGACTTTACTCCTGACTCCCTGAGTGGTATTTGTGGCCTTGCCGATCCTAATATCCTCAAGAAGTACAATTGCCTATATGACCGCAAAGGTAACTCGCGCCTGGCAGACGGGACACCCGATGCCGGTGCCTACGAGTTTGTTCATAAGTAACTACTACTCGTGGTGGTAGGGTTCGCCATTTAGGATGGTCATGGCACGATAGATCTGCTCGGTGAAGAGAAGGCGGATCATCTGGTGGGAAAAGGTCATTAGTGAGAGGGAGATCTCCTCGGCGGCCATCTTGTGGATTTGAGGTGCAAAGCCGTAGGGGCCGCCTACGACGAAAACGAGACGGCGGGGACCTGAAGCCATGCGCTTCTGCATCCACTGGGCAAACTCCATGGAACGACGCTCGCGACCGTGCTCGTCGAGCAGCACGATGTGGTCGCCGGGTTGTAAAGCCTTCTGCAGAAGTTCTGCTTCACGCTCTTTCTGCTGGTCGGTGCTGAGGTTCTTGACACCCTTGAGCTCGGGAATGACCTCGATGCTGAAGGGCATGTAGTGGTTGATGCGACCGACGTATTCGTCGATGAGCTTGATGATATTGGGGTCGGTGGTCTTGCCGACAACAAGTAGTATAGTTTTCATTACTTTATGTTCTTTTCTTTTCCGTAGCCTTCACGATGTAGATGCTTGCCTCGTAGAGTGCCCAAATTGGTAGGGAGACGATGGCGAGGGTGAAGGCGTCGCTGGTGGGGGTGATGATGGCTGCAATGACGAGGATGACTACGATGGCGTGGCGACGGTAACGGGTCATCCAGTTGCTGTGGAGAAGTCCGAAACGGGCGAGGAGCCATGCCACGATGGGTATCTCAAAGAGTATGCCGAAGATGAGACTCATCATGACGAGCGTGTCGATATAGCTCGAGATTGAAAGCATCGTCTCCACCTCCGTAGATACTTGATAAGTTCCAAGAAAATTGACCGTTACAGGGAATATGCTACAGTAGTTTACAGCTACGCCGATGAGGAACATCACGTAGGCTCCGAGGACGATGCGAGTGGTGTGGTGACGCTCGTTGTCGTAAAGTGCAGGGCTTATGAAGCGGAACAGTGCATAGAGGATATAAGGCGAAGCGACGAGTATGCCTGCCATGAAGGCCACCTGAAGGTGTATCATGAACTGCTCTGTCAGTTCTGTGTTGATGAGCCTTAGGTGGAAAGGCTCGGCACCCATCAGTCGAAACATAAAGAAATCGCTTGACGCGGGAGCTAACACGACGTCGAAAAGCTCGTCCTTGAAACAGAAAGCCACGCCTGCCGCGGTGAGTGTGACGATGATGATGCGTATGAGCGTGGAGCGCAGAGCGTCCAAATGGTCCCAAAAGGTCATTGGGAGTTCGTCATTGCTACTCATCTTCTCATTTCTCTTCCTTCTCTTCCGGCTTTGTGTCTTCCTCGATGCCGTTCATCCCGTCCTTGAAACTCTTCACTCCCTTACCCATGCCGCGCATGAGTTCGGGTATCTTCTTGCCGCCGAAAAGTAACAGCACAACGAGGGCGATGATGATGATCTCTGTAGCTCCTAATCTCATAATATTGTTTTATTGTATTCAATTTAAGTTCAAAATTAACACATTATATTCAACGAGACAAATTTTTCCACTTTTTTCCGCTGTTTACGTGGAAAAAAAGGAAATATGTAGTACCTTTGCGCAAGAAATTGAGGAAAGAAGATGGATATTAAGGAACTTGTGTCCCGATATGCGTCCCACCCTGAGGTGAAAGCTTTGGGGCGGGCTTTGTGTGATAAAAAGTGCAGCCGCGTGATGATTGACGGCATGCAAGGCAGCGCTTTGCCTTTGGCCTTTGCATCGCTGAGCGTGTCGCATCCGAAAGCGCTCGCCACACCTTTTATGTTTGTGTCGAACGATCAGGAAGAGGCTGGCTACCTGTACCAAGACTTGAAGCAAATGCTCGGTGAAGATCGTGTGCTGTTTTTCCCTAGTACATTCAAAAGGGGCATTAAGAATGGGCAGAAAGATACTGCAAATGAGATTCTTCGTACGGATGTACTAAGTAAGTTGGCGAGTGGTATCTTGCCCCTCTTCGTAGTGACCTTCCCCGATGCACTGTGCGAGTTGGTAGTGTCGCATGAGGAATTGTCTGACCAAACGCTTGTACTGCATCGCGGTGAGATGATTGACATCACCTTCCTGCAAGACACGCTGGTAGAGTTCGGCTTCCAACGCACCGACTACGTCTATGAGCCAGGTCAGTTTGCCGTGCGAGGTGGCATTGTCGACATCTACAGTTTTTCCTCAGAATACCCCTTTCGTATAGACTTCTTTGGCGACGAGGTTAACAGTATCCGCACGTTCGACCTGCAGACGCAGCTCTCGATGAACCACAAGAACGATATTACCATTGTCCCTGAGCTGAAGCATACACGTCAGAAGCAGGTGAGCGTGCTGCAGTTCCTGCCAGAGCAGACGGTAATGGTGATGAGTGACTTGAAGTATCTGTGTGAATGCGTACAACATATCTATGATGTTGGCTTCTCCACTCAGGCTTCCATTGAGCAAGACGCTACCGGCGAGCAGAAGGTGTGGGATCGTGAGACAACGCTTGTAAAGGGAGAACAGTTCGAAAGAGAGATTGTGGGATTCAAGAGGGTATCCCTCTCAGCCACCTCTCGACTTTTGTCCGACGACGAAAAGTTGGAGAAGGCGGGGAGCGAGGCTCTCATTCATTTCCACATCTCACCTCAGCCCCTCTTCCATAAGAATTTCGACCTCGTACACAGCACGATGCAGCGCTATCTCGCCGACGGCTACACGCACTACGTGCTGGCCGACTCGCTCAAGCAGACGGAACGCCTCAAAAGCATTTTCGTGGATCAAGGACGCGAGATACCCTTCACGGCTGTGGAGCACACGCTGCACGCTGGTTTCATCGACAACGATTTGAAGATATGTCTCTTCACCGACCATCAGATATTCGACCGTTACCATAAGTACAATCTCAGGAGCGACAAGGCACGCTCGGCCAAGATGGCATTGACGCTCAAGGAATTGCAACAGTTCGAGATCGGTGACTATGTCGTACACGTCGACCATGGAGTAGGGTGCTTCGGAGGTCTTCGTAAGGTGAACCAGGGTGGTGTGGTACAAGAGGTCATAAAGATTGACTATGAAGGCTCGGGCACCATTTTCGTCAGCATACACGCGCTGCACAAGGTCAGCAAATACAAGGGCAAGGAGGGGGAGCCTCCACGTATTAGTAAGCTCGGTTCTGTGGCATGGGAACACATGAAGGAGCGCACCAAGGCCAAGATCAAGGACATCGCACGCGATCTTATTAAACTATATGCGCGACGTCGCGAGGAGAAGGGGTTTGCCTATTCGCCCGACAGCTATCTGCAGCACGAGCTGGAGGCCTCGTTCCTCTACGAAGATACGCCCGACCAGAGCCGTGCCACGCTTGACGTCAAGACGGACATGGAGAAGAGTCGTCCGATGGATAGACTTGTGTGTGGCGACGTGGGCTTCGGCAAGACAGAGGTGGCTATACGAGCAGCCTTCAAGGCTTGTACCGATGGCAAGCAGGTGGCTGTGCTAGTGCCTACTACAGTGCTCGCTTATCAGCATTTCCATACGTTCACCAACCGCTTGAAAGAGTTTCCCGTAAAGGTAGAATACCTGTCACGTGCCCGTACTGCAGCACAAATGAAAGAGGTGCTGAAGGGACTTGAGGACGGTAGCGTGGACATCGTTGTCGGTACGCACAAACTGATTGGAAAATCAGTGAAATTCAAGGATTTGGGATTGCTTATCATCGACGAGGAACAGAAGTTCGGCGTGAGCACCAAGGAGAAGTTGCGCCAGATGAAGGCAAACGTCGATACGCTGACGCTGACCGCTACGCCCATCCCACGTACGCTGCAGTTCAGCCTGATGGGCGCACGCGACCTGAGCGTGATACAGACGCCACCGCCTAACCGATACCCCATACAGACGGAGTTGCACAGCTTCTCGGCTGAGGTCATCGCTGATGCCATCAACTTTGAGATGAGCCGCAACGGCCAGGTGTACATCGTCAGCAATCGTATCTCGTCGTTGACTGACCTCGTGGGTATTGTTAATAAATATGTACCTGACGCGCGCGTATGCGTAGGTCATGGCCGTATGAACAGTGAGGAACTGGAGCATGTCATTATGGATTTCGTCAACTATGACTACGATGTGCTCATCTCTACATCCATCATTGAGAACGGCATCGACATCTCGAATGCCAACACCATCATTATCAATAACGCCCACACCTTCGGTCTTAGCGACTTGCATCAGATGCGTGGACGCGTAGGTCGTTCCAACAAGAAGGCCTTCTGCTACCTGCTGGCACCACCGCTGAGTGTGCTGCCTCAAGAGTCACGCCGACGCTTGCAGGCTTTGGAGAATTTCTCGGATTTGGGAAGCGGCATACATTTGGCTATGCAAGACCTCGACATTCGTGGAGCGGGCAACCTGCTCGGAGCAGAGCAGAGTGGCTTCATCAGCGATCTGGGTTACGAGACGTACCAGAAGATTCTGAACGAGGCGGTGAGGGAGTTGCGCAACGATGAGTTTCGCGAGATGTACGAGAACGAGATACAACAGGGCGAGCATATGGACGGTAGTGACTTCGTGGATGAGTGTCTGCTGGAGAGTGACTTGCGCATGTTCTTCGCCGAGGAATACGTACCTACGAGCACCGAGCGAATGCTGCTTTATCGTGAGCTGGATGGTCTTGTGACGGACGATCAGATTGAGCAGTTCCGCAGTCGCATGGTCGACCGATTTGGCCCCATCCCTGAGGAGGGTGAGGAACTTATCCGTGTGGTGAAGTTGCGCCGTTTGGGCAAGTACTTCGGTGCTGAGCGCATTGTGCTGAAGAACAAGCGAATGCGCCTTTTCCTTGTTGAGAATCAGGATAGTCCGTTCTATCAGGGCGATGTCTTTGGCAAGATGATTAAGTACACCTTCGAGCATGGCGCACAATGCGGCATGGAGGTGCACAATGGTCATCAGTGCTTCTATGCCCGCGACATTAAGAATGTGGAGCAAGCCATCCGTTTGCTGGAGCAGATGGACTGACGAGATATTGATGGTCGGGTTTACGCCCTCATAATCTAAAAAAATCTGCGGAAAATTATCAATTGGAAATATATTTTTCGTAGATTTTTGAAGATTTCGAGTGATAGCGGCCATTTCTTTGTGGAGAATAGAAAAATTTTGCGTAACTTTGTACGCTAATTATGAATACAAGCGCAATAGACAGAATCAAGCAGCAGTATAATGTCATCGGCTTCGATGAGCATCTCTATACCGCACTCGACACCGCCTTGCAGGTGGCATCGACTGATTTGTCTGTGCTCATACAGGGTGAGAGCGGTGTCGGCAAGGAGGTCATTCCGCGCATCATACACGATCATTCGCCTCGTAAGAACAAGCGTTACATTGCCATCAACTGCGGCAGTATACCCGAAGGTACCATCGACTCCGAACTGTTCGGCCATGAGAAGGGAGCCTTCACTGGTGCTGTTAGCGAGCATGATGGTTACTTTGCTGCGGCCAATGGCGGTACGCTCTTCCTCGACGAGGTGGGCGAGTTGCCTTTGAGTACCCAAGCGCGACTGCTTCGTGTGCTTGAAACGGGTGAGTACATCCGTGTCGGGAGCAACGAGCCTCGCAAGACGGACGTGCGCATAGTTGCTGCAACCAACGTGCAAATGCAGAAGGCTATACGCGAGGGAAAGTTCCGCGAAGACTTGTACTTCCGTCTTTGCACAATTAGCATCAAGATGCCCCCTCTGCGCGACCGTGGTGACGACGTTGTGCGGCTCTTCAAGCACTTTGCTCTCCTCACAGCCAAGAAGTACAATATAGAAATGCCCTTGCGCCTTACGCCTGAGGCCGAAGAGGTGCTGATGGCTTATAAGTGGCCCGGCAATATTCGTCAATTGCGCAACCTTGCAGAACAGATGAGCATCCTTTGTAGGGACGAGAGGATCGTCACTCCTGAGATGCTGCGACGCTACGATGTTGTTCCTAATGGCAGTTCGACGGATATGGCCACCATAGAGAGCCCTTCGGATTCACATTTCAACTACGACAAGGAGCGCGCCATCATCTTTGCTATGCTAAACCAGTTGGCCAGCGATGTGAAGGCGTTGAAGGATGGCGGCATGATGATGCACCGTGCGTCCGATGACCGCTTCTCGCATGGCCATATGCTGGAGGCACCTATCAATACACTGCCCGTGGTGAGCGACGGATTGACGAGTGGGGTAGAGGCCATTCACACAGTAGAGCCTATCCAAACGGTAGAGCCTATCCGTACGGTAGAACCTATCCGCACGGCCAGCCACACGCATTATGCCGACGTGGATGCCGAACTGGTGGATGAGGATGCCGACTTGAACCTGGAGCGCATGGAGAAGAAGGCCATCGAGGAGGCTCTGCGTCGCAACCATCACCGCAAGAAGAATGCTGCCCTGGACTTGGGTATCAGCGAACGCACGTTATACAGAAAAATAAAGGACTATGGCTTGGAGGAGTAATCACAAATCACAGATCACGTTTTTTCTGTCGGCGCTTCTTGTGCTGGTGCTCTCGGCGTGCAGTATTGAGTTCTACAAATTCAATGGCGCAAGCATCGACTATACGAAGACGAAAACCATACAGATTGATAACTTTCCCATCCGCAGTGCCTACGTGTGGGCGCCCATGCAGAGCATCTTCCAGAATAAGTTAACCGACATCTTTGCACAACAGACCAAACTTCGACAAGTGAAGCGTAACGGCGACTTGCAGCTGGCTGGCGAGATAACTGGTTTCGACCAATATAATAAAGGTATTTCGAGTGATGGATACAGTTCGCAGGTACAGCTCAAACTGACCGTGAACGTGCGATTTACCAATAACGCCAATCACAAGGAGGACTTCGAGCGACAGTTCTCGGCTACTACCGAGTATGACGCGACGCAGCAGCTCACAAGCGTGCAGGAGGAGCTCGTGACGCAGATGGCTAAGGACATCACCGAACAGATATTTAACTCAACCGTAGCTAACTGGTAACCATAAGAGAAACACTATGCAGACAACGCAACGTCATCTATCCGATCTTATAAGTCCGAAGGGGCTTGTTAGCGCTACTGCTATGCCCGACCTGAAATCGCTGGTCGAGCGTTATCCGTATTTCCACTTGGCACGTCTCACTTTGCTCCGCTTGCTTTACCAGCAGCGTGACCCGGAGTTCAACAACGAGCTCCGCAGAGCAGCCCTCTACTTGCCGTCGCGTGAGACGATATTCAACTCGTTGGAGGCTGAGAAGCTGAAACCCCGTGTCGTGGAGGATGTGCCGATGTTCGGAGGTGCCATCATTTCGCGTAAGCCCAACGAGCGACTGGGTACTCTGGTGGTAGAGCCTGAAGACAACCGCACGGAGTCGCTCATCGACTCCTTCCTGAATAGTATCTCTTCGCAGAATGCTCCTGCCAATGAGCGTCCTGTCGCACCGCAGCGCCGTGGGCGTGCTGATGCGTCTGTCGACTACATCTCGTATATGTTGCAGGAAGAGGCTGATACGACTCCTGTTGTGGAAGAACAGAAAGTCGTTGTTTCAGAGGAACAGGATGTACCCGATGAGACCAAAACGGCTGATGTTGCAGCTGGTGGCACGAGCGACCTTATCACCAAGTTTATCGAGAAACAGGGTGACCGTCGTATCAAGCTAAAAGATAAAAAAGATGGTGAGTTGCAGAAACCTGTACTTGAAGTCGAAAATTCGCAGCAAAAGGGTGCATTTACCGAAACTTTAGCCCGAATTTACATCAAACAAGGTAAATTTGAGCACGCAATTGAAATTATTCAGCGACTTTCCTTGAAATATCCGAAAAAAAATCGTTACTTTGCAGACCAAATCCGTTTCTTGGAGAAAATTATCGCTAATAATAAGGCTGCATCGAAGTAAAATGACCTTGTTTTAGAGGTGTTAGAAAGAGAAGAAATAATAATTAAAAATAATAAAAAACTAAAAAACAATGTTGTACACTACAATTGTAATTCTGATTGTAATTGCTGCCCTGCTGATGTGCGCTATCGTGTTCGTACAAGAGTCAAAGGGTGGTGGCTTGGCCAGCGGTTTTGCTGATAACAATTCTCTGCTGGGTGTTCGTAAGACTACCGATTTCGTAGAGAAGGCTACATGGTGGTTGGCTGGCGCAATGGTTGTGCTGAGTGTGATTACCGTGTTCGCTCTTCCCAACAATGATGCTCAGACTGGTTCGATCATCGAGCAGCAGAGTGCTACCGAGCAGGCTGCTAATCCTACCAATATGCCCGCAGTTCCTCAGACCTCTGCTACACAGCAGACCGAGGAGGCTCCCGCTGCTGCTGAGGCTGCTGCAGAGACTCCCGCTGCCGCTCCTGCTGAGGCTGGCGAGTAATAAAAGTTTCCCACACGGTGATACCTTAATTGGTATCACACGATAACATAAAGGTCACGAGGTTATTATTGCCTCGTGACCTTTATTGTTTCTTATCTTACTAAAGTTTACCACCCTTGAACATTAATGTAATTAATGGGCAATGAATAATTAATAATGAGCAATTAATAATGAGCAACAATGTGCGTCCTCTAGCGTATCACTGCGCTAGCCTCTCATTAATCCCATTATACATTATTCATTGCTCATTATTCATTGCTCATTATAAGTAATTTACTGGCAATTATCAAAAGGTGGAAAACTACAGTTATCTTATAGCCCCTTTAGATCAGCGTCATGCCAGCCTCGCGGCACTCCTCTCGCATCTCGTCGGGCCAGATGCTACTCTGCGTTTCACCGATGTGTGCCTTATGCAGCAGCACCATGCAGAGGCGGCTCTGACCGATACCACCACCGATGGACAGGGGAAGCTGGTCGCTGAGCAGGCGCTTGTGGAAGTACAACTCCTTGCGTGACTCCTTGCCCTGAAGTTCCAACTGACGCAATAAGGCAGCCTTGTCGACGCGGATACCCATGGACGACAACTCGATAGCACGGTTCAGTACGGGATACCAGATCAGGAGGTCACCATTCAAGCCCTTGTAGCCATCCTCGTTCTCCGTTGACCAGTCATCGTAGTCGGGTGCACGAAGGTCGTGCTCTACACCATCACCCAGTTTGCCACCGATGCCCATGATGAACACGGCACCATACTTCTCGCAGATAGCATCCTCACGCTCCTTGGGAGTCTTGTCGGGGTACATCTTCAGCAGTTCCTCTGAGTGAATGAAGAATACGTCCTCGGGCAGGAAGTGCTTCAGCTTGGGGTATGTCTCGCAGATGTGGAACTCAGTGCGCAGGATTGCGCTGTAGATCTTGTTGACGATCTTCTTGAGGAACTTGATGTTACGCTGTTCTTCTGTCATCGTGCGCTCCCAGTCCCACTGGTCGACGTAGAGTGAGTGTATGTTGTCGAGCTCTTCGTCAGCACGGATAGCGTTCATGTCCGTCACGATGCCGAAGCCAGGCTCTACCTCATACTCAGCCAAGGTCAGACGCTTCCACTTTGCCAGTGAGTGTACTACCTCTGCGGTAGCTTCGTTCATGTCCTTGATAGGGAAGGCCACAGGACGCTCGATGCCGTTGAGGTCGTCGTTGATACCCAAACCGCGCAGCACGAACAAAGGTGCTGTGACACGACGCAGGCGTAACTCAGTGCTTAGGCTTGAAAGGAAGAAGTCTTTGATTCTCTTGATGGCTAACTCTGTCTCTTTCAAGTTCAAGACAGCTTCGTAACCACTTGGCTTTAACAATTTGCTCATTGTTCTTTTATTTGTAGTTTAACATTGCGATGCAAAGTTACGACATTTTTGTTAAATTGTCAATACTTTTAGTCTATAATTTGCCAAATTGATAGTTTGTGCGCGTAAAATCGCATGCTGGTTTACGTGTTGGTGCATGTATGTCGATACTTTTATGAATATTTTTCTGCTATTATTTTTTCGTTTTGCTAAATTATTTGTACCTTTGCATTCGCATTTGGCCTCGTAGCTCAGTTGTATAGAGCAACAGATTCCGGTTCTGTGTGTCGCGGGTTAGAGTCCCGCCGGGGTCACCGTTAGAGTGAGTTGCGTTATGCTTCTCACTCTTTTTCTTGCTTCTTTATTGGTCGTATGCTGTCATTTTTGTTACAATTTCTATCGTATATACATATTTATATTATTATATAGGCGAAAATAGAGTGGTATTTGATGTTTTTTTGTAACTTTGCATATCTTTATGCAGATATTAAATCTAACTAATTCTATAACAAAATGACAAACCAAGAGAAAGGTAGCAAGAGCTACTTGATTTCCATCGTGTTGGTAGCCGTATTGGGCGGTCTGCTTTTTGGTTACGACACGGCAGTGATTTCGGGCGCGGAGAAAGGACTTCAGGCCTTCTTCATGAGTGCCCAGGATTTTCAGTACACAGACTTCTGGCACGGCTTCACCAGCAGTAGCGCCCTGATTGGTTGCATCATTGGTGCTGCCATTTCGGGTATCCTCGCCTCTAATTGGGGTCGTAAGAAGAGCCTGATCTTTGCCGGTGTGATGTTCTTCATCTCCGCTTGGGGTTCAATGTGTCCCGAGTCAATGGTGCTGCCCAAGGGCGAGGCCAATATGACTCTCTTTGTTGTGTTTAACATCTACCGTGTCATCGGTGGTGTCGGCGTAGGTCTTGCTTCTGCCGTCTGTCCTATGTACATCGGTGAGATTGCACCTTCTAAGATTCGCGGTATGTTGGTAAGTTGGAACCAGTTTGCCATCATCTTTGGTCAGTTGGTGGTCTATTTTGTCAACTTCTTCATCCTGGGCGACCACGTTGCACCTGCCATCGAGAGCGTCGGCAATGGCATGAACCAGTTGATGAATGGGCCTGAGGCAGCATGGAGCATCGAGACGGGTTGGCGTTATATGTTTGGTAGCGAGATGGTTCCTGCCGGACTCTTCGCTTTCCTCATCTGCTTCGTTCCTGAGACTCCCCGCTATCTCGCTTCTATCGGTCAGGACGCTAAGGCTGAAGGTATCTTGGCTAAGATCAACGGTGCTTCTAAGGCTAAGGGTATCTTGAAGGAGATTAAGGAGACGATGACCGTCAAGACCGAGCCTCTTATGACCTTCGGTTTCCTCTGCATCTTCGTCGGTATTATGCTCAGTGTCTTCCAGCAGGCAGTTGGTATCAATGCCGTACTTTATTTTGCTCCCCGTATCTACGAGGCAATGGGCTTCGACAATCCCATGGTGCTCACCGTCTTCAATGGTGTCATCAACCTTGCCTTCACCTGCGTGGCCATTTTCACGGTTGAGAAGCTGGGTCGTAAGCCCCTCCTCATCGTCGGCTCACTCGGTATGGCTATTGGCGCTCTCGGTGTAGCTGTCACCTTCGGTAACGAGCAGTTGAACCTCTATTGTATGATCTCACTCATGGTCTACAGCGCAAGCTTTATGTTCTCATGGGGTCCCATCTGCTGGGTACTTATTGCAGAAGTGTTCCCCAACACCATCCGTGGCGGTGCAGTGGCTATCGCTGTTGCCTTCCAGTGGATTTTCAACTGGATCGTCAGCACCTCGTTCGTGCCTATGGCCAACAGTCTTGGCTACTGGTTCACATACGGTCTGTACGGCGTTATCTGCGTTGTGGCTGCCATCTTCGTTTGGAAGCTCGTGCCTGAGACCAAGGGAAAGACTCTCGAGGACATGACTGCCCTGTGGAAGAATCGCAAGAAGTAATGTTTATACTAATTCACCTTATATTAATTAACCCCAAATCATTTTGGAATTATGAAAAAAATCGCTATGCTTGCTGCTGCAGGTCTTCTGACCTTTGTCTCAGCAAATGCACAGATGCGTCAGCGACAGCAAGAGCCTGACACAAAGACTTTGAAGGAAGCCTACAAGGATTATTTTATGATCGGTGTGGCTGTTAACCAGCGTAACCTTGCTAATCCTGACGAGGCTGCTATTGTCATCAACGAGTACAACAGCATGACTGCTGAGAACGATATGAAGCCCGGAGAGGTGTGCAAGGGCCCCGGTCAGTACGACTGGAGCCGTGCAGACAAGATTGCAGACTTCGCTCGTAAGAACGGTATCAAGCTCCGTGGTCACAACCTGATGTGGCACAGCCAGATGGCTAACTGGATGTTCTACGAGGAGTTGACTCCTGCCGAGAAGAAGGCTCAGGAGAAGGCTGCAGCAAAGGCTAAGAAGGAGGCAGAGAAGGCTGCTAAGAAGAATGGTGGTCAGGCTCCTGTCCAAGGTCAGGGCTTCCCCGGCTTCGGCCAGGGCGGTCAGCGTCCTCAGGGTCAGTTCGGCCAGGGTGGCCAGTTCGGCCAGCGTCAGGGTCAGCGCGGTGGTCGCGTGAATCCTTTCGAGGGTCGCAAGCTTGTCAGCAAGGAGGTGCTCTATGAGCGTATGCGTGAGCACATCCATACCGTCGTAAACCGTTACAAGGACGTAGTTTACTGCTGGGACGTATTCAACGAGGCTATCGCCGATGGTGGCAACGATCCCATGCGTAACTCACTCTTCTATCAGATTGTGGGTAGCGACGAGTTCATCGGTAAGGCATTCCAGTTTGCTCGCGAGGCCGATCCCAACTGTCTGCTTTTCTACAACGACTACAACGAGTGCAATCCTCAGAAGCGCGATCGTATCTACAACATGGTTAAGCACTTGAAGGAGGAAGGCTATCCCATCGACGGTATCGGTATGCAGGGTCACTACAACATCTACGGTCCCACCGAGGAGGAGATGGAAGCTGCTGTGAAGAAGTATGAGGAGATCGTTGACCACATCCACGTTACCGAGCTCGACATCCGTGTCAACGAGCAGATGGGTGGCCAGTTGAACATGGACCGCAACGAGGGTCAGGTTGTCACCAATGAGCAGAAGCAGATGCAGGAGGCTCAGTACGACCGTCTGTTCCGTGTGCTCCGTCGTCATCACCAGAAGATCGACTGCGTTACCTTCTGGAACGTCAGCGACAAGGACTCATGGGTAGGTACCAACAACTATCCTTTGCTCTTTGACAAGGATCTCAAGAAGAAGAATGTATACCACGTGGTACGCGACTTCGATCCCTCTATCGACAATGCCGTTATCAAGGAGGACTTCAAGCCCAGCGAGACTTGTCAGCCTGGTCAGGAGTATCCTCAGGTCAACTCTCAGGGTTATGTCCGTTTCCGTGTTATGGCTCCTCAGGCCAAGACCGTTACTGCCAGTGCTGGTCACGGTGGTGCCATGCGTGGTACTATCCTCAACAAGCAGAAGGACGGTAGCTTCGTCGGTACTACCATGACTCCCGAGGATCCTGGTTTCCACTACTACACATTGAAGATCGATGGTGCCACCGTCGTTGACCCTGGTACCAACTTCTACTATGGCGGTACTCAGTGGCAGGCTGGTGTAGAGGTGCCCACCAACGACGACAAGGACTTCTATGCTATGCGTACAGACATCGAGCACGGCCAGACCTCTTTGGTTTACTTCCCCAGCAAGGTAGAGGGCGAGCAGATGCGTCCCGCACATGTTTACCTGCCTGCAGAGTATGCCAAGAATCCCAACAAGCGCTATCCCGTACTCTACCTCCAGCATGGTTGGGGTGAGAACGAGACCTCTTGGCCTGTTCAGGGTAAGGCTGGTATCATCATGGACAACCTGATTGCTGACGGTCTGTGCCAGCCCATGATCGTTGTCATGACTTACGGTATGACCAACGGCACCCGCATCGGTGGCATCCGTGGCTTCAACGTAAAGGAAGGTTTCGAGAAGGTACTCTGCGACGAGTTGATTCCTTACATCGACAAGAACTTCCGCACCAAGGCTCAGCGTAACAGTCGCGCTATGTGCGGTCTGTCAATGGGTGGTATGGAGACTCACGCCATCACCCTCGACCGTCCTCAGGTATTCGGCTACTGGGGTCTCTTCAGTGGTGGTACCTACAGCGTAGAGGAGATTCAAAAGCTCTCAAAAGCTGACCAGCCCAAGCTTATGTTCATGAGCACCGGTAGCAAGGAGAATCCCACCGGCATCCGCAAGGCAGAGGCTGACCTGAAGGCTGCTGGCTACAACGCTGTTGGTCACGTCAGCGAGGGCACCGCTCACGAGTTCCTCACCTGGCGTCGTGCCTTAAAGACCGTGGCTCCCATGCTTTTTAAGTAAAAATGTTGAGTTAAAATTTGATGGTATAGTGAATTATTTGTACCTTTGCGGTCAAATAATTTGCTATACCATTAATTTACTATACCATGAAACAAGTTCAGAAGGATTCTTTTTTCCGTCTTAACGGCGTGAACCTCATCGTGCCGTTCATTCTCATTACTTCGCTCTTTGCATTGTGGGGCTTTGCCAATGACATCACCAACCCGATGGTGGCAGCCTTCAAGACCACCATGGAGATCAGTAACTTTGAGGCCGCCTTTGTGCAGTTTGCCTTCTATGGTGGTTATGCTACCATGGCTATTCCTGCCGCCCTTTTCATCAAGAAGTATAGCTACAAGGTGGGTATCCTCATCGGCTTGGGCTTATACGCTGTGGGAGCCTTCCTTTTCATTCCCGCAGCCTCATTCCAGAACTTCACTTTCTTCTGTTTCTCTCTGTACATCCTGACGTTTGGTCTGGCTTTCCTGGAGACGACGGCTAACCCCTTCATCATGTCGCTTGGCTCGCCCGAGACGGCCACGCGCCGTTTGAATCTGGCTCAGGCTTTCAACCCCGTGGGTTCGCTTACGGGTATGTTCATCGCCAGTCAGGTGGTCTTGGCTAACCTGCAGAGCAACGACGAAGCCGTAGGTGCAGCCTACGGCGCAGGTAAGGTGTTCAGCGACCTGGATACTGCCACCAAGGCGGCCATCCGTTCTCATGACCTCGACACCATACGTAATCCCTACGTGGCTATCGGCTTGGTGGTCGTGCTGATGTTCCTGCTCATCTATTTCTTTGTAAATAAGAATGCTGGAAAGAATGCCGACATCAAGGAAGAACCCAAGGTGAAGGACTCGCTGCGTCGCCTTTTCTATAACAAGGTGTACCGTGAGGGTGTTGTTTCGCAGATGTTCTACGTGGCTGGTCAGATCATGTGCTGGACCTTCATCATTCAGTATGCCACGCGTATTGGTTTTACCAAGCAGGAGGCACAGTGGTTCAATATTGGTGCTATGAGTCTGAACCTCAGTGGACGTTTCATTGGTACTGCTCTTATGAAGTACGTCAATCCTCATAAGTTGCTTTTGCTCTTCGCCGTCGGCGCTTGCTGCTGCGTTGCGGGTGCCATTCTGATCGATGGTCCTATGGGACTGTATTGTCTGGTTGCAACCTCTGCCTTCATGAGCATCATGTTCCCCACCATCTATGGCATTGCACTTGAGGATGTGCGTCAGGACACCACACTGGGCTCTGCCTTCCTCGTGATGGCTATTGTGGGCGGTGCCATCATGCCTCCTCTGCAGGGTGCCATTATCGACCTCGACAATAGTGTTCCCGGCTTGTTTGGTTCCCTTTCTGCCACCAACCTCTCATTCATCCTTCCCTTCATTTGCTTCGCAGTGGTAGGTATCTACGGTTATCGCTCTCTTAAGGTCAACTCTAATTCAACTTTCAAAAGTTGAAAAAGGTTATAGGTTAAAGGTTATAGGTTATAGATATGGATAATTTTGTTGAAAGTTATAAAGTCATTCCAAAAGAACATAAAGTAACGGAGAGGGCTGGAGGTGAGGCTGTCCGTATAAAGCGATGGGTGCAGACGATGGATCTGCGTGACAATCCCGAACTGATAGCCGAATACCGCAAGCGTCACAGCAAGGAGGAAGCATGGCCGGAAATCTTACAGGGCATCCGTGACTGCGGCCTGCTGGAAATGGAGATCTACATCCTTGGTACTCGCCTCGTAATGATATGCGAGGGGCCCGAGGACTTGGATTGGGACGAGGCCATGCGTAAGATGGCCTCAGGCCCCCGGCAGGCAGAGTGGGAGGACTTCATGGCCATCTTCCAGAACTGTGAGCCGGGGCAGCGTAGCGATGAGAAGTGGAAGATGATGGAGCGCATGTTCCGCGTTTGGGACTGACGTCTTCTTTGGAGCCATCGATTCGAACCTATAGGATCGAACGCGAAAAACCCATGGATGGCGCATGAAAAACCCATGGATGGCGCATTAAAACCGATGGATCGAACGTGAAAAACCTATGGATTGCACATGAAAAACCCATGGATGGCGCACGTCGATCCGATGGATGATGCCTGCCATTATTATTGTGCCATTTTTGTGCTATTTTTGGTTTCAAATCAATCTGCAGGATTTTGGCATAGGTCAATTTCCAGGAAAAAAGTATGCGATTTGCTTGGTGATTTCAGTCTTTTTGCGTAACTTTGCAGAGTGTTTCAGCAGTCCCATCGCAGCGGCGACAGGTTGAGTCGCGAAGAGGTTATCGTCACGACAGCACAATTCAAAAATAAACCATCTCGGAAACATAGGACGAGTGTTATGAATCAGAAAGTCAATACTTTACGAGTCATAGTTAGAGTAAAGATTATTAACATGTGACACTTGTGACACTTCCTTATGAAGTACATGCAAAAAAAACACCCCTAAAAAAAAATTTAAGGGGGTTAGGCGTTTTTTTCTCTATATACTCTATATAGAAGTGTCACACTTGTCACACAATACTATCGGTGAATATGTAACTCTCTTATTTCGTTGATTTTAGGAGTAACGTACCCCCGAAGTGAAAAACCTTTTTTAGAAATTGCAAACCTTTTTCGAGAGAACTTGACGGCTCTGTGATTGTTACATTTTAATGTAATATTTACATTTTTTTACTCGAAATACTTGCATGTGGACTATTTGTTTTGTACCTTTGCAGTCGAAAACGAAGGGGGTACAGCATCTGTGCACCCATTGTGTATTTCATAACCCGTTTATGGAGTACAGCATCTAAGTAAAAAGAATGTTATTAAATAATTAAATTATTATGAAACAAAAATTACTCAAAACATGGCTCATGCTCGTGTTAATGCTCGTGGGAGCAGGGACGATGTGGGCAACGGATGTTGTCTATAAGACAGCGTTATTTGGATCTTCGTATAATTCGAAGGGTGTTTCTTCTTACACTGGCTCTTTCAGTGCAACTAATAATGGATTTACTGTAGATCTAGCTAACTTTAATAATAACAACAACGGTTGGGATTATGTTAAGACTGGTAATAAAACCAGCGAAAGTGTTGGTACAATTACAACTAATGCTGCTATTGACAAAGCCATTACTAAAATTGATATTACAATTGACGCAATTTCAAATAGTAATGTCAATAGCATATATGTTTATGCTGGAACAAGCGCTTCAAATTGTCCAACTAGATTGGGTACTTTTGAGGCAAAGTCGGGAGTTCAGACAATCACTGTTGAAACTCCTGTAGAAAACATGTTTTACAAGATCAGTTTTGACTGTAAGAAGGCTTCTAGTAATGGGGTAGTACAAGTCTCTAAAGTTGAATACTATGTTAGCGATGAAGGCGGCTCCACTCCCACTAAATACAATGTTACCATTGCAAATAATATCGAAAACGGTACTGTAACCGCATCTTCCACTTCTGCAGCCTCAGGCGACGAGATTACCCTCTCTGCAACTCCCGCTGACGGCTATGAGTTCGGTTCTTGGAGCGTAACTGATGCATCTTCCAATGCCATCACCGTCACCAACAATAAGTTCACCATGCCAGCTTCTAATGTGAATGTTAGTGCAACGTTCAATAAGACGCAGGGTGGTGGTGACGAGCCTAGTGGTGATGTGTTGTCTGTAGATTTTGAGAATGAGGCAAGCACTTATTCCGACTGGACTTTTACAAATATCACCACCAAACAGACCAATGATAACGTTGATGCTCATGGTGATTCATACTTTGGTACTACTGCTGGCAAAGCAACGGGTTCTATACAAACCAAAGATAAGGTTAATCCAGAAACCATTACATTTTATATTTCAAAGACAACTACCAATACCACTTCATCTAGTTGGAAAGTTCAGACCTCGACAAACGGAACGTCATGGACGGATGCAAAGACTGTTTCTGCAAGTAGTGTAACTCGTGGAGCATGGACAGAGGTGACACATACTTTCTCAAATGTTTCAGATGTGTATGTACGTGTTTACTATGATGGCTCCACTGCTGTTCGCTGTATAGATGATTTGACTCTAACATTGGCTGGCAACACCCCCCCCGCCCCCGATAAAGAACTCATCGCCATCCAAGCTGATGGTACTCCTGCAGAGTTCTGGAAGGGTGATGCATTTAATCATAATGGTATCACTGTTACCGCTCTTTGGGACGATGAGACAGAAACTGACGTCACTTCATCTTGTGAGTTCTCGGGCTACGACATGAGCACCGCTGGTCAACAGACCGTGACTGTAAAATATCAGGGTGAAACTTGCACATACGGTATTGAGGTTAAGACCATTGCTAACACACAGGAAACTGCATACACCGTTGCTGAGGCTAAGGCACTTATTGATGCAGGTAAGGACCTCGCAACACAGGTATATGTGGCAGGTACAGTCAGCAGTCTTGGTGCAAACAAGGATGGAGAGAATGCATACAATGAAACTTATAAGTCTATTACTTACTGGCTTGATGAAAATACCTTCGAGGTATATTCTGGTAAGAACTTGAATAACACAGATTTTTCTTCTGCAGAAGAGCTTATAGTTGGTGATCAAGTTGTCATCTATGGTGTCATTAAGAAGTACAGTAGTATTTACGAGTTTGATAAAAACAACTACATCGTATCTCTCACTCATCCTGCTGCCAAGACCATCACTGCTCTTGAGATTAGTGGTACTCCTACCAAGACTACTTACAATGTAGGTGACGCATTTGAGACCGAAGGCCTTGTTGTAACCGCTACCTACTCCGACAACACAACTGCTCCTATCACCACTGGTTTCGATTGGGAGATTGATTACGGCACGGGTAATGAGGCACTCGTAGCAGGTGCAACCTCAGTTGACGTAATGGTATACACTGAGGATAATGTGATGAGTGAGGTGTTCACTGTTAAAGGTCTTACCGTTAATGTTCCTGTAACCTTGACTTCTATTGCTGTCAGCGGTACTCCTACCAAGACTGAGTACTATGCTGGTGATGCATTTGACCCCGCAGGTCTTGTTGTAACTGGTACTTATTCCGACTCTCATCAGGAAACCATTACCGAGGGAATTGAGTGGACTTTCGATCCAGAAACACTTGCTCTTGAAACTACATCTGTTGAAGTTCTTGCTTGTGTGGGTTCTGTAGTTAGCGAAGTTTATACTGTAAATGGTCTTACCGTAACAAAGCCCGACTTTGAGACTGTTACTTATGACTTCTCTTCATTTACCTCAGGTACTTCTGTTGAACTTACCGACCTTGATGGTTTTACAATTACACTTAAGGGTAATGGCGGCACTAACCCTGCTTGGAGCAGCAATCAAGCTCGCGTTTATGCAAAGGGCTCTCTTACTGTAAGTGCAAACAATGCTACTATCAAGTCTATTGAATACGTATATACAGTTAACGCAAATAGCAAGGGCGTAACTCCTACCATTGATGGCGTAGAAGGTACAACTGATGCTGGTTCTTGGGACGTAGAGAATAAGACTTGGACAGGTGCTGATGAGGAGGTTACCTTCTCTACTTCTGGTACTGCAGGTAATATCGGCTTCACCAAGCTAATTATTAAGTATGTTGAAAGCAGCAAGATTACTCCCACTCTTTCTTTCTCTGCTCCAACCGCTGAGGTTACTATTGGCGCTAATGACAATGTGTTCCCCACATTGACAACTACTCCCGCTGACCTCGAAGGTGTTACATTCGAGAGCAGCAATACAGCAGTGGCCACTATCAATGAGAACACGGGTGCAATTACACTTATTGCTGCTGGTGAGACAACAATCACTGCAAAGTATGCTGGCAATGAAGATTATGCAGCAGCTACGCCTGCATCGTACACTTTGACCGTAAGCAAGGCTCCCTTCGTTCCCACACCTGTAGCAGAAGGTTATGAGGACGTTGACTTCACAACTGTTGAACCTTATAAGAGCCTTGCTACTAATGGTTCAGCTGATATGACAACCTATGAGGGCACATCATTCTCAGCAGAGTTTGCCAAGAAGTCTGGTACAAATAACGCTCCCAAGTTCTACCAGAACGGTAATGCTGTTCGTGCATATGTAGACAACACCATTACTATCACTGCTGCAGAGCCTATCACGAATGTTAACCTTGCATGGGTAAAGAATTATGCAGACGATGCAGTAAGCATTACAGGTCTTGGTACTACTACCGCAGTTGTTACCTTCAGCAAGACATGTCGTTTCACTGACATTACCGTTTACTATCAGCAGTACACTCGTTCGCTGACCAACGCATGGGGTACCATCTGCTTGCCTTACGACTTCAAGGCTGATGCTACTACTACCTACTATAGCATTACGAGTGTTCAGATGGAGAATGACAACCCCGTTGCTATGGCTCTGACAAAGGAGACTGAGCTGAAGGCTGGTGTTCCCTACATCTTCTACTCTGATAATACTGAGGCTGGTCTCACCTGCGTTCGTGCAGGTAAGGAAGTTGTAACCGAGCCCGCCACCGTTAACGGTATGACTGGTTCGTTCACCAAGCACGCTATCGAGACTGGCATGTATCTGCTCTCTGGCAACAAGTTCGTGAAGGTGGCTTCTGGTAGTAACGTAGGTGCTAATCGTGCATACATTGATATGACTGCTGTTCCCACTTCTTCGGCTGAGGTTAAAGCAGACGTGATCTTCGGCTTCAACGGTGACATCACAGATGGCATCATGAGTGTTGAGAGCAACGAGCGCAATGCACAGTATGTTGACCTGAGCGGTCGCCGTGTAATGAATCCTGTTAAGGGTCTTTATATCGTGAATGGTAAGAAGGTAATGATTAAAAAGTAATTTTACGAAAGATGAAAAAGACATATATTGCACCCGTTTCTGAGAACCGCAGCGTTATCACTCCCAATATGTTTGCCATCAGCCAAACGGATGGCGGCGCTATTGCTGCTGGTGAAAATGATTTCGACAATAAAGGTGACAAGGTCATCGATGGCGGTGACGCTAAGGAAAAGAACCTTTGGGACACTGAGTGGTAATCACATCTATGTTCTGAAATAATAACTCTGACAGCTGCAATTCCATTTGTGGAGTTGCAGCTGTTGTGGTACGAAATGTAAACGATGGCAAAAGATAAAATAATGTACGTGTGCGAGGCATGCGGGCAAGAGAGTGCTAAGTGGCTTGGCAAATGCCCGTCGTGCGGACAGTGGGGCACGATGAAGGAGTTGAGAGTGGCTGCAGAAAAGCCGGGATCGGCTGTTGCACGCGCTGCCATGAAAGCAGCGGGGGGTGACACGAAAGCACGTAATACTCCGCAACCCATTCGCGACATTCAGGCTTCGCACGACCCACGTATCAACATGATGGACGAAGAGCTGAACCGCGTCCTGGGTGGCGGTCTGGTGCCTGGTAGTCTTGTTCTGTTAGGTGGTGAACCGGGCATCGGAAAGAGTACCTTGGTGCTGCAGACTGTCATGAAACTGAGTAAGAAGCACAAGGTACTGTATGTGAGCGGAGAGGAGAGTGCCAAGCAGATTAAGTTGAGGGCAGAGAGACTAAATAGCCTTACCGACAGCCCCAACGACCTCACCTCCGCCTCCCCAGATGAGAATCTGTTAGTACTTTGCGAGACATCGTTGGAACATATTTTCGAACAAATAGCGGAAGTGGAACCTGACCTGGTAGTTGTTGACTCCATACAGACGATATCGACGGAGACGGTAGAGAGTTCGCCGGGTAGTCTGAGCCAGATTAGGGAGTGTGCGGCATCGCTGCTGAAGTATGCCAAGACGGGTGGCGTGAGTATACTGCTCATCGGTCACATCACGAAGGAAGGTACATTGGCAGGTCCGAAGGTGTTGGAACACATTGTCGACACGGTGCTGCAGTTTGAGGGCGATCAGCATTACATGTATCGCATCCTGCGTAGCATCAAGAACCGCTTCGGCAACACGAGCGAGTTGGGCATCTACGAGATGCGTCAGGACGGCCTGCGTCAAGTGACGAATCCCAGTGAACTCTTGCTGACGGACAATCGTGAGGGGCTTTCGGGCGTAGCTATTGCTTCTGCCATCGAGGGTGTTCGCCCCTTCCTTATTGAGACGCAGGCTTTGGTCAGCACGGCAGCATACGGTACGGCGCAGCGTAGTACCATAGGTTTCGAGGGTCGCCGCCTCAACATGCTCTTGGCAGTGCTCGAGAAGCGTGTGGGCTTCAAGCTGGCACAGAAGGACGTGTTCCTGAACATAGCCGGTGGTCTGCGTGTCACCGATCCAGCACTCGACCTCAGCGTCATAGCAGCGGTGTTGAGCAGTAACGTGGATGCCCCGATTGAAGGCGACGTCTGCATGACGGGCGAGGTGGGACTGAGCGGTGAGATTCGCCCCGTGTCACGTATCGAGCAACGAATTGCCGAAGCTGAGAAGTTAGGTTTCAAGCGTATGATTCTCCCTGCGCATAATATGCAGGGAATTAATGCAAAGGGTTACAAGATAGAACTCGTTCCGGTACGTAAGGTGAGCGAGGCAGTCAGAGAATTGTTTGGATGATTAGTTATGAGTAGAATGTTGAGAACGTTTGCTTTGGCATTGCTGATGCTTCCTGTGTTAGGCTTGTGGGCTCAGCGGGAAGGGTTTAGCATAAAGGAGATAGATGATGCCACGATGGCAAGGATGGAAGGCAAGTCGTTTGGAAAAGGATGCACCACACGACGTGATGATTTGCGCTACCTGAGCGTGTTGCACTATGACGACAAGGGAAAGGTGCAACATGGTGAGTTGGTGTGCAATAAGGCTATTGCCAAGGATTTATTAGAGATCTTCGAGGCGCTCTATGATGCAAAATATCCAATAGAGAAGATGCGTCTCATTGATGAATACGGGGGCGATGATGAAATGTCGATGGAGGATAACAACACGTCGTGCTTCAACTTCCGTAAGGTGTCGGGCAGCAAGACGTTATCGAAGCATGCGCGCGGCATGGCCATCGACATCAACCCGCTCTACAACCCCTACATCAGGACGCGCAACGGCAAGCAGATTGTGGAACCACACAACGGCACGGAGTGGGTGAAGAACCGCACCGCCAAGCGTAATAAAATGATCATTGCCGATGGTGACCTCTGCCTTAAACTCTTCCTTCAGCATGGTTTCCGTTGGGGAGGCAATTGGAAGACCATGAAGGACTACCAGCATTTTGAGAAATAGCGCCACCCCCTCATCGTATCAGATAATAGACTATGATAAGTGAATATCAAATAAGAGTTCTGCCAGAACAGGCAGCCAACGAGCAGGCTATCAAGCGATATGTGGCTCGTGAAAAGGGATTAGACGAACGCACGATACGTGCCGTGAGGGTGCTCAAGAAGAGTATCGACGCTCGCCAGCGTACCATTTTTGTCAATCTCACCGTGCGTGTCTTCGTCAACGAGAACCCCTCGGAGGATGAATACACCGCCGTGCAGTATCGCGATGTCAGCGATGCTCCCGAGGTTATTGTGGTGGGTGCTGGTCCCGGTGGATTGTTTGCAGCCCTTCGTCTTATAGAATTGGGCTTCCGTCCCATTGTCGTTGAACGAGGCAAGGACGTGCGTGAACGTAAGAAGGATATTGCCAAGATACGTCCCGAACAGCGCGTCGACCCCGAATCGAACTATTCCTTTGGTGAAGGTGGAGCCGGTGCCTATTCCGATGGAAAACTGTATACGCGTTCGAAGAAGCGCGGTAATAGCGAGAAGATACTCAACGTGTTCGTACAACATGGTGCTTCGCCCACGATTCTGAGCGATGCGCATCCGCACATCGGTACGGATAAGTTGCCGCGTGTCATCGAGAATATGCGCAACACCATTCTTCGTTGTGGTGGCGAGGTGCGGTTTCAGACGAAGATGGAAAGCCTTATAATTCACAATTCACAATTCACAATTCACAATGAAGCTGGCGCGATGGGGGCGAGTGATACCTGTGTGAAGGGCATTAGGTGCCGCTGTGCCGATGGTCGTGAGGTCGAGATCTTGGGTAATGCTGTAATTCTGGCTACGGGGCATTCTGCGCGTGATGTGTATCGCTGGCTTCATGCAAATGGTGTGGAGATTGAGGCCAAGGGATTGGCTGTGGGAGTTCGTCTTGAGCATCCCTCTTTGCTGATTGATCAGTTGCAGTATCATCGTCGCGAGGGTAGGGGGAAGTACCTGCCTGCTGCAGAATACAGTGTGGTGCAGCAGGTTGACGGTCGAGGTGTGTACAGTTTCTGCATGTGTCCCGGTGGCTTTGTCGTGCCCGCTGCCACGGGTCCTGAACAGATAGTGGTTAATGGTATGAGTCCTAGCGGACGTAACGGTCAGTGGAGCAATAGCGGCATGGTGGTGGAGTTGCATCCGGAGGACATTGAGAACCAAACCCCTTCTGATCCTCTTTGCATGATGCGTTTTCAGGAGCAACTGGAGCGCGACTGTTGGTTGCAGGGGAATCGTCAGCAGACGGCACCGGCACAACGTATGGCAGACTTCGTAAACAATCGCTTGTCGTATGACCTGCCTCGCAGTACTTATGCTCCGGGTCTTATCAGCAGTCCCTTGCATTTCTGGATGCCTAAGTTCATCTCTTCGCGTCTGCAGGAAGGCTTTAAGATGTTCGGCAAGCGTCAGCATGGTTTTCTGACCAACGAGGCCATCGTGATTGGTGTAGAGACTCGCACGAGTAGCCCTGTCCGCATCTTGCGCGACAGTGAATCGCTACAGCATGTTCGTGTTAAGGGACTCTTCCCTTGTGGTGAAGGTGCTGGCTATGCAGGAGGTATCGTTTCGGCAGGTGTTGATGGCGAACGCTGCGCTGAGAGTGCTGCGCAGTATCTGAACGGCTAAATTTTAGTGCAAAAGTATCTTTTTTTTGCTTTTTTATTAGGAATTAAGTTAAAAAGTTGTAAATTTGCAAAAATAATAATGACTTGCCGTGTTTGTGCGCAAATATTAACTAACTACATTATAATTCTATGAAGAAGATTAAGGCATTTTTTGTGGCTATGATGGCAATGTGCTCTTTGTCAACATTTGCCCAGGAAGCAAAGACTGAGTTCAATCCTCACTGGTATTTCGATGGCAAAGTGGGAGGTCAGTACACCCTTGGTGCTCCCAAGTTCATGGATCTCATCTCACCCAACGCTCAGGTAGGTATTGGCTACAACTTCACCCCTGGATTTGGTATGCGTCTTTCTGCTAACGGTTGGCAGTCAAAGGCAGGCTGGAAGGATGAAGTAGATCTGCCTCACAATACTTATAAGTGGAACTATGTAGCTCCTCAGCTCGACTTTGTGTTCAACCTTTCAAATCTCTTCGCAGGTTACAACCCCAAGCGTCTCGTTGACGTTTCACTCTTCGCAGGTGCTGCTGCCAACATCGGCTGGAACAACAAGGAGGCTAACGAGAACTATGCAGTTGCTGGTGGAGACTATGCTGTGTACAACTTCTCACCCAATCCTAACTGGCAGGTTACCGATGGTGAGCCTTTCGTGGATTACAACTGGACGGGTACCAAGGTTCGTGCCTTTGGCCGTGTTGGTCTTGACGTTGACTTCCGTGTTTCTGAGCGCGTAAAGGTGGGTCTTGAGGCAGCAGCCAACGTAGGTCCTAACACTTACAACTCAAAGCGTCTGCATGGTGCTGATTGGTACTTCAATGCACTTGTTGGCGTGAAGGTTGCTCTGGGTAAGACCACCAAGAACGTGGCTCCCGATGAGCCCATTTTTGAAACTCGCATCGACACCACTTGGTACGACGTTGATGAGTACACCGACCGCATCGTGGATGGTACCATCTCTTGGAACGTGTTCTATGAGATTCGTGAGAGCGAGTACATTGACGCTGATAAGCAGTTGGCAAAGATCGGTGACTTCCTGAAGGATCATCGTGAGTGCAAGGTAAGCATCAAGTCATACGCTGACGCTCAGACCGGTAATCCTAAGATCAACATGGAGTACTCAAAGCAGCGTAGCGAGAAGGCTATTGAAGCACTTGTTAAGGCTGGCGTAAGCCGTGACATCATCACCGCAGAGTACTTTGGTGATACCGTACAGCCTTTCTCTGACAACGACAAGAATCGTGTCAGCATCATCACTGCTACCGGTTTGAGGGACATTAAGGACAAGCGCGTTGTCAAGAAGTTCCGCACCCAGGAGGTTCGTTACCGCGTAAAGTAAATGTAAGTAAGGCGCAGCGTTGTAAGTTGCTGCTTTACTCTTTCATAAAAAGATAATGTGCGCAAGTTCCGATTTTGGGACTTGCGCATTATTTATATCAGCTTTTTTGTGTTCCTTAGGTGTGTCCATGTAAGACGTAGCGGTTATTTGACTAACACCTTGATTCCATTCTGAATGTAAATGCCACCCTTCTTCAAGGATGTAATCTGATGGCCGTTGAGGTCATAGATCTTGTTATCAGCGTTGATGGTGTTGGAAAGAACCGTGTTTGTTGTTGGTACGGCATTGATGGCAGTTTCGTCATCAGATTTATCCTCTTCGCCCCCAACTTCGCGTATCGTCTTTTCGAATAGTCGAGTGTAAACGATTTTGCTCTGCAGCTTCTCGCTGGCAGGTGAAGCGTAGGAGTCGGTTTTTGCCATCATCTTGGCCACGTTGGAGAGGATATAGCCTTTACCTTCGATGTAGCTGACCTGCCACAAGGAACCGAAGTCCATCTCGTGACCATATACGCATGGACGACCGTCCACTACGGTAGCGTCGCCCAGTGCCAATAAAGCCTTTTCGCTCGAACTCTTGTAAGTGGTTAGGAATCCACGCATTGAGCCATCGCCTGCCCATGCATAGTTGTTGCCCTCGGTGTCAACCATCTGCAGGGTGTATAGATTGCCATCGACTGTACATCCCGTGGGCTTCGACACCTGAGTAAATCGCAGCAAGCAATAGTTGTCCTTGTCGAACATTTGTGATAGGGTAGTGCTGCTTCCCACAAATGGCATGTAACCCGCTTCAATACGCCAGATACGCTTCATGTCCGCACTCGTTGCCATCAGTATCTGACCGTCGAGGTCGGATGCAGCGTCCTTCAGTTCTGCCTGTTCGGTAATCTCCCATGAGGTTTCGAGATGCGCTACGGTCTTATTGCTGGTGTATAAACCAATTGCAGTGACAGCCATCTCGGCATCATCAGTCATGTCCTTACCTTGCAGTTTCAATACGAACTCACCCGCCTTGTCGTTTGTCAGCAAGAGTTCGAAGGACTGCATCGATCCGTCAGTGGTAAGTGTGACTTCCTTGCTCATGACGGGTGTGTGAAGCTTGCGGCTGTAGATGTCAACCTTCACTGTCTTGCCTTTGGATGCTTCATTTATGGCTTTGGCACGAAGCACCAGTTTGTAGTTACCTTTATCAAGAAGCTGAATGGGGTACTGAACGTCCTCACCGAAGGTCAACGCCTTTTTGCCTTGTAACGTTACACCATATTTATATGTTGTCTCGTCAGTAAGTCTCTTGACATAAGCCTTACCATTGTCGTACTTCCATCCCTTCAGTAGTGTTGTCTTGGTGTAAGCCTCGAGGTTGGGATACCACACTAGTGTGGCATCGCACTCATCATCGAGCGAGTACTGGCTGACGAAGTCCCATGCTATTTTGCTGGGATTGTAGGCATTGTCGATTTTCCATTCATGCCAGCGATTGTTGACAGCATAATAAATGTACTCGAATCCACCCTTGTCTGCCTTGTAGTGCTGCTTGGTGTATTTGCCCGATTTTTCCTCAACTACCGGTTCTGGCTTACAACCGTTGCGCATCACCCAGTTGGCTACGACGATGGGTACGGAATCGACCTTGACGAAATCGTCGTTCTTGCCATGTTGATGAATGATGGGTACAGGGCGCGAACTCGTGTAGTAGCGATGAAACTGATTGAGTGGATAACCGCCTACGGGAGCGAAAGCGGCAAAGAGGTTAGCGCGCTCGTTGATGGCGTGGTAGGTCATCATGCCACCCATCGAGAACCCCGACAGATAGACACGCTTGCGGTCAATCTTGTAGTCCTTGGCCATCTTGTCGATGATCTTCTCAAAGAAGTGGAAGTCCTGTTCCTCTGAGCCGTCCACATCCCAACCGTATGTACCCACCGAACTTTCCACAAGTCCATAGGGGTAAACAGCAATGAAGCGCTCCGTATCAGCAATCTTTTCCCACTGTGCAGCCTCACGCTGACCGTTGCCATCGCCGTACATGCCGTGAAGTGATATCATGAGTGGTCGGTTTTCCTCAATGTCCTTTGGCACATACAGCATGTATTTTCGCGCCACTCCGTCCACTGTCATGTTCTTGACAACATTGTCCACCTTGTCAGCGGCAGTCATCTGCCCTCTTATTCCCATTACATAAAATAAGGTAAGCAGTATGTAAAGTTTCTTTTTCATCAGAATAGTGTTTTAATGAATCGTTGGATTTGTTTCCCTTAACATTGAAAGGGGGTGTGGTTCTCACGAACAACTCCCCCCCTTACTAACCAAAAATCTAATTTTTTATTAACAAATTATTTATTACCATTCTATGTCCCAGATGTTGTGATTATGATTCTCTTCACGAACATCGGCTGTGATATCTTCGCCTTCTCCTCCAGCCTCTCCCATGCCGATATTGCTTAGAGAAATCATTTGGGCAGATGTTATCGTTTTCTTCTCCGTAATAGGAGCTATATATATCTTTTTCATAATGATTGCTTGTTGTTTTGTATGTTACACGTCCTATTACTTAACTCTAATCTTCATGCCACCCATGATGTAGATGCCACCCTTCTTCATGCTCTTAACCTCGCGACCGTTCAGGTCGTAAATCTTGCCATCCTCAAGCGCAGCATTCACGTTGCTGACAGAAGTTGCATCCTCTGCAAAGCCAAGCTGCATCTTCACACCAGCAGCATTGTTGGCTGTGCACTTGTCAGGATCAAAGAAACAACGATTTGCAGGGATGGTAACATTAGCCTGACCAATCTTACGAAGCTTGCCATTTGAAATGATATATTTGTTGCGAATAAAGCCAAACCAGCCATCAGCAGGAGACACCTTAGAGTAGCAACCCACAAGACCGTTACCGACCGCGCCCTTTGTACAGTCGAAATCACCATGTCCTACTGCATCGCCCTTCTTATAGCAGGCCACCTCATCGGCAGTAGCCTGATAGATATAAGGAGTACCACCTACCATGTCACCTTCAACCTCGGCAACATAAAGACCGTCAGTTGTGCTGAAACCTACAACCTCATAGAGTGTTGCACCCTCGATAGATGCGGGATAGTCGAGAGCAATGGTACCAATCTTACCTGTGGTTGTTGATATGGTGTAGTCGGGTTCGGGAAGCATTACAACTGTGATACCGTCAATTACGATGTTTTGGTCGACAGAAGCGCCCTGCCATGTTGCAGCAATCTTGATACCGCTCAAATGGCAGAAATTCTTCTCTGTGGCAGCCTTGACATCGGCAACGTTCAGTACACCAACACCCTCTGCGTTGATTGTAATGCGCTGCTCGGTCTTACCAACTTCTACACCACTACCACCTTCACGGTTAGCAAATACACGAAGGAGAGCACCGGGAGTTCCGTAGAACTTAACTACCTCGCACTTAGTAACATCAGTATAACGATCGCCATTGCTCTGGTCACCATATACCACATCGCCGCCATTGAGAGGTGTACCCACATTATTTACGTCCTTAAAGCCGTCAAGAGTGGTGTAGTCAACCTCGCCCTCAGGGCATGTCCAACCACCATCGGGCTCATCAGGAACAGTCTGGATATTTGTAACGGTATAGAACTCCCATTCACCAACCGAACTGTGTTGCCAAGTCGCATTATTTTTCCAATAGCCATCAGTGGTGAACTTCACATAGTTTTTATTAATATATTCCTCACCATAAGCACCCTCTGCAGCACCAAGATTGCTAATGGAATACTTGTTGTCGCCAAGGTCAGCAATAGTAAATACCGCACCATTCTGTTTCTCGCCACGAGTACCTGCCTTGTCAACACCGCTCAAGAAAATATGGCTCCAAACCGAGGCATTCAGATAATTTACACGCGAACCATCTTCCTTATTCAAAGTAATGTAATACTGATTGTCTGCAACACTGTACTCCTCAAACTTTACCCAGTATGCAAACTCGTCAAAACCTTCTTTTGTGCTGTAGTTGGCACCACCATTTGAGTTACAGAGTACGAGGTCGTTCTGCACCATGACAACTGGATTAGAAGAATTCTTTGCATCCTCAAATGAAATCTTTGTCAAATCGAAGGTAGTGTGACCGACCTTCTTTTTTGTAAGAGGATGCAGATGCCATACCTTCTTCAAATTGTCTGAAATACGTCCACCATCCAAATACTTCTTGCCCGCACCTTCATTAAAGTAAACAGCATAGCCGCCTCCCTCCTGAAGTTCAAAGTTCCAACGCGAACTGTAATCGAAGTCACGACCATCAGGTTTTTCACCATTAAAAGGAGCCACCCAAGTGTCACCCCATCCCACGGCTGTCAGCGCACAATTAGAATTTCCCCAAATACCATAGCGGTCACCTGCCTCAATCTTGGTTGCATTGGGTTTGTAGAAGAGCACGTGATAAGCATTGGGTTCAGTTGCACTTTCACCCGTTACACCAGCAATACTCTCCAGCTTGACCATATAGGCTACATCCACCTCATTCACGGCGTACATCTTCAAACCAGCATCACCATTATTAGCAATGCCCAAAATTTGATTGTCAGACACGAGTACAAAACCTGTTTCAGATGCCGCTGCTTCTGCCAGCGTCATCTCTTCTCCAAGGGCGTAACCATAAACGTCCTTTGCACTCATGCCAACGCATGTCAGCATAGCGCAGAATAAGAGTAAAATCTTTTTCATGTTATAAAATTATTTTTAGGTTGAAATTAGTAATCGGTTGTACTTGTCGAGTTGTTTTTTTTCGCTGCAAAATTACTATATTTGTATGAATCTTTCTTTTTTTTATGATGCTATTTATGTCATTTTTGGTGCATAATGCTTTTTATCGAGTTCGTTTATGAAACAAAAAATGTTGATTTTGCTATCTATTGACATGTTTTATACCTTATTTTATTAAAATTAAAGACATAGTTACGATAGTGATAGTTTGTTTGGGATTAAATAGTTAAATTTGCGATGTGAATACGTGAAAACAACTTTTTAAATGCTATGGAAAAAATAAAGAAGATTCTTTGTCTGACAGCAGCGGCTGCGGCAATCGGTTCGGGAGTGAGCATGGCTCAGCGTCCGAAGAAAGCTCCGGAGGTTAAGGAGCAGAAGTATCGTAACCCCATTGTGCAGTCATGCTACAGCACCGACCCCGCTCCTATGGTGGACGGCGACCGCCTGTACGTCTACACGGGTCACGACGAGGCAGGTGCCGATTTCTTCTGGATGTACGACTGGCGTGTGTTCTCGACCAGCGACATGGTGAATTGGACGGATCATGGTTCACCTGCAAGTCTTGCTACGTTTAAGTGGTCGGACGACCGTGCGTGGGCTCCGCAGTGCATCAAGCGTAACGGCAAGTACTATTTCTACGTTCCCGTACACTCTAAGTTGAGTGGCGGTATGGCCATCGGTGTGGGTGTGGGCGACACACCTTACGGACCCTTCAAGGATGCGTTGGGCAAGCCTTTGTACGAGAATGGTTCGTGGGATCACATCGACCCCACCGTCTTCATCGACGACGATGGTCAGGCTCACCTCTACTGGGGTAACCCCAAACTCTACCACGTGAAACTGAAGGAAGACATGATCACCCTCGACGGTGAACCTGAAGTGCTTGAGACGCCTCAGGATGACCGCTACACCGAAGGTCCTTGGGCATACAAGCGCAACGGCATCTACTACATGATGTATGCTGCTGGTGGTGTGCCTGAACACATTGCCTACAGCACAGCAAAGAGTCCTACTGGTCCTTGGAAGTACGGTGGCACCATTATGCCTCAGATGAACGAGACGCAGTCGTTCACCAACCACAGTGGTATTGTAGACTTCAAGGGTCACAGTTATTTCTTCTACCATACAGGTAACCTGCCCGGTGGCGGTGGTTTCGGTCGTTCGGCTTCAGTAGAGGAGTTTACTTACGGTGCTGACGGTAGTATTCCTGAGATTCGTCCTACCCGAGAGGGCGTGAAGCCCATTGGCACGCTCAATCCTTACCAGCGCGTGGAGGGTGAGACGATGGCTTACTCGATGGGTGTTCGCACAGAATGGACGGATGCTGATGGTGTTTTCGCCTCCGACATCCAGCATGGCGATTGGATTCGCCTGAGCGAGGTGGAGTTCGGCCAGCCGAAGAATGAAGATGGAAAATTGAAAATAGAAGGGGCTCCGTTTGAACTGAAGAATGGTCAGACTTTGGAACTTAAGGCTCGCGTGAGCAGCGGCATGGTGGGTGGTAAGATGGAGATGCATCTTGACTCACTGCGCGGTAAGGTGTTTGCCTCAATCGAGGTCGGCGCTACCGGTGGTTGGGAGAAGTTTGAGGTTGTGAAGAGCGACATCAAGGAACTGCCCACTGGAAAGCATGAGGTGTTCATCACCTTTAGCGGTATGAAGGGGCGTAAGCTCATGAATCTCGACTGGTGGCAGATTGCTCCCAAGCATGATGAGTATGCTGCTCGCAATCCCATGTTCTGGGCAGATTATCCAGATCCCGACATCATCCGAGTAGGCGAGTATTACTATCTCGTGACTACCACTATGCACCTCATGCCCGGTGCTCCCATCATGCGTAGTAAGGACTTGCAGAACTGGGAGACGGTAAGTTACCTTTTCGACGAACTGAAGGACACCCCCGCTTACGACTTGCAGGATGGTGCTACAAAGTATGGCCAGGGCCAGTGGGCAACCTCACTGCGCTACCATAAGGGGACGTTCTACGCCTTGTTCGTGACCAACGGCGTGCCTGGCACTTGGATCTACTCAACCGAGGATCCCACCAAGGGATGGAAGCTGCATAGCCATCTGAAGGGCTTTTATCACGATGCTTCACTCTTCTTTGACGATGATGACCGTGTGTATGTGTTCAGCGGTAGCGGTAGCGTGGATATCACCGAGCTCGAGGCTGACCTCTCAAAGGAGAAGGAAGGCGGTTACAAGCGCCATCTTGAAGTTCGCGATGAGGAAGAGCAAGGCTTACTTGAGGGTAGCCGTGTCATCAAGCATGACGGTTACTACTATCTGATTATGATTTCATGGCCTCGCACCGGTCGTCAGCAGATTGCCTATCGTGCGAAGACGCTGAATGGACGTTGGGAGAAGAAGGTCATCCTGAAGGATAACTTCGACCAGATTGGCTACGTAGGTCAGGGTACCGTGGTTGATGGACCCGACGGTAAGTGGTGGGGTGTCATCTTCCAGGATCGTGGTGGCGTAGGTCGCATCTTGACGCTGAGCCCTGTACGCTGGATTGACGGATGGCCCATGATCGGTGACGAGGAAGGTCAGGTAACTACCTGTAACGAGATCTCTACCGTAACGCTCGACCGCCAGTGGAACCACAACCCCGATAAGACGGCTTACTCATATAATGCCAAGAAGAAAGAGTTGACACTGCGTACAAACCAGATTGCTCCCAATATCTTCACCGCTCGTAATACCTTGACATGGCGTATGTTCGGTCCCACCTGCAGCGATACCATCTGCATCGATATCGCAGGTATGAAGGACGGTGATCGTGCCGGTTTCTCTGCACTGAATGGTGATGCAGGCTTGCTGACCGTGTGCAAGGATGGCAACAAGACATCACTCGTCATGACAGAGGAGAGCGTTGTGCTCGATCGCCAGAAGAAGGTGACCGACGACAAGGTAACCGAGAAGGCTCGTGTAGATATCACAGGCAAGAAGAAGATCTGGCTCGTCATCAACGGTGACTTCAATCGTCATCGCGACATCGCGACCTTTGCTTACAGCCTTGATGGTAAAGACTACCAGTCTATCGGCGGTGACTTCAAGATGCGCTTCGACTATACCCGCTTCTTCATGGGTACACGTTTTGCAGTCTTCAATTTCGCCACGAAGCAGAAGGGTGGTAGCGTGAAGGTGATGAATATCGAGTTATAAGAAACAACTAATCAAAACCAAATAAATCATGAGAAAACTATTTCTTTTACTGGTTATGTTGCCTTTGTACGCATTGGCACAACCTCAGTTAGGCAACTTGCCTCCACTGCATGTGGAAGGCAACATCCTAAAGGATCAGCATGGCAACAAGGTCGTGCTGCATGGTGTGATGGATACACCGAGTATGTGGTTTAACAGCAACCGATGGGGTGGCGGCTACAATGCGACGGGTGCCACCAACTGTATTAACTACTTCAAGAAACTTTTCAAGTTCCTGACGAAGCATGAGGATGGTGCTTATTGCAATGTCTTCCGTCTGCACATGGATCCCGCTTGGGTAGGTGGTGGTCCTTTGGCTAATGGCTTTACCCAGAAGGATGGTAAGACCTACGACCCTCATGGAAAGGAGGTGGGAGGTGAGGCTGACATCAGTCACTTTAGCCTGACAAACTACAAGACTTACCTGAAGAGCGTTTACGTGAAGCTCGCTCTCGAGGCTTTGAAGTCTGGTATGTACGTGGTGGTTCGTCCTTGTGGCGTTTGCCCCGGCTACATCGAGGTTGGCGACTACTACAATGACTACCTGATGACCATCTGGGATGAGTTCTCAAAGAACGACTCCATCCGCAAGTACAGTGGTCAGATCAGTATCGAGTTGGCCAACGAGCCTGTCAGCATGCGCCGCCCTGGCGGTGGCAACGATGACAGGGTAAAGCATGACTTCTTCCAGCCCATCGTCGATAAGATTCGTGAAAACGGTTTTGACGGTATCATTTGGGTTCCCGGTGAAGTTTGGCAGCAGGAGTATCGTTCGTACGCTCAATATCCCATCACCGGCTACAACATCGGCTATGCCGTGCACAACTATGCAGGATGGTATGGCAATGGTGATGATGTGTACGACAGAACGGCCAACAAGGAAACTTACAAGAACAACTGTATCAACAACTTCAAGAACAGTGTTCCTGTTGTTGAAACCAATCCTATCATCATTACTGAGGTGGACTGGAGTCCCAAGTCACCCGGTACAGGTCACTACAATGAGAGTGGTGCATGGGTAGAGAGTAACTATGGCACGTGGGCAACGGCCAGCACATCAAAGTGGGGTGTGGGTTATAAGGCTCTGCTTGATCACTTTGGTAACATTAGCATGACGCTTTCATCTTCAGATTGTTACATCGACTGGAACAAGAGTAATTCAACGGGTCATTCCTATCCAGCTTTCAAAGATAAGATGGAGGCAGAAGGGAAGGATCCTTACGACGGTAGTGGTGTGGCTTGCTTCCAGTGGTATGCTGAGTATGCCAAGGTGGACTTCCCCTATGCTGCTCTCAAGCACACCTGGACTGCTGACAATGGTGCCGGCAAGTACGTCAATCCCATTCTGAATGGTGACTTCCCCGATCCCGACGTGATACGCGTGGGTGATACTTATTATATGGTAAGTACGACGATGTACCTCTTCCCTGGTGCTACCATCATGAAGTCGAAAGACTTGGTGAACTGGGAATACTGCGCTAACCCCTTGCAGCAGATTGCCAACGATGACAACTACAACCTGCTCAACGGCAAGGATCACTATGCACAAGGTCAGTGGGCAAGTAGTTTGAGCTACCACAATGGTAAGTTCTACCTTTATTTTATTAGTTATGGTAAGGACAACTCCGAAGGTCGCAACGTGATGCTGACCACCACCGATCCCGAGGGACAGTGGAATATGGAGTACTGGCCCGAGCACTACTACGACAGCGGTTGGCTCTTCGATGATGGCGAAAATGGCGATGGCTATGTATACGTGGCTTGTGGTATTGGTGACATCTGGGTAAACAAGCTCGATGGCAAGACGCTCAAGAAGATTTCGAGCACCAAGGTTATCTCGGCTCGCGATGGTCTTGAGGGCAGCCACATGTATCACATTGGTGACTTCTACTACCTCTATCTTACTACGGGTGGTTACTGGCGTGGTCAGACCATCTACCGCAGCAAGAACCCCATGGGTCCCTACGAGGAGATGCCTAATCTCAACGGTTATCCCAACGAGCAGATGGGTAACGCCTTCTGCGACAATGCCATCCATCAGGGTGCTCTCGTCGAGACACAGACGGGCGAGTGGTGGACCATCATGTTCCGCGATGCAGGTGCCATCGGTCGCGTTCCCTATCTGGAGCCTGTAAAGTGGCAGGACGGTTGGCCTATCATCGGTAACAAGGGTAAGGATGTAAGCAAGACCACAAGCACCACCGTGCCCAAGTATTACCAGAAGCCCGACGTGGGTGCTCAGTACTCTCGTACCTATCTGCCTACCAACGACACCTTCACTGGTTTCACTCTTGGCAAGCAGTGGGCATGGAATCACAATCCCGACAATGAGGCTTGGTCATTGCTGGAGAATCCCGGTCAGCTGCGTCTGCACACCACCGGTATTTCCGCAAAACTCGATCACGCACGCAACTCATTGACTCAGCGCATCCTGGGTTACAATCACGAGGGTATGACGATGGCTTCAAAGGCAACCTTGTCTTACGGCACGATCAAGATGAACGTGGCTAACATGAAGGAGGGCGACGTGGCTGGTCTTTCTGTATTCCAGGATCCCTATTCTTACATCGGTGTGAAGATGGTGGACGGAAAGCGTCACTTGTACTACTACCACAGTGAGTATGACGACAAGAAGGAAAGCGACTTGTTGGGCGACGCCATCGATAGCGATGTCATCTATCTGCGTGCCAAGGTGAACTTCGTGTCCAACAGTGTAGAGTACTCTTACAGCCTGGACAATGAGAAGTACACCAAGTTCGGCAACGGCATGACACCTCGCTTCACGCTGAAGATCTTCGTAGGTCAGCGTTTCTACATCTTCAACTATGCTACCAAGCAGAACGGTGGTTACGTTGATATTGATTGGTTCAGCACCGAGCCCGAGTACAGTGAGGAGATGTTCTACGGTCCTGGTGTACTCAACAGTTTCACTGCCGAAGATGCAACTGCCAAGGAACTGAGCGTCAATAAGAATTCCTTCATGGTAATGCCTGGCAGCGAGATGCCTGTCACCATCACCTGTACGATGGAGTCTGGTTTGCAGAGCAATGTTACGACCGGTTGCCACTACACCTTCTCTAATGATAATGTGGCTTATGTTTCTGGCGGCAAGATCGTTGGTAAGGATTTCGGTACAACTGAGGTTACCGCTACGTATACCGATCCCACCGGTGGCCAGGTTTCCACAACCTTCACTGTCAGCGTTTCTTACTTCCCCATTGCTGTGGGTGCTTTTGATCCTTCGCTTATCGGTACGGGTACTTTTGCTATGTCAAATACCGGTACTTACGGTACGTTCAAGACCAATGCTAAGAATGGTTTCGGTGGATGGCATTACGACAATGGTGTGAACATGGCAGGTAAGGGTAAGTACTTCGTCCTGAAGCTCAATTCTGCTTCGCTCAATACTAACTACATCCGTTTCTATGACAAGAACGACCTGAGCACAGATGCTTACTTCGAGTCGGCTAAGTGCACTGGTAAGACGTATGTAATTGACTTGGCAGAGGTTGCCGAGAAGGTTGACCTGAGCCATATCTACTATGTAGGTATCTTCAGCAGCAGCGCCAGCAAGGCTGTCAACATTCTTGAGGCATTCTTCAGCGATGATGGTGAGACACCTGCAACCGGCATCGAGGACATCGTTGTGGAGGATGCTGCTGCCAGTGAGTTGCTTCGCGTAGAGTACTTCACGATGGACGGACGTCAGCAGAACGGTTTGCAGCGCGGTACCAACATCGTACGTCGCATCTATAGCGATGGTCACATCGAGGCTGCGAAGATTATAAAGAAGTAAAGTAGACCCTCTCCGGCACTACGTGCCACCTCCCCCATAGAGGGGGAGGGCTTTTATAGGGGACGGATTATGAGAGGAAGATGATAAAATAAGTGACGCTGCGTCACTTTCAAAGAGACGCAGCGTCATTTTAGAAATCATGCAGCATCATTTTAGAAATCATGCAGCGTCGTTTATGTACGCACGCATCATCTTTATATTATTTATAGTTCACTTTTAACTATTCATTAGCGAAGCGAAAATTATGTTTTTAGATAAATTTATTAGGCGAAATCATTCCTATTTCTCCCCCTATGGGAGGGAGGTGGCCGCTTGCGGCCGGAGATGGGTAGTAATTTGTATGGCCCTTTTATTCGGTCTGTCTGCTAATGCTCGTCAAAAAGACACACATCGCCTATGGTATACAAAGCCTGCAACTGACTGGTTGCAGGCTCTGCCTTTAGGTAATAGCCAGCTCGGAGCTATGGAGTATGGCGGGGTAGGTGAGAACATCATCTGTCTGAACGAAGAGACGTTTTGGAGCGGAGGCCCACATAATAATAATAGTACGACATCCCTTCAGCATCTTGACGAGGTGCGTAAACTCATCTTTGATGGCAAGGATCATGAAGCAACCCAGATTATCAACCGTGAGTTTGTCAAGGGTCCTCATGGTCAGCGCTTCTTGCCTGTCGGTAATGTGGTGCTGAAGCAGGAGAACGTAGAGAACTACACCAACTATGAACGCGAGTTAGACCTCACACGTGCTGTGGCTACCACAAAGTACACGGCTAATGGTGTGAAGTATGTGCGTGAGGTGATTGCCAGCATGACGGATAGCGTCATCGTGGTTCATCTTACAGCTTCACAGAAGGGTGCGATCAATCTGAAACTTGGCTATAAGAGCGAACTTCCCTGTAAGACCAATGTACAGAACGGCATCTTCTATGCTACTATTGATGGTGCTGACCATGAAGGCATCAAGGCACAACTGACTGCCAATGTGGCGATAAAGGTAAAGAGCGATGCTGCCAACGTTGACTTGAAGGACGATGCTATCACCATCAAGCAGGCCAGCGATGTGACCATTTATCTCACGGTTGCCACTAACTTCGTAAGTTACAAAGATGTGTCTGGCAGTGGACATGCCAAGGCTACGCGAATCATCAACCGTGTGCAAGACAACTTCAAGACACTTTTGAAGAAGCACGTCAAGGAGTACCAGAAATACTATGACCGTGTCGACCTGCAGATCAATCCCGACGAGAAGCAACCCGTGTTGCCCACCGATGAACGTCTGGCTAAGTTCCAGGAGACACAGGATCAGGGTATGGTCTGCTTGATGTTCAACTACGGTCGCTACTTGCTCATCTCTTCATCAATGGGTGAGACAGGTCAGGCTGCTAACCTGCAGGGTATGTGGAACAATTCGCTCTATGCACCTTGGGACAGCAAGTACACCATCAACATCAATGCTGAGATGAACTACTGGCCTGCTGAGGTTTGTAACCTTACCGAGACCACAGCACCTCTGTTCAGCATGATCCGTGATCTGAGCGAGACGGGTGCCATCACGGCCAAGCAGATGTATGGTTGCGGTGGTTGGATGGCTCACCACAACACCGACCTCTGGCGTATTGCCGGTCCCGTGGATGCTTCCGATTGGGGTATGTTCCCCAATGGTGGTGCATGGTTGGCTACGCATCTGTGGGAGCACTATCAGTTCACTCAGGACAAGGAGTTCCTGAAGAAGTGGTATCCCATCATCAAGGGTACTGCCGACTTCTACCTCGACTACATGGTACGCGATCCCAAGAGTGGTTACTTGGTTGTGTCTCCTTCGGTGAGTCCTGAACATGGTGGACGTGGTCGACGCACGCCTTTGACGGCTGGTTGCACGATGGATAATCAGATTGTACGTGATGCTCTGGGTAATACGCTGGCTGCTGCCAAGGTGCTTGGCGTTGATCAGAGTTATCAGAAGAAGCTCGAGGAAACCTTGAAGCAGGTTCCTCCCATGTCGGTTGGTCAGTATGGTCAGTTGCAGGAGTGGATTGAGGACTTGGATGATCCCAATGACCAGCACCGTCACATCTCTCATCTCTATGGTTTGTTCCCTTCAAACCAGATTACGACTTCCACTCCCGAACTCTTTGCTGCCGCTCGCAAGACCTTGGAGCAGCGTGGTGATCAGGCTACGGGTTGGAGCCTTGGTTGGAAAACCTGTTTCTGGGCACGTATGCAGGATGGCAATCATGCCTACCAAATCATTCGCAACATGCTCAACATTCTGCCCAGCGACCGTGAAGCACGTCGCAATCCCAACGGTCGTACCTATCCCAACCTCTTCGATGCGCATCCTCCCTTCCAGATTGATGGTAACTTTGGTGTGACGGCTGGTATCGCAGAGATGTTGCTGCAGAGCCATGATGGCGAGATTCACTTGCTTCCCGCTTTGCCCGATGCTTGGAAGAGTGGTAAGGTGAGTGGCTTAAAGGCTCGCGGTGGAAAGACCGTTAGTATTGAGTGGAAAAATGGTAAGATAACGAAACAAACTATCAAATAACATGAAATTTCGTTCCATATTTTGCAGCATTGTCTTGTCAATGCTCTTTGCTACTGCTGCTAATGCAGAACTATATCTCTCTCCAAGTAAAAAGGTTATGGCAGAGACATCTTCGGATGCTTTAACGGTAAGCTATAAGACTAAAGGTGGATGGCAGAAGATCTACACGGCTACGATTGCCGGTATCGAAGGCGGTTCGTCCAGCAAGATAAAGGTTGCCTACGACATGGTGACTGGCAAGCAGCTGCATATAAATAAGAAAGGTATAGAGGCTGCACATACACTCAAGTCAGGTGGCACACTTATGATCCGCGTCTTCGACGATGGTGTGGCATTCAAGAAACTGAGTCGCCAGAAGCGTAACTACAACGGCGAGTCGGAAACCGTCATCAACTTCAGCACTGCCATCAATGACTGGGTCATGAAGTGGGGTGATGGAGCCGAGGGTTTCTTCCCACAGAATGGTAATAAGAAGGACGGGAGCCGTTGGAGTTTGCCAGCCTTGTTTGAGTACCCCAATAACGTTTTTGCCTTGATTCATGAGGCAGATGTGCGTCATGACATGGCAGCCAGCAGCCTGTACAGCACTGACAATAGAGGTGAGTATCGCATCGTGACCGACCAGAACGAAAAGTTTGCAGAATCATCTACCTGGAAGGTCGTGATGGTGGGTTCATTGGCTGACGTGGTAGAGTCAACGCTGGTGACCGATGTCAGCACTCCCTCTAAGATTAAGGATCCCAGTTGGATTAAGCCCGGTGTGGCTGCTTGGGTTTATTGGGCATACAACCATGGCTCTGACGATTACGACATCATCAAGAAGTACACCGACATGGCTGTTGCCTTGAAGCTTCCCTACGTGCTTATCGATGCAGAGTGGGACCGCATGAAGGATGGCAAGACCGTGGAGGATGCCGTGAAGTATGCCCTCGGCAAGGGGATCAAGCCCATGATTTGGTACAACTCATCAGTGGGATGGATCAATGGTGCTCCTACGCCCAAGTTCCGCCTCAACAAGCCTGAAGATCGTGAAAAGGAATTTGCATGGTGTGAGAAGATTGGTGTTGTTGGCGTGAAGATTGACTTCTTCAGTGGCGAGAACAACATGAATATGGCTTACTGCATTGACTTATTGGAGTCAGCAGCCAAGCATCACCTGTTGGTGAACTTCCATGGTGCCACCGTGCCCCGTGGTTGGATGCGTACCTATCCCAACCTGATCAGCACTGAGGGTGTGTATGGTGCAGAGTGGTATAACAATGTGGGTAGTTTCACGGATAAGGCTGCCTGTCACAATGCCACCCTTCCTTTTACCCGCAATGTCGTTGGTTCGATGGACTATACGCCTTGTGCCTTCACCGACTCGCAGCATCCCCACATCACGACCCATGCTCATGAGTTGGCGCTGACAGCCCTCTTCGAGAGTGGTATTCAGCATTTGGCTGACCGTCCCGAAGGCTTCTATGCACAGCCTCAGGAGGTAAAGGACTACATTTCGCAGCTCCCTGCTGCGTGGGATGAAACTCGTCTTATCGATGGCTATCCCGGTAAATTCGTCATCATGGCACGTCGCAGCGGTACGACCTGGTATATCTGCGGTATCAATGGTACCGATCAGGAGATGCAGATGAAGTTCAACACCAAGCGTCTAAAGGGTCTTGGCAAGCAGGTCACCATGTTCGAGGATGCTCGTGGTGCCTACGACAGTAAGGTGGCTGATAAGCCCGGACTTATCTCTCTTGAAGAGCAATATAAGCTTTGGAATATCACGACTCCTAAGAAGGTTCCCTCAAAAATCAAGTGCAAGGCACGTGGTGGTTTCGTAATCGTGGTTAAGTAGTCGTGCAGATTGAATGCAAAGGCTCTGCGTCTTCGCGTTTATAAAACTAAATTTGTTTTTATGAAAAAGTTATTTGTGACGTTATTTGTGGGAGCGGCGATGAATATGAATGCCCAGCAGCTTCCCTATCAGAATACCAACCTATCGGCACATGAGCGTGCTGTCGACCTTTGCAGTCGTCTTACTTTGGAGGAGAAGGCTAAGCTGATGCTCGATGAGTCTCCTGCCATCCCACGACTGGGCATTAAGCAGTTCCATTGGTGGAGCGAGGCTTTGCATGGTGTGGCCAATATGGGCAATGTCACCAACTTCCCCGAACCTATTGGTATGGCCGCTTCGTTCAACCCCGACATGGTGTACCGCGTATTCGATGCCACGAGTACTGAAGCACGTGCCAAGTGGAACGAACTGCAGCAGAAGGGTGGTGATGTAACCCGCTTCCATGCCTTGTCGTTCTGGACGCCCAACGTCAACATCTTCCGTGACCCACGATGGGGTAGAGGACAGGAGACCTACGGTGAGGATCCCTACTTGACAAGCGTTCTCGGCTGTGCCGTAGTGCGTGGTCTGCAAGGTCCTGAGGACAGCAAGTACCGCAAGACCTGGGCATGTGCAAAGCACTATGCCGTGCACAGTGGTCCTGAGTGGAGCCGTCACACGGCTAATTTAAATAATGTAAGCGCGCGCGATATGTGGGAGACCTATCTTCCCGCCTTCAAGTCGTTGGTGCAGGATGCCAAGGTGCGTGAGGTGATGTGTGCTTATCAGCGTCTTGACGACGAGCCTTGCTGTAGCAGCCAGCGACTCCTGCAAACCATTCTTCGTGATGAATGGGGCTTCGAGTACCTCGTTGTGTCTGACTGCGGTGCAGTGACCGATATTCACCAGAATCACAAGACCTCAAGTGATGCTGTGCATTCTGCAGCTCGTGCCACTCTGGCTGGTACTGACGTTGAGTGTGGTTTTGGCTATGCATATAATAGCATTCCTGAGGCTGTACAGCGTGACCTGATCAAGGAAGAGGAGGTCGACAAGCATGTCGTCCGTTTGCTGGAAGGCCGTTTCGACCTCGGTGAGATGGATGATCCTTCTGTTGTGGAGTGGAGCAACATCCCCACCTCTAAGTTGGAGAGTAAGGAGCACTTGCAGATCTCTCTCGACATGGCTCGCCAGACCATGACATTGCTGCAGAACCGTGGTGACATTCTTCCTTTGAAGTCGAACGAGAAGATTGCCGTCATCGGCCCCAATGCCGATAATCAGACGATGATGTGGGGTAACTACAATGGTACACCTACCACTACCGTTACTATCCTTGATGGCATCAAGGCTGTTAATAAGGGTGTGAAGTACCTCAAGGCGTGTGACCTTACCGATGATCGTGTTGTCACCGATCTCTTCTCTGAGCTCTCGTTTGAAGGAAAGCCCGGTATCAAGGGTACCTTCTGGAACAACACCAAGCGTGAGGGTAAGCCTGTTACTACGGAGTACTACACACGTCCTTTCTCCAAGACTACGGCAGGTAACTACCAGTTCGCACCCGGTGTGAATCTGACCGACTTCAGTGCTCTCTATCAGACGGTGTTGAAGCCCAGCAAGTCGGGCGAGGTTGTCGTGAATGTAGAGTCAGTCAGCGATTTCGAGGTGTACATCAATGGCGAGCGTAAGGTGCGTCAGAGTACATGGCGTGTCACTCCCACCCGCACCCCCATTCAGGTCGAGGCTGGCAAGGAGTATGCCATCGAGATCCGCTTTGCCCACATTCCCACCTATGGTGCAAGCATTAACGTGAACATCGGTACCGAGAGCATTATTGACTACAATGATGTCATCAAGCAGCTCAAGGGCATTGACAAGGTGGTGTATGTCGGCGGTATTGCTCCTTCGCTTGAGGGTGAGGAGATGCCCGTTCAGATCGACGGTTTCCGTGGTGGTGACCGTACTCACATCGAGCTTCCTGCCGTACAGCGCGGTTTGATTGAAGCACTTCACAAGGCAGGCAAGAAGGTTGTCTTCGTATGCTGCTCTGGTTCAGCCATTGCTTTGGCTCCTGAGTCAGAGAATTGCGAGGCCATCCTGCAGGCATGGTATCCCGGCATGAAGGGTGGTCAGGCAGTGGCTGACGTACTCTTTGGCAAGTACAATCCCAGCGGTAAGCTTCCCATTACCTTCTATAAGAACAGCGACCAGTTGCCCGACTTCGAGAACTATGACATGAAGGGTCGCACCTACCGTTACATGAAGGACGCAGAGCCTCTCTTCCCCTTCGGCTTCGGTCTTTCCTACACGCAGTTCTCTGTGGGCAAGGCAAACTTGTCTGCCAAAACGCTGAAATGGAATGACAATGGCAAGGTGACCCTTTCTGTTCCCGTTAAGAACACCGGTAAGCGTGACGGTACAGAGATCGTTCAGGTGTACGTGAAGAATGCCGCCGATCCTGAAGGTCCCGTCATGCAGCTTCGTGGTTTCAAGCGCATCGACGTCAAGGCTGGTCAGTCAGCAGTGGCTCAGATTGAGCTCACTCCCAAGTCGTTCGAGTGGTTTGATGCCAAGAGCAATGCCATAAACGTGCAGCCTGGCAAGTACACCTTGCTCTATGGTAACAGCTCACGTCAGCAAGACTTGCAGTCGCTGGATTTCGAGATTAAGTAATACGGTTATGATTTGGAACACACGAAGGCACGAAGACACAAAGGGCTACGGGGCACAAAGGATGCCCCTGCGCGATGAGTATGGCCATGAGTTGTCTACAATGATACAATGCTTGCCGTTGCGCAGGCCTGGCCTTTGCAGGCCGTAGCCCTTTGTGCCTTTGTGCCTTCGTGTGATAAAAATAAAAAATATTTGTTATGAAGAAACTATTGTTTTCTCTTCTTCTTTTAGGCTGTACTTCCCAGGTTATGGCCTACGACCCTCCCACGATGGGATGGAGCTCGTGGAACACCTTTGCATTGAATATCAACGAGTCGACCATTAAGAATACGGCATCAGCCATGAAGGCTCAGGGATATGCTAAGGTAGGATACATCTACTGCAATATCGATGATGGTTACTTCGGAGGCCGTGACAAGACGACGGGTCAGTTGCTCATCCACCCCACGCGTTTCCCCAATGGCTTGAAGCCCGTTGTGGACTATATCCACAAGTTAGGCCTCAAGGCGGGTATCTACAGCGATGGTGGACATAACACTTGTGGCAGCTATCATGGCGGCGATAAGGATGGCGTCGGTGTCGGACTCTATGAGCATGACCAGCAGGATTGCGATTTCTTCTTCAAGGAATTGGGCTTTGATTTCATTAAGATTGACTTCTGTGGTGGTGTGTACTACCATAATTCTGAAGGTCTTAACCTGAATGAAAAAGAACGTTATACGGCCATTCACAAGGCCATCATGAACACCGGGCGTGATGACGTGCGCATGAACATCTGTCGTTGGGCATACCCTGGTGCATGGGCTAAGGACATTTCTTGTTCATGGCGTACCACTGGTGACATTGGTGGCTGGTGGACATCTGTTCGTGACATTCTTAAGGAGAACCTTTATCTCTCTCCCTATTGTCGTGAGGGCCACTATAACGACATGGATATGCTTGAGGTGGGGCGTGGCATGACGCAGGAGGAGGACAAGACACACTTCGGCATGTGGTGCATTATGAGCAGCCCTCTGCTCATCGGTTGCGATATTCGCAACATCAACGCAACCACAAAGTCGCTCCTGCAGAACAAGGAACTCATTGCCATCAATCAGGATAGCCTTGGCTTGCAGGCCTACGTGGTGAAGCGTGACATACCCAATGACACCTACGTCCTGGTCAAGGACGTCGAAGAGCTTAATGGTTTGAAACGTGTCGTAGCACTTTTCAATCCCACTGACGAAGCGCATGAAATCTCGTTTGACTTCGCCGATGTTTACTTGGGCGGTCAGGTGCTGATGCGAAACCTCTTCACCAAGAAGGACATCGGTACGTATGAAGGTTCTTACTCTGAGAAGGTTCCTGCGCATGGTACACGTATCTACATGCTGACAGCCGAGGAACGATATGAGCAGACACTTTATGAAGCTGAAACAGCATTCTTGCAAAATTATAACGAGCTGTGGCTTACCGACACCGATGCCCGTACCGAAGATAATGCTGCCTGCTCGGGTGGTGTGATGGCTTCGTGGTTGGGTAAATCATCTAAGAACGACATCGTATGGCCACATGTCTACAGCAAGGATGGTGGTGAGTACGATCTGACCATTAGCTATCTCTCTGGTGAGTCGCGCAAAATGAGTCTTACTGTAAATGGCGGAAAGTCTACTTCGATTACAGCATTGAACAAAGGTTGGAACAAGGTACAAACTAAGACGGTTACAGTTACGCTTGAACCTGGCGATAATGTTATCCGCCTCTACAACTCTTCTGCTTACATGCCCAACATTGATTGTATTACACTTGTCAAGAAAGTTCCTACGGGTGTAGAAAACCATTTCTCGGAACAAAATGCAGAAAACTGTTATAATCTGAGCGGTGTTAAGATCAAAGAGGGTAAGCAGAATGTTCGCGGAGTTGTAATTCGAAATGGTAAGAAGTATTTGAAGTAAAATTGTGGTTTATTTGTGTAATCCATTCAACGTGCTGTAAACTACCGCTTTGTGGTGTTTCTAAAAATAATGTGTGACAAGTGTGACACTTCTATATAAAGTACATAGGAAAAAAATCATTTATTTTTTCGTATAAATGATAAATGATTTTTTTTCTTATAAGCTCCATATAGAAGTGTCACACTTGTCACACGTTAGTATTTTTCAATTTACACCTATGGATCGACACGCGCCATCCATAGGTTTTTTATGCGCCATCCATGGGTTTTTCGCGTTCGATCCTATAGGTGTGAATCGTTCGATCCATTGGAGTGAATCGTCTGGTCCGATGGATTAACAAAAGTGAGACTATTCGCCTTGTTCTTCTTCCTTCTTGCCAGAGAGGTCGGCATGGAAGACTTCCATGATAGGCGTCTCAGCAAGGCTGGTGATGGCAAAATCGCCCATTGTGCCAGCCATACCCTTCAACAGATTGCTGAGCGCATCGTTGATATTGGCTGCCTGGATATACATGGGGCAATTGGTACGCTTCTCTTTGGCACTCTTCTCATCGATGGTGATGAGCGCTACGTTGGACTTGTACCACTTGTCTGCCAGTGAATCGTTGCTCTCGAAGAGCTCACTCACCTTGGTCTTCTTGATGTCGGTAACTTCAAACTCACCGCTCATATAGGGTTCCATCTCCTCGATGAAACGCTTCTCTGCCTCAGTAAAGCTGAGGGCATCTACCATGTAGGTCTCTTGTACTTTGGTCATCAGACCCTCTTCACCTACTTTGTCATACTTGATTTTACAGGTAAACCACATATTTTTGATTAATAATTAGGAATTAACAATTTAGAATTTATTTTTCTTACCCCCTCGCGGTGAAGGGGCTCCTCCCCTTCGGGGGAGGCGGGGGTGGGGCTGTTGGATCTTTTTGTTGGAGTTCCTTGTCTGTAGTTTTTCCGCCAAATCCATTCTGCCCAATCGCCTTAGTTCTGCTTGTATCTTGCGTTGCTCTTCTGGTTTGTACCAGAAGAAGAACATGCGCTGTGCCTGTTTATCTTCTGGAGTGTGTGCACTGAAGATGCGTTCAAGTGTGTAGGGGTGATACCCAGTGAACCATGCCTCGGTGGCTACGGTCATGGGTGTTGGAGTAAAGTCCTGCACTTGCTCGAGTTGGAAATCCATCTCTTTGGTCAGTGCCGCCAACTCCGCCATCTCCAACTCTGTGCAGCCGGGGTGGCTGCTTATGAAGTAAGGTATGATTTGTTGGTTGATATGCTCACGTCGGCAGATGTCATCGAAAATGCGTTTGAACTGCCCGAAGAGTTTAAAGGACGGCTTGCGCATGATCTCCAACACCTTGTCGCTCGTATGCTCTGGCGCTACTTTCAGACGTCCGCTGACGTGGTTGACAATCAGTTCGCGTGTGTATTCGCGTGCTGCCTGATTTAGCTTCTCGTCCTTATAGTCATGGAGAAGCAGGTCATAGCGCACACCGCTTCCGATGAAGCTCTTTTTCATGCCAGGCAGTGCGTCGACGCTGCGGTAGATGTCAAGCAGCGGACGATGATCGCCATTCAGGTTGGGACACACGGCAGGGTGTATGCAGCTTGGGCGCTTGCACACGGCACATGCCTTGGGATTTTTGCCACGCATGGCATACATGTTGGCGCTTGGTCCTCCAAGGTCGCTCAAGTATCCTTTGAATCCCTCCATCTGCGTTACAGCCTTCACCTCACGCAGAATGCTCTCTTTCGAACGGCTGACAATGAACTTACCCTGGTGAGCACTGATGGTGCAGAAGGCGCAGCCACCAAAGCATCCACGATGGAGGTTGACGGAGAACTTGATCATCTCATACGCCGGTATGGTCTTACCCTTGTATTTGGGGTGAGGCAGACGAGTGTAGGGAAGGTCGAAACTGTGATCGAGTTCTTCCGTGGTAAGGGGAGGATAGGGTGGTGAGACGACAACGTATCGGTTGCCCGTCTTTTGAATGAGCGTTTGTGCCTGCATCTTGTTGCTCTCCTCCTCGATGTGACGGAAGTTTTCTGCCTGGCAACGACCATCCGTCATACAATCCTCGTAGCTGTGAAGCAGGATGGGAATCGTCTTGTCCTTGCCATCGTTGGGTTGTGCGATACGAAGCAGATCTTTTATCTCATGTTCCTTATAGAGCATGACAGTTTGTGTTGCCTGCTCGCCTTGCTCCATCTTTCCTAATGCTTTACGGAAAGTCTCTCTCGAGATACAAGCACGACCATCTTCGTCATATTCGAGCGTTTCGTCGTAACTTTCGAGCATCTCTACGAGACGTTGCGCGATGTCTACCGTGTTTTTCTCGCCCATGCCATAGCTGATCAGGTCGGCATCGCAATCGCATAGAATGCTGGGACGCAGACGATCCTGCCAGTAGTCGTAGTGTGAAAGGCGTCGCAAGGATGCCTCGATACCGCCCAAGACAACTGGTACGTTGGGATAGAGTTTGCGAACGCACTCGGTGTAGACGATGGTGGGGTACTCCGGACGCATGTCGTGACGACCGTCAGGACTGTAGGCATCTTCCTTGCGCAGACGACGGGCAGCCGTGTACTTGTTGACCATAGAATCCATGCAACCCGGTGCAATGCCGAAGAAGAGACGCGGACGTCCCAATCGGCTGAAGTCACGCAAATCGCCATGCCATGAGGGCTGTGGTATGATACCCACCTTCAATCCCTCTGCCTCAAGAATACGTCCGATCACGGCAGCACCAAACGAGGGATGGTCGACGTAAGCATCTCCGCTGAGGAGTATTACGTCGAGTTCATCCCAACCACGCAATTCCATCTCCTTGCGTGTGGTTGGCAACCAATCAGTCAGTGTGTAGTTATTCAAAATTGGTCAGCTCTTGTCATAGTGAAATCTTGTGTCCAGGTACACTCATCGATGACAGGCACGCCATCGATCATGTCGACCTTGAAACGGATGACACGCTTTCCAGATACGTATTCTGAGTAATCAGGGGCAGGCAACAGCGTGGCATAGTAGTAAGTGCCATCAAACGTGATGCCGTCAAGTGTGGTTACCATGTCTTCACCATCACCCCATCCGCCAATGATCCAACTACCCCAGCAGGGTGGCTCATTGCATTCAAAGTCATATTCGTCCTGCAAGACGTCCTGCATGTGCTGCGAGCAATGTTTGTAAACCCATTCGTCTGCAAACAAACTGTCGGTTTGTTGAGCTGTGTAGATTTCACTCAACCACTTGGTGATTTCTTTATTCTCCTTGTTCTTACAGCTTGACATGCCAAGCGAAAGAACGATTGCTGCTATTGCTATGAAAAGCTTCTTCATCGTTGTTTTTTTTATTATATGTCTACTTGTTCAATAAGTACTGCATGAATGCTCCCATGAGTTGCCTGCGCACTTGTTCCTCTTCTATCTGCTCAATGGGGAACCCTAGGGTGATGGTGCTGCAGTCAGGCCCCTTATAGGCAACTGCTGCAGTACGATTGGATGCCGGATAAACAAGAATGGGAAATGCTTCGCTTCCTGCGGGTTGCAAGGCACTGGTGCGCGGTGTGCTCAGATGTCGCTCGTTGGGCACCATGGTCAGCGTAGCCTGTGTGTTCATGCCTTGGATAGACAGCAATGAATCGGCACGTACCTCACCATCTTCCTGCCAATGCAGCACTCGCTGCGTGAAGTGCGACGTGGCTTGATCGCCTTTCTTGTCGATGCCCACGTATGCTCCGCTCAGCAAGAGTGATCCTCCCTTGGAAGTGAATCCTTGCAATACCTCGCGCAAGGCAGGCGTAAAGACTGTGAAGTCACGACGTGAGTAGCCATCATAGCGCTGAGCGCCCATGATGACGTCGAGCAGACGGTAGGAATTGGCTTCTACCTGCTTCTCCTCGAGTGCCTTGCGGCTGCAGGAAGATATGTGGCAGGAAAATCCGCTGCCGATGATGTCGCGAGCATGGAGTGTGGGATAGTCGAACGTGTTACCCTTCATGAGCATACCTATCCATTCCTGTGAACTATAGCCGAGACCATTGCTCTTCTCGTAGGGGAATCCATCCTTGTTGAAGTACTGCTGTCTGCCGCAGTACTCTGGCGTGTGGATGTATGCCACGCCGGGATCCATGCTCATGTCAAAACCTCTCAACGAGTCATTGTCGAAGGGATGGGGAGCTGCCAAACGCGTAAATCCGTTGACAAGAAGCAACTCTGGAGCGTTGAGATTGCTGCTTAGGATGGCGCATAGTTCCTCGCTCGGCATACTGGCACCACCCTCATTGAGGGCTTCTACACGGAAACGGTAGAGAACATCCTCCTCAGCGTCTACGTAGTGTGTCGTCGACGTGACAACCGTACCGTTGTCCCATCCGTTGTCACCTTTCGCCGTATATAATATATAAGAGGTAGGAGTTGCGGTACTCTCCAGTACATCCTTAGCAGGAATCCATGAGAGTTTGATGCGGTGATTGATGCGGTCGGTTTCTGCGGCAAATGCCTCCACGGGCAGAGGTTGTACGACTACGTCAGCCTCACGTCCATGCATACGTGCCGTGTAGCGAAGAATGGACTTATAGATGACACGAGCCATGTCGAACTTGAAGTTCGGGTCATGAGCCAGAATCATCTCGGCAAAGTTCTGATGCGAGAACATCTCGAAAATGACACTTGGAGTGCGTGGCACACGCGTCTCACCGTAGTTGCGATCCCAAATGCCACGTGCCTCCCAATAGCCATACAGGCGGTTGAGGTCGGTTTCAGCAGTTTTCAGGAATATCTCGCATAATGAACGGGCTGCCTTTCTGCTCACGCCACTCGGCAGGATGCCATCCTCGAAGTCGCTCGTGAGAATGGCAAGCGAACCGATGTGACTCATGTCCTTACGCCATCCTGCATCGCTGTGAATGGCCATCTCCATCTCGATAGGTACGCATAAGCCTGAATCACCGGGCAGGTAAACGGAACCACGGGCAAGATGGTTGGTGGAGAGTGGGCGAGAGAGAATCTCATCAGAGTAATCGCCCGTACCCTGCTTGAATGAGTATACATCGTAGGGCATACCGTACCATTGGCTGGAATAACGTGCGCCTTCCAAATAGCGGGGTAAACCGCTCAGCTTAGGTCCAACGCCTACGGAGTCGGTACGCAGTTCGTTGCCCATACCGCCGCCAAAACGCACTGCGTCGGCTGACACGACACCACGGTAGTTACTGATGTTGTTGAGCGTTACGCAGTTGTCCTTGGAGAATCCTGCTGCAAAGTCGAATGTGCCAAGATAGACCCACGTGCCGGCACCCATCTGCTGATTGACACGTATGGTCGTGCTTACTCCCTTATGACGCACCACGTATTTTGCGTCTGGCACATTGGTAGGCATGGACGGATAGGTGACGTATACAGCATATTCGCCATCCTTTGGGAGATTGGGTGTCCAGGTAATGCTGCTTGGCCCACGTTTGCCGCTTTGTGCCTCTGCCATGCGTGATGTGCCTTCGTTGTGTGGGTTCTGGTCATCCTTATATGTCTCTCTAAGCCATGCAAAACCTTGTCCTGCCGATTGCCACTCACGCGAACCGTTCTGTTCGAGATAGAGTCCTCCACGGCTGGGTGTGTCATTGTCGACGATGACTTCCTCACGCATCCAGCAACGCTCACGCGGCGTCCACACGATGGCTCCGGCATGTTCGAGCATGGGGTAGAGTAGAGGCACGACAAATGTTTGCGTAAGCAGATCCTCCGTCGTACAGTAGAGAGGCGGACGCTGCCATGCCCATGCGTGCTCGTTCTGGTCATAGTACCGGCCATGGCTGGCGATGATGCTGAGATGTCGTCCCTGCAGACCTTTTTCGGGCTGATAAGGGCGGTTGGTGTTCTGCACCCAGGCGTTTCCACGATACTCGATGTCACCCCAGTTCATCTTGGGTACGAGAGGAACTTGTGGCTCCTGAGCATTCAGGCCATTATTTACTTTTTGGCCACTACAAAGCGTAGTGACCATCATGAGTAGTATGAAAATAGTTTGTCGCATCAGAGTTATACGGCAAAGTTCTGTGGTATCTTACCTATTGTATTTCTGAAGTATTCCTTAATCTCGGCCATCTGCTCCTCGAAGTTGCCGTTAGGTATGATGGTCTTCGTGCAGCGAATCACCTTTTCCTTGTAGTCGAGTGCATAAAGCATGATTGGAATGTTTGCTTTAAGTGCGATGTAATAAAATCCTTTCTTCCACTCTGTTACACGTTTGCGTGTACCCTCAGGGGTGATGCAGAGGCGGAACGTCTTGCGCTCTCTTGCCAATTTCGCCAACTGGTCGGTGAGGCTCATCTTCTTGCTTCTCTCTACGGGTACTCCTCCGAGTTTCCTCATCAGGCAACCCATAGGCCAAAAGAACCATGATTTCTTCATCATGAAGTCGCACTTGAATCCCATAGCGCGACTGTAGAGAATACCAATGATGAAATCCCAATTAGAGGTGTGAGGCGCCAACGCCACGATGAATTTTTCGGGTAGTTGCTCTGTTACGTTGATCTTGAAGCCCATCCACCCAGTCAGTATCTTCTTACAAAGTCCTTGAATCATACCAATCCGTTCAATTGCTCAATTATGTCCTCTGTGCGCTTGGTCATGTCGCTCTCCAGCTTCTGGAAGAAGGCGCTTGCCTTCATGCCTGGCTGGACATGGCTTGCGCGACTGATCATGTCGTCTTGAAGTTTAAGTATGTTCAACATGATTCCCTTGGCATCCTCTATGTTTGCATCGCTGCATTGCATTGATGCTACACACTCTGCCATGAGTTCCGCACAGTTGTAATTGATGGTTTTCTTTAATTTTCTCCTGTTAGCCATAGTTTGTTTTGTTAATGATGGATGACTGCGCCAAGTTTGTTTGACGCTATTTGGTTGTAAAATTAGTGTTTTTTTCCTTATCTCGCAATTTTTGCGTTCTTTTTTCCCTTTTCTTGTGCGAAAAAAAATCTTTTTCATTGTTTCTTTTTTGTTATTCGGATGATTTATGTAAATTTGCATAGCGAAACTATGCTATTATTATAATAGGTGTATATCTAAAAGATAAATATTTCAACTTTTAATCATTAACAAAAGAAATGGAAAAGAGTGCATTGCAAATTGCAAGAGCCGCTTATCAGCCCAAGCTGCCTAAGGCATTGCAGGGTCCTGTAAAGGCTCAGGAGGGTGCTGCCACCCAGAGTGTAGGTAACCAGGAGGAGATCAAGGCTTTGTTCCCCAACACATACGGTATGCCCGTTGTTGAGTTCGTTCCCGCTGAGAGTGAGAACAATGCTCCCATCAACGTAGGTATCATCCTTTCAGGTGGTCAGGCTCCTGGTGGTCACAACGTGATCAGCGGTCTGTATGACGGTGTGAAGTCACTCAACAAGGACAGCAAGCTCTATGGCTTCCTGATGGGTCCTGGTGGTCTCGTTGACCACAAGTATGTTGAGTTCACCGACGAGTTCATCGACGAGTACCGCAACACCGGTGGTTTCGACATCATCGGTTCTGGCCGTACCAAGTTGGAGAAGGAGGCACAGTTCGAGAGCGGTATTGAGATTCTGCGCGAGTTGGGCATCAACGCCCTCGTTATCATTGGTGGTGATGACTCTAACACCAACGCTTGTGTGCTCGCTGAGTACTATGCTGCCAAGAAGTATGGCGTGCAGGTAATCGGTTGCCCCAAGACTATCGACGGTGACCTGAAGAACGAGCAGATTGAGACTTCATTCGGTTTCGATACCGCTTGTAAGACCTACTCTGAGCTCGTTGGTAACATCCAGCGTGACTGTAACTCAGCTCGCAAGTACTGGCACTTCATCAAGGTGATGGGTCGCTCAGCTTCTCACATCGCTTTGGAGTGCGCTCTGCAGTGCCAGCCCAACATCTGCCTCGTATCTGAGGAGGTTGAGGCAAAGCAGATGTCTCTGGACGATGTGGTTGAGTACATCGCAAAGGCTGTTGCTGTTCGTGCTGCTGATGGCAACAACTTCGGTACCGTTATCGTTCCCGAGGGTCTTATCGAGTTCATCCCCGCTATTAAGAAGCTCATCGCTCAGCTCAACGAGGTTCTGACCGATCCCGCTACTGGCGAGCCCCGTGAGTTCGCTAACGCTGAGGCACAGATTGAGTTCGTACTCAGCAACATCACCGCTGAGAACAAGGCTGTACTTGAGTCTCTTCCCGCAGACGTTAAGCGCCAGCTCTGCCTCGATCGTGACCCCCACGGTAACGTACAGGTATCTCTCATCGAGACCGAGAAGCTGCTCTCTGCTATGGTGGCTAAGAAGCTCGCAGAGTGGAAGGCTGCTGGCCAGTACAATGGTAAGTTCAGCGCTCAGCACCACTTCTTCGGTTACGAAGGTCGTTGCGCTGCTCCCTCTAACTACGATGCTGACTACTGCTACAGCCTTGGTTACAACGCAAGCCGCTTGATCAGCAATGGCAAGACTGGCTACATGTCAGTCATCAAGAATACTACTGCTCCTGCTGCAGAGTGGATCGCTGGTGGTGTGCCCATCACTATGATGATGAACATCGAGCGTCGTAACGGTGCCAACAAGCCTGTTATCCGCAAGGCTCTCGTTGAGCTCGACGGTGCTCCCTTCAAGTTCTTCGCTGCTAACCGTGAGAAGTGGGCAAAGGAGACTTGCTACGTTTATCCCGGTCCCATCCAGTATTGGGGTCCCTCTGAGGTTTGCGACCAGTGCACCAAGACTCTTGCTCTCGAGCAGGCTAAGTAATCAAGGTAAGAAATTTCTTTTGACAACAAGAACTTGTCAATAGTAGGACAAAAAGCTCGTAAGAGCACAAAGACAACTGCTGCCCGACGTAAGACAAATACATCACGTCGTGGCAGCAGTTTTAAACGTACAAACTCGAACTGGTTTGTTCGTCTCATCTCCCGTGTACCCAGTTGGGCATTGTGGGTATGCGGTATTCTTGTTGCCCTTTTCTATGTCGTTTTCATCCTTCAGGTTGTATTGCATTTCTCCATGCCTTGGAAGGCAATGTATGGAGATGTGCCTGAGCCAGGTGGCTATGAGGTGCGTGGTGTAGACATTTCCCATTATCAGAGTCACATTGATTGGGCTGACCTTCATTCGGCCAAACTGTCGGGTTCTCCTGTTAAGTTTGTCATCATGAAGGCTACGGAAGGTACGACGATTCTCGACAATACTTTTGCAGACAATTTTCACAAGGCACGTCAGTTCTCCTTCGTGCGTGGCGCTTACCATTTCTTCATTCCCGGCGCCGATGCCACAAAGCAAGCTCAGTACTTTATGAGACATGCTCCTCTGGAGGTTGGTGATTTGCCTCCCGTCTTGGATATCGAGAAGGATGGCGGTCTGCCGGTTGAGGAATTACAACGTGTGGCGATGGAATGGCTCGACGTCGTACAGAAACATTATGGCGTTCGCCCTATCATCTACACCAACTATGCCTTCAAGATGAAGTACCTCAACACTCCGGAGTTTAACAAATATCCTTTTTGGATTGCTCATTACTACAAGGATCAGTTAGAGTATGAAGGTGAATGGGTGATATGGCAATATACGGATTGCGGTCAGGTTGATGGTATTAGTGGCCGTGTGGACTGCAACGTCTTCAATGGTTCTCTTCATGACCTCCTGCAACTCTGCATTCAGGAATAACAAATTACTTACCGTGCTTTTTTAGGAAACAATAGACTATTAGGCACAGCATGATATTTTGACGCAGATTTCGCAGATTACACAGATTATCTCACTGTGATTATTTGACGCGAATTTACACAAATTTATGAAGGAGAAATCTGTGAAATCTGCGTAATCTGCGTCAAATAGTATATTGTCACCCTTTTTAAAAAAAGCCGTAGCAGTTTTTCAGAAATGCTGCTGCGGCATTTGACTGAAAGCTGCTACGGCTTTTATGGAAAGCTCTAGTGGCTTAACGGGTTCTCTTGTACCAATCTGTGTGCTCGGTGCCGTTGCTTTCTACCCACTTCTCGTAGTCGGGATAGAGCTTGCTGATGGCTATACTCTCGTTATTCTTATCGATCAGAGGAGCCATGTCAGCCTCGGTGGCACCACTGAACTTGATGGCGAAGGGATACCAAGGACCGTAGAGCAGGTTGTTGATGTTGTTGGCACGAACGTAGAAGTTTCCTTCACCATTGGCTGTAAGGCGTGCGGGAAGTGAAGCGTCAGCCATGGTTGACCAATACTTTATAGGCATAATGTTTGTAGGTGTCTCCAAAGGAATGTGAACCTCGTAGAAGGGTACGTCGGAACCTGAAGGAATGGTGCCTTCGCGTACGCAAATGTAAGGACGGAAGACTGTCTTCTTCGTCGACTGTGTTGACTTTGCATAGGTGAGGCGCACCTTGTATTCACTGCCGATGCCTTCCTCACGAATGGAGTTGGTGAAGCAGATTACTTTAGCCGTGCCTGTACCATAATCGTTGTATGCGAAATTACCGTGTTTGTTATACAGAAGTTCTTCGTGTATCTTCTGTTCGGGCTCGAAAGGTTTCCATTCGGTTTCGCCTACTTTCTTGAGGAAGTATTCCTCTTTCTCAACGGTCACACCAGCGGGCATGTCGACATAGCAGTACACACCATCGGTGTAGGTGGCAAAATTCTGGAATGTCTTGAAAGTGAACTCGTCCTTGCTGATCTTATCGGGAGTAGAGTAGGTAACTGTCGTCGTACCGTTGACGTGTGTTGTGGTAGTCTTGGTGATGGGCCAAGTGGTGTTCTGGTTGCACTTGATGACAACGTCGTTGAGGTCGTAATCGCCTTCTGCGGGCCAGATGTCCTCGTAGCAGTACCATCCTTTGTTCTCCGATTGTGTAACCTCGGTCTCGTTTACTTCCACAACATCAACAAATGCGTCGATGGGGTTAGACTTGAGGGTGAATACTACGTCAGAGAAGTTCTGGTCATCGCTGTGGTCCTCGAACGAAATCATGATGTTCTCACCATATTTATATATTGCGGTACGCGGAGTCGTGTAGACCGTCTTGCTGTGGCTCATGCTAAGGCCAGATGAAGTGGCAGAACGGTTGCCACAGATCTCACTGAGCCAAGACTGTGATGACAAGGTGTTAGTCCATGTGTTGGTGGCAAGTACGAAGCCTATCTTTGTGCCGGCAGGGAATACTGTCGTCTCACCCTCCTTGCTGCCTGAAGCGATGTTGGGGTAGTACTTCAGCTGTACGCATGTACCACGTTCAACGCCTTGGTGTGCCTTTGCATCGCTGGTATTGCTGCTCCAATGTCCGTCCTGTGTGTTGGGGAAAATCATGACGATACGGCTCTTGATGTCATTGTAGCTCGTAGGCTTGTTGGCATCAGTATACCAATAATAGCCCAATGAACTTGTCCAACAAGTGTTTCCACCTAACAGTGTGATTGCCACCTCTGCGTCCTTGTCACCCACCTGGAGGTCTTTGCTTGAGCGATAGGTTTCGGGACAACTCTTGTTAACATTGATGACAGATGAATGCACATTGTAGAGTTCCTGATAGTTCTGCACGAGCAGTTCATCGCCTTTGTAGTCGTAGCCTGGGTGGAAAGTTCCCTCTTCCTTCTCTGTTACGGCTATGATGCGGTCGTACCATGCATTTTTGTCTACCTTAGTAGTAGTCTTACTGCCGGTTTCTGTTGTATAGAAAACGTTGACGTATATATTTTCTTTGGTTGTGGGATGAGTGTAGTAATAAGACTTGTAACCAAAGATGGCTCCAATAATGCCGTTGCCAGACGTAAGCGCATAGGTGCCCGTGTTCTGCACGCGCTTTGTGATGTAGGTGGTCTTGTCGGTAGCAGGCTCGTTGAATCCGGTTACGATACCCGTACTCTCGTCGTACTCTCCCAGCCATGTCTTCCAAGCCTCGCCTGTGATACCCGATCCGTCCTCCGTACGACTGTGGTACTTTTCTGAGGTGCTGCCGGCTTTGAAGCGGTTGGCTACCTTGACGCGGTTGCCGTGAAGGTCGGTGCCATCCTCGGCTACAATGCTGTTGCCGTTGATGCGTGCCTTGATGACGGTTTGTGCAAAGAAGTTGTCGGTGTAGACGTACACCTCGTTGAGGTAACTCGGCAGGTCAATCGTCTCGTTGAAGGTTCCATCGAGTGAAGTCACACCTGTGAAGATGGGCGTGAGTTCTTCTTTGAGAATCAACGTGCCGTGTTCACCCTCGGTGACGGGGTTCTGGTCGTAGAGGCTAAAGAAGACGCTTGTACTAACACCCATATCGCTGTAAGAAACGCTCAGGTCATAGACGTCATCGGTATGGAAAGTGAAGTCGCAATGCGGGCGTTCCCAATTCGGATCGTAGTGATACTTGTCGTAGCAACTCGACAGCATGGTGCCTAATGAAAGGCAAGCGACTAAGAGTTTTGTGTGATTAATTTTTCTCATTGTGGTAATGATTTCGTTATCCAATACACGGCAAAGTTAGCAAGAATGATTAAAAATTAAAAATTTTTAGAAACTTTTCTTGCAGAAAAACGTAAAAAACGCATAAAAACACTGCATCTTTTAGAAAAACACGCTACATGTTTCGCCAAAAGACGCTGCATGATTTTTTAAAAGACGCTGCATGATTTTAAAAAAGACGCTGCGTCTTTCTCAAAAACACGTAGCGTCTTTCCTTGTTATTCTACATCAATACATATTTTTCTACTGGCATCAAGGATGCCCATGTCGATCAACTCAAATGAATTGCCGCGCTTGAGTGTAAAGACATGTCCGCGGGTATTGGTGGTGGGTTCGAAGTACTCCATCACGTTGAAGCGTATTTTCACTTCTGTTTCGGTTACCTTTTCTACAACGAAGTCATGCAGTTTGTCGCCAGCCTTGACTTTGTGGGTTTCCTTTTCCGATACGTGTGCGGGAGGCATCTCGCCATTCACCATAATATAGCTGTCCTGCTGGAAAACTGTGTGAATAGTGAGATTTGCTGTGCTCTGTGAACTCTTGCAAGAAATGAATAGCGTGCAGGCAACCATGAACGTTACGATGCAAAGAATAATGTGGGTTTTCATAATTTATGATTTAAATGAGTTTAATAATCCTTGACATGCATCCTCCAACAAATCCAGCACATGCTCGAATCCTGCATCGCCTCCATAGTAGGGGTCAGGAACTACATCTGTGTCATAGCGAGAACACCATTCTGTCATTCTGTGTATCTTGTTTTCCGTATTTGAAGTAGCAATTCTACGTAGACCTTCTATATTGCTGTTATCCATACCGATAATCAAATCGAAATTTTCAAAATCCGTTCTTCTTACAGGACGGGACAGATGAGTGATGTTGTATCCTCTACGCGATGCGTGTTTACGCATTCTGCTGTCTGCCTTTTCGCCTTCGTGATAGTCTATAAGTCCTGCGGAATCGAGTTGGAAATCTGCTGACATTCCTTGCTCGTCTACAATGTGTTGCATGACTGTCTGTGCAGCACAACTTCGACAGATGTTCCCGAGGCAGACAAAAAGGATACGAATCATAAAAATGAACTTTTTAAGAGGAAATTGGATTGCAAAGGTAATAAAAAAGAGCATTTGTTCAAAATATAAGAGGCAAAAATGTACTTTTTGGCTGTAATATGTGACATTTTGTTCTTTTCTTCTTACTCTTGGCTTTGCCATTTCGAAAAAAATGACTAAATTTGCACGCGGTAAAAGACGGCATGTCTTTAAATAAGGTAAAATATTGTTTAAGGTAAAATTAACCAAAGTTATGGAAAACGAAAGGAAAGTAAAGACAAACAAGCGAGTGCGACTGGTCTTGGATGACGGCACCGTTTTTGTAGGAACCTCATTCGGCTATGATAAACCTGTGGCGGGTGAGGTGGTCTTCAATACCGCTATGATGGGCTATCCCGAGAGCCTTACTGATCCCTCGTATGCTGGTCAGTTGATGGCACTCACCTTTCCATTAGTCGGAAACTATGGTGTCCCTGAGTTTTCTATAGAAAAGAATGGGCTCTCTACCTTTATGGAGAGCGATAAGATTTACGCTAAGGCTATCATCGTGAGTGACTATAGCGAGGAATATAGTCACTGGAACGGTAAGGAGACGCTTGCCGAATGGCTGCAGCGTGAACAGGTGCCTGGCATCACCGGCATCGATACCCGTGAGCTTACTAAGGTGCTGCGCGAGCATGGCGTGATGATGGGTAAGATCCTCTTCGACGATCAACCAGATAATATTCCTGAAGCGCAGTATGAAGGCGTGAACTTTGTGGCAGAGGTGAGTTGCAAGGAGATCATTACCTATAAGCCAGAGGATTATGTTGAACCCGTGAACCGCTTGGCAGAGGATCAGCCTGCCGTATGTAAGGCTAATGGCAAGAAGATTGTCCTCGTGGATTGTGGTGTTAAGCAGAACATCATCCGTTGCCTCTTGAAGCGTGGTATCGAGGTGGTGCGTGTGCCTTGGGATTACGATTTCAACCAACTTGATAAAGACGGCGAGATGGGCTTCGACGGTCTCTTCCTCGCCAACGGTCCTGGCGATCCCGACACATGTGTGGCAGCCGTGGAGAACATCCGCAAGTTCATGCAACGTGAGCAGGAGCGTACAGCCTACGTCCGTCCCATCATGGGTATCTGTATGGGTAACCAGTTGCTGTCGAAGGCAGCCGGTGCCACGATATACAAACTGAAATACGGTCATCGTTCGCATAACCAGCCCGTTCGCATGGTAGGCACTACAAAGTGCTTCATCACTACGCAGAACCACGGCTATGCCGTTGACAGTTCTACCTTAGGCAAGGACTGGGAACCTCTGTTTGAGAATATGAACGACGGTTCGAACGAGGGTGTTCGCCATACGCGTTTCCCCTGGTTCTCGGCTCAGTTCCATCCCGAAGCATGTGCCGGTCCTATCGACACGGAGTTTATGTTCGACATGTTTGCTGATGCGTTGAACGGCCTTTCGATCATGGATAATGATAGCATTGCTTATACTGAGCGTCCTGCTATCAAGAAGGTACTCTTGCTTGGTTCTGGCGCTTTGAAGATCGGTGAAGCCGGTGAGTTCGACTATTCTGGTTCACAGGCACTGAAGGCCATGCGCGAGGAAGGCATCGAGACCATCCTCATCAATCCCAATATTGCTACCGTGCAGACGAGTGAGGGCGTAGCAGACAAGATTTACTATCTGCCTGTCACTCCTTATTTCGTAGAGCGCATCATTGCCAAGGAGCGTCCTCAGGGCATTCTGTTGGCATTCGGCGGTCAGACAGCTTTGAACTGCGGTGTGGAGATTTACAAGAGCGGTGTGCTGGAGAAATATGGTGTCAAGGTACTGGGTACTCCCGTTCAGGCTATTATCGACACAGAGGATCGTGAACTCTTTGTGGAGAAGCTTGATGAGATTGGTGTGAAGACCATCAAGAGTCAGGCTTGCGAGACCATCGAGTCAGCACGTGAGGCTGCTAGGCAGCTGGGCTATCCTGTCATCATTCGTGCAGCTTATGCACTCGGTGGACTCGGTAGCGGTTTCTGCGACAACGAGGAGGAACTGAACAAGATTGCTGAGAAGGCCTTTAGCTTCTCGCCACAGGTGTTGGTAGAGAAGAGCCTTAAGGGTTGGAAGGAGATAGAGTATGAGGTGGTGCGCGACCGATTCGACAACTGTATCACCGTCTGCAACATGGAGAACTTCGACCCCTTGGGCATCCATACCGGTGAGAGTATCGTCATCGCTCCCTCGCAGACACTGACCAACGCAGAGTATCACAAACTGCGTGCCCTTGCCATCAAGATTATCCGTCATATTGGCATCGTGGGTGAATGTAACGTGCAGTACGCCTTTGACCCCGAGAGCGAGGACTACCGCGTCATCGAGGTCAATGCCCGTCTGTCGCGTAGTTCGGCTCTGGCATCTAAGGCTACGGGTTACCCTCTTGCCTTTGTTGCAGCTAAGCTCGGCTTGGGCTACGGTCTGTTCGACCTCAAGAATTCTGTCACCAAGACGACCTCAGCCTTCTTTGAGCCCGCCCTCGACTACGTGGTTTGTAAGATACCCCGCTGGGACCTCGGTAAGTTCCGTGGCGTGGATCGCGAGTTAGGCAGCTCGATGAAGTCTGTCGGCGAGGTGATGGCCATCGGTCGCACCTTCGAGGAGAGCATTCAGAAGGGTCTCCGCATGATCGGTCAGGGTATGCACGGTTTCGTGGGCAATAAGGAACTGAAGATTGACGACCTCGACGCAGCCCTCAAGGCTCCTACCGACAAGCGTATCTTCGTCATCGAAAAGGCCTTCTTTGCAGGCTACACCGTAGAGCAGATTCACGACCTCACCAAGATTGACAACTGGTTCCTGCAGAAGCTGCAGAACATCTATAATATAAATAAGGAGTTGCGCGGCAGCCACATCAACCGACTTGACAAGGAACTGCTTCGTAAGGCAAAGGTATACGGCTTCACTGACTTCCAGGTGGCTCGTGCTCTCGGCATGGAGAAGGAAATCGACATCGAGGACGCTATGCTCATCGTGCGCCGTCATCGTCGTCAGGCTGGCATTGTGCCCTACGTGAAGCAGATTGATACGCTCGCTGCCGAGTATCCCGCTCAGACGAACTACCTGTACCTGACATACAGTGCCGTGGCCAACGACATTCATTTCGAGAACGACCGTCGCAGCATCGTCGTTCTGGGTAGTGGTGCCTACCGTATCGGTTCGTCGGTTGAGTTCGACTGGTGCGGCGTTCAGGCACTGAACACTATCCGCAAGGAGGGCTATCGCAGCGTGATGATCAACTACAACCCCGAGACCGTGTCGACCGACTACGACATGTGTGACCGTCTCTACTTCGACGAGCTCACCTTCGAGCGCGTCATGGACATCATCGACATGGAGAATCCTCAGGGTGTGATAGTCAGCACCGGTGGTCAGATTCCCAACAACTTGGCCGTTAAGCTCGATGAGCAGCGTGTGCCCATCCTCGGTACACAAGCCAAGTACATCGACAACGCAGAGGATCGCGACAAATTCTCGGCTATGCTCGACCGCATTGGCGTTGACCAGCCAGAGTGGAGCGCACTGACCTCAATGGAGGATGTCAATGAATTTGTTGAAAGGGTAGGGTTCCCCGTCCTCGTGCGTCCCTCATACGTTCTGTCGGGTGCTGCCATGAATGTTTGCTCTAACCAGGACGAGCTGGAGCGCTTCCTGCGTCTTGCAGCTAACGTGTCGAAGAAGCATCCTGTCGTGATCTCAAAGTTCATGCAGAACACCAAGGAGGTCGAGATGGATGCTGTGGCACGCAACGGCGAGATTATTGCCTACGCCATCTCGGAGCATATCGAGTACGCCGGTGTACACTCAGGTGACGCTACCATTCAGTTCCCCGCACAGAAACTGTATGTGGAGACGGTACGTCGTATCAAGAAGATCTCAACGCAGATTGCCAAGGAACTTAACATCAGTGGTCCTTTCAATATACAGTATCTTGCTCGCGACAACGAAATCAAGGTGATTGAGTGCAACCTGCGCGCCAGCCGTTCGTTCCCCTTCGTCAGCAAGGTGTTGAAGATTAACCTTATTGAGTTGGCTACCCGCGTCATGATGGGATTGCCAGTCGAGAAGCCCAGCAAGTCGTTCTTTGATTTCGACTACGTGGGCATTAAGGCCAGTCAGTTCTCATTCAACCGTCTGCAAAAGGCTGACCCTGTACTGGGTGTCGACATGAGCTCTACCGGTGAGGTGGGTTGCTTAGGCGATGACGTGAATTCCGCTTTGCTGAAGGCTATGCTCAGTGTTGGTCATCGTGTTCCCGAGAAGACTGTGTTGCTCAGCACCGGTTCGACGAAGGAGAAGGTGGCTATGCTCGATGCTGCCAAGAAGCTGATCGACAATGGTTACGAGCTGTATGCTACGGGTGGAACGAGCAAGTTCCTCACGGAGAACGGCATCCAGAACACGCTCGTATACTGGCCCAGCGAACCCGAGAAGCATCCGCAGGCTCTCGACTTGCTGCACGAGCATAAGATCGACATGGTGGTCAATATCCCTAAGGATCTCACCGTAGGTGAGTTGACAAACGGCTACAAGATCCGTCGTGCTGCCGTCGACTTGAACGTGCCTCTCATCACCAATTCCCGTCTTGCTGCTGCCTTCATCAATGCCTTCTGCACCGTGAAGCTTGACGACCTGGCTATCAGAAGTTGGGAAGAGTATAAATAAAGAATTATGAGTTTTAACATCATATACGTATCGTGTTGCCTCATATTGATGATATGGGCGCTAATAACGGATAGGCTCAAGCCGGGTCTTATTCTCTTTACGTGTGTGGTATTGATGCTCTGCGCCGGCATTCTTACGCCTAAGGATTGCCTCGAAGGATTCTCCAACAAAGGAATGATAACCGTGGCGTTGCTCTTCCTCGTGAGCGAGGGAGTGCGACGTAGCGGTATTCTGGAACGTATCATTTTCCACATGCTGCCGCATAAGGAAACGACGGTGACAAAGGCCAATGCACGCCTGCTGCCCGTGGTGTCGTTCGTGTCAGCCTTCCTCAACAATACGCCCGTGGTGGTGATCTTTGCTCCCATGATCAAGAACTGGGCGCGAAAGATGAAACTTCCACCTACAAAGTTCTTAATCCCATTGAGTTATGCTACCATTCTTGGAGGTATTTGTACGCTGATCGGTACGAGTACCAATCTCGTTGTGGATGGTATGATACAGGAGTCGGGACATCAGGGCATGTCGATGTTCGAGTTGGGTAAGGTGGGTATCTTCATCGCTATTGTCGGTTTGGCTTACCTCATTTTCTATAGCCACTATCTCCTGCCCGAGAAGCGTGAGGGCGATGTGGAACTCGACAAGAAACCCGACACGACGACCGTCGAGATCGTGCTGCGAAGCCGTTTCCCCGGATTGGGTAAGTCCATTCGCGAGTTCGACTTCTTCCGTCATTATGGTGCCAATGTGATTTCTATTCGTCGTGGTGGCGAACTGCTGACAGGCGACTGGATGAACGTAAAGCTTATCAACCACGATACCTTACTGTTAGAGACTGACAATAAGTTCGTTAGGGCTTATAACGACACCACTGCCTTCATGATAGCCAGCTATGATGAGGATAGCGAGATGCTGAAGGGTAGGAAGCGTTGGTTTGCTTTCGTGCTGCTGGCCTTTATGATCATCGGTGCTACGGTGGGAGAGTTGCCCTTTATGAAGGATTTGGTGCCCGGATTCAAGTTTGACATGTTCTTTTTCGTCTGCGTCACGACGGTCATTATGGCTTGGACAGGTATGTTCAATGCGCGTAAGTACAGTAAATATATGTCGTGGGATGTGCTGGTGACCATCGCATGTGCCTTTGCTATCAGTAAGGGTATGCAGAACTCTGGTTTTGCCGATTACATCGCGAGCTTCATTATTGCAGCAGCCGACCATATTGGACGCACCGAAGGAGGTGTCTATGCCATGATGGCTATCCTCTTTCTCATCACAAATCTCTTTACGGAGCTGATAACCAACAATGCAGCGGCAGCTCTGTCGTTCCCCTTGGCCCTGTCCGTGGCTGACAAGTTGGGATGCGACCCCATGCCTTTCTTTATCTGCATCTGCATGGCGGCTTCGGCTGCTTTCAGTACGCCTATCGGCTACCAGACCAACCTGCTCGTGCAGGGTATTGGTGGATATAAGTTTACCGACTACGTCAAGGTGGGTCTCCCACTAAACATCATAGTATTCGTGATCAGCGTATTTGTGATACCTGAGTTCTGGGAATTCTAATTGCAACAACAACCAACAAATATAATGGCAGAAAATATTTATCCCATTTACGACCAGATGATGACACGCGAGGACAAGGAGCTGTTGCTCCATCAGCGTGGTGTCATGGTGTGGTTTACTGGCTTGAGCGGAAGCGGTAAGAGCACCGTGGCGATGGCTGTGGAGCGTGAGCTTCACAAGCGCGGCATACTATGTCGCATCCTGGACGGCGACAACATCCGTTCGGGTATCAACAATAACTTAGGATTCTCGCAGGAGGATCGCATGGAGAACATCCGTCGTATTGCTGAGGTTGGCAAGCTCTTTGTGCATACGGGCATTGTAACCCTTGCTTGCTTCGTCAGTCCTACGGAGGACATACGCGAGATGGCTCGCACCATCATTGGCGAGGAGGACTTCAAGGAGGTGTTTGTAAGCACCCCGCTTGAGGAGTGTGAGCGTCGCGACGTGAAGGGACTCTATGCGCGTGCCCGTAGGGGAGAGGTGAAGAACTTCACTGGCATCAGTGCACCCTTCGAGGCTCCCAAGAACCCTGCCCTTAGCATCGACACGAGCAAGTTGTCGCTCGAAGAGAGTGCCATGGCAGTACTCGAAATGTTAAGTTTATCCTAAACGACATTTTTTCTAATCGACAAAACGACAGGTTTCCTAATCGACTAAATAAATATAAATAAGTTATGGAATACAATCTTTCGCATTTGCAGGAACTGGAGGCAGAAAGCATTCACATCATCCGTGAGGTGGCAGCCGAGTTTGAGAATCCTGTGATGCTCTATAGTATTGGTAAGGATAGTAGCGTAATGGTACGCTTGGCCGAGAAGGCTTTTGCACCTGGCAAGGTGCCTTTCCCTTTGATGCACATTGATTCACGATGGAAGTTCAAGGAGATGATAGAGTTTCGTGATAATTACGCCAAGAAATTTGGTTGGAACCTCATCGTTGAGAGTAACGAGGAGGCTTTCAAGGCTGGTGTAGGTCCCTTTACGCATGGTAGTAAGGTGCACACCGACTTGATGAAGACGAAGGCTCTGCTCGATGCGCTGAACAAGTATAAGTTTGATGCAGCCTTCGGTGGCGCACGTCGCGACGAGGAGAAGAGCCGCGCTAAGGAGCGTATTTTCTCTTTCCGCGATCAGTTCCAACAGTGGGATCCCAAGAATCAGCGTCCCGAGTTGTGGGATATCTACAACAGTCGCGTGCACAAAGGTGAGAGCATACGTGTGTTCCCCCTCAGCAACTGGACTGAGCTGGATATCTGGCAGTACATCCGTCTGGAGAACATCCCTATCGTACCGTTATACTACGCTAAGGAGCGTCCCTGTGTAGAGATTGATGGTAACCTGATTATGGCGGATGACGATCGTCTGCCTAAGGAATTGGAGTCGAAGATTGAGAATCGTATGGTGCGTTTCCGTACGCTTGGTTGCTGGCCTCTCACGGGTGCTGTGGAGTCGAATGCCACCACCATCGAGGAGATTGTGGAGGAGATGATGACTACAACGAAGAGTGAACGTACCACCCGTGTCATCGACTTCGACCAAGAAGCAAGTATGGAGCAGAAGAAACGCGAAGGTTATTTCTAAAAAATCAGAAACATGGCAGAACAGAATATAGATATAAAGGCATTTTTGGATGCTGACGAAAAGAAGGACTTGCTGCGCTTGCTGACGGCTGGTAGCGTGGATGATGGTAAGTCTACATTGATTGGCCGTTTGCTCTTCGACAGTAAGAAACTGTATGAGGATCAGTTGACGGCACTGGAGAAGGACTCGAAGCGTTTGGGTAATGCTGGTTCGGGTGAGATAGACTACGCCTTGCTGCTCGACGGATTGAAGGCCGAGCGCGAGGAGGGTATCACCATCGATGTTGCATACCGCTACTTCTCGACCAACCAACGTAAGTTTATCATTGCAGATACTCCGGGACATGAGCAGTACACTCGCAACATGATTACCGGTGGTTCTACTGCTAACCTGGCTATCATCCTTGTGGATTGCCGTACAGGTGTCATCACGCAGACGCGTCGTCACACTTTCCTGGTGTCACTGCTCGGTATCAAGCACATCGTGTTGGCTGTGAACAAGATGGACCTTATCGACTTTGATAAGGATACGTTCGACAAGATTGCTAACGAATACGTGGCTCTGGCTAATAAGTTAGGTATCGAGGACGTGACCTGTTTCCCCTTGAGCGCTAAGGATGGTGACAATGTGGTGGAGAAGAGTGAGCGTACTCCTTGGTATGAAGGCCCTGCACTGCTCGACTACTTGGAGAATGTACCCATCCATCGCGACCGTAACATGGAGGATTTCCGTTTCCCCGTGCAGTATGTATTGCGTCCCAACCTTGATTTCCGCGGTTTCTGTGGTAAGATTGCCAGTGGCGTTATCCGTAAGGGCGATGAAGTGATGGCACTTCCTTCGATGAAGAAGAGCCATGTGAAGAGCATCGTGACCTACGAGGGCGAGTTGGACGAGGCTTTCTGTCCTCAGTGTGTGACCATCACGCTGGAGGATGAGATTGACATCAGCCGTGGCGAGATGATTGTGCGTCCTGACAACGTACCCAATGTGGGTCGTCACTTCGAGACGATGCTGGTATGGATGGACGAAGAGCCCATGGACAAGGGTAAGCAGTTCTTCCTGAAGCACAATACCAATACTACTCGTGCTACGCTCGACAGGATTGACTATCTGGTGGATGTCAATACGTTGGAGAAGCGTGAGGCAGACACCTTCAAACTCAATGAGATAGGTCGTGTGCAGATCACAACTGCCAAGACGCTTAACTTCGATGCCTACAAGGACAACCGTGCTACGGGTGCTTTCATCCTGATTGATCCCATCACCAATAACACCTCTGCCGTAGGTATGATCATTCAACCTTTGGAGGAGAGTGATCTCAATAAGTTGCAGCTTCCCACGCTTGACCTGAAGAAGTTGGGAATCGGCGAAGAGCACTATGAGGCTATCGAGAAGTGTGTGAAGGATCTGAGCCGTCAGGGATTGGAGATTGAGATTGTCAGATAATTTTCAATTAAATTATTAATTATTAATTGTTAATTGTTAATTGTTAATTGTTAATTACCAACTATGGGACTTATAGAATTTTCAAAACTTCCTGTCAATACGCTTGTTGGTGCCGATTGGAAGACATTTAAAGAGATAACAAAGGGGCAGAATATTGCTAAGGGAAAGAAAGGAAAATATCGTTTGACCAAGTGTGTTTGCCGTTTGTTGAGTACGATGAAGGGATTGCAGGATCGCAAGTATCGCAAGAAACTTGCCGACCAACCCTTGCAGCATGACCCTGTCTTTATCTTAGGACACTGGCGCAGCGGAACAACATTTGTACATAATATTTTTGCGCAAGATTCACGCTTTGCTTTCACGACTACCTATCAGACGGTATTTCCTCACTACATGATGGCTATGCAGTGGTTGTTCAAACCCGTCATGGGATGGTTGATGCCCAACCAACGTCCTACGGATAATATGGAGCTTGCTCCCGATCTGCCACAAGAAGAGGAGTTTGCTTTACAGAACATGTTCCCCTATAGCTACTATAATTTCTGGATGTTCCCCGAGAACATGGAGGAGTACTGCGACCGTATGCTGACGATGAAGAAGGCAACGGAGGAGGAAATCAATGCCTTCAAGGAGCAGTTCATGAAACTAGTGAAAATAAGTATATGGAACACTCGTCGTAATGTGAAGGATGCACAGTATCTCAGCAAGAATCCCCCTCATACGGGTAAGGTGAAGACACTGGTTGAGATGTTCCCCAATGCCAAGTTCATCTATCTGGTGCGTAATCCGTATACTGTATTTGAATCAACTCGTTCTTTCTTTACCAACACCATCGCTCCTCTGGAACTGCACAGTATTCCATTGGAAAAGATGGAGCAGAATATTCTTCGTAACTACATCGAGCTTTACGATGCCTATCAGGAACAGAAGAAGTATATCCCCGAAGGCAATTTGTTTGAGGTGAAGTTTGAGGAATTTGAGAAGGATGCCTTTGGCATTACTGAGCGCATCTACAAGGAACTCAATATTCCCGGTTGGGAAGAGGCCAAGCCCGCTATCCAGGCATACGTTGACAAGAAGAAGGGTTATAAGAAGAACAAATATGAGTATAAGTCTCGAACCGTAAATCTTGTTAATGGAAGTTGGATGAAAGTCCTTAACGATTGGGACTACGAAGTGCAGGAAGTTAAGGAAGAAGATGCCTGATGTTTTCTCAAGAGACGCAGCATGATTTATAAAGAGATGCAGCATGATTAAAAAAGACGCAGTATGATTTCAATTTTCATGCTGCGTCTTTCTTAATATTGCAATTCTTCTTCTTTCTTTCTATTTTTTCTCTTCTTCCTCCTGACTATAGTAGGCATCCCATTCCTCCTGTACCTTTTTCCAGTCAACAGCTTCACCTGCCTCGATGGCAGCGGCTTCGGCTTCAGCAGCATCGCGTGCCTTGTCACGAGCACGCTTGGCTTTCATTGCTTCGATGGTGGCATCGTCAAGTATGTGTATTCTGCCACGCTCGATGCATTGCTGAAGTTCATCATAGCCGAAGGCCTTACCCGGTTCGTTGAAATCGGAAATGTTGAATTCAAAATCAACTCGCAGCGTATGGCGAACTAATTTCTGTTGAAAACGTGTGCCAGACGCCTTGCGTCGTAGCAGTTTGCCAATCATTTCTATCTCTCGTTGGGAAAATTTATTGCGCCCCATATATCCGTATTACTTATTCGTTTGTACTTCTACTTCCGATTTATAAATGCAAATTTACACAATTTCTGTAAATAAATAGTAAAAAATCATATATAATTCATCTTCCATAAAGAATATTTCCGTATCTTTGCTTAAGAGTATTATAAATATAAATATGAAAGTAGCAGTTATCACAGGTGCATCATCAGGTATTGGTCGTGCATCGGCAGCAAGATTAGTGAAGAAAGGGTATAAAGTATTTGATTTTTCTCGCACAGAGAACCCTCAAGAGGGAGTTGAACACATTGCATGTGACGTAACAAAAATAGAAACAATTGCGGCAGCTATTGCTCAAGTAAAAGAGAAGGCCGGGCGCATTGATCTGCTCTTGTTGAGTGCTGGTATGGGAGTGGCTGGAGCTATCGAGTTTACGACAGAAGGCGAGATGCAGCGTCAGTTTGATGTGAATACATACGGACCCATCCGAGTCATTCAGGCAGCGTTGCCACTCATGCGTACTCAAGAGAAACTAGGTCGTGAACGTGGACGCATTGTCTTTGTAAGCAGTATGGCTGCTGTGTTCAGCATACCTTTCCAAAGCATGTATTCTGCAAGTAAAGCCGCGCTGAATGCCTTCGCTTTTGCTCTTCGCAATGAGGTGAAGCATTATGATATCAAGGTTTCTTGCGTGTTGCCTGGTGATGTGCATACCAATTTCAAGCGTACCACTGATTTAACAGGTTCTGACGTCTATCCGCAGATGAAGCCTGCAATCGAGCAGATGATACACGACGAAGAGAATGGATTGACGAGTGACGCTGTTGCACGTCAGGTCATGAAGGCTTGTACACGTCGTTGTCCGAAGGTGTACTATCGCAGCGACGTTCTTTCAAGACTAGAGTGTTTTGCTCAACGTATCTGTAGCAATTCTGTTGCAGCTTGGATTGTCGGAAAGATCTATCACGCATAATTTCCAAGCAGGCATAAAAGCAGTCTTATGTTTTTTGATATCAAGCGTTTTGCTATTAATGACGGTCCTGGGATCCGTGTGACATTATTCATGAAGGGGTGTCCGCTGCGTTGCGTGTGGTGCCATAATCCAGAAGGATTGGCATCGCAACGTGAGAAACTTTTCAATAAGAAAAAATGTATTGGATGTCAAGATTGTATTGCTGTTTGTCCAAAGAAGCATGCCCCCCGTCGATACCTCACATGTGCTGATTGTGGCGCATGTACAGAAGTTTGTCCGACAAGAGCGCTTGAAATGGCTGGTAAGGAATGGTCAATGGACGAACTGATGTCTGTAGTGGAGAAGGAGCGTCAAGTCATGAATGAATCGGGTGGGGGTGTGACGCTTTGTGGCGGTGAACCCTTGATGCATTACGAGAATGCTTTGGCGATACTTAAGGAATTAGGACGTCGCAAGATTCATCGTTGTGTAGATACAACATTATATGCATCTTCTGCCGTCGTTCGAAAAGTTGCTGAAGAATGCGAGCTATTTCTCGTTGACTTGAAGCATATGGATAGCGACGCGCACAAACATTATACGGGTGTGCCAAATGAGCAGATTCTTCACAACATTAAATTTATCAGTGAGATGGGACGCTCATACTGGATACGTATCCCACTCATTGTTGGAGTTAATGCTGATGAAGCTAATTTGCAGGCTTCGGCTCAATTCCTTGCCTCTTTGCCCACACCTCCTGAAGTCGTCAATCTTCTTCTCTATCATGACATAGGTAAAGGTAAGCATGAGCGTCGCAACACTGTGTATAATCCAAATGGCATCTCCATGCAAACGCCCTCTGTCGAACAACAGCAAGTTGCACTTGAAATTTTTAATAATGCGGGATTAAAAGCTAAAATTGGTGGGTAGTGATATGTATATGCTCTTAAAACATGTGAAATGCTTGGCGCTTTCACTGAATTTGCGTATTTTTGCAATGTGAAAATAGTAAAACAGTTAATTCTTATAGTATTATGGACAATTACAATGTAGATTATTCCTACGAGAACAAAACGTTGGAGGGTAGCTCTGCGTTTTCAAAACTTATGCGTAACGTGTACATGTGGATGACCCTTGCTTTGGTTATCACAGCTTTCACATCGCTGATTGTTGCACGTGATGAGAACATGCTTTACACCATTTTCTCTAATCCTGCTCTTATGTGGGGCATGCTGATTGGTGAAGTTGTGCTTGTGTTGGTACTTTCTGCTCGTATTAACAAAATGTCCTTCCTCACGGCTGGTATTTTGTTTGGATTGTATGCAATAGTCAATGGAGCAACGATGTCAATTCTGTTGATTGCCTACACACAGGAGAGTGTGGCTACCACGTTCTTCATCACTGCAGGCACATTTGCGGCCATGTCGTTGGTTGGGTTCTTTATTAAAAAAGACCTCTCTTCTGTTGGACGTGTTGTAATAATGGCTCTCATTGGCCTTATCATTGCAACGGTTGTGAACATTTTTGTGAAGAGTAGTGGTATGGCTATGATCATAAGCTATGCTGGTGTACTGATCTTCGTTGCTCTTACCGCTTATGATACGCAGAAGATTAAGATGATGATGATGCAGGCAAGTGAGTATGGTGAAAATGACAACACTAATAAGATTGCTTTGATGGGAAGCCTTTCACTCTATCTTGATTTCATCAATCTCTTTATCTATTTGCTCCGCATTTTTGGTGACAGAAGATAATTAAGAGAATAAATTTAATGTAGTTATACTGTTTTGATACAAAACAACACACAAATATCAAGATTTTAGGAAATTGTTTTGGTCGTTTTGGAAAAAAACAGTATCTTTGCAGCCGATTTGAATCCGTGGAGGCTCAATTAAGCGGTGGTGAGTGCCACACGCCTTGCGGAAAAACCCGTTTAATACATATAAAAAATGTACGCAATCGTAGAGATTAACGGTCAGCAGTTCAAGGCCGAGGCTGGTAAGAAGCTCTTCGTGCATCACATCGTTGATGCAGAAGCTGGCAAGGCTGTTGAGTTTGAGAGAGTGTTGTTGGTAGACAACGAAGGCGCTATCACCGTGGGTGCTCCCACTGTAGAGGGTGCTAAGGTTGTAGCCGAGGTCGTATCTCCCCTGGTAAAGGGCGACAAGGTTCTTGTTTTCCACAAGAAGCGTCGTAAGGGATATCGTAAGCTGAACGGTCACCGTCAGCAGTTCACCGAGGTAACTATCAAAGAAGTAATTGCTTAACAATTTAATTGGAGGAACAAGAAATGGCACATAAAAAAGGTGTTGGTAGTTCTAAGAACGGCCGCGAGTCAGCAGCTCAAAGATTAGGTGTTAAGATTTTCGGTGGTGAGAAGTGCATTGCTGGTAACATTATCGTTCGTCAGCGTGGTACACGTCACTATCCCGGTCAGAACGTTGCTATGGGTAAGGACAATACTTTGTATGCCCTGACCGATGGTATCGTAAACTTCCGCAAGGGTCGTTTGAACCGCTCTACCGTGAGCGTTCTCCCCATTGCTGAGACCGCAGCCGAGGCATAAGAGCTCGTAATCAAACAAGAGAATTTAAAAGGTGTGTCACCATAAGGTGATGCACCTTTTCTTTGATCTATACGCCTGAAATATAAAAGCACCATCGCAACAAGCGATGGTGCTCTGTTAGTATTACTTTTCGTTTCTGAAGAATCAGATTGCGAAAGGATTCTCGCCGGGATAGAGCTGACCTGCGGGCAGAGGAGTATTGATGTCGTCTACGCCGAGCATCTTGAGAGCCTCGAAGAGTACCTTGCCGCTCTGCTTGAATGCGTAAGCACCGTGGTGGGGGAAGCGCTTGCCAACGAGGACGTGGCGATAGAAGCGTGCGAAGCCGGGGATTGCTGCGATACCAATACCACCAAATGAGCAGGGATCGATATCCAGGAAGTGACCTTCAGCGATGTAGCTGACGAGTTTAGCATCAGAGTTAGACTGGATACGGAACATAGTGGTAGCGCTGGGCTTAATCTGTCCCTCGAGGGTACCCTTGGTGATTTCGGGGCTCATCAGACGAGCCTGAATCAGCTGATACTTGATCTTGCAGTCCTTCATGCACTGTGAGCAGGTGTTACCGCAGTGGAAGCCCATGTAGAGATCTTTGGCGGTTGCACCCTTCAGGTCAGCGCCTGCGGGGATAACGTCAGCGGGAACCGAGTTGTTGATGTCCAACAGGGTAGCGGGCATCTCGGTAGCACACTCTGCCATGAACTCAGAAAGAGCACCGTAAAGGTCAACCTCACAAGCAACGGGAATACCGCGGCCGGTCAGACGGCTGTTTACATAACAGGGCTCGAACTCGAAGATGGGCTGCCATGCGGGCCAGCACTTGTTTGCAAATACTGCGTACTTTGAAGCGCCCTTTTGGTTCTCGTACCAGTCCATCAGGGTAACCTCCAACTGAGCCATCTTGCGGATGATTTCAGGATAGGTGTTACGTGAAGCACCCAACTCAGCCTCCATGTCCTTAGCAACTGCGTCGATCTCTGCAGTCTTACCAGCATGCTCATCGAATGATTTCTTCAGGTCGAGCTCAGAGTTCTCCTGAACCTCAATACCCAGGTCGTACATGGGCTGGATGGGAGCGTTGCAAGCCAAGAAGTCCCAAGGACGGGGACCGAAACCAATAACCTTCAGGTTCTTTACACCAATAACTACGCGTGCAATGTCGCGGAAGTCTGCGAGTTCCTTAACTGCCTCAGCGGGAGTTACGTTGGGATACTCGGGAATGTAAACCTTCAGACGACGGAGACCTACGCTATAGCTGAAGTTCAGTACACCGCAAAGTGCGTCACCACGGTCGCTTGCGAGGTTAGCTTTGCCTTCTTCCTTTGCAGCCAGTACCATGCAGGGACCACCGAACTTCTGGCAGAACAGAGTAGTGGGACCCTCGGGACCGAAGTTACCGAGGTACATACATACGGCGTTGATACCATTTTCCTTAGCCCAGTCGAGAGCTTTATAGGTGTCTACATCGTTCTCGATGGTTACAGGACAGTCATACACTTCGGGCAGCCCAGCGTTTTTTACTTCTGCCATAACGGCAGCCAGGCGTGCCTGGGTCAGAGTGATGGGGAAGCAGTCGCGGCTAACGCCAACGATACCAAGCTTCACTACAGGTTGATTGATCATAATTTCTTTTTATTATTTGGTTAATAAAACGTTCATTAATCTGCTACAAATTTAGGTAACTTTTTCCTATTTAAGAAATATTTTATATAAAAAAATCAGAGATTCTTCTATAAAAGTCGAATACGAAAGCTTTTGTTACTTTTCTGCAATTACCTCTATCTCGATAAGAGCATTTTTGGGGAGCGTTTTGACTGCAACTGCGCTACGGGCAGGGTAGGGTTCAGTGAAATATTGAGCATAAACTCCATTCATAGCGGCAAAGTCATCCATGGATGCGAGGAAGACGGTTGTCTTGACAACATTATCAATTGAGGTGTTAGCAGCCTCAAGAATAGCCTTGACATTCTTGAGTGACTGGTGTGCCTGTTCTTCAATGTTGGCGGGCATTTCGCCTGTTTCAGGATTGATGGGTAACTGACCCGAACAAATGACGAGGTTGCCCACTTCGATGGCTTGGCTGTAAGGGCCGATGGCAGCAGGAGCTGCTGTAGTGGAAATTTGTTTCATAATGGATTGTTTTTGAATTGCGTTTTTCTATGATGTCGCAAAGTTAACAAATTATTGTTATATTTCCAAATTTATTATGTAATAACAATGTCTGTTATGATAGATTTTTGCAACCTTTTCTTGCATATAAGTAATATTTTGTGTAAATTTGCATATTTGATAGATGACATTTTTGTTTTTATCTGAATAATAAGTAATTTTAAAAGTAACAATTATGAGTACAAAGTATTCTGGAACTCAGACAGAGAAGAATCTTGAGGCTGCTTTTGCTGGAGAGTCTCAAGCACGTAACAAGTACACCTACTTTGCATCAAAAGCAAAGAAGGAAGGCTTTGAGCAGATTGCAGCTCTTTTCCTGAAGACTGCAGACAACGAGAAGGAGCATGCGAAGATGTGGTTCAAGGAGTTGAACGGTATTGGTGATACCGCTCAGAATCTGGCAGCTGCTGCAGATGGTGAGAACTATGAGTGGACTGACATGTATGAAAGCTTTGCCAAAACCGCTGAGGAAGAAGGTTTCCCCGAGTTGGCTGCTAAGTTCTGTGGCGTTGCTGCTATTGAGAAGGAGCACGAGGAGCGCTATCGTGCCTTGTTGAAGAACGTTGAGACAGCTCAGGTCTTTGCTAAGAGTGAAGTTAAGGTGTGGGAGTGCCGCAACTGTGGTCATATCGTTGTAGGCACCAATGCTCCTGCAGAATGTCCCGTTTGTGCTCATCCTCAGGCTTATTTCGAGGTTCACGCAACAAACTTCTAAGAGTTAAGACGCAGATTTCGCGGATTTCACAGATTCCCTTTCTTGGGGTCTATTAATAGACAAATCTGTGTAATCCGCGAAATCTGCGTCTTTTTATATGCTTTTCCTTAAATCAAATATTGATTGGAAATTGATTCGTTATTTACAACGCGTCGGATAGTTTCTGCAAGAAGGCCTGCGATGGTGATTTGCTTTACCTTCTTGCAACCCTTGTTGTAAGGGATTGAGTCCGTAAATACAATCTCCGTTAATGCACTTTTCTCTACGCGGTCACTTGCGGGGCCGCTCATCACGCAATGGCTGGCAATAGCACGTACGGAACGTGCGCCATTCTCAAGCATCACGTCAGCTGCCTTTGTGATGGTACCTGCAGTATCGACCATATCATCAATGATGACTACGTCTGCATCCTTCACATCGCCAATTACTACCAAACTACCAACCTCATTGGGTCTTGGACGCGTCTTGTTGCAGAGTACCAAGGGACAATTGAAGTATTTTGAGTATGTGCTGGCACGTTTTGAAGCACCCATGTCGGGGGCTGCGATAACCATGTTGTCCAAATGTAGGCTCTCAAGATAGGGGAGCATCACGCTGCTGGCATAGAGGTGGTCAACGGGACAGTCGAAGAAGCCCTGTTCCTGGTCTGCATGAAGGTCGAGGGTGATGAGACGTGTTATGCCTGCTACACTCAACATATCAGCAACCAACTTGGCACCGATAGCCACACGGGGCTTGTCCTTGCGGTCCTGACGTGCCCATCCGAAGTAGGGGATGACAGCGTTGATGGTGCGTGCAGAAGCGCGTTTTGCTGCGTCAATCATCAAGAGAAGCTCCATCAGATTGTCGCTGTTGGGGAAAGTGCTCTGCACAAGGAATACGTCCTTTCCGCGAATGCTTTCCTCATAGGAAACGGTAAACTCCCCGTCGGCAAAGCGTGTGATGACGAGATTGCCTAAGGGACAATCGAGTGATTTGCAAATTTTCTCTGCAAGGTAGCGTGTTGCTGTACCCGAGAATACCAAATATGAGTTGTTGGATGACATTATTAATAGGAATTTATTATTTGCTTTTTCTTATCACCTAATTTGTGGCTTTTCTGAGGTGGCGGAAATGACTGAGCAGTGCCTTGTAGTCCAAACCTTGATGAACATCGAAGCGTTTCCATAAGTCGCCACATACGACGGCGCCTCCAAAGCCTAAATCTTGTACACGATTGATGTTTTCAAGACTAACGCCACCACTTGCCATTACTTTTCTGTCGATCAAGCCGCGTCGTGTAGCATCCTTAATCTGTTCCTCTGTAAATGTGCAAGGACGATGTTCCGTGGTGATACCCTCAAAGATGGAGTCAAGGAAGATGTAATCGTATTTTCCGCGTTCCTGTGCTAGTTCTTCAATGGAATAGCAAGTGCGTGACTTTTTTCCACTATAGTCAGATGGTGCTATGGGCTCAGCTTTGCTGAGATGAATGCCACGTAAGTTGTATTCTTCTTTCAGGTAGAAATGGTTGTGTACAACGATGCGTGAATGATACTGGCTGGGAATCAGGGAGAGCAGTCGTTCGGAGAGAACGGGTTCTGAGGCAGGCTTGCGAATGTGCAGCATGTCCAGGCCTTCTTCGAAAAGTGCCGTAAGTATCTGATCCTCTTCGATAAAGAAATTTGGTGTGCTCAGTACTATCAGTTTCATAGTGCAAAGGTACAAAATATATTTGAAACGCGTATGCTTTTCTATCTTTATTTTCAAAAAAAAGGACCTCACCTCCCGGTGAAGTCCTTCGTATGCTTGTTTGAAAGAAATCTTTGAATAGATTTGTTTGATTTGATTTGTTTGATTTGGATTATGCTTCTGCGGGAGCTTCAGTCTCAGCGGGAGCCTCTTCTGCAGCAGCAGCGGCCTCAGCCTCAGCCTTAGCGGCAGCCTCAGCAGCCTTCTTGTCAGCCACCTTCTGTGCGATAGCCTCGTTAGCCTGCTTCTCAGCAGCCTTGGTAGCAGCCTCAGCAGCCTTCTTGTCAGCAGCCAACTTGTCGGTAACTGACTTGACGCCCTTCTGATGCTCAGCCTTCCAAGCCTCAAACTTCACCTGTGCAGTAGCCTCATCGAAAGCGCCCTTCTTAACGCCACCACGGAGGTGCTTCATCAAGTAAACGCCCTCGCCAGAGAGGATGTTGCGAACTGTGTCAGTGGGCTGTGCGCCACACTCTACCCAATACAGAGCACGATCAAATTTCAAATCTACAGTGGCAGGATTGGTGTTGGGGTTGTAGGTACCAATCTTTTCTGTAAACTTTCCGTCACGCGGAGCTCTTACATCAGCGATCACGATGCTGTAGAAAGCGTAGCTCTTACGACCGTGGCGCTGCAATCTGATTTTTGTTGCCATAAATCTTTTGTTAATTTTTAATATTTATAGGTTTGAAATATGCTGCCAACTCGTGACAGCGGCTGCAAAATTACTGCTTTTTTCCGAATTGACCAAATGAAATGCTATCTTTTTGCCTTCATACTGGCTTTTATCAGATAAATAATGAGGCAACAGTACATTCCGAGCGACAAAAGCTCACTCAAACTGTTGGCCCACCAAGTATCATAGTTAAATTCAACGCCTGCAAAACGAAGGGCAGCAGCTACTACGCCCATCAGTGCACCACCGGCAATGAAACCACTCGCGATAAGTGTTCCACGTTCGCCTCTTGCGTTGTTGATGTCCTTGTCCTTTGTTCGGGTGGTGACGAACCAGTTAATGGCTCCACCGACCAGAATGGGCAAGTTGAGGTCAAGAGGAATGAACATGCCCAATGCAAAGGCAAGTGCACTGACGCCGAAGAAGTTCAGTGTGAGCGAAATGAGTGCACCGATGCCGTAGAGCAACCAGGGTGCTCCCTCGCCACTCATCAGTGGTTCTATAACAGCAGCCATGGCGTTTGCCTGAGGTGCTGCGAGTTTGTCACTGTCAAAGCCGTATGTCTTATTAAGAATCATTATGACACCAGCAACGGTTGCTGCGCTGACCAATGTGCCGAGGAATTTCCATGTCTCTTGTTTCTTTGGAGTCGTTCCTAGCCAGTAGCCAATCTTGAGGTCGGTGATAAAACCACCTGCCATCGAGAGCGCCGTACAAACCACGCCACCCATGATCAATGCAGCCACCATACCACTTGTGCCGGACAAGCCTACTGCCACCATGATAACAGAAGCAAGGATGAGCGTCATCAGTGTCATTCCGCTTACGGGATTTGAGCCTACAATAGCTATGGCATTAGCGGCCACCGACGTAAAGAGGAAAGCGATAGCGAAGACGATGAGGATAGCAACTACGCTGAAAAGCAAGTTGCCTCCCATGACGTCGAAATGGAAGAAAAGGAATGTGGCTACTAAAGTTATTAAAACACTCATAATAACCACTTTCATGGATATATCCTTCTGTGTTCGTTCAACCTTCTCTTCCTTTCCACCACCCACGCTTGATGCCAGTGAGAATGCACCCATAATCACCTTGCGACTGTTCCAAATGCCGATGATACCTGCCATGGCGATACCACCGATACCGATGCTCTTAGCATATTTGAACAGTACCTCAGGTGAGGCTTCGAAGGCCGTAACTCCACCCACGTTTAGGTCGGGGAAAAGTAGGGCAATACCGGGAACGATAACCCACCATACGAGCATGGACCCACAGCAGATGATGAAGGCATACTTCAGTCCTACTATGTAGCCCATACCTAATACGGCAGCACCGGTATTGATTTTAAATACGAGCTTGGCTTTCTCTGCCAGGGTGTCGCCCCAAAGGATGGCGCGGCTGGTAAAACTCTCGTGCCAGAGACCGAATGTAGCTACGAGAAAATCGTACAAACCGCCGATGATGCCCGCAAAAAGCAAAGGCTTGACTTGGCCGCCACCCTTTTCACCTGTTACGAGCACTTGAGTACTTGCAGTAGCTTCGGGGAAAGGATATTTGCCGTGCATGTCCTTGACGAAATACTTGCGGAAGGGTATCAAGAATAGGATGCCCAACACACCACCCAGTAGGGAGGCGATGAAAATCTCCAAGAAGTTAACGGTCATGTCGGGATACTTGCTTTGCAGGATGTAGAGAGCGGGTAGCGTAAAGATGGCTCCCGCTACGATGACACCGCTACATGCACCAATACTCTGGATGATTACGTTTTCACCCAATGCGCCCTTGCGGTGTGTGGCACCCGATACGCCTACGGCAATGATGGCAATAGGTATAGCGGCTTCAAATACTTGTCCTACCTTCAGTCCCAAGTAGGCACAGGCAGCACTGAAGAGTACTGCCATGATGATGCCCATTGACACGGAGTAGGTTGTTACCTCGCGAGGTTTTGAGTCGCGAGGCATCATGGGTTCGTAGGTTTCACCCTCACGCAGTTCACGCATTGCGTTTTCGGGTAACCCCTGATTCGTCTGTGTTTCCAATTTCTATTGTTCTTTATGTATGATTACTTCGTCATGCTCCAGCCGAGTTTCATGCCATTGAAGTTGCCAAGCAGTGAACTGATGGCGTTGCTGCTTGCCCCCAGTTTAGTAATGGCGTTGAAGAGTGAGGTAGCGTCGAACAACATGTACAGTTGGTTGTTGTTGACTGTTACGGTACAATTGATGGTTGTCAATCCCAATGCGCCCTTCATGGTGAGTGCATTACCGTTGAGTGTGTAGGTACCCTTGGTGGTCTTGCCCTTCATGTTGATGGTTACGTTGCCGCTGTTGTCGAAGGTGAATGAAGATGCGCCGGCCTTCAGACCGATCTTCTCGAGCTGTGTACCCAGTATATTCTCTATCTTGTTACCAGCCAGTTCACCACCGATGCTGCCCAGAATGCTCTTTGATTCAAAGCTTACCTGAGGTTGCTGGTAGTTCCATGTGCCCACGATGCCCTGTGTTGACATGCTGCCGCCACCGAGAAGAGAACTGAGGATGTTTAGGCCAGTGCTGGCAAGATTTGAACCGGTTGAGGTGTTGTTGGTCGTGCCGCCTGTCAGAGCACTGGTTGCAAGCGTACCTAAAATGTTGCCTGCATTGTTTGTTGAACCACCACCCAAGCCACAGCTTGAGATGGTCATTGTGGCTGCGAGCGCCACTACAGAGAAAATCTTTTTCATTTTAGTAATTTGTTAATATTGATTTTATTATGATTATTAGATAGATTCGCTATGCACAAGTTGGCGGAATGCTGTGGGGATTGGCGTCTCGAACTCCATGCGCTGTCCTGTGATGGGATGGTAGAAGAAGAGGCGATAGGCATGGAGGCAGAGGCGCCCCAATGGATTGGGTACGTATTGTCCTTCTATGCCATATTTGGGATCACCTACGACTGGGTGACCTATGTCTTGCATGTGAACGCGTATCTGATTCTTGCGTCCCGTTTCCAGACGCATCTCTGCGAGAGTGTATTCCTCTGACGTTTCGAGACGATGGAAGTGAGTGATGGCCAGTTTGCCACCATTGTCGGTGGGAGAGGAGTAGGTGATGTATGCCTTGTTGTCTGTAAGATAGCTGCGTACCGTGCCTCCTTCCTGCTCCATCTTGCCTACAAGCACGGCACAGTATCGGCGGTCGAATACACGTCCGTGCCAATCCTCTTGCATGATTTTGGCTGCCTCAATGCTTTTGGCATACATCATCAGCCCGCTCGTGTCGCGGTCGAGGCGGTGTACGCAGTGGGCATGGCACTTAAAGTGTCGTCGCTGGAAATATTCGTCGAGAATGTTCTTGATGCAGAACTGCTTGGCAGATGCAGCCATGGACAATATGCCTGTTGCCTTCTCGATAACAATGATGTCCTTATCCTCATAGATGATCTTCACCCACTTGCTCTGTAACTCAGTGCTGCGGCGATGCTTGCTGATGCGAACCTTCATGCCGGGCGTCAGGGGGTAGTCGTGTTGTGTGACAAGCTTGTAGTCCACCGTTACGCCATGTCCCTTCAGGATGTCTTTCGTCTTATTTCGGCTGATGCCGGACATCTGCTTCGTGATAAACTCGGTTATCGTGCAAGGCTCCTTTACGGTAAACTCGTGATACTTTGATGCGGCGTATGATTCTCCGGATTGATTTCTCATGTATTATGTTGTTTTCGTTTATTATCAGTTTGTTTCTCTCATTTGTCCAGCTTTATCTTGATGACAAAGCGTGCTCCGTTCGTGTAGCTTGTGTCAAGATTCAGTGTACCGTTCATCTTCTCTATGGAGATGCGTGCCAAGGGTAGGCCAAGTCCTGTTCCGGGAAGGAAGCTGTCAAGCTTTGTGAACTGTTTGAATATCTCCTCTCGCTTGTCTATGGGAATTCCTATTCCTGTATCTTCAATTGAGATTTTCAGTTCGTTGTCTTCAAGGCTTGAAACGAGTTTCACATATCCCTTCTCAGTAAACTTTACTGCATTTTCCACCACCTTTTCAAGTGCTTTCGTCATATATAATGCGTCAAGTTTACAGATATATCCCTTAGGTAGCAGGTCTTCGAAGATGAATTTTACGTTGGGCTTTTTCTCCCTAAATGGCGTGATAACGTCATTGCAGAGTGAATTCACGCTGACATCTCGCATGTTCATCTTAATCTTACCGCATTCGAGTCTTGACATTTCCAGAATGTCGTTGACGATTGTGTTGAGCAGTTTTGTGTTTTCTTTGATGCGCGCTATGGCATCCTTCTTTTCCTCTTCGTTTAAAAAGTCATCAGGCACCTCTGTTAGCATGGTCGAGAAACCGACAATGGCGTTAAGAGGGGTTCTGATCTCATGGCTCAGGGTTCGGATAAACGCAGTCTTGTTCTTGTCGCTTTCCTGTGCCTGCTGCATGGCTATTGAGGTTCGGATGTATATAGTCTTCAGTTTCTTTCTTTTACGGATGGATATGATGAGGTAGACGAGCACCAAGACGGCTAAAAGCGATCCTCTCATCGTACTGAATCTGCGCAGGCTACGGTTTGCTGAGTCGTTTTCGTAGAAGGCTCTTTTCTTGGCTTCCTCATTGTGCTTCTTCAGCCTTTCCACTTCGTATGCTGCCTGTTCGTTGCTCAGTGTGATGCTGTCCTTCACGTAGCGTTCGTGGTGAATCTCCAGTGAGTCCTCGATGGCTTTAGCTATGAGTTCTTGTTCTGCCAGTTTCAGTTGGTTCAGTTTCTCACGTTGCCTGTTGAGCTGCTCGTTCATCGTGAACTGTGCCATCTTTTCTTCAAAATAGATGGACTTTGTGTTGTCATTTCTTCGTTTGTTTATACTGTCTTGGCGTTCCTTCTGCAGTTCGAATGCTTTCTTGTAGTCACCTTTGTGTTCGTAGATTTTTGACAGGCGTGCAAGTTTGTCTGCTGGGATGCTAATCTCTTCCGCCAGTTTCATGGCTTCATCGTATTCTCCGATGGTTGACAGATACATGCCCTTTGCGATGATGAATACAGAGTTCGTCGTGTTATAGTAATTAGCGGGTATTGAAACGAGCGTTTCGTATTCACGAAGAAACTCATCATATTTCTTTTCATTATAGTACATGCGGCAACGGAAAGCCAGGATGCACGACTTCATGGCATCCGTCTTGGCTTCTCCAAGCAATTTATCTGTAATTTTGAACAGCTCTTTGTTGGGTACGTTTAATTTGGACAAGCAAAGCAGATATTCGTTACTTCCGTTTGTAGGGTCTTGCGAAGGCACCTTCTCACGAATTTGTTCCATCTCCTTCTCGTAGTAATTCAGGGCCAGGGCGTAGAACCCTTGTCCGTAGTACAGTTTGGCGATGTTGTGAAGGTACAGGGCTGTACCATATTCGTCCTTGTACTGCAGTGACTTTTGGTAAAGTTCTAAACAGGTCTTTTCGGCTTCTACAAGTTGGTTGTGGTTGAGCAGATACGTGATGTTCACGCTGTATGCCCAGAAGTAATATTGCATCAGGTCGTGCTTGAGGCTGACCTTTTTTACCAGATCCGAATACTTCTTCATGGTTTCTGCATCTTTGTTGTTGCGTTGCAGTCCGATGGACAGAAACAGAACCTGAGCCTTCCAGTGCTTTTGTTTTTCTGCTACGGCGGCCAGTGAATCGATTGTCTGGTTCAATTTTTGAATGTCCGACATAGTCGCAGTTTTCCGGTATTCCTGGTAGTCGTGGTCGTCGATGTTGTAGATGTTGTTTTGCGCCATAGCCGTAAATGGCAATAACATGAGGGCAAACCATGCTGACAGCATCATCGCACGCGTCTTCTTGGTTGACTTGCTCTTTGGCGTGCCTTGCGTGAGTGGATGGCAGAACACGAAGCGAGCTCCTTTTGTGTATTCCGTATCGAGCCATACCTTTCCACCCAGGTTTTGAGCGATGATCTGACAGATATTCAGTCCCAGTCCAGTTCCCTGTTTCATCGAGTCAAGCATTTCGAAACGCGTAAATACGTTTTCTGCCTCTTGCTTGGGTATGCCGGGACCTGTGTCTGCTACACTGAATGTCAGCATTCCTGGATTCTCGGTGCTGGAGCAATGCAGGTGTATCTCACCTTGTGTCGTAAATTTACAAGCATTGGTAAGATAGTTGATGAGCAGTTGTCGTGTACGGGTTATATCTGTCTGCAGCATGTAGCTGTCATCCAGGTCGCTTGTGTAGTACAGGCGTACTTTATCAGTGCAACGACCTTCCACGGTTTTGATGGCATACTGCAGTATCTCGTTGACGGGGTAGTTGTCAATGGTGAGATGAACCTGTCCGCTACGTAGGTTGCTGACGTCCAGAATGTCGCCCACCAGCGTGATGAGTTGCTCGGAATTGTTGGATATCATTTGCCCCACCATCTTCTTTTCCTTCTCGTCAATCTCTATGCCTGGGTTGACAAGCAGATCCGTGAAGCCTACCACGGCATTTAGCGGCGTTCTTATTTCGTGGCTCAGATTCTGTATGAAATATGTCTTCATGTAGTCCGCCTGCATGGCCTTCCTTCGCAACTCGTCCATTTGCGAAGTGGCAACGGCCAGTTTGTGATTGGCACGACGTACCCTGATGATGATGAATACGCAGAGAATGGTGAATATGATCAGGGTTATCGAGATAGACATGATAATGCTGCTCCGGACATTTGCCTTGTCGATGCTCTGGTCAATTGCCTGCATCAGGCTGTCGTGTCGCACAGTCTCTCTCTCCTGCATCAGATGGAAAGCTCTGGCTTTGGCTTTGTTTAGGTGGGTGTGCAGCGAGTCGTGTGCCAGGTGCTTGTAGTTGTCCTCATTCTTTCTACGCAGCATTTCGGTGCGTTGCTCCATTTCTGCAAGCCTTTTCTGCTCAGACTGTATTTTCTGCTCAGTCTTGTTCAGTGTTTCAATCATCTGCTCAACCTCCTGGCTTGCAGCTTCCTGGCGAATGCTGATGTACATGGAGTCATAGATGTTGAACTGCCTGAGTGCCTCCTTGTAGTTGCCTGCTTTTTCCAGACTGTCCACTATGGCTTTCTGCTTATCCAGAATCTCATGAGTTTTCTGCGTCTGGGTAAATGCTGGTGTACAAACCCACAGGGCGATGACAAAGATGCATAGCCTCAAGAATATGTTTATGTGTGTGTGTGTACGCATAGATTTTGCAAATTTAATACTTTATTTTGAAATTGTGTGTCGATTTCGCATAAAACTTCGCATTTTTTGCTTAACTTTGTCACCGAAAAGGTAAAAAGCAGATCACAGTGAACGAAACTATCAAGACTATCGGCGACTTTTTGTGGGGATGGCCTATGATCATCCTCTTGTTGGGCACACATATCTATTTGACTGTCCGTTTGCGTTTCCCGCAACGCAAGATTTTCAAGGCCATACGTCTCAGCGTGAAGCGCGACGATGGTGCACCGGGCGATGTAAGCCAATTTGGTGCTTTGGCCACTTCGCTTGCTGCAACGATCGGAACTGGTAATATCGTCGGTGTGGCCACAGCCGTTGCCTTGGGCGGACCCGGTGCAATCTTCTGGTGCTGGGTGACAGGTGTTTTCGGCATTGCCACGAAGTATGCTGAGGGTCTGCTTGCCGTGAAGTATCGTGTCAAGACACGCAGCGGAAGAATGATTGGAGGTCCGATGTTTGCTTTGCAGAAAGGGCTTGGTATGAAGTGGTTAGCTATTCTCTTCTGTATCTTTACTGCAATTGCCTCTTTCGGTATTGGTAATATGGTGCAGAGTAATGCCATCTCGATGCTTTGCCACGAAACGATGAGCGCTCCCGAATGGCTTTGCGGCCTTGCCATTACCTTGCTTGCTGCACTTGTTATCCTGTTCGGTGTGAAGGGTATTGCAAAGGTTTGTACCGCCTTTGTTCCCTTGATGGCGTTGCTCTACGTATTGGGCTGTTTGTATATTCTTTTCGTCAACTCTGCCTATGTTTGGCCAGCCGTTCAGCTTATCTTCCAGAGTGCTTTTAACCCCGAGGCTGCCGGTGGAGGATTTGTTGGCAGCAGCATCATTCTCACGGCACGTTTTGGTATTGCCCGCGGTTTGTTCAGCAACGAGAGTGGTATGGGTAGTGCGCCTATCGTGGCTGCTGCTGCACAAACCAAAGATCCTGTTCGTCAGGCGCTCGTGTCCAGTAGTGCAACGTTTTGGGACACCGTTGTCATTTGTCTGTTGACTGGCCTTGTCATCACGAGTAGCGTATTGGCTTATCCTGAGATAAGCTATTCCGATGGCGGAACGCTCACCAAGGCTGCCTTCAGCAAGATTCCCTTCGTCGGCTCTCCCTTGCTCACTTTTGGTATCATTACCTTTGCCTTTAGTACCATCCTTGGCTGGAGCTACTATGGTGAGCGAGCAGTGGAGTATCTTGGTGGCCGTCGTCTGATCCTAAGCTACCGTATTATATATATAGTAGCCATCTTTTTTGGAAGTGTGTTCGAACTGAGTCTTGTGTGGAACCTTTCCGACCTGATGAATGCTCTCATGGCCATCCCCAACCTTGTTTCCCTGCTCCTGCTGAGTGGAGTCATCGTGGCAGAGAGCCGTAGGGGAGGGGTGTGATAAAACTGAAGTTTTCCACCCTTTGACAACCGCTTGTAAGCTGTTTGTAATGAGCAATGAATAATGAGCAATGAATAATGAATAATGAATAATGGGATTAATGAGAGGCTGTCGCTTATGATACGCTATAGGACGCACATTTTTGCTCATTACTCATTGTTAATTATTAATTATTAATTGTACATTAATCACATTATTGTTCAAAGGTGTGATTCTTCTATGATTTAATTCGTAAGGTGCATATCCCAAAAAGAGGTCGTGTCAAATTGACACGGCCTCTTATATTCTTAGCGCCTTTGCTTTTGTTTTGTTTAGTAAACGATCTTCAGGATGCGACCTGTGTGAGCAGGTACCACAAGGCGTGCAGGCTCCTTTGAGTTGAAGGCAATGTTGAAGGGAGCACCTGTGATAAGTCCCTGTGCCTGTACGCGATCCAACTCCTCAATGCCGAAGTGTTCGAATACGTGCTTGGGAATGTTGACTCCCAACTTAGCATCGTAGTCATCGAAGTTGGCGATGATGAGCAACACCTCGTTCTTGTAGCGACGAATGAAGGCATACTGCGTAGCGGGATTGAACTCCTCGGTACGGGGGTTAACGTATGTCAGGTCGTAGAAGTCGCCCTCGGCGATGGCCTTCTCCTCGTTGGCAAGGTTGAGGATGCGGCTGTAGAACTGCTGCAGGCTGACCTCGGTGGGAGTGAGCTGACGACCGTCGAACTTACCCTCGTTGCGCCACCGGCGAATTGTGTCTACCGTCCAGTAGTCGAAGATGGTTGTGCGACCGTCACGACCGCTGAAGCCCTCTTGATCCATGCCGCGCTCACCCAATTCCTGGCCAAAATAGATCATCATGGGATTGGTGCCCATGCAGGCACTGACGATGAGTGCTGCACGACCCTTCTCTGCATCACCGGCAAAGAAGTCGCTCGCAAGGCGCTGCTCGTCGTGGTTCTCAAGGAAGTTCAGCATGTGCTCCTTGATATCGTCGATGTTCTGCCAGCATTGCGTGATGCTGCTGGCAGTGGCATAACCACAGATGACGTTGCGCAGCGTGTCGTAGAGACCTACCTTGTCGTAGAGGTAGTCGAAACCTCCGACATGGATGTAGTTGCGGTATTCTGCAGGGTTGTATACCTCGGCAATGAAGGTGATGTCGGGATATTGCTCCTTGACCTTAGCGATAGCCCAATGCCAGAACTCCACGGGTACCATCTCTGCCATGTCGCAGCGGAAGCCGTCGATGTTCTTCGAAGCCCAGAAGAGCAGGATGTCGAGCATCTTCTGCCATGTGCTGGGAATGGGGTCGAAGTGACAACCGCTGTTGTAGATGTAGTCCACACCGTAGTTCAGCTTCACCGTCTCGTACCAATCGTTCTGATGGGCCCAAGCAGAGAAATTGTTGTTGCCCGTAGCCTTGGCAGGATACTCGTGATAGCCCTGCATGTCGAAGTCGGCATGCAGTTCCTCGCCGGGAATGTAGTAGAAGTTGTTGTTGGGCGAGAAAGCCAGATTGCAATCGTCGCTTGCGCCGAGATCCTCCACACCCTTGGGCGCTACATCGGAGTGATACTGGCGAGCCACGTGGTTGGGCACAAAGTCGATGATGACCTTGAGGCCTGCCTCATGCGAGCGCTTCACGAGAGCCTCGAACTCCGTCATGCGAGCCAATCGGCTGCTGGCCAGGTCGGGGTCTACGTCGTAGTAGTCGCTGATGGCATATACCGATCCTGCCTTACCCTTGATGACGCCGGGGTGGTTGTGCCCCTCGATGCCGTAGGCACTGTGGTCGGTCTGCGTGGCATGCTCAATGATGCCGGTGTACCAGATGTGTGTGGCACCAAGCGCCTTGATCTGCTGCAAGCCACGGGGTGTGAAGTCGTTCATCAAGCCACATCCATTGGTAACCTTGTCGCCACCTGGCTCGCAGGTGCGGCAGTCATTGCCAAAGAGTCGTGTGAAGACCTGGTATATTACAATCTTTTTATCCATAATATATATTAGAGACCGCGAGCAGTTACGTCAGCATTTCCCTTTGCTATCTTGCCAATCATGCCCTGCAGAGCCTTGCCGGGACCGCACTCGATGAACTCGGTAGCACCTGCGGCAATCATGTTCTGCACCTCCTGAGTCCAACGTACGCTGGCGGTGAGCTGAGCGATGAGGTTCTGCTTGATCTCAGCAGCATCGGTGTGAGCCTGAGCATCTACGTTCTGATATACGGGGCAAGAGGGAGCATTGAACTCGGTCTTCTCGATAGCAGCCTGGAGCTCATCCTTAGCGGGCTGCATGAGGGGAGAGTGGAATGCACCACCTACGGGCAATACGAGTGCACGCTTTGCACCAGCAGCCTTCAGTTTCTCGCAAGCCTCGTTGACAGCCTCTACGTTACCGCTGATAACCAACTGGCCGGGGCAGTTGTAGTTTGCGGGAACTACGACGTTAGCCTCGCTGTTCACCTCTGCACAGATCTGCTCGATGGTAGCGTCGTCAAGACCTACGATGGCAGCCATTGTACTGGGAGCAGCCTCACATGCCTTCTGCATAGCCATGGCACGAGCGTATACGAGCTTCAAACCATCCTCAAAGCTCAGTGCACCTGCAGCGGTAAGAGCTGAGAGCTCACCAAGTGAGTGACCAGCCACCATGGCGGGCTTAAACTCGTCGCCAAGACAGAGGGCGCTGATGACACTGTGCAGGAATACGGCAGGCTGGGTCACCTTGGTCTGCTTCAACTCGTCAGCAGTACCCTCGAACATGATGTCGGTGATACGGAAACCGAGGATGTCGTTTGCCTTCTCGAAAAGTTCTTTTGCCAAAGGATTGTTCTCGTACAGGTCCTTACCCATACCCGTGAATTGTGCTCCCTGACCGGGAAAAACAAATGCTTTCATTGCTTGGTTGTTTGTAAAATATTAATAATCTTTAAACCTTAAAATGTCGAATTCGCTTGCAAAATTACAAAAATGTGCTCGAATTCGTGTATAATTTATCATTTTGTCATTCTTTTATGCCAAATTTCTTGTTTTAAATCAATTTTTTTTTCTAATTTTGTATAATAATTAATGAATTCATAATTTAACTTAAACACATTCACGACACAAATGAAAAGAATTCTCGTAACTGGCGGTGCCGGTTTTATTGGTTCGCACCTATGTAAGCGTCTTGTTGAGAATGGAGACGATGTTATATGCCTTGACAATTACTACACAGGCCGTAAGGAAAACGTATATGACTTGCTGAAGTATCCTAACTTCGAAATCGTTCGTCACGATGTGATTCAGCCTTATTGGGCAGAGGTGGATGAGATCTATAACCTGGCATGTCCTGCCTCACCCATTCACTACCAGAATGACCCCATCCAGACTACTAAGACCGCAGTCTTTGGTATCTACAATCTTTGTGGTTTGGCTCGTCGTACCGGCGCTAAGATCCTGCACGCAAGTACGAGTGAGGTATATGGCGATCCCGCTATTCATCCTCAGCCCGAGACCTATTGGGGCAATGTCAATCCCATCGGTATCCGTTCATGCTACGACGAGGGTAAGCGTTGCGCTGAGTCTCTTGCTATGGACTATCATCGTCTGCACGGTGTGCGCATCAAGCTGATCCGTATCTTCAACACTTATGGTCCAAAGATGCAGGCATACGATGGCCGTGTCATTACTAATTTCGTGGTCAGCGCTCTTAAGGGTGAGGACATCACCATCTACGGTGACGGACATCAGACACGTAGTTTCCAGTACGTAGACGATCTCGTTGAGGGTATGATTAAGATGATGGCTACCGAGGATGACTTCACAGGTCCTGTCAACATCGGTAATCCCGGTGAGTTCACCATGCTGGAGTTGGCTGAGATGGTACTCCGTCTGACAGGCAGCAAGTCAAAGCTTGTTCACTTGCCTTTGCCTGCCGATGATCCCAAGCAGCGCCGTCCGGACATCACCCTTGCCAAGAGCAAACTCGACTGGGAGCCTAAGGTTCCTCTGGAAGAAGGACTCAAGAAAGTTATAGAATATTTCGAGGCACGCAGACCTAATTTCTAAACGTTCAATATCGATCGGCTTATGAAAAACGTGGAAAGATACACCAAAACCCTTACCGATTTCAATCCGTCTGACTTTACCATTTTGGCCGTGGATGACGTGAATGCCAATGTTATGTTGGTAAAGATGGTATTGTCAAGAGCTGGTTTCAATGTTGTCACGACAACGAAGCCGTTAGAGTTCGTAACTTTGGCTAAGGAGCATAAGCCCGATCTTTTTATTCTGGATGTACTCATGCCTGCCTTGAATGGATTTCAACTGGCGGGAAAACTAAAGGAGGATCCTGAACTTGCTGCTATACCTATTATATTTTTAACAGCGTATGAGGATACCGAGAGCATGATTGAAGGTTTCCACGCCGGTGCTTCGGATTATATCACCAAACCTTTTATACCTGAGGTGTTGCAGGCTCGTGTGAAATCACAGTTAAAACTGGTGGCTTCACGCAATGTTATTGAACAGCAGAATGAACATTTAAAGGATGTCATCTACGGACGTGACAAGATGTATTCAGTTATTGCACATGACCTTCGTTCTCCATTAGGAACGGTAAAGATGTCCCTTAAGGGTATTGAGGACATGATGCGCTACTCGAATGCTGACGAGATGTTGACAGAACTGATCGTTGAGTCTGAGAAGCAGGTTTCTGAACTGTTTAACCTCCTCGATAACTTGCTGAAATGGACAAAGAGTCAAACTGGAACGCTGAAGGTGGCTTCACAGGTGTTTGAGGTGAGCACTATCGTAACCGGTATGTTCGACATGTATAAGAGCATAGCTTTACAAAAGAATATCATCCTTAAAGTTGACGAGTCTGCCCAATTTACTGGTTTGGTCAAGTCTGATCCTGACATGTGTAACACCGTATTGCGCAATTTACTCTCAAATGCCATTAAGTTTACCGACGAAGGCAAGGAGATTAAGATACGTTGTACGCAGGAAGATGGCTTTGCTGTGGTCAGTGTACACGACCAAGGTTGTGGTATGACTGAGGAAGAGCAAGGCAAGTTGTTCAATAAGGACACACACTTCTCAAAATACGGCACAGCACGTGAGGAAGGATCTGGCCTTGGCCTTCTGCTCTGCAAGAACTTTGCTGAAATGATTGGCGGTAAGTTGACGTTACACTCTGTATTGGGAGAAGGCTCAACATTCAGTCTTTACATTCCTCTTTACAACGAAATGTCAACCATGTAAAAACACCATGCGCCATCCATGGGTTTTTCGTGCGCCATCCATGGGTTTTTCGTGCGCCATCAATGGATATTTCATGCGCCATCCATCGGTTTTTCGTGCGCCATCCGTAGGTTTTTCGTGCGCCATCCGTAGGTTTTTCGCGTTCGATCCTATAGGTTCGAATCGTTTGATCCGATGGAGTAAATAGCACCTGCCTTGTATTACAAAGAAAGAGAGTTCCGAGGGAACTCTCTTCTCATTTTCGTAACCTTTGAGCCACCAGGGGGACTCGAACCCCCGACCCACGCATTACGAATGCGTTGCTCTACCAACTGAGCCATGGTGGCGTCGCATTTTTATTTTTGCAGTGCAAAGGTACAATTTATTTTCCTCTTTAAAGGTGTTTTAACATTCATTAACTCTCAATTTTGAGGATTTTCTTCATAGTAGCTGCAGAATTGTTTGGTGGAATGGAAAGAAAATGCTAATTTTGTAGCCATATATGAAACAATATGAAAAGGTTATATAATATTCTGTTTTTGTGTGGGCTTTCGTTGTGTGCTTTTGCACAACAACGTCAGAGTGTGAATCTGAGTGGTCAGTGGGATTTTGCTATTGACCGTGAAGGAAAGCTTAAACCTACGGATAAATTCGAAGATATCATTAAGCTGCCAGCATCGATGCTGGAAGCTGACAAGGGTGATAAACCTACGGTAGAAACGCGTTGGACGGGTTCGCTCTATGACAGTTCCTACTTCTATAATCCCTACATGGCGAAATATCGTACAGAGGAGAATCTTAAGTTGCCTTTCTTCCTGACGCCTAATCGTCATTATGTGGGTGACGCGTGGTACCGTAAGACGGTGGAGGTTCCTTCTTCATTTAAGGGAAAGCGTATTATGCTTTATTTGGAGCGTCCACATATTTCCTCTACTTTATATATAAATAATGTAGAGGTAGGTGCTTGCAATTCACTTTCCGTTGCTCATGAATACGACGTTACCAACTATGTGAAGGCTGGCAAGAAGGCTGAGATATGCCTGAAGATAAACAACGATGCCGATAAGGTTGGGGTAGGACAGGATTCGCACAGCGTGACGGATCAGACGCAGGGTAACTGGAACGGTGTGGTGGGACAAATGGAACTGCGTGCCATGCCAAGCACATACATCGCACACGTGGACGTTTACCCTGACGTGGATAACCTGGCTGTAAGTGCAAGGGTGATGGTAGTGCGAAGCGGTAAAAAGGCTGAGCGTGTTGACCTGCATCTTTCGCCCTGGCAGAAAAAGAATGGCTTAAACCATGGTTACTTTGGTGTTGTTAAGGACATCCTGTTGACTTCTGATACTACGTATGTGGATGTACCTGCTATTTCTTGTCTCAGCAAGAACGACCCGCTATTGTCCTTCAAGTTGTGGGATGAGTTCCATCCCGAGAATATATGTCTGTTCGAGACGAAGCTACTAGATACGAAACATCGTACGCTGGATTGTGACACTGTGAAGTTTGGTTTTCGAAAGATTGAGACACGTGGCAAGGATATCTTTGTAAACAACCGTCTGACTATGATGCGTGGTACGGTAGAGAATTGCTGTTTCCCCTTAACAGGCTATCCTCCAACAGATAAGGAGTCTTGGTTGAAAGTGTTCCATAAATGTAAGAGCTACGGCCTGAACCATATGCGTTTCCATTCCTATTGTCCTCCTGAGGCCGCTTTTGAAGCGGCTGACGAAGTAGGATTCTACCTTCAACCCGAAGGACCCTCTTGGCCTAACCACGGCATTAAGTTAGGTAACGGCATGATGATTGACGAATACCTGATGAAAGAAACGCAGAGGATGGTGGAGAAGTACGGTAATCATCCGTCGTTCGCCATGCTGAGCTGCGGTAATGAGCCTGCCGGTAACTGGGTGAAGTGGGTGTCTGCTTTCGTGGACTACTGGCGTGCAAAGGATCCACGACGTATCTATACTGGCGCGTCAGTAGGTGGCAGTTGGGCATGGCAACCCAAGAACCAATATCACGTAAAGGCGGGTGCTCGTGGTCTGAACGACTGGACGAAGAGTGAGCCGGGTTCGATGACCGATTTCCGTGCCAACATCGACACTGTTAGTCAACCCTTCATCAGCCATGAAACAGGACAGTGGTGTGTTTTCCCCGATTTTGAGGAGACAAAACAGTACACAGGCGTGTATAAGGCTAAGAACTTCGAGATATTTGAAGACATCCTGCGTGACAAGGGCATGGAGAAACGAGCAAAGAAGTTCCTCATGTCGAGCGGAAAACTGCAGGCTCTGTGCTATAAGTACGAGATGGAAAAGACGCTACGCACTCCTCACTATGCTGGTTATCAGTTGTTGGGACTTAATGATTATAGCGGTCAGGGCACTGCTCTGGTGGGGCCTCTCAATGTGTTCTGGGAGGACAAGGGTTACATCGACAGCACCGAGTGGCGTGAGTTCTGCTCGCCAATTACGGCATTGGTGCGTATGCCCCGATTCACCTATTTTAGTGGTGATACCATTCCTTATTCCGTAGAAGTAGCCAACTACTCCGAAGGCGTTATCAGTGAGATGAAGGCACGCGTACAGTTTATAAATAAGGATGGTATTATAGTAGCAGAAAACCTTTTCGGTGGTGATGACATACCCATGGGATCGTGCAATGACTTAGGCAGTTTCCAAACATCTTTCGACACGAACGCCCCCGTGCAGTATACACTTCAGGTCGAGGTGTTTGGCGAAGTTAATGGTAAGGAGGTTTCCACGAAGAACCATTGGAACGTGTGGATTTATCCTCGACACACAAGAGAAGAACTCGATGGAAAAGTGGATATGCCATTTTTTATCTGCAAAGACAATGCCGGACCAGGTGAGGAGGCACTTAAGACGCTCAGAAAGGGTGGCACCGTACTGGTGATTGCTGGTAAAAACGTGTCTTACGGACAAGGTATACAGCAATACTATACGCCTGTCTTTTGGAATACATCATGGTTTAAGATGAAGCCACCTCACACTACGGGTATGTACGTAGAGAAGGATCATCCGCTTTTCAAGAATTTCCCTACGGACGACTTTAGCGACCTGCAGTGGTGGGCTTTGATGAATCGTCAACCTGTCATGCTTCTTGATGAGTTCCCCAAGGATTTCGAACCTGTGATTCAACCTATTGACACGTGGTTCCTGAGCCGTAAACTCGGTATGCTGTTTGAGGCAAACGTAGAGGGTGGTAAGTTGCTGATGACAACCATGCCCTTTGACTTGCAGAGTTCTTATCCTGCCATACAGCAGATGAGCTACGCCATCATGACGTACGTGCTCAGTGATGAGTTTAGGCCAAAACAAAGTGTACCTTTCGAGAAGGTACAACAGTTGTTTACAGACAAGACTCCAGATGTGAATATGTTCACCAACGATTCGCCTGATGAGTTGAAGAAAGGGGTAAGATAATCAAAAGGGTAGTAAAAGCCAAACTTTTACTACCCTTTTGCTATTCTTGCATTTTTTTAGCAGTTACATCTTGCTCGCTCTCCATAGGATGCGACCTAAGCGAAGCTCCTCACGGTTGTAGACATCGCCGTACTCGTCGATGGCCTTCTCAAGATTGTCCGTCGATGCATCGTTAAAGTAGTCGAACAGTTCATTCATGGCTTCCTCACCGAGAACCTCAAGTCCGAAATAGGTGAGGTCGAGTTTGGTTCCGCTGGCAATAATGGCCTCCATGTCGTCCATCACCTCGTCGAAGTCCAGGCTATGGTTGTTGGCAAAGTCATCGAGTGCCACGTGGCGATCGACGGCCTGAATGAGCGCCATCTTACGCTGTGACGTAGTGCTCTTTGTTGTCTTGGGCTTTGTGATAACAATTTCGCCGTCGTTGAGCACTTCGTTTACAAATCCCTCTATATTGCCAACCTGCGAGTCATCATCTTCATCAGCATCCTTCAACTCGATGGATGTGGGCTTTTTCAGGTATTTCTTACCCTTGGACATCACTGCAATACCTTCAGAACGAGCCTTTAGGAAACCAAGTTCAATGGCCTGGTCAATCACGATGTTCCAATGTTCTTCTTCCTTGTCGTCACCGCATCCGTAGTTTTCTGTATTGTCAAGTCCTCTTTGGTTGATGGTCTGTGTGGGACGGCCCATTACGTAGTCGATGAGCAGTTCTCTGTCCATAGACATCTCTAAATCAGTTAGAGAACGCAGGATTTTGCATATAGAGTCTTTTCCTTCCATGTATGTTTTTGTTTTTTTCGGCCGCAAAGATAGTTCAACTTTTTAAATGGACAAAGTATTTTAACGAAAAATATGATTTTTTTTTCTGCCTATTTCTTTTTAATGTTGTATCTTTGCAAAAACAAAATAGAGATTATTATGAAGAAGATAGGTGTGCTGACAGCTATGTTGGTAGAATACAATCAATTAGCGTCTATGCTGGCAGATAGCGAGCAAGTCGTTTTTGGAAGTGATAAATATTTGTGTGGCAAGATTGGTAACCTGGAAGTGGTTTTACTGCGATGCGGCATGGGAAAGGTAAATGCAGCAATGGGCGTTACTTTGCTTATCGATCGTTTCCAACCAGAAGCTGTCATCAGTACGGGTGTGGCTGGTGGAGTTGATGACTCGCTGCATGTGATGGATGTCGTCGTTAGCCGTCAGACGGTGTACCATGATGTGTGGTGTGGACCTGGCAACGTATGGGGTCAGGTGCAGGAGTTGCCTGAGCGTTATGACGGAGCAGAGCCTTTGGTGAAGGCAGCACTCTCTATTCACACGGACGTGAATATCGTAGAAGGCTTGATCTGCACCGGTGACCTCTTTGTTACTAAGCCCGAAGAGCAGCAACTCATCAAGAGCCGTTTCCCCGAAGCACTGGCAGTAGATATGGAGTCGGCTGCCATAGCACAGGTGTGCCACATACGCCAGGTGCCCTTCGTCAGTTTCCGCATCATCAGCGATACTCCGGGACATAAGGACAACCTCTCTCAGTATGCTGATTTCTGGAAGACGATGGCAGACAAGTCTTTCACCGTTACGCGCGAGTACCTTATTAGTTTATAGTTTAGGGTTTAACTTAATAATAGAAAATGGAAAAGATACCGAGTTTTACGATTGACCATATACGATTGCTTCGTGGCATCTATGTGAGCCGTAAGGACAATGTGGGCGGTGAAGTGATTACCACCATGGATATCCGCATGAAAGAACCAAACCGCGAACCAGCATTGCATCCTGGAGCCCTACATTCCATAGAACATCTTGCTGCCACCTTCCTGCGTAATGACGAGGAATGGAAGGATCGTATCATTTATTGGGGACCGATGGGTTGCCTTACCGGCAACTATTTGCTGTTAAGAGGTGATTACCAGAGTGCTGACATCGTTGAACTGATGCAGCGCACCTTCCGTTTTATTGCCGAATATGAAGGCGAGATACCTGGTGCCGCTCCTAAGGACTGCGGTAACTACCTGCTGCAAGATCTACCTATGGCGCGTCTTGAAGCAAGACGCTATCTTGAGGAGGTACTGATGTGCATGAAGGAAGAGAATCTCGTTTATCCTGCTTAAAGAAGATGGTTCTGGAGGTTTGTTGTGCAGACATGGAGAGTGTTCGTGCTGCGAAGGAAGGTGGCGCGGATAGGGTAGAACTCTGTGTAAATCTTGAGGCGGATGGGCTTACTCCATCAAAAGATTTTATCGAGGAAGCATTGCAGACGGGCATACGTGTACACGTCCTGATACGCTGCCGTGAAGGGAATTTCGTGTATAGCGAGGAGGAAGTAAGAGCCATGGAAGAGGAAGTCGAAATGGCTGTTTCGGCAGGATGCCACGGAGTAGTGATAGGTGCGCTAACTGCCGATGGGGATGTTGACGAGGATACGTGTAGACGACTTATAAGAAAGGCCGGCAATAGAGTTGCCATCACGTTCCATCGTGCGTTTGATGTATGTCGTGATCCGTTGAATGCTTTGAAAGTGATTGAGTCGTTGGGATGCCATCGTTTGCTTACTTCGGGGCAGGCACCTACGGCATACGAAGGAAGGGAGCTGCTGCGCACGCTTGTCAGTCAACAAAGTAAAGTCATCATCATGCCTGGAAGCGGAGTTACGCCCGAAAACGCCCATGAGATACTTCGTTACACGGGTGCAACAGAGATTCACGGAACGTTGAGAAGTGTAATTAATGGAAAGAAGATAACAACTGTAGACAACGTAAAAAGAGTAAAATCATGAAAAGAATCATTTTGTCGTTATTTGCAATGTTGACCTTGATGTCAGCAAGTGCCCAGTGTCCATTGAAGAATACTGCCTTTCAGCATGGCGAAAAGATTGTCTATGAGATGTATTTCAATTGGAACTTCGTATGGATGAAGGCTGGTTCTGCTATTTTCCTTACGAGTAAAGCTAACTATCAGGGACAGGATGGTTTCCGTAGTTATCTGATAACGCGCACGAGTAAAGCGCTTGACAGTTATTTCATCATGCGCGATACGCTGACAGGTCTTTTCACGACAGACAACGTACCTCTCTACTATTGTAAGGGTGCGTATGAGGGCAAGAAATATCGTCGAGATGAGGTGTGGTACAGTTATGCCAATGGTAACACCCACATCACGCAGCGTTATCAGAATCCTGGAGGAAAAGTCACAACAAAAGAACATACTTCTAATGAATGCATCTATGACATGATGAGTTTGATGCAGAGAGCTCGTAGCATGAAGGTGTCGGACTTCGTGAAGGAGCAGAAGAAGTATTTCAAGATGGCAGATGGAGATGACATTGACGATGTATTTGTCGTGTATCGTGGTACGGAGACAATTCCCTTGAAGACAGGTAAGGGAAAGTATCGCTGCCTCGTGTTCTCGTTTATGGAGAACGAGAACGGTAAGGACAAGGAAATCATCCGTTTCTTTATCACAGATGATGACAACCACATGCCCGTTCGTCTCGACATGTTCCTTAAGTTTGGTTCTGCCAAGGCTTACATGCTGAACTATGAGGGCTTACGAAACCCATGTACTTCAAAGAAGTAGCGAAATACTTTTAATAAGACAATAATATACTATATAATACTTCCAATAGCCGCTAAAAGGCCGAAAAGGAAGATATTGAGGGCCGTACGAGCTAACACCTTATTAAGCTCGCGGCCCTTATTGATTTTGATCATCGAGCGCCATGTGAGCACATGAGGAATAAGGTAAAGCACCGGAAGGAGAGCACCCCACATTCGCCCTTCCATCCATTGAAGCTGACAAAGCGCTACACCCACCACACCGAGGGCAAGGTAAAGCCACTCCGCAGCACGAGGACCGATAGAGACAACCAACGTGTTCTTACCCACATTGCGATCTGTATCACGGTCGCGATAGTTGTTGACAATAAGTAGGTTGTCGGTGACCAATCCCATTGCTACGCCCAATGCCAGGACAAGGCGAGGCACACAATGGAGCTGCACATAGTAAGTCACGCAGACGGGAACAATGCCGAAAAAGATCAGCACAAGCAAATCGCCAAGACCTAAACGCGCGAGGCAAGTGGTGTAGAGGAAGGCGAATAACGCACAAAGCACACCCACAATCAGCATCTCCATGCCGCCCCAAAAGACGGTAGGCAGTCCTACGGCTAAACTCAGGCATGTGGTGAGAGCAATGGCACGCTGCATGGCTGTCATGCTGACCCATCCTTGTGCACAAGCACGTTTCGGACCTAATCGTTCCTCACCATCGACACCGTTCAGACAGTCAAAATAGTCGTTGATGAAGTTGGCGTCAATCTGCATCAACAACGCAAACAGCAGACAAAGTATGGCTGGTATCCATTGAAAGACGCTGCTCTGACCGATGGGTGGCTGGTAGAGAGCGGAGTCGCTGTAACTTAAGGCTAATGCTAAAAGAACGGGAGCCGCAGCTCCCGTAAGTGTTTGTGGCCTTGATGCTTTTATCCAAGCCTTAAAACTGTTTTGCTTAATCATCGTCATCGTCGTTTGACTTACTTTTGCGCCCCTCTACTTTACTCATCTTGTCATTGATGAGATCATAGCATTGGTATACTTTTTTATAAGGTATGGCAGATGCAAACTTCGGAAGATACTGCTTCTTGATGGCTGTTTCCTTAGCATCGAAATCGAACTTTGCTTCAAGTAGAGCTTGGGCTGCCTTGTCGGTCAAAGTTCCCTTATCTACATCTTTCTTGTACTTATCCTTTAACTCTGAATAAGTCTTTTTAGCGGCTTTTATATCAGTAAGATATGATGTAAGAATCGGTACTATTGCTTTTTTCTGTGTGTCATTGAGTTTAAGATTCTTGACGGTATAAGCAATACGCTTTTGTGCCTTAGAGTTGTTTTGAGCCACCGCACAAAGTGAGATGGTAAGCATGAGCACGAGTGAACATGCAATGGTCGTGAGTCTTTTCATCTTCTTAATTGTTTTGTTTTCGGCACAAAGGTAGTTAATTAATGGAAAAGAAGCAAAAAGTTAAGCATAAATATGGATGATTTTTGCATTTCTTAATTATTGTGCGTATCTTTGCATTGTAAAAATACAACGGAATACTATTACTACATTTTTTTATGGCGACGACTACACGCAAGAACAATAGGACAAAAGTGGTGGAGGTGCCACAGGTGGACAGTTTCGGACATCGGCAACCACAAAACCTGGAAATGGAGAATGCTGTCATTGGTGCATTAATGGTGGAGCAGGATGCGTACGGCATGGTGAGTGAGATTCTCAAGCCAGAGTCCTTCTACGATCATAGAAACCAATTGATATACAGTGCTGTGCAGAGCCTTTCGCTGCAACAGAATCCTATTGACCTCGTGACCGTTACCGACTATCTGGAGCGATCTGGCGAACTGGAGGAGGCGGGAGGGCCTATCAACATTGCCACGTTGGCAAACAATGTGACAAGTTCGGCTCACATCGTCTACCATGCCAAGATTATTCAGCAGAAGTACTTGGCTCGCGAGATGATCACCTTTGCGAGCACTGTCCTGACGAAAGCATTCGATAGTACGCAGGATGTGGCAGACCTCATGAACGAGGCAGAGATGTCCATATTCAACCTCTCGCAGAATAGCATGAAGAAGTCTGCTCAACAGATCAATCCGTTTGTAAAAGAGGTACTTGAGATGATCAACAAGGCTGCTGCGCGTACCGATGGTTTGAGTGGTACGAGTAGTGGTTTCGAGGGTATTGACAAGATGACGAGTGGTTGGCAGAACAGCGACCTAGTCATCATCGCTGCTCGTCCTGCCATGGGTAAGACGGCGTTTGTGCTGAGTATGATGAAGAAGATGGCTATTGATATGCGTATTCCCGTAGCCATGTTCTCCCTTGAAATGAGTAGCGCACAGCTGGTGCGCCGTCTGATGGGTAATGTCTGCGAGATCAGTGGTGAAAAGCTGCGTAACGGTCAGCTCGAACCTCACGAATGGGCACAGTTGGATGCCCGAAGCCGTGCCATGAACGATGCGCCGGTGTATCTGGATGACACGAGTGGATTGAGTATCTTTGAACTTCGTACGAAGGCTCGTCGTCTGGTGCGTGAGCACGACGTGAAGATGATCATGATTGACTACCTGCAGTTGATGACAGCCAGCGGAGCGAACTTTAACAGCCGTCAGGAAGAGGTTAGTATCATCAGCCGAAGTCTCAAGGGCTTGGCCAAGGAATTGAACATCCCCATCATCGCCTTGAGTCAGCTGAACCGTGGTGTCGAGAAGCGTGACGGTGACGATGGTAAGCGCCCGCAACTCAGTGACTTGCGTGAATCGGGTGCCATCGAGCAGGATGCCGATATCGTGTGCTTCATCCATCGTCCTGAGTACTATGGTTTGGTGCAGGATGCCGAAGGTCGCGACCAAAAGGGAATGGCGGAGTTCATCATTGCCAAGCACCGTAATGGTGCTACGGGCATTGTTCGCATGAAGTTCCGTCACGACTATGCCCGTTTTGAGGACTTGCATGAAACGCAGTACATGCCCGTTCCTCCTCCCGAGGAGACGACAATATCCTCCAGAGCTGATGCGTCGGACATGCCGTTTAACCCCGACAGCAATCCCTTCACGCCCACGCAGGGCAATGGTGCTCCATTCTGACAAAATTGCTAATCACGCAGCGTCTTCCGAAAAAAGACGCTGCATCTTTTTTGAAAAGACGCTGCGTCTCTTGAAAAAAGACGTAGCGTCTCCTGGGAAAAGACGTAGCGTCTCTCTTTTAGACACGCTGCGTCTTCTGTATTACAATCATTATGATTCCCCCTTCGTTCTTATTCCCCCTCGGGGGTTAGGGGGGCTATTTTTTATTAAATAAATAAGGTGTGCGTTTGGCAGAGTGAAAAAAAAGTTGTATCTTTGCGCCCGAAAATTGTAAATCATAAGAAATAGCGATGAATATATCTTATAAATGGCTACGTGAATACGTAGACTTCGACATGACCGCACAGGAGGTGGCTGACGCGCTGACTTCTGCTGGTCTTGAGGTAGACAGTGTAGAAGAGGTGCAGAGCATCAAGGGTGGTCTTGAGGGCATCGTGGTAGGTGAAGTGCTGACTTGCGAGGTTCATCCCAATTCTGACCACATGCACGTGACGACCGTCAACCTTGGCAATGGCGAGCCCGTGCAGATTGTCTGCGGTGCTCCCAACGTGGCTGCTGGCCAGAAGGTCATGGTGGCAACGCTTGGCTGCAAACTCTATGACGGTGACCAGTGCTTCACCATCAAGAAGAGCAAGTTGCGTGGCATAGAGAGCAACGGCATGATTTGCGCAGAGGATGAGATTGGCGTGGGTACAAGCCACGACGGCATCATCGTTCTGCCCGCAGAGACCGTTCCTGGTACACCTGCTGCTCAGTACTATAACCTCGAAAGCGATTATGTCATCGAGGTAGACATCACTCCCAACCGTGCTGATGCTTGCAGTCACTATGGTGTGGCTCGCGACCTTTACGCATATCTCGTGCAGAATGGTGTGAAGACCGCTCTGCATCGTCCCGGTGTAGAGAACTTCAAGGTGGATAACAACGACCTGCCTATCGCCATCGAGGTGGAGACGGCAGAGGGTTGTCCTCGCTACTGTGCCGTATCGCTCAAGAACTGCGAGGTGAAGGAGAGTCCCAAGTGGTTGCAGGATCGCCTGAGCGTGATTGGCCTTCGTCCCATCAACAACATCGTGGACATCACCAACTACATCATGATGGCTTACGGCCAACCTTTGCATTGCTTTGATGCTGACATGATCAAGGGACAGAAGGTCATCGTGAAGACCATGCCCGAAGGCACTGCTTTCGTCACCCTTGATGGTGAGGAGCACAAGTTGAGCGACAAGGATCTGGCCATCTGCAACGTGGAGGAGCCTATGTGTATTGCCGGCGTGTTTGGCGGAAAGGGTAGTGGTACCTACGAGAATACTAAGAACGTGTTGCTTGAGAGCGCATACTTCAATCCCACCTGGATTCGTAAGAGCGCACGCCGTCATGGCTTGAGCACCGACGCTTCGTTCCGCTTCGAGCGTGGTATCGATCCCAATGGTCAGATTTACGCACTGAAGATGGCTGCGTTGATGGCTAAGGAGTTGGCAGGTGCAGAGGTCAGCATGGAGATTGTAGACGTGAATCCCACTCCTGCCAAGAACTTCAGCGTAGAGCTCTCGTATGACTATTGCGACCGTCTCATCGGTAAGAAGCTGGAGCGCGAGACCATCAAGAGCATCTGCCAGAGCCTGGAGATGCAGATTGTAGAGGAAACGGCTGAGGGCATCAAGCTCGAGGTTCCTGCCTATCGTGTCGATGTGCAGCGTCCCTGTGACGTGGTGGAGGACATTTTGCGCATCTATGGTTACAACAACGTAGAGATACCGATGTCGATGAACAGCTGTATTGCTGTGAAGGGCGACAATGACAAGAGTCATAAGTTACAAAACCTTGTAGGCGAGCAGCTTGTGGGTTGTGGTTTCAACGAAATCTTGAACAACTCTCTCACCAAGTCTTCATACTACGAAGGAATGGAGAGCGTGAAGGCTGAGAACTGTGTGCGTCTCATCAATCCTCTTAGCAATGACCTTGGCGTTTTGCGTCAGACGTTGCTGTTCGGCGGTTTGGAGAGCATTGCACGCAACGCAAACTACCGTATGCCAAACCAGCGCTTCTTCGAGTTTGGTAACTGCTATTATTTCCATGAGGAAAAGAAGTGTCAGGACATCGTCCCTGGCGTGTCAAGCAGCCGTGATCCCGAGGTGATCAAGCATGTGCTGGATGCCTATAGCGAAGACTTCCATCTGGGTATCTGGGTAACGGGTAAGCGTGTAGAAGGCAGTTGGGCTCATGCTGACGAGGACAGTTCGTTCGCAGAACTCAAGGCTTACGTGCTGAATGTGCTGAACCGTTGCGGTGTGCCCTTCGGTATGCTGGTGTTTGCTCCCTTGCAGAGCGACCTCTTCGATAAGGCTATGGAGATTCAGAACCGTGGCGGTAAGAGCCTTGTGAAGATGGGTGTCGTAGCTCATAAGCTGCAGAAGAAGTTTGATATCGACAATCCCGTATACTTTGCTGACATCAACTGGAAGCTCCTGATGAAGCTTATCGCTAAGGTGACCGTTACGTATAAGGAGATCAGCAAGTTCCCTGCTGTAAGCCGTGACTTGGCTTTGCTGCTTGACAAGGGTGTTGAGTTTGTAGAGATTGAGAAGATTGCTTATTCTACAGAGAAGAAGCTGTTGCGTGAGGTTCGTCTCTTCGACGTTTACGAAGGCAAGAATCTGCCCGCTGGCAAGAAATCATACGCAGTTAACTTCATCCTGCAAGATGCTGAGAAGACACTCAATGAGAAGCAGATTGACAACATCATGCAGAAGCTGATTGCCAATTTGACAAAGCAGCTGAATGCTGAACTGCGTTAATGATTTGCTAATTATAGATAATAAGAATAATAACTATAAGACCCGTCGCCCCTGTATCGGTCTTCCCCCTTCGGGGGATAAGAGGGGGGCTTCAAGAAACAATGGGAAGAGCATTTGAGTACCGTAAAGCTACAAAGCTAAAGAGATGGGGCCACATGGCCAAGACATTTACCCGTCTGGGCAAGCAGATTGCCATCGCCGTTCAGGCAGGTGGCCCAGAACCCGAGAACAACCCTTCACTGCGTTCAGTTATCGCTGTCTGCAAGCGTGAGAACATGCCGAAGGACAACATCGAGCGTGCCATCAAGAACGCTATGGGTAAGGATAAATCAGCTTACAAGTCAGTAACTTATGAAGGATATGGCCCTCATGGCGTAGCTGTGTTTGTTGACACCTTGACCGATAACACCACTCGTACTGTGGCTGACGTTCGAAGCGTCTTCAACAAGTTCAATGGCAACATGGGTACCACCGGTTCACTTAGCTTCCTCTTCGATCACAAGTGCGTGTTCACTTTCAAGAAGAAGGCTGACATGGACATGGATGACTTCGTACTTGAGATGATCGACTTCGGAGTAGACGAGGAGTACGATGAGGAGTACGACGAGGATAAGGACGAGACCACCATCACCATCTACGGTGAGCCTACCAGCTATAACGAGATTCAGAAGAAGCTCGAGGCTGACGGTTACGAGGAAGTCGGTGGTGAGTTCACCTACATCCCCAACGACCTGAAGGATGTTTCTGCTGAGGAGCGTGAGACTATCAACAAGATGGTTGAAAAACTTGAGGACTTCGACGACGTACAGACCGTGTACACCAACATGAAGCCCGAGGAGTAAATACGAAATGAAGTGAGCAATCATTTGTGTCACTGAATTTGTGGTAATTTGGGTCTTGAAATTTGTGCTGCGTAAGCAGTAATATTGTCTGTTGACAACACGAATTTGCAGACACAGATTACCACAAATTTTAACCATGATTTTTTATTTTTTATGGATATCGTACAGAAAGAAACAATGGCAGATGGTTCTGTTAAGAGCCTTTATAAGACACAGGGTACTTGTTCCCAATACATTGAGGTGGGTGTAAAGGATGGCATCGTGACACATTGCCATTTTTATGGCGGCTGTGCAGGCAATACTGCTGGTTTGGCTCAGCTCGTTGTGGGCATGAAGGCAGAGGATGTAATCAAGAAACTTGATGGCACCCGTTGCGGATTGAAGCCTACAAGTTGTCCTGATCAGTTATGTCGTGCTTTAGAGCAGAACATGCAGTGAAGCATCCCTATACAACTGATGTCTCCGTACTTCTTCTCTTCTTCAACCGTGCAGACCATTTCTCTCAGGTTTGGGCAGAAGTGAAGAAGGCGCGACCCTCACGTTTGTTCTTGTATCAAGATGGTCCACGTGAGGGGAGGGATGATATGCCCGGCATTCTTGAGTGCCGCGCTCTGGTTGCCGATGACCAGATAGATTGGGAGTGCGAAGTACATCGCAATTATTTGGAGAAAAACCAAGGTTGCGATCCGAGCGGTTATCGTTCGCAGCAATGGGCTTTTTCATTGACGGATAAGTGCATTGTACTTGAAGACGATGTTGTGCCTTCGCAATCTTTCTTTCCTTTTTGTAAAGAAATGTTGGATCGCTACGAGAATGACGAGCGAGTAACATTGATCTCTGGGTTCATGACATCTACAGAACGTAGTCAATCGGAGTCTTATTTCTTTTCTCGTGTCTTTTCCATTTGGGGTTGGGCCTCTTGGGCACGTGTCATCAACAATCGTGATGGCAACTATGGTTTCGTGAAAGACGAGCAGCAATTGTCGTTGCTGAAAGAAAAGGTGAAACTGTATTGGCAGCGTGCGGACATGGTGCGCATGTGTGAAGACCATGCTGCTTCTGGCAAAGAATACTTTGAGAGCATCTTTTGGTCATACATGCTGTTGCACGATGGATTGGCCATCTTCCCTTCCCGTAACCTTATTAATAATATAGGTATGGATGGAGGTACCCATTTTGCTGCACAATTAGAACTGCTGCCAAAACGTATGCGATGGCAATTCATCATGCCCAGGCACGAAATGGATTTCCCTCTCACTCATCCAAAAGAAATCAAGGAGGATCCGTTCTATCAAAAAGAACATTACTTGCTGAATGCTTGGAACTCTCCCTGCCGTAAAGTGCAATACTCACTTGAGGAATTGTGGCTCAACATGCGACATGGTAATTTCACTCATATCACGAAATCCATTAAGAACCGTATTCTCAAGACGCTTGGAATGAAGAAACACAAGTAAGTGTGAATATTTTCAACTGGATTTGTTGAACTATACGCGATTTACTTCTGCTTCTTCTGTAACTCTTCGTTCTTCACTACTTGCTCCAGCAATTTTTTCTTCGATGTGGCTGAATAGTAGCGGAAAGCAAAGTTAATCTTTTCCTTGTCTCGCTCTACGGCAATGTCCGGATTCTCGTTTAAGTTAGTTACTAAACTACTCTTTAAACGAGACTTTAGTATAATGTCATCATAGAGTGAGTCGTCGTCAAGAATACCATTGACGGTGTAGTCGTAGTATAAGGTGCGTGAAATGGAGTCGTACCAAATGCTATCCAACACGGTGCAGGAGTCTTGACGAGCAGGACATTGCAAACGACTATATTCACGCATGTTACGCGTTTCACGGTAGTTGAAGGTGTGAAGCGTCATCTTGCCAGTGTATTCCTTGGGAGTATAGAGTACGGTTAGTACCTCTTTACCTGTTTCGCGAGTGGAAAGATAGTGATAGGCAAAGTTGATGTTTGCCTCTTTTTCCTTCTTCAACCCTAAGTCTTCTCTTAGTTTTACTAAAAGATTTTCGCGAAAATCCTCAACAACAGATTCGCTGAGTGCATCAGGCTCATCAAGCTTATCGCGCAGCGTGTAGAAGTAATTCAATGTACGTGTTTCCATGTTAAATGTCATGCTGTCAATGGTCGTACAGGCATCAATCTCCTTAGGACATTGCTTTTGTGTAAACTCAATGGCAGATTCATACAATTGCTCCTCGAACGATTTTCGTCCACAACTAAGCAGCAGTAGTGTTGTCACGGAAATATATAGTAATTGCTTCATAATATTATAATTTGCTCGCGAAATTACTCATAAAATTGATATAAAGCAAGAAAACGGCTGAAAAACTGTCATACAACATGGTATTTTTGGTGGATTTTCGAAAAGTCCTTACCTTTGTATCGGTTTTAGAAAAGAAATAGTTTTAGGTAAAAAGATGCCATCTATTGGCTGAGATTAGTTTAACAATTTTAAGGTAAAAGAAAAATGACTGAAAAGATTGGAACCGTTGCAGGTGCTATTTGGACTGCATTGAACGAGAATGGTGCTATGAACACCAAGGATTTGAAGAAGGTTGCTAAGATCAAGACTGACAAGGAGCTCTTCCTGGCTATGGGTTGGTTGCTTCGCGAGGACAAGCTCGAGGTTACCGAGGAAGGTAAGGACATTACCGTTGTTCTGAAGTAATCGAAACTTCCCTACACAAACTACAAACGTCTTTATTGAGGACGAAATGTTATAAAAAAAGATGCGAGGCAAATGTCTCGCATCTTTTTTATTGTCCTTATCTTACGTTAGAGTGCCTCACAACTGCGTAGCCATGATGCCGATGAAGCATCGCTTGGCATACGCCAGTCACCACGTGGAGAGAGTGAGCAGGAACCCACCTTAGGTCCATCGGGCAAACAGCTACGCTTGAACTGCTGTGCAAAGAAGCGACGGAAGAAGGTTGTAATCCACTTCTTGATGATTGCGTCATCGTATTTGCCATCGAATGCTTTCTTTGCCAGATAGAATATCTTTTCGGGACGGAACCCCCAACGTAGCGTGTAGTACAGGAAGAAATCATGCAACTCGTAAGGACCAACCAGATCCTCCGTCTTCTGTGTGATGTTGCCAGCTTCGTCGGCAGGTATCAGTTCGGGGCTGATGGGTGTGTCCACGATATCGAGCAGAATGGTCTTGGTGTTCTCGTCTGAATAGTTGTTGGCTACCCAACTGACGAGATGGCGTACCAGTGTTTTGGGGACTGAAACGTTCACGCCGTACATGCTCATGTGGTCACCATTGTAAGTTGCCCACCCAAGTGCCAACTCGCTCAGGTCGCCTGTACCTACCACAAAGCCATTCATCTGATTGGCGGCATCCATCAGTATTTGTGTACGCTCACGAGCCTGTCCGTTCTCGTACGTCACGTCATGAACGTTGATATCGTGACCCAGGTCGCGGAAGTGTACCTGGCAAGCCTCCTGAATGTCGATCTCACGGATGGTAATACCCATGTTCTTCATCAGTTCCACGGCGTTGGTGTACGTGCGGTCAGTCGTGCCGAAACCAGGCATGGTAATTCCCACGATGCCACGCATGTCGCGTCCAAGCTTCTTGAACGTTCTTTCACACACCAGCAAGGCAAGCGTAGAATCAAGACCACCGCTGATTCCCAAGGTGACGGTCTGAGCATTGGTGTGAATGATGCGCTTAGCCAAACCCTCACACTGAATGTCGAAGATTTCCTCGCAACGCTCATCCAACGTCTTACCCGTAGGCACAAAGGGATAAGCGTTAACTTTACGATCAAGAGGCAATTCACGTTGGAATGTCATTTCGCAATCTACGATGCGAATGGGCACATCCTTCACCGTAGCTGCACAAGTGGCAAACGTTGTGTTGATGCGTCGTTCCGTGCGGAGTCTTGCTACGTCGATATCGCTTGTAATAAGTTGAGGCGTAAACTGATGGCGTAAAGCCTCGCTCAGCAGTGTGCCATTCTCGTAAATCAAGGCCTTTCCACTGAATACTACATCCTGCGTGCTTTCACCGAAGCCACATCCGGCATAGACATAACCACAGATGCAACGTGCACTCTGCTGTGAGAGCAAGCTCTTGAGGTAGGCATATTTGCCGATGAAATCGTTCGATGCACTGAGGTTGAAGATGACGTCTGCGCCTAACATTGACAAAGTTGTGCTGGGTGGATTGGGAGACCATACATCTTCACACAACTCAACTCCGAACACACAACTTGAAGTATGGAATATCTGATGCTTTACCAATGGAATCTGCTGGCCGCAGCACCAAATGCTGCCCTCACGAATATCTGATGCACTTGTGAACCATCGCTGCTCATAGAACTCCTTGTAGTTAGGCAGATACGTCTTTGGAACGATTCCAAGTATTTTACCTTTCTGCAATACGGCGGCACAGTTGAGCAGCGAACCACAGTAGGGTAGAGGCAGGCCGACGATGGATATTACATCGTAGTTGCGGGTGAACTCCATTAATCCGATGAGTGCCATCTCAGCATCATCCAGCAGTTGTTGCGATTGGAATAAGTCCTGGCAGGTGTAGCCTGTGATGCATAGCTCTGGGAAACAGATGATTTCCACACCATTCTGCTCTGCCTGCATAATCAGGCTTTTTATCTGCTCAAGATTATATTGGCAGTCAGCGACCTTCACACTTGGGATCGCTGCTGCCGTTTTAAGAAATCCGTGAATCATGGTTGTATTTTAGGATGTGACTGTTTACTTAATCATTGCCACGCTGCGCTTCACGAAGTTAGTCAGGGCTTCACCTTTCAGCATACCATTCTGCAACAGTGCGAGGTCGATGAGCTGATGTACGCGATCGCAACCAGCACCATACTTGGCCAGTACCTCATTCTTCTTGTCCTCCTCAGCCTTGATCTTTTCGGTGCAGTCCTTCAGGTCGTCCTTCTCTGCCTGTGTGATCTCCTCTGGCTTCTTCTTGTCCTGTTCCTGACGAAGCACTGCCTGACGTGCGCTGAGTCCCTTGATTTCGCTTACGATGGGCTTCAGTTCAGCCTCAGTAGCCTGCTCGCTATCCTCAAGTACAGCCTTGATCAGTGGAGCATCGCTGTTCAGTACGAGATTATACATGTCGGGCATTTCGCCGTAGAATGCCATGCCAGGCTGCAGACGGCTCATCTCCTTCATGCGTCGCATGTACTCGCTCTGTGTGATCATGATGGGCAATGCATCCTCACCCAATGCCTGTACCTCTACGTGGTATTCCGTCTTATCGGTCTTAGGCATCTGGCTCTTGAAGATGCTTGAGAGTTTGTCGCCACGCTCAGGTTCCAGCGTCTCACGCTTGGCATCCTCCTTCTCAATCAGGCGATCCACAACATCAGCGTCTACGCGTGTAAAGGTAGTCTTCTCAATCTTGCGCTCCAGCAATTGTACTAATGGCGTGTCCAATTGTCCGTCCATGATCAGGACGTTGTAGCCCTTTGCCTCAGCTGCCTGAATGTAGGTGTACTGCGACTCCTTGTCAGTGGCATAGAGGTACACTACCTGACCATCCTTATTGGTTTGGTTGTCCTTAACGAGAGTCTGATATTCCTCAAGCGTGTAGTACTTATCGTTAGTGTCCTTCAGCATGAAGTACTTGTTGGCCTTGTCGTAGAAGTCGTCCTGTGAGAGCATGCCGTAGTGGATGAAGATCTTGATGTCGTCCCACTTCTTCTCGAACTCGGGACGATCGCTCTTGAAGATGCTCTGCAGACGGTCGCTCACCTTCTTGGTGATGTAGCTTGAAATCTTCTTCACGTTCTGATCGCTCTGCAGGTAGCTACGGCTTACGTTCAGGGGAATGTCGGGAGAGTCGATGACACCATGCAGCAGGGTCAGGAACTCAGGTACGATGTTCTCCACGTTGTCCGTTACGAACACCTGATTGCAGTACAGCTGAATCTTGTTACGCTGCAGGTCGAGGTTGTTCTTTATCTTGGGGAAATAGAGCACGCCCGTCAGGTTGAAGGGGTAGTCCACGTTCAGGTGAATCCAGAACAGAGGCTCGTCGTGCATGGGGTAGAGGTTGCGGTAGAAAGCGGTGTAATCCTCGTCCTTCAAGTCGGCAGGCTTCTTTGTCCAGATGGGCTCTACACCGTTGATGACATTGTCCTCAGCAGTATCCTCGTACTTACCGTCCTTCCATTCCTGTTTTTTACCGAACACCACGGGTACGGGCAGGAAGTTACAGTACTTCTTCAGCAGACCTTCCAGCTTGCTCTTCTCGAGGAAGTCCTTGCAGTCATCGTCGATGTACATGATGATGTCGGTACCGCGCTCAGCCTTCTCCGTCTCCTCGAGGGTGAATGAAGGTGAACCGTCGCAGCTCCACTTCTGTGCAGGTGTACCCTGATAGCTCTTGGTAACGATCTCAACCTTCTTGCTCACCATGAACGATGAATAGAAGCCCAGACCGAAGTGACCGATGATGGCGTTGGCATCCTCCTTGTATTTATCGAGGAAGTCGTTGGCACCACTGAAGGCAATCTGGTTGATGTAGCGGTCAATCTCGTCGGCAGTCATACCGATACCATTATCGCTCACGGTGATGGTACCAGCCTCCTTGTCGAGCTTCACGCTGACCTTTAGCTCACCCATCTCGCCCTTGAAGTCGCCCTTGCCGGCGAGTGTCTTGAGCTTCTGTGTGGCATCAACGGCATTACTTACTATCTCACGGAGAAATATCTCATGATCACTGTAGAGAAACTTTTTGATGACGGGGAAGATGTTCTCTGTTGTAACCCCAATGTTTCCGCTTTGCATGGTTATGTTGTTTTATGTTAATTGTTGATGTTATTTGGGGTGGCGGCGGTATTCCGGTGTTCCGGCATCACGGTATCCCGGCGTTCCAGTATCCCGGCGTTCCGATGTTCTGGCATTCCGCTATTCCCAGGTGAGCTTGATCTCCTCTTCTTTCACATTGGCCGTTATGATACTGCCAATTTCAGGCACATCGTCGCTCATGACGAGTTCGCAGATAGGATCTTCGAGCAATGTCTGCAGGGCACGCTTCAAGGGACGGGCACCATACTGTGCATCATACCCCTTCTTGCCAATGAAGTCCTTTGCCTCGTCGGTCAGCTGGAGCGTGTAGCCCATCTCATTGATGCGATGCTTCAAGGGACGAAGCTCGATGTCGACTATCTTTCGGATGGCTTCTTCATCCAATTGGTCAAAATAGATAATATCGTCGAGGCGGTTGAGGAACTCAGGAGCAAACTGCTTCTGCAAGGCCTTTTTCACCAAAGAGCGGGCCAAAGCCTTGTCCTGTGAGGCATCGTTTGCCGTGTTGAAACCTACTCCGTGACCAAACTCCTTGAGTTGACGCGTACCGCAGTTCGAGGTCATGATGATGATTGTGTTGCGGAAATCAACCGTCGTGCCGTTTCCGTCTGTCAATCGTCCTTCGTCGGTTACTTGCAGCAGTAAGTTGAATACATCCTGATGCGCTTTCTCAATCTCGTCGAGCAGAACGATGGAGTATGGCTTGCGACGTACGCGCTCAGTCAGTTGTCCACCCTCATCGTAGCCTACGTATCCCGGAGGTGCACCCACCATGCGGCTCACCGTATGCTTTTCCATATACTCGCTCATGTCGATGCGGATGAGTGCGTCCTCACTGCCAAACATCTCTTCTGCCAACTTCTTGGCGAGATAGGTCTTACCTACACCAGTTGGACCGACAAACATGAATGTGCCGATGGGTTTCTTGGGATCCTTCAGTCCTACACGGCTACGCTGAATGGCCTTTGCGATATGCTTGATGGCATCGTCCTGACCAATCACAGCAGCACCCAGTGTCGTCGAAAGGTTACGCAGTCGCTGGTTCTCCTCCTGACCGATGCGCTGAACGGGAATACCGGTCATGAGCGACACCACCTCTGCTATTTGTGTAGCATCCACGATTCGACGTTCTGCCTTTTGCTTTTCAGCCCATTCCTGCTGCATGCGTTGCAGTTCATTCTCTGCTTGCTTGAGTTGGTCGCGGAAGTCTGCTGCCAGTTCGAAATTCTGTTCGGTCACAGCCTTGTTCTTCTTCTCAGTCAGACGCTTCACACTCAGCAACTGATCTGTTATCTCGTCGCTGAGCGGACTTTCCTTAATATGTTCGCGCGCGCCAGCCTCATCAAGTGCATCAAGTGCCTTGTCGGGGAAACTGCGGTCGGTAATGTATCGGTCAGTGTAGGTGACACATGCCGTCAGCGCTTCGTCCGTATATCTTACACCATGATAATCCTCATAGTGACCCTTCAGGTTCTGTAGGATTTGTAAAGTCTCTTCCTTTGTGGTGGCATCTACCAATATCTTTTGGAAACGGCGCTCCAAGGCACCATCCTTCTCAATGGACTTTCTGTATTCATCCAAAGTTGTGGCACCAACACACTGAATTTCACCTCTTGCCAGGGCGGGCTTCAGCATATTGGCAGCATCCATCGTTCCTGGTGCCGATCCTGCACCTACCAATGTGTGTATCTCGTCAATAAACACAATGATGTCGGGATTTTTTTGCAGTTCAAGAATGATGGAACGAATGCGTTCCTCAAACTGTCCACGATATTTTGTTCCTGCCACAACGCCACCCAAATCAAGACTGATGATACGCTTGTCCCAAAGGCTGCGTGAGATCTCGTGGTTTACGATGCGCAGTGCAAGACCCTCTACAATGGCACTCTTACCCACACCGGGTTCGCCAATCAGCACAGGGTTATTCTTCTTGCGACGGCAAAGCACCTGTGCCATTCGCTCAATCTCCTTCTCGCGTCCTACTACAGGGTCAAACTTTCCGTTGGCAGCCATTTTTGTCAAATCAGTACCAAAGTTGTCAAGTGCGGGTGTGGCTGTACGCTTTGTTGCGGTGGCGGTTGAATTGCTTGAACTTGCCGGAGCATCGTCATCATCGTCATCCTCCTCCGAGAAGCCAAAGCCGTCCTTCACGTCCGTCTGTGGGCGCACAGCTGTCATCACTTCGTCATAGTTAAGTTGGTTTTGCTTGAGTAGACGGCTGGCATCGTTATCGTTTTCACGCAGAATGGCGAGCAGCATGTGCTCACTCTCGATTGCATCGCTGTTCAGGTTTTTGGCCTCAAGCACGCACAACTTCAATATCTTCGAAGACTTTGGGTCGAATGACATATCGTCAGGGTGGGGTGCCACAATGGCAGTTTGCGTTCGTGCCACAGCCTCCAGTTGAGCCTTGAGTTGTTTGGGGTTGTCACAAAAACGGCAGATAATCTCACTTGCCACGCAGCGTGTGTCATGCAGCATGGAAAGCAAGATGTGAACAGGTGTGACCGACTCGTTCTGTAATCTGATGGCCTCGTCTCGGCTATAGCCGAGTATTTGGGACATCTGTGCCGAAAATCTACTTGTCATCATATCTATTTCTTCGTATGGGTGCGTTATCATTTGCACGGTTTACGCTCATATCTTGTGCAAAGATAATGCCAAATTCCGACTTTTGTGCTTTTTTCTTCAAAAATTTTTTATTATCGGAAAAAAGCAGTATCTTTGTGCGCGATAAAAACGCATGCTCATCAACGCAGCGTGCAAGGAAATGGCCTTTATCGGCCTTTCGCGCAAAAAATGATCAGTAAAACATCAAAATTTAATCATTAATAAGAAATGCAAGACGCAGAAGACAGAATTATCAAAGTAGACATTGAGCATGAAATGCGAAAGAGCTACATCGACTACAGTATGTCAGTCATTGTGGCTCGTGCCCTGCCCGATGTCCGCGATGGTTTCAAGCCAGTTCACCGTCGCATCCTTTTCGGAATGAAGGAACTTGGCAACACCCATAATAAACCTTATAAGAAGTGTGCACGTATCGTCGGTGAGGTGCTTGGTAAGTACCACCCCCACGGCGACAGCTCAGTGTACGGTGCCCTCGTTCGCTTGGCACAAGAGTGGAACATGCGATGCACGCTCGTTGACGGACAGGGTAACTTTGGTTCGGTGGACGGTGATGGCGCTGCAGCTATGCGTTACACCGAGGCTCGCCTTTCACTCATGGGCGAGGCCATGATGGACGACCTTGAGAAGGACACCGTCGACATGACCAACAACTTCGACGATACGCTCAAGGAGCCTACCGTCATGCCTACCCGCATCCCTAACCTCCTCGTCAACGGTGCCACGGGTATTGCCGTCGGTATGGCTACGAACATCCCCACACATAACCTAGGTGAGGTTATCGACGCTTGCGTGGCTTTCATCGACAATCCCGAGTTGCAGAGCATTGACCTCATGGAGTGGATCAAGGGTCCTGACTTCCCCACCGGTGCCTTCATCATGGGTACGCAGGGCATCAAGGATGCATACGAGACAGGCCGTGGTCGTGTCATCATGCGTGCCAAGGGCGATATTGAGTCGGGCGATCAGCATGACACCATCGTCTTCACTGAGATTCCCTACGGCGTCAACAAGGCAGAACTCATCAAGTACATTGCCGAACTGGTGAAGGAGGGTAAACTTGAGGGTATTGCTAACGTCAACGATGAGTCTGACCGCGAGGGTATGCGTATCGTTGTGGACGTGAAGCGCGATGCCAACAGCCGCGTCGTGATGAACAAGCTCTTCAAGATGACTCCCTTGCAGACCAGCTTCAGCGTGAACAGCATCGCTCTCGTGAAGGGTCGTCCTAAACTGCTCACCCTGCGTGACTGCATCAGTAACTTCTGCGAGCATCGCCACGAGGTGGTCATCCGTCGCACCAAGTACGACCTGAAGAAGGCAGAGGAGCGTGCTCACATACTCGAAGGTCTTATCATTGCCAGCGACAACATCGAGGAGGTGGTTCGCATCATCCGCGCCAGCAAGAGTCCCGCTGAGGCGCAGAAGAACCTGGAGGCTCGTTTTGAACTCGACGAACTGCAGTCAAAGGCCATCGTCGATATGCGTCTGAGCCAGCTCACCGGTCTGCGTCAGGAGGATCTGCACAACGAGTACAACGAACTGTTGGAAAAGATCAAGTACTACAATGAGATCCTTACCAACGACGAGCTTTGCCGCAAGGTGATGAAGGACGAGCTGATCGAGGTAAAGGATCAGTTCTCTACCCCTCGCAAGAGTGTCATCATGCCCAGTGCCGAGGAGTTCAACGCCGAGGACTTCTATGCCGACGATGAGGTGGTTGTCACCCTCTCACACCTGGGTTACATCAAGCGTACTCCCCTGGCTGAGTTCCGTGCTCAGAGCCGTGGCGGCGTAGGTGCCAAGGGTAGTTCAACTCGCGATGGCGACTTCATCGAGTCCATGTACATCGGTACGATGCACAACACGATGATGTTCTTCACCCAGAAGGGCCGCTGCTATTGGCTCAAGATATACGAGATTGCCGAGGGTGGCAAAAACAACAAGGGTCGCGCCATCCAGAACATGCTGCAGCTCGATGCCGATGACAAGGTGGAGGCATGCCTCTGCATCCGCAAGCTCAGCGATGCCGAGTTCTGTGCTAACCATTACGTCTTCTTCTGTACCGAGCGTGGTGTTATCAAGAAGACTTGCCTTACCGAATATTCACGTCCTCGTACGAACGGTGTCATTGCACTCAACATCAACGATGACGACCGCCTGCTGAGCGTACAGCTCACCAATGGTGACGATGAGATTGTCATTGCCAACAAGAACGGTCGTGCTATTCGCTTCCACGAGAGCGACGTACGTCCTATGGGTCGTTCGGCAACCGGTGTTACCAGTATGCAGCTCGACGGTGCTGACGACAAGGTGGTCGGCATGGTGGCTGTCAACAATCCTCAGACCGACAGCATCGTTGTCATCAGCGAGAAGGGCTACGGCAAGCGCAGTGCACTCATCGATGATGATGGCAATGACATCTACCGCAAAACCAGCCGTCGTGCCAAGGGTGTCAAGACGCTCGACATCACCGAGAAGACCGGCCAGCTTGTTACCATCCGTGCCGTCGACGATAGCAACGACTTGATGATCATCAACAAGAGTGGTATCACCATCCGTCTGCACGTCGACTCCATTCGCCAGACGGGTCGTGTGGCTCAGGGCGTGAAGCTCATCGACATCACCAAGCGTAACGACGTCATCAGCAATGTTTGTGTCGTGCCACGTGAGGAGGATGAGCCCGAGGCAGAGGCAACCACCGAGGCACCTGAGACTCCCGAGACTCCTGAGAATACTCCCGAGAATGCTCCCGAGAATGCTCCCGAGAATGTATAATATAATAATGTAACAAAGATTATTAACCTAATATCTAATTCTATCTATTATGAAGAAGATCGTTTTGACATTGGCTGCTGCGCTGTTTGCCAGCACCATGTTTGCACAGTCCGTCGACGACAAGGCTGCTGCAAAGGCTGCTAAAGAAGCAGAAAAGGCAAAGAAGGCTGCTGAAAAGCAAGCCAAGAATGAGGCATACGCCAAGTTTAACGAAGCCATGAAGTGCTACGAGGAAGCCAATGGTGCCCTCAGCGCACTCGGTCAGTACAAGCAGATGGAGAAGAACCAGGACAAGGTGGCAGCCAAGACTACTGAGACAAACGCCAAGATGCTGGAACTCTCACGCAAGGGTAGCCCCATCCTCTCCGAGGCACTCGCCACGGGTCTTATCGAGGAGAAGAAGTTCTTCGATGCATATCATGCACAGGACTTCATGCTCTCGCAGCTCATCAACGTTGAGTTGCAGCATGCTTCCAAGAAGGAGCCTTTCGATACCGCTTACTTCTCAAAGGCAGCCAACGAGATGTGTGATGCTTGCCACATGCAGATTAAGTATGGCAAGACCAGCGATGATCAGCAGAAGGTGATTCTTGCTCAGGTCAAGGCAAAGTTCCCTCGCCTCTACACCTATCTGGCATACGCCACTCAGTTTGAGATTGAGAACAAGAACCTTGATGGCGCTATTGCAGCATTCGAGAACTATAAGAACTTCCCCAAGAAGTACCCTGAGGTTGCCAACGAAGATGAGGTGAAGAATCCCTCAGTACCTTTCTCTATGTTCGCCTTCAACATCTACTACACCGCTTATTCTCAGGGCAAGTATGATGTCTGCAACCAGTACTATGACGAGGCAATGCAGTACGACGACCCCAACAGCCACGCTTTCGTGGAGCAGAGCCGTCCTCAGATGCTCCTTCAGAAGGGTGACACCATCGCTTGGGCCAACGAGCTGAAGGCTATGATTGCAAGAGATCCTTCTTCTTCCACCGCTGAGGTAGCCACCCAGAACCTCCTGGCTTACTACTCAAAGAAGGGTGTTGACCAGATGGCAGCCTTTGCCGACGAGATGTTGGCTAAGGACGAGAACAACAAGATTGCCAACTACGGTAAGGGCTACTCGCTCGTTGTTCAGAACAAATACGAAGAGGCAACCAAGTACTACGAGAAGTGTATCGACATTGATCCCAACTACTTCGAGGCTGTATACCAGTGCGGTTTCTGCTACTATCAGATTGGTCTTGAGAATGGCCGTAAGATCAGCGACAAGAAGTACAAGACCCAGGCAGAGGCTGACAAGGATGCTGATACCAAGGTTAAGTCATACCTGCGCAAGGCGCTGCCTTACTTCGAGCGTGCACGCGACCTCAAGCCCGAGGATCCCATGCGTTGGGCAAGCGAGCTCAAGGTTATCTACAACAACCTCGGCATGAAGGATAAGGCTAAGGAGCTTCCCGAGATCTAATCTTTCCGTGTAATAGATAGAGACAGTTTCTATCTCTTTATAGTAACACAAATAGCCCTGTGTCAATACTGATACGGGGCTACTTTTTAAAGATAACAAGATGATTTACAAGCATAAGGTACAATATTACGAGACAGACAAGCAGGGCGTGACACATCACTCCAACTACATTCGTATCATGGAGGAGGCACGCGTCGATGCCATGGAGCAGATGGGCTTTGGCTACGAACGTATGGAGGAGGCTGGTGTCTTCTCGCCCGTGATGGGTGTGACGTGCGACTACAAGCGTCCGACCACCTTCCCCGACGTCATCAGCGTGGAGGTGACAGTAGCCGAACTGAGTAAGTTGAAGGCAAGGTTTGCCTACAAGATGACGTGTAACGATAAGGTGGTGTGCCTTGGCACCTCGCTTCATTGCTTCCTCGACCGCAACGGTCGCCCCGTAGCCATTGAGGAGTATTTCCCCGAATTCCATCAGGAACTGCTGAAGATGCAAACCGCATGATATTTTGACACAGATTGCGCAGATTTCGCAGATTCTCTCATTGTGGGGGAAGGACGCGAATTAACGCGAATCTACACAAATTATTTAAAGGAGAAATCTGTGCCATCTGTGTCATCTGCGTCTAAAAAATCCGCGTAAATTGTATATTCGTGCCTGTGCGGCACCGTTTCAGACTCGCTGCGACTCTCATTCTGGCTCGGTGCGGGCCCTATGTAGACTCGGTGCGGGCCGTGATGGAGAGTGCTACGAGACTAAGACGGTTGAAAATGTGTCACGTGTCACGTGTCACGTGTCATCAACGGTTACAAATACTCACGTTTTTTATTTGAGTACGGATTACATCGAATTTTGTATATACTAATTCTCAAAATATATATTTGCCTGCGGCTCTACATGAATTTTCCATGAATGCCCCACAAATTTATTCATTAATTTTATTCATACAACTTGAAGATTATACTCCTACGATGTGTTGATGACACGTGACACGTGACACGTTTCGTTTTCTGAAGTCAAATCACCAATACTTATGGATGGCGATGATCAGGATGATGCTTTGAAGGATGAGGATGAGAGGCACACCGTAGATGAATTTCTTGTGCATCGTCTTATGGTGCCATACGCTCATGCCCATGAGTGCACCCACCGCGCCACCGGCACCTGCCAGGGAGAGCAACGTCTTCTCGGGGATGCGACGCTTGGTGCGTCTTTTTCTCTTTGTCTGCTTGGCATTATGCTTTGAAATCCACTTGTCGTAGCCAAAGATGATGAACGTTACGAGGTTGATGATGACAAGGTATACGATGATAATCTTGAAGGTAGTCATTCTGAACTGATTAGATTATTATAACTGCAGCTTTAGGGCGTTCTTGAGTAACTCCACCGACTTGTTGTGCTCGATCATGGCTTTCAGGATGTCCTCCTTGGTGAGCACGACGAAGGTGTTTTGCTCAGAAACCTTCACGGTGAAGTCGATGGCGTCGTTATTGAATCTTTTCCTTATATAAATAAGTAAGTGTTCCTTGATCTGCTCAAAGCCATTTTTAGCCATATCGCTGTTCACCGTGAAGGTAAACTGGGTCTCGTTGACAATCTGCGGTGTGATTTCGAACATTCTCTGCGAGAGGGATTTGTATTCGATAGGCAGACGGTTGGCTAACTCTCTCCAGCACAGGCTTAGGTCTTGGTCGTTGAGCGGACGTGACGGTTTGCTGGCTTCTGCCACGGAAATGGTCTGTGGGGTGGCAGTACCGCTGCTTGCGTTGTTGGATATGGTGTTGCGGCGCAGCGAAGGGCCAAAGTTGCCGGCCTTGATAGTGCGCAGATTGGGCTGTGGAGCAGCCGTGTTTTGCACAGGAGCGGCTTGAGGAGGCGTGTTTGCCGCGATGACAGCATTCACGTTGTTATTGGACACAGAGGGAGTGGTAGCAGGTTGTGTGTTCGCAGCTGCTACGGGCTGTTGCCCCTTCGGCTGAGCCGTCAGGGCAGTGAACAATGGGCGCAATACTTTGGGGCGGCGCCCCGCACTGGCGTCCTCCTCTTGGGCTGCCTGAATGAGGCAGATCTCCACCTGCAGTCGCTTGTTGCGGCTTGTGCGGTAGTTCTGGTCGCACTCGTTGCAGAGTTTGATGGTGCGGTAGAGGAAGCGTGGCTGACAGCGTGCTGCCTGCTCCTGATAGCGCTGGCGCATACCGTCGCTGACCTCAAGCAGGGACAGTGTGCTGGCATCGCGACTTACCATGAGGTCGCGCAGGTGAGCAGCAAGGCCACCGATGAAGATGCCTGGGTCGAAGCCCTTCTGTATCACCTCGTTGAGCAGGAGCATGCAAGGCTCTACCTCATGCTTGAGGAAGTGATCCACCAAGCGGAAGTAGTACTCGGAGTCGAGAATGTTGAGGTTGGCAAGCGTCTGCTGATAGGTGATGTTGCCACCGGTGAAGCTGACCATCTGGTCGAAGATGGAGAGCGCATCGCGCATGCCGCCATCTGCTTTCTGGGCAATGAGGTTGAGCGACTCGTCGTCAGCAGTGTATCCCTCCTTCTGTGCCACGTAGCGCAGGTGGTCGACGGTGTTCTGTATCGTCATGCGGGCAAAGTCGTAGACCTGGCAACGCGAGAGGATCGTGGGAAGGATCTTATGCTTCTCGGTCGTAGCCATGACGAAGATGACGTAGGATGGTGGCTCCTCCAACGTCTTCAGGAAGGCATTGAAGGCAGCAGTAGAGAGCATGTGCACCTCGTCGATGATGAAGACCTTGTAGCGTCCCGTCTGTGGAGGTATCTGCACCTGCTGGATGAGCTCGCGGATGTCCTCCACGGAGTTGTTGGAGGCGGCATCCAGTTCGTGTATGTTGAGCGAGCGTCCCTCGTCGAACGCACGGCAGGACTCGCACTCGTTGCACGCCTCCCCATTGGCGTTGGGATTGGTGCAGTTGATGGTCTTGGCAAAGATGCGGGCACAGGTCGTCTTACCCACACCTCTCGGTCCGCAGAACAGGTAGGCGTGAGCCAGCTTGTTCGTCTTGATGGCATTGAGAAGGGTAGTGGTCAGGGCGCGTTGTCCCACCACCGTGTCAAAGGACGCAGGACGGTATTTTCGTGCCGAAACAATGTATTCTTCCATATAAAAATTATAATAGGTGGTCGTTTGAATTGTTACTAAATGCAAAAATACAAAAAAAAAGTGTGTCAAGCGCATTTTTAGAGAAAAAAAGTGCTATCTTTGTGCACCGATTTGAAAAAAGCTATGAGCAAACTGCATTCCATACTCGAATTTATACACGGCCACAAGAATTGGGTCGTCATTATCATCTGTGCTCTCTTCGTAGGAGTCATTGACTCCAACAGCATTTGGGAGCGTCACTATCGTTGGGATTCCATCAAGTCGCTCAAGAGAGAGATAGCTGAGCTGGAGGCAAGCTATCAGGAAAACACGCGACAGCTGGAAGAACTTCGCAACAATCCCCGCCGTGTGGAGCGCATCGCTCGCGAGAAGTATTTCATGACACGACCCGGTGAGGATCTTTTCATCATTCAGTCGGACGTGAAGCAGCCCGTAGGTGCTGTGGTGACAGCCGATGCTCCGGCAGATGAGGATCCTGAAGTATAAGCACACGCATTTGCCATGAAAGAACTCAATCACCTTCAGAACATCATCTTTCGCGTAGGAGCGATAGCATTTGTCATAGGTTTAGGTATCCGTCTTTTCAATCCGCTTCTGGGCATGTGGCTCTACGTTGCTGGTGTATTGGGTTTTACGACAATGCAGTTGCTGCAACGCTATGAAGGCTCGAATTTCAACATCGCACGTCTACGCCGCCAGCAGATAATGAGCGACATAGCCTTTATGCTCTCGGCAGCAGCCATGATGTCGCAGGACTTGCGTTTCGGTCCTGCCTGGGCTCATCGCAACACTTGGACGTTGTTGCTCATCGTGGGCTGTGTGCTTCAACTCTACACGGCATTCCGTCTTCCCCAGGAGATACAGAAGGATAACGATCGTCGTTTCAATGGCGGATCAGCCATGATACTGTTGTTGCCTTTCTTGCTCAATTCCTGTGCTACGCAGTATAACGTGGAAGGCACGACGAACGTGTCTATGCTGGAGGGTAAGATGCTGTATCTAAAAGTATTTGATAATGAATCGATGCTCAGCCTTGACTCTTGCACCGTGCAGCATGGCCGCATTCACTTCAACGGCACGCTCGATTCCACTCAGATGGTCAACATCTTCATGGACGACGAAAGCATGATGCCCATGGTATTGGAAGGTGGTGTCATCTCGCTCACTATCGACGAGAGCAAGCAGGATGTCACCGGAAGTCCGCTGAACGACACCTTATATAATTTTATTCGCGCGAAGGTGAAACTCGACCGGGAGATGGATGCGTTGCCAAGCCTGGAGAGCAAGCTCATCATGGATGGCGTGGACGAGATGGAGCGTAACAGCATTCTGTATAGCGAGAGCCAGCGTATAGCCGAGGAGAACGACAAGCTGGTGACCAGCTTTATTGTGCGTAATAGCGACAACGTGCTCGGCCCTGGTGTCTTCATGATCATGACAAGTGGCTTTGCGTTCCCGCAGACAACGCCTCAGATAGAGGAAATTATGTTTCGTGCCAAACCCTACTTTAAGAACCATCCTTACGTGAAGAGCTACATGGAGGCTGCTGAGAAGAACATGGAGAAGATCCATACGGGCGAAGGCGACAAGGAGTAGTTCCTTTAGTTTATTTTTCATACTATGAGCGAGACGGAAATAATTATGCAGCTTCGTGCAGAGCTGCATCAGCATAATTACAATTACTACGTTCTGAATAATCCGACCATCAGCGACCAGCAGTTTGACGAGATGATTCACAAGCTGCAGGAACTGGAGGATCGTCACCCCGAACTCTATGATGCCAACAGTCCTACCCAACGTGTGGGCAGCGACCTGAACAATGAGTTTCAAACAGTTGTGCATAAACGCCCGATGCTCTCATTGTCGAATACCTACAACCAACAGGAAGTCAGTGAATTCTACGAGCGTGTAAAAGAAGGGTTGCAAGGAGAACCCTTCCAGATATGCTGCGAGATGAAGTTCGATGGACTGAGCATCTCACTGCATTACGAGAAGGGACGCCTGGTGCGTGCCGTGACGCGTGGTGACGGTGTGCAGGGCGATGATGTGACGGAGAACGTGCGTACCATCCGCAGCATTCCACTCGTCCTGCCCGAGGGCTTGGATTATCCCGATGAGTTTGAGATACGTGGTGAGGTGCTGATGCCTTACAGCAGTTTTGACGAACTGAACAAGGAGCGTGAAAGCAAGGGCGAACAGCTCTTTGCCAATCCTCGTAACGCAGCATCCGGCACGCTCAAGAGCAAGGACTCGAGGGTCGTGGCAGAGCGAAAGCTCGATGCCTTCCTTTATTATTTATTAGGTGAGGACATTCCCTGTCAGAGTCATTACGAAAACCTGCAGACTGTCAAGCGATGGGGTTTCAAGGTTAGTGACGAGATGCTTCTCGCAAAGAGTGAGCAAGAGATATTTGACTACATCAATTTGTGGAACGAAAAGCGCCATCAGTTGCCATTCGCTACGGACGGCATCGTCCTGAAAGTCAACTCACTCGCACAGCAGCGTTCGCTTGGATTGACGGCAAAGAGTCCGCGTTGGGCCATTGCCTATAAGTTTCAGGCAGAGCAGGTGAGCACGGTGCTTCGCGAAGTGACGTTTCAGGTGGGGCGTACCGGTGTCGTGACACCCGTGGCCAACATGGATCCTGTGCTACTGGCTGGCACTATCGTCAAGCGTGCCACATTGCACAATGCCGACGTGATGGCTGCGCTCGATCTGCATATTGGCGACCATGTCCTGATAGAAAAGGGTGGGGAGATCATTCCCAAAATCGTGGGAGTGGATGAAGAACTGACGACTGAACCACGAGGTGAAAAGGTGGAGTTTGTGACGCATTGTCCCGAATGTGGTGCTCCCTTGATGCGCAACGAGGAAGAGGCTGCCACCTATTGTCCCAACGACCAATGTCGTCCGCAGATATTGGGACGTTTCGAACATTTCATCTCGCGTAAAGCGATGAACATCGATTGTCTTGGACCTGAAACAGTGGATAAGTATTTCTCTCAAGGGTTGATACGCAATGTGGCTGATCTGTACGACTTGACATTGGATATGCTTTGTCCTCCCGCAGTTGACCTTTTCGGTAATCCCTTGCCCGTAAATGGCAAACAGGAACATCTTCAGCAACGCAACATCCTGTCGGGCATTGCTGAAAGCCGCAAAGTTCCCTTTGAGCGTGTACTCTTTGCCTTGGGTATTCGTTTTGTGGGTGAAGTGGCAGCCAAAGCGTTGGCTCGTAACTTCCGCAGCATCGATGCGTTGGCATCGGCATCACTCGAGCAATTGCTGGAGGTGAATGGCATTGGCACGGTCATTGCCCAAAGCCTCATGGCGTGGTTCAGCAACGAGCAGAACCGCGAGTTGGTAGAGCGCTTGCGCAAACATGGATTGCAACTTGAATTGACGCACGAAGAACTGTCGCAACAGAGCGACAAATTGGCAGGAAAGAGTGTGGTCATCAGTGGTGTCTTTGCACACCACAGCCGTGACGAGTATAAGGCAATGATTGAGCAACATGGCGGCAAGAACGTGGGTAGCATCTCTGCCAAGACGTCGTTTGTACTGGCTGGTGCCAACATGGGACCTGCTAAGCTGGAGAAGGCGCAAAAGTTGGGCGTCCGCATACTTTCTGAGGATGAATTCTTGGAAATGGTTGCAAAATAATGCTTTTTTAGCTAAATTCTTTGGCATTTAGCGCGTTAATTTGTAATTTTGCAAACTGAAAGAAAAGAGGCGTGCGCATTGAGGCGCCGTACATAAAGAAAATAGGTATTATGGCTCAAAATAAATTTCGCGGTTTGGGTGTTGCACTTATCACTCCCTTTCATGCTGATGGCAGCGTAGATTTCAATTCGCTGACCCATTTGTTGGATTTCCAGTTATCACACGGTGTAGACTTCATTTGCCTCCTTGGCACTACGGCTGAGACGCCAACCTTGACGAAAGAGGAGAAGCAGCAGATTCGTAACCTCGTCGTTGAGCGTGTGGCAGGTCGTGTACCCTTGCTGATGGGTTGCGGTGGCAATTGCACTGCGGCTGTGATAGATGAACTGAAGAATACGGATTGGACCGGTATCGACGGTGTGCTGAGCGTTTGCCCCATGTACAATAAGCCTTCGCAGGAAGGTCTCTATCGTCACTTCCGTGCCATTGCTGAGGCAAGTCCCGTTCCTGTCGTACTCTATAACGTGCCAGGTCGTACGGGTGTCAATATGACTGCTGAGACAACGCTCCGTCTGGCTCGTGACTGCGAGAACGTGGTGGCTATCAAGGAGGCTAGTGGTAACATCACGCAGATGGATGACATCATCAAGAATAAGCCAGCCGACTTCGACGTGATCAGTGGTGATGACGGTATCACCTTCCCCCTTATCACCTTGGGTGCCGTGGGTGTTATCAGTGTGATCGGTAATGCTTTGCCTGCTGAGTTCAGCCGCATGGTGCGCCTTGCTCTCAAGGGTGAGTATGAGCCTGCCTTGCACATTCACCACAAGTTCACCGAGCTCTTCAAACTGCTTTTTGTGGATGGCAATCCCGCTGGTGTCAAGGCCATGCTGCACGCCATGGGTGTCATCGAGAATGAGCTGCGCCTTCCCCTCGTTCCTACTACGCTTGTGACGATGGAGAAGATTTCTTCTATCGTTCGCGAACTTGGCATTAAGTACTAAGATGAAGAAATTCAGTATTCCTGAATACTTGAAGTTTTGGAAATCAAGTATTAGCCTTCACTGGTACTCGGCAATCTGCTCGCTCATTACATTCTTGTTTAATATTCCATTTTTGCAGTTTGCCTACGAGCATGCAAATATGGGCGGATGGGGATGTTTCCAGATAATGGCTACACTTGTTCTCCTGCTGTTGCTGTTAAATTTCTCCGTCTATTATCTGCTCGTCTTCCTGCTTCGCTATGTGGGTAGGGTTATTGTTGCACTATGGATTTTCCTCAGTGCGCTTTGCACATACTTCATCTTCACTTATCATGTAATGATGGATGAGACGATGTTGGGTAATGTGTTCAATACTCGCTATTCCGAAGCATCAGGATTCTTCAGCTTTTCTTTGGTCTTATCTGTCATTCTTTTTGGCATATTGCCTGCTGCATGGCTTCTTGGTCCCAAGATTAAGCGGGGGTCATGGAAGCAATTTGGCAAGTTTGTCGGTGGTGGTTTCCTGATTTCCATCTTGCTCGTGGTTCTTAGCTTCAAGCAAGTGCTCTGGATCAGTAAGTATGACACGGAACTTGGTGGTCTTGTCATGCCTTGGTCGTATACGGTCAATACATGCCGCTATATAAGCCATAAATTGGCGAAGGAAGAAAAAGAGATCATGCTGCCAGATGCCCATTTCAAAGATGATGAAAAGTGTGTGATGGTGCTTGTGATTGGTGAGTCTGCCCGCAAAGCAAACTTCCAACTCTACGGCTATAAGCGTCCCACGAATCCTCGTCTCTCTGCACTTGATGACTTACATGTGTTTAATGCTCAGTCATGTGCGACTTACACAACTGCTGGTACCAAAAGCATTCTGGAATATGAGGAAACGGATGATCTCTATGAGATCCTTCCTAATTACCTCTTCAGGGCAGGTGCTGACGTAGTATGGCGTACTTCGAATTGGGGTGAGCCTCCTGTCCACATCGATGAATACAAAACGAGCGAGGAAGTAGCTGCACAGTATGGATGGGAAGGTGACATTCACGATGAAGTCCTTGCGTTAGGCTTGAAGGAGCGAATCATTCAAAGCGATAAGAACAAGGTGCTTATTATCCTGCATACGAGTACCAGTCATGGCCCTGACTATCAAAGACAATATCCGGCGGATTTCGAGCGCTTTACACCCGTTTGTGCCGGAGTGGAGGAAGCGCAGGACGACCAGACTAAACTGGTGAATGCATACGACAATACTATCTTATACACTGACCATTTCCTGTGTGACGTCATTGACTCTCTCAGGACGATGACTGACTGGCATGCTGCCATGCTTTACGTGTCAGACCATGGTGAGTCGTTGGGTGAGGATGGACTGTTTATGCATGGTGTTCCCATGAATCTGGCTCCACGAGTGCAATACGAAATTCCTATGCTTCTATGGACAAGTGATGATAGCCGACAGGTGAAGAAAGTCACTGAGACGGTTGATCAGCACGTCGTCTTCCATACGGTATTAGACTGGATGTCAGTTGATAGCGAGATCTTTAAGAAAGATCAGAGCTTGTTCTCTGCACCTTAATTCTCTAACATCTTTTTCTTGAAGAATGGTAAAAGGCAGAAGGGAATGAGAATTCCTATGATGCTGCCTGTGAATACGTCGAGCAGAAAATGCTGCGACAGATATATGCGTGAGTAACCTCCAATGGCAGCCATGAGGAGTAGAAGGATTTGGCTTGAGATGAGCCATGGGCTATACAATGTCTTCTTTTGACATAGCGCTGGTCTATCGACATTCGAGCTGCTGTTCTTTTGTCTGTGTACAGCAATGAGTATTACACAAACCGTAAAGAAAATGAAGAAAGTTGACGTGTGCCCAGAAGGAAAAGAAAGCGTGCTGTGAAGCTTAATTCCGTTAACGATGGGTAACTGATTGCTGATATCTTCGCCAAAATAAGTGAGTGGACGTGGCATGACAAAGATGTGCTTCAGTATGGTGACTAAGATGGCTCCTGTGATTTCGCATATAGCATAGAATGCCGTCCACCAAAATTGACGAAATAGCAAAGGAATGACAAAGAGAACGTATAAAGGCCCTTCGGCCAAGAAGCTGTAAAAGCGAAAGAAATAATCTTCTATATCTGTATGGAAAGAATTAAGAAAGATGTGCAGATCTTTCTTGGGAAATACTATCAGCAAGGACAGCATCAAAGCAAATAGGATGATGTAGCAAGCGATAAATGGCAGTGTTCTTTTAACCATAAGACAATTAAATCAATAAGAGTAAGCCTCCCATGGAATATGTGAGGCCTACTCTTATGGCAATTTCTTATTTCTTAAAGTAGTAGATGAAGGTGGCAAGTCCTTCGAGAGTCTTCTTACCAGTCTCCTTTACCTCGATGGTGAACTTGATGGTAGTCTTAATGGCACCACGCAGATTCTGGATTTCCTCAAGCTTGGTAATCATGCGGACACTCTGGCCAGAGAGTACGGGCTGAGCAAACTTCATCTTGTCCATGCCGTAGTTCATCATGCGCTCCAAATTACGAACCTCAATAATCTGATCCCACAAAACGGGCAGGAGTGAGAGGGTAAGATAGCCGTGAGCAATGGTCTGGCCGAAGGGGCTTTCTGCCTTAGCACGTTCAATGTCCACGTGAATCCACTGATGGTCGAGAGTGGCATCTGCGAAAAGGTTAATACGGTCCTGGTCAACCAACACGTAGTCGCTGGCACCAATTTCTTTGCCTACGTAAGGAAGGAAGTCCTCGTAAGACTCAATGATAACTTTGCTCATATTTCTATACGTTTTAAAGATAAATTTACATTCGAGATGACGTGCCGAATGGCACACTTTTGCTTTCTGTGTGCAAAGATACAAAGAAAATCGTTAATTTCTCTCAAAAGTTGTACATTATTTATAGTATTGCGTTAAATATTTATTTGTTTACGGCAATTTGCCGATTTTTTTTTATATCTTTGCGTGCTATATTGGCGCCCAAACGGTGCATAATATGCATAAATGTAACGTATTTTGGAATTATGTCAGATATGAAACCTTTGTTTATTGCAGGTCCTTGTGTGATTGAGTCGCAGGAGGTGCTGGATGAAGTGGCTGCAGAATTGTTGCGTCTTCGCGACAAATATGGTGTTGAGATATACTTCAAAGCCTCGTTTGACAAGGCTAACCGTACAAGTATAAGCTCGTATCGTGGACCAGGTATCGAGAAGGGCTTGCAGATGATGGCTGATGTGAAGTCTCGCTTTGGCTTGCCTTTGCTTACTGATATTCATGAGAGTTATCAGGCTGCCATAGTGGGAGAGGTGGTGGATGCATTACAGATACCTGCTTTCCTTTGCCGACAGACCGATCTGCTCGTAGCTGCCTCAAAGACGGGAAAGCCCGTCAACATCAAGAAGGCACAGTTCCTCAGTGGACTCGACATGAAGTTCCCCGTGGAGAAATGCCGTGAGAGTGGGGCAGTGGACGTTTGGCTTACCGAGCGTGGCAATATGTATGGCTACAATAATCTGGCCGTTGACTTCCGCAATATTGCTGACATGAATCGTTTTACGGAGCGTGTCATCATGGATTGCACGCACAGTGTGCAGCGTCCTGGAGCCGCAGGTGGCAAGACGGGTGGCAATCGTGAGTTCGTTCCTGCCATGGCTTTGGCGGCTAAGGCTTTTGGTGCCAATGGGTATTTCTTTGAAATTCATCCCGATCCCGAGAAAGCGTTGAGCGATGGTCCCAATATGCTTTATCTGAAGGATTTTGAGGATGTGTTGAAGAGTCTTATTAATTGATTTTGAAAAAAGAAAAGAGATAATGAGTGAATTGTTGAAGATTGCTGAACAATGTCTTCGCGACGAGTCGGATGCTATTTTGAACCTTATCCCGCAACTCGACGAGGACTTTGAGAAAGTTATTGATTTACTATTTCACTGTAAAGGCAAGGTGGTTGTTACTGGCGTAGGCAAGAACAGTCACGTGGCTGCCAAGATGGCGGCTACGTTGAGCAGTACGGGTACTCCAGCCTTCTATATCAATGCGTTGGATGTTTATCATGGTGGTCTTGGCGTGATGACTAACGACGATGTGGTAGTTGCTTTGTCTAACTCGGGCATGACCGATGAACTGCTTCGCTTCGTTCCTTGCCTACAGGAGCGCCACATTCCGTTGGTAGGTATCAGTGGCAACCCTGATTCCCTGCTGGCCAAGAATAGTACCTATCACATCAATGTGCATGTGGAACACGAAGCCTATCCATTGAACCTGGCTCCCACGTGCAGCACCACTGCTGCATTGGCCATGACAGATGCCATTGCTTCGGCATTGGTGGTTCGTCGTGAATTCAAGGAGTGTGATTTCGCACGTTTCCATCCGGGTGGTTCGTTGGGTCGTCGTTTGCTGAAGAGTGCTCAGGACGTAATGCGTACCAATGACTTGCCCACGATTTCTCCTGACCTGCCCCTTGGCGAGGCCATCATACATATTAGTAAAGGAAAGTTAGGATTGGGAGTCGTGATGAAGGATGATAAGGTGATGGGCATCGTGACGGATGGCGACGTACGTCGTGCTACGGAGAATCTGCGTGAACGCTTCTTCTACGTCCCTGTTCAGGAGGTCATGACGAAAAGTCCCGTATGTGTTTCTCCTTCCACCAAGGTCGATACCATTCTGCAAACGCTGCATGTCCGCAAGATTCATGCCGTACTGGTCAAGAATGATGAAGGCCAGCTTGTGGGCATCGTTGACAACTTCAGTTGTTATGTTTGATAATTTTAGAAAGTTAATGCCATACATATGATAAGTCTAAAGAAGTTTATTCATAGAATTGCTTGCGTTGGCCTGTTCTTCTGGGCCAATGCTACGGTATCTGCGCAGAACTATTGGTTTAAGAATGTGGGGCTGGCTGAAGGACTCTCCTCCAGCCAAGTTAACACGATATTCAAGGATAGCAAAGGTTTCGTTTGGTTCGGTACGTCAGCTGGACTCGATTGCTACGATGGAGCTGATATTCGTCAATACCAAAGTAACTACTCGCTTTCAAGTGCCTTGCCTGATAGCTATATCGTATCTATACAAGAAGGTAATAATGGTAAGATTTGGGTGAAGACGAGTGGCGGTTACGTGGTTTTTGACCCAGAGACACAGACTTTTGACCGCAGTGTAGCTCAGCATCTGTCTATGTTGGATGCCAATATCGACCCTGAGATTGTATACTATGACAGGTGGCAGAATCTCTGGGTTTACGATCAGGGAAAAGCCGTCTATTACTACAAGGCCAAGCAGGAACTCGTCTATACTTTCCGATTTGATGATAGCAAAAATGGATTGCGTGAGGGCACTATCTGCCATATTGGTGAGTGTAATGAAGGCATTTTAGCCGTGTACACGAATGGTACGGTGTGCTGCATTAGTGGTGAACAGCAAAAAGTACTTTGGTATAATGATATTATTACAAAAAACAACCCACAAGAGGATGAATATAGGGTGTTTGGCGATATAGAAGGTAACATCTGTGTGTATGGTGATGCTCATTCGTACTTCTATGAGAAATCAGCGAGAAGATGGTATCGTTCAATTAGCGAACTGGCTCAGGCATGGGGTAGTGATGTTAATGTCGGCAATGACCTCGTAACTGGTGTTGCAGGTGACAGTAAGGGAAATGTGTGGATTAGCACCGATCGCCATGGTTTGCTGCTTCTTAATCCTTCACAGCGTGCGTTCAAAGCGCACTTAAGAGCAGGAGCAGATCGTGGCCTGCTTTCGGATAATCTTCAGACTGTTTACGTGGATGATACAGATTTGCTGTGGGTCGGTTCGTTCCGTACTGGTGTCAGTTACTATGCCCCCAATCTCTATCTTTTTGATGTAAAGAATGTGGGAGATGTCTATGGTATTAGTGAGGATATCCATAACGGTCTCTGGTTTGCAACACATGACAGAGGTTTAGTGTATTTGAATCCTAGTGATGGATTTTCGACCAACTACACTACGGCTAATGGGCTTAATGACAATATCCTGTCTTGTGTTCTCGCTGCGAGCGATGGAACAATTTGGGCGGGTTCTAATCGATTTGGCTTGAATCGCCTTAGTTCCGCAGGAATAAACGTAATTCAGCATAACTCTGGCAGTCAAGGTGGTCTCAAGGATAATAACATTCAAGATTTGGCAGAGGACCGTTTTGGCAACATTTGGATTGCTACTCGTAAAGGTGGTTTGCAATGTTTGAATCCGAAGACAGGAAAGTTCAGTAACTTCTGTATGCAGAATGGCAAGTTGCAGAGTGATAACGTGACATCGGTCAGTACGAGTGGTACGAATCTTGTAGCAGGAACGACCAATGGTATCATCTACTTGAATCTGAGCAGTAACAAGGTAATGAACTATACCGGCACTGCAAGTGGCGACAAGCATTTCACAAGCAATGTGGTCACACGTGTCTTCCTTGATAGCCGTGGATTGATTTGGATTGGTACTCGCGATGGATTGAATGTGCTCGATCCAACGCTCGATCAGTTGAACCTCTTCTATACTACCGAAGGATTGCTTAGCAATTTTATCTGTGGTATTGCAGAGGATAAGAATCATGATGTATGGGTAACTACTACCAAAGGTGTGAATCGTATCAGCGTACAGAATGTGTCGACCGAGAATTCCCGTTTTGCTTTCAACTTTTATGGTTATGGCGTTTCGGATGGACTGCAAGGTGTAGAGTTTAATGAAGGCGCTATTGCTGCAACACGTGGTGGCAAGATCTATATGGGTGGTCAGCATGGTATCAACTGGCTGCGTAATATAGAGAATAAAGAGCGTAAGCGTACGCTGAATGTGTTATTGTCAAACCTTACTATCGATGGTCAGCCTATTTCCGTAGGTGAAAGCTACAATGGTAGTGTTATTTTGGAGAAGGCTTTGAATTCTATTAGTACACTAAAGCTTCGCAGCAACGATAAGGATATTTGCATTACCTTAGGTGTAGATGATTACAATCATGCTGAACCTGCACGCTTTATCTATCAGCTTGAAGGTGTGAACGATGCTTGGTTGCCTGTTACGGGTGATGGTCATACTTTAAAGTTGTTCTATTTGAGCAGCGGAAAGTATAAGTTGCACATAAAGGCGATGTTAGATGATGGTAAGACCGTATCAGAGGAGCATCTACTGAATATCGTCGTGCAAAAGCCATGGTATCTGCGTTGGTACATGTTTGTACTTGTGGGATTGCTTTTCGTATTGTTTGTGTATGCCATCTATCGATTGTGGCCATATGTGGTGGGATACTATCAGCAACGTCGTAGAGAACTTGGTGTGTTGAAAAAGCGTCAGGAAGAGATTGAAAATGTGGCTCAAGACGTCCGCTCGAATGTCGTATCAATGATTCCTCAGTTGGGACTTCTGCAGATGGAGACGACAAATGCTGAACACAAAGAGGTGTTGAATGGCTTACATCATTCTGCACGCCAGATGCTTGTCGCATTGAACCGCCTGAAGGAAAACAATACGACAATGGTAAGTGATGCGGGTGTTGACGCAATTACCCAACAATTACCTGCGAGTGATGGTGATGTGATGATTGGTGATGATGGTCCCGTAGATGGTGGTGGCCTGATTGGTGATGACTTCCTTGTAAGTGATGAGGGCATTATATCTACCAATGGTATGCCTGTTAACACAAGTGGAACCAAGCAAACGGTCTATGTAGTTGATCGCGATAAAGATATGCTTGAGTTTGTTGCAGACTGTTTGAAGGGTGCATTTATAATTCGCACCTTCACAAGCACGGAGGAGTGTTGGAATACATTGGCAGATTCTCGTCCCAGTGTCTTGATGTGTGCTGAGAATATGCCAGGCATGTCGGGTAGTGAGTTATGTGAGAAGATTAAGAATGAACGCACTTATGAGCGTATTCCCTTCATTCTTACAACTGATGGCGTGATGACGCAGGCAGAGATTACCATGAAGAAGATCACTCTTCTGGCAGATGACTACATTCCTTCTCCCTACAACCTGCAGACGGTCATTGCCCGTATCCATCGTCAGTTGGATGAGCCTATGGGTGACGTCGTGGCAGATGATACGATGCGTGGTGCAGATGCGATGAGCAACGCTGTTAATACTCAGATACGACAGTTGCTTGATCAGTACATCATACAGAATATTAGTAAGAAAGACCTTAGTATTGAGGAGATGAGTAAGGTGCTTGGCGTAAGTCGTACAGTGTTGTTCCGTAAGGTAGAGCATATCACCAATCTCTCACCCACTGAATACATTCGTGTCTTGCGTTTGGAGGAGTCTGCCCGTTTGTTGGAGTCTGGCTATTTGTCGCCCGCAGAGGTCGCTCAGGAGTTAGGCTTTGGCAATTTGTCAACCTTTAGCCGTTTCTTCCAAGCTCAGTATGGTGTGCTTCCTTCTCAGTATGCAGAGGAGAAGCGTGGCAAACGTTAAGGAATAATGAAGAATTTATATAGATTACTATTGCTGATGACACTATCGACACTTTCTCCACAGGCCATTGCCCAGCTTTCTTCATCGCAGCAGACTATTGAAGCCTTGAAGCAAATGGACATTCCCTTCTATGACGGGAATAGTGTTGTTCTGCTGCCAAGTGGAACGGAGAAGTTTAAAGATATGTTTGAGGCTATACGTCAGGCACGTCATTATGTCCATCTGGAGTATTTCAACTACCGAAATGACACCATTGGATGGGCCTTGTTTGGCTTGCTTGGGCAGAAAGCTAAGGAAGGTGTTGAGGTGAGAGTCATGTGTGATGATTTTGGCAATCGCAGCAATGATCACCCACTGACGAAACATCATCTGGACAGCATACGTTCGATGGGCATACAGATTCAGATTTTTGATCCGATGAAGTTCCCATGGATTAATCATTTCTATCATCGTGACCACATGAAGATTGCCGTTATCGATGGTAACATCGCCTATAGTGGTGGTATGAATGTAGCTGACTACTACATACATGGTAAGCCCGAGATAGGTTCATGGCACGATATGCACATGCGTCTTGAGGGACCTGTAGTGGCGCAGTATGAGCGTATCTTCAGTATGATGTGGCAAGGCGAGACGGACGAATACCTTGATTCCTTGCAATACGAAGGAATGGGTAAGCCCGTGGAGGAGTTCTATTACAACCTGCGCCCCGATGACACGGAGGATGTTCGTCAGAAGACATTGGCTGTCGTAAACCGTACGCCTGGCAAACGCAGTAAACTGATGCGTAAGGCATACGTGGCTGCCATTGATGCCGCCAAGCATCATATCCAGATTGTAAATCCTTATCCAACTGGCGTGTACAGTGTACGTCGTGCTTTGTACAATGCCTTGAAACGTGGCGTCAGGGTTGAGTTTATGGTTTCTGCCAAGAGCGATGTGCCTATCACGCCCGATGTCGTGGCCATACAGATGCGCCGTCTCTTAGCTCGTGGATGCGAGGTGTATTATTATGAGGAAGGCTTCCATCACAGCAAGTTCATGATTGTGGATGATGAGTTTTGCACCATTGGTTCGGCTAATATGGATGCACGAAGCATGTTGTTTGACTATGAGGTTAATTCCTTCATCTTCACAAAAACCACGACCAAGCAACTACAGGCCATCTTCGAGCGAGACAAAGAGAAAAGCACTCTGCTCACCCGTGAGGGATGGTTCAAGCGCTTTAATCTTTGGCACCGTATTGTCGGCCGCCTCTTTGGAGCCTTTAAGGGATTCTTCTAACCTGCATTATTCATACAGGAATTGATCATGCTCATCCCTTATGCATAATAATATCATGCATCAGGTCTATTTCTCTTTGCGACTTTCCATGTAAGAGGAGTTCGTCATTATCCTTGTCGAAGGGAGCGAGTGCATCGGTAATCTTCGGATCATCGGTGAGGTAGCGCTTAATGTAGTTATGGTAGAAGGTGAGCGCACTCATCATGTCGTCCATGAGCCATGCTGTGTGTCCACCATTCAGGTAGTCCTCCCATGTGGCTACGCCAGGCATGTTATAGAGTTTCTTATAGTAGCGTAGGGCAGTCTCATATTTCTGCTGCTTGAAGGCACACCAGGCGATTGCTCTCATGGATGGTACAACTTTCTTTTCTTCCACCTCAAGTTTATAGAATCGTTGCGAAGCCTCCTGAAAGCGTCCTAACTTCATCAGGCAAAGACCCGTGTCGATGGTGATCTTACTGCTTGTGGGCACGATAACCTCCAGACGCAGTAGGCATTCGAGCAGTTCGTTGTAATTCTGCGTGTTCTCATAGCAATCTATCATTAACTTGAGAATGTAAGGGTCGTCAGGACGCAGTATGTCGGCCTGTTGCAGATACGTGATAGCTTGACGATGTTTTCCTTGGTTAATCAGGCATGATGCCATTAGCGACAACGTGTCCGGCGTGCTCCCCTCATTATTTGTCTGCTTCTTCAGGTACTGGAATGCCAGGCTGGAATCCTCGTATTTGTACATTAGTTGCGCGATGGCATTGAGCGTAGAGTTGTCCTCTTGCAGTGCAAGTGCAAGATATTCGTTGTCCAGGAAGTTGAAGGAGTAGTTGAAGAGGTTATCCATCTGCGACTTCCAAATCGACTTCGTATATAGTCGGTACAAGGCACGTATGTTGCCTACAAGTTCCTCCTCTGCTGATGGTGTTGTTTGGGGATAGTCGCTTCCCATAACAGCTTCTGCTTCTTGGGCTTGTTGTTCTATCATTGCAGTAAGGCTCTGCATACCTCCATGAACCATGGTGCTTCCGAAGATTTGCGTCAGAGCGTACTTGTCGAGATCCGTCAGTTTTCCTTCCGAGATGATCATCTTCAGCATGAACACAGGCTTTCCTTTCTGATAGGTGATGTGTTCTACTGATTTGTCGTGTACGTCGAAAGGCTTGAACCAATTGGAGAGTGTCTTGAAGAATGGGTTATGCATCGCAAGGAGGAACATCTCCATGTTTGTGTCAACGCCTTCCTGTTGCATGTTAAACAGTTGCATGATGCCGTCAGCAAACTGTTTCTTCTTCTTTTCTATCTTCTTGTCGGTGTTAGCGTTCTGCTGCCTGAGCAGTTTCTCAAAGGCGTCATTCTCCGTGTCCATCTCCTCAAAGCCCATTCTCACTCGTTCGTCCTTAACGCCTTCGGTGAGGATTGGCATGATTTCCTTGCGTATCTTCTCCTTGATTTGCTCCGTCTTTGAATTCATGAAGAACTCCCTGTTGGCACGGCAGATCAGGTTACGCGTTTCTTCATTCTTAATGGCCTCTTTCAGTTCGTTTTCCGAGTCGGGAAATAGCTTGAGTACATCCTTGTATTTGAGGGCAGCCATGGCAAGTCCCACCACGGCACGTGGTTCTCGAGGTGAGAAGCGGCAGAGGGTGTGAAGCGCTTCGGGTGAGAAGTATTCCCACAGATTGAGCACAATGCCCGAGATCCAATGCTTTCGTGCGTTGGCATTCTCTTCTGTCATGAATTCCATGCTCACGTTGTCTTCAGGAGCCATGTTGTAGCACAATCCCACTTCGAATGGTATTTCTGCCAATCCATCGTTCTCCTTCGCCTCTTTCAGTTTTGCATGGCTTTGAGCAATGAAGTCCTTTCCCTCACGTATTCTTACACTGATATGTATGTCGTTGAGGAGCATGTATGCCTTGCGTATCATTCGTGCGTGCATCTCGCTTTGGGCAGGATCCTGACCGCCATTTGATAGGAAATCAAGCATGGCATTGTAGTCACGCTCGATGCTTTCGTATTGGCGCTTGAGTTCCGCATCGTCAGTTTCCTTCAGCAGAGCCTCCATGAGAAACAATGCGTCGCTGAGATGGAAATGCACAAGCGCATGATGCGCTTCCTGGTATATCTGGTTGAAAACTTCTTTCGTTATCATTTGCTAAACAACTTGTTTATGTATAGACTGTCCGTGTTAAGCGACTGTTTGATCCATCCTCTGCCCACAAGCCATTCCTTTGCCATGCTGGCTGTTTCCTCCTTGATGGGGGAGAGGGTAGAAACGTGAAACTCCTTGAGTGCGGGTATGGTGTCCACGGCAGCGTGGGGTAATTCGAATGTGTACTTGAGCAGACTGTCGATGATGTCGTTGTCCTCCTGTTTGTTAATGGCTTCGACGGCTTGATCGTAGGCCTTGAAGAGAGCCTCCATCTGTGCGGTACGTGTTGGGTCGTTGACGAGAGTCGTGGGAATGGCCAATACGTTCCATGTTTGCTGAGTGGAATCGTTCTTCCATATCTGCTTTCCTCCCATTTCCAAGGCGTATTGCGTGAAGGGCTCATCCAGGAATGCCGCATCGACGAGTGCGTTGTTGAGCATGTCGCAACGCAGTTTGTGAATGTTAAACTGAGTTCTGAAGATGTCGAGTTTCTCTAACCCCGTTCCTTCCAGCATCTTATCGCTCAGATAGTCCGTAAAACTATGGCGATCCATTGCCACGAGTCTTTCCTTCAGTTGCTTTACCGACGTGATGCGCTTTCCCTTAGCCGTGACCATGCTAAGCGGATTGTTCATTGTGGCAATGGCAGTGCAGCGATAGCCATCCTTGCGCATACAGAGCAGTCGGGCAAGGTCGGTGGCTGACACCTCGGCACGGTGGAAGGTAAGTGCTGTGTCGCAGTCTTCCATGGTGCTGAGATGTATGAGACGTATGTCTGTGTCCAGTGACTTGAATAGCCCCTTTGCCTCTGCATAATAAAAAGGTAGGCAGCTTTGACAGGGGTAGACGGCTACGTGCAAGGCGGCAGAATCCTGTCTGGCCAATAGTGCTTCGTCTACGACGTCCTCCTGTTTGCCTCCACAAGCCCATAGCGTTGTGAGGGTAATGAGAATGGTGAGAATGTTCTTATGCTTCATGTTTGAAAAAAAATCCCCCGCCTTCAACTGAATGAGGGCGGGGGAGAAGTGTTTATGCGATTAGCCCTTGATAGCAGCTACACCGGGAAGTACCTTGCCCTCGATAGCCTCGAGCAGAGCACCACCACCAGTTGAGATGTAAGAAACCTTGTCGGTCAAACCGAACTTGGTGCAGCAAGCAACAGAGTCACCACCACCGATCAGTGAGAAAGCACCCTCAGCGGTAGCCTCAGCGATAGCGTCGCCAATAGCGCGGCTACCAGCGGTGAACTCGTCGCACTCGAAGCAGCCAGCGGGGCCATTCCACAGGATGGTCTTAGCGCCCTTGATAGCAGCTACGAACTTCTCACGGCTTGCAGGACCTGCATCCAGACCCTCGAACTCAGCAGGAATCTCGTTTGAGTTGAAGACCTCAATCTTAGCACCCTCCTTTACAGAGAAGCTTGAGAAGTCATAACCAGTGCAGCATACAGAGTCAGAGCCGAGTACGAGCTCAACGCCATTCTCCTTAGCCTTAGCCTCAACGCCCAGAGCTACATCCAGCTTGTCCATCTCAACGATAGAACCACCGATCTCACCACCGTGAGCCTTTGAGAAGGTGTAGGTCATACCACCGCAGAGGATGAGCTTGTCAACCTTGCCGAGCAGGTTCTCGATGATACCGATCTTAGAAGATACCTTTGAACCACCCATGATGGCAACGAAGGGACGCTTGATGTTAGACAGTACGTTGACAACAGCCTGAACCTCCTTCTCCATCAGGTAACCCAGCATCTTGTTGTCAGCATCGAAATAGTCAGCGATAACTGCGGTAGAAGCGTGCTTGCGGTGAGCGGTACCGAAGGCATCCATTACGTAGCAGTCTGCATAGCTTGCCAGAGTCTTTGCGAACTCCTTCTGCTTGCCCTTCATTTCCTTCTTAGCCTCCTCGTATGCGGGATCCTCCTTGTCGATACCTACGGGCTTACCCTCCTCTTCGGGATAGTAACGCAGGTTCTCCA